>JAHFUP010000043.1 GCA_023265025.1 Acidimicrobiia bacterium | reverse complement strand
CATGACGGGGGTTTCGTCGGTCGTTCGGTCAGGCCGCTTTAGCGGTTGCTTCGAACTGCGCCGGCCCCGCTGGACGCCCCGGAATCGTGGGCTGAGCAGGGCGACTTCTCAACCCGACCGCACCTTCGTTCGCCGGAACGACCGAAGCGCCTGCAACCGTAGCCGCCCCCGGAGTCGGGTGATCGAGCACCCAGCGCAGGGCGTTGTCGGGACTGAGGAAAAGCACGACCACAGGCACGTCGAGCACGGTGGCGATGCTCACGAGCTCCTCGTCGGTGAACGGCGATTTGCCGGAGAGTCGGCTGTGCAGGGTGGTCCTCTTCACCCCGCTGAGGAGCGCCAGACGCACGTCGCTGAGGTCCCGGTCGCGCTGAAGCCGGCGGACGGTGGTGGGCAGACTCTTGCGAATCGCCGCTCGGGCCTCAGTGATCTGCGCACTTACCGGCATGGTGCGGAGAGTACCGACGATCCGTCGCCGTGACAAGGAACTGACAGGTGGTTGACACGACTGTCGAGATTCCGGTAGAACTACCGACATGGCGACACCCCGGAGTTCGTTGTATCGAATGGTGAACGAGGCCTTCGCCGGCCAGTTCGCCGATCGGCTCGCCGCATTGCGCTCCGAGGGACGCTCGTGGGCCGACATCGCCTTCGAGCTCAACGCCGAGCAGGGCGTCCGACTGCCGGTGGAGACGCTGCGGGTCTGGGCGATGCAGCTCGGCATTGAGGCGCGAGAGGCCTCGTAGCCGTGCCCGCTTCTGCTGACACCCCGTCCAACCGCGCCGCCCGACTGCTCGGCGCCAAGGGCGGGGTGCCAGGAGCGGCGGCGCAAGCCAGGGAGGTGCGGTACCGCCGGCTCCGTGCAGCAAGCCGGCCCGGGGAGCAAACCCCGGGCCGGCCTCATCTGTCCTCGTCGACGCCACCAAGGAGGCGCGTATGTCCAGCGTAGCTACCACCACCCGCCGAAACGGGCACCACCAGGGGGGGGGGTGCACCGAAATGGTCGCTCTGACCAAGGAGGGCCGGCCGGTTCCGACCAACGGCACCAAGCCGGCCAGGTCGCCGGCGGCCGCCGGACCGCAGTTCGACCTCTGCCGGGAGGAGCCACCCCCGGCATCGAGGTCCGGCCGGGTCAAGATCGAGGACCGCCTCGAACCGCTCGTCAAGCAGCTCATCGGGCTCGACGACGGCGAGTGGTACCGCGTGGTCACCTGGCCCACGCCCTCGGCGGCAGGACAGAACCGGGCCAAGGTGTCGAAGGCCTACCCCGAGTTCGAGTGGCGCTCGGCCAAGCTGGGCGGCACGCAGTCCGCTCTCTGGGCCCGCTACGTCGGCCCGACGGAGGTGCTGCCGTGAGCACCTCCGGTAGCTGGGCGCCGGTCGGGCTCACCGTCGACCAGGTGTTCGAGGGCTTGCGGGCGATCGGCCCCCGCTCGGTTCGCCAGCCGGCCTCGGCGGCCGGCGCCGTCGATGACCTCCGAGGCGAGTGCCGCTGCACCGTGGCCATCGTCGAGGACGACGGGTCTGTCCTGCACAGGCTCGACGGGTCTGTCCTGCACAGGCTCGACTGCATCGTCGGGTCGCTCGAGTCGTCTGAGGTCCTGGCCGACCAACAGGCCGCCGACGCCGCCGGCGATGCCAGGTCCTGCTCGGAGTGCGGCTGCACCGACCGCTTCGCCTGCTGGGGCAGCTGCCGGTGGGTCGGCGACCGCCTGTGCTCGACGTGCGCAGAAGCCGCATGACCGCCGACCCGGGTGTCGAGCTCCCGGCGTACCTCCCGCTGCCGGTCGTCGACGGCGGTCTGGCGGTGGACCGGCTCGAGGCCTGGCAGGTCGAGACCTCACGGCGGGCGACCGAGCTGTGCTCGGCGCTGATGCTCGTCGACGCCGGCGCCGTGCCGGCCGGCGACCACGACGTCATCGTCGACCGCATCGGCGAGTTCCGCCGGCGCCGGGACCACGACATGGCCTGGGCCTTCGGCTGGCTGATCGGCCGCGGCGAGTCGATGCGCACGACCTTCACCGGCGGCGACCAGCTCCTCGCCTTCGAGACCGGGCGGGCGGCTGCCATGGCCGAGTCCCGCAGGCGGATGCTGGCGGCTGCCGGGGGGACCACGTGAGGCGCCGCCGGCGCTACGGGGCCCCGGCGGCGCTGCGCCGGCGGGGGTGGCGCCGGCACCCCGACGACCCGGTCCGGGTATGCCACGAGGCGCTGCGCCGGATCCACTCGCTCGGCCGGCCCCGGCTGGCCCCACCGCCCCCCTGGCCGCCCCGGGGCTGACGGCCCGGGGCTCAGCGCCCGGGCCGCAGCCGAGGCCCGGCACCACCCATCCACCCTTCACGACGGAGGCGCGTATGCCGAACCCAGCAGCAATCGTAGAGACGACGTGTGACAGGAACGCTTGGCGTTCTCGGGCCGCCTGTCGAGGACCCGGACGGGCAGACCTCATGCTCAGCAACCGCACCGCGCTGGCCCGGGCGGTGTGCGCGTCGTGCTCGGTGGCCGGGCGCTGCCTCGTCGAGGCGCTCGCAGAGGAGGCGGGGTGGTGGCCCCCCGACCGTCACTACATCCGGGGAGGGCTGACCGCTCCGCAACGGGCCGAGCTCGCTGCCGGCCACGAGAGCGGCGCCGACGCTCTGATCCGGTTCGGCCGGCTGCGGGCCGAGGCGGCGACAGCGTGAGCCTCCAAGCCCCTGAAGACTGCCTCGCCATGAACCCAACCCCTGAAGGACTTATCCCTGATGCCTTGGCGGTCGCGATCGAGAAGGCGAAGCGCACCGTCGCTGCCGGAGGCACGGATCCCGTTCGGATCTCCTGCAATCTGCCGGCCCCACTGGTTGACAGGCTCGACCGTTGCGCGCGTCTGTCCGAGACGCGTCGGGTCGATCTCATCCGCATGGCGATCGAGGCCATGCTCCGCGTGTTCGAGACCTCCGTCGGCCTGCCGGACCCCGACGAGCGAACGGACCACGGGAGGGACGAGTGAGCGCCGCCCATGCGTTCCTGGAGCTGGCCATCAGCAGCTACGGCGAGCGCCGGATCGACGGGGTGGTGGTGATCCGGCGCTCTCAGAAGGAGATGGCGGCCGACCTCGGGATGTCCCGCGGCACCGTCGCCAAGTACCTTCGCCGACTCCGTCCGGTCGTTGCCGTGACGGCGGCGGGCATCGTCGTGGACACCACCCGGCGCGCCCCTGAGGGGGGGCGCGCCGGCGCCCGACTGTGCCAAAGGAATCGGCGCAGGTCAGAGGGGGTGCGGCCTGCCCGATGACCCCGGCGCGCCCCCCGAAAAGGGCGCGCCGGCTCGACAGCTAGCTAGCTTTTCTTTTTCTAAGAGACCGAAAAAGCTAGCTAGCTCTGCGGAGGACGCGCCCTTTTCGGGGGGCGCGCCGGGCCTGCCGGCGAGTACCGACGAGCAGATCGACGAGGCGCTGGCGCCGCTGCTGGCGGTGCTGGCGGTGGCCGGCCCGAGGTGCTCCCCGCCGATCCCCACGACCCTCAACGCCAACGGGTACCGCCAGCTCTCCAAGTTTCCGCAGGCCGGTGTGGCTTTTGCCGGCGCCGAGGCCCTGGCCCAGTTCCGTGCCGGCCGGGCCCGCTCGCCGCTCGGCCTGCTCGTGTGCAAGGCCAGCGGTGACGTCGTCGAGTTCTTCACCCCGCCCGCCGCAGTCCCCCCGCCGGCGCAGGCCGTCGTGGCGGAGGCGCCGCCACCTACGCCACTGGTCGATCAACGCGTTCGCCTGGGCGCCCTCCGGGCCAGTCTCACCGGGGTGGTGCCGGCGTGACCACGACCACCACGACGACGACGCACCGGGCCCGGCGCTACCGCAAGCACGAACTCATGTTCGACTCGACCGACGCCGGCCACACGGCGAGCTGCTCGTGCAGCTGGGGCCGCCAAGCCCGGCCGTTCCTCGACGTCGACGACGCCCACTACGCCGGCGCCGAGCACCTGGCCGCCATGGCCTACCGCCGCCTGGCGCTGCAGGGTGTCGTGGCGACCAAGGCGCCGTCGGGCGCCGGCATGTGGGCGGAGCTGCGCACCCACCACGACCGCATCGGCGACGAGGCCCAGGCCGTGCTCGACATCGCACACAAGGCGTGGCCGGAACGCACCGGGTACCGGGGGGGGGTAGGTGACGGCCGTGGCTGAGCTGGCGGCGGCGCTCAGCGCCCAAGACAGGGCGACGACCGTGAAAGCGCACCTATCGGCCGGGCCGGCGGGTGTCGCCGCAGCGGGTCTGGAGCTCAGGGACGCCAGGTCGTCGTTGCGCCACGGCGAGTGGACTGCTATGGTTACCGACCACCTCGGCTGGAACCTCAGCAAGGCCGAGCGCCTCATCGTTGTCGGCACCCATGAGGTGCTCGGAAACTCGGCAAATTTTGCCGACTTTCCAAGTTCTCCCAACACGCTCTACGAGCTGACAAAGGTCCCGAAGGACCGGCTCCTGGAGGCGATAGCTGCGGGGGACGTTCACCCCGACATGCTGGGCTCGGATGCCTCAGCGCTTGCCCGGCGAGCCAAGGCCCGTGATGCAGCGTCGGAGCGCATGGCGCCGGATCCTGGCGTCGTGGATTCGCCCCCGCCCGGCTTCGAGATCCGCTGCGCCAACGCCGCCCAGAGCCGCTCCTACAAGAACGTCATCGCCGACCTGGCCGTGTTCTCGCCGCCGTACTTCGTGGGCGTCGACTACGACGGCGCCGACGACACGATGTCGCGCGAGGAGTGGGCGGAGCTGCTCCGCTCAGCTGCGGGGCACCTCGTCGACATCGCCGGTGTGGCTCGGATCGTCGTCAACTTCCCGATGGGGGTGGACCGGCGGCCGTACACGCCGCTGCTCCCGGTAGTGCTGGCGGCGCTTGGCGATGTGGCAGCCCCCGAGGCTGTGATCGTGTGGGACAAGGCCACCACGGGCAACCGCACGAGCTGGGGGTCGTGGCGGAGCCCAACTGATCCGGCTATCCGCGACCGCACCGAGCTGATAGCGGTGTTCCGCACCGAGAACCAGGTGCGGTGCCCCCAGGCCGCCCTGGAGCTGGACGAAGGCGGCCGCCGCGTTAGCCCCTGGCTGTCCGCCGGCCGGTTCACTGAGCTCACCCAGGACCTATGGACCTTCGCTCCGGCCCGGCGTGACGGCTCCCACCCGACGCCGTTTCCGGTGGAACTGCCCCGCCGGGTGCTCCAGCTCTACGGGTGGCCGGGCTGCACCGTCGTCGACCCATTCGCCGGCTCTGGGACTACCGGCGTAGCGGCCCTCGGTCTCGGTGCCAACGCGGTGCTGATCGACGTGTCGGCCGCGTACTGCCAGGTCGCCGGTCGGCGCCTGCAGGCTGCCGAGACCGGGGCTGTTGCGTGAGGGGGTCAGCAGCTCCAGCGACGTCCCGGACAGTGGCGCTGTCTCTTCGGGTGCCAGATCCCGCAATCGGTACACCACCAGGTGAGGTCTGTGAATGGGGCGGGCGCCACGGTCCCAACGTGGTTCAAGAGGCGCACCGCGTTCCAAAGTTCCCACAGTCGGTTCGTGGCGTAGCCGCGGCTGACCGCATCGAGCGGCCCACGATTGACCCAGAAGTGGTTCAAGCCGGCGGCCTCAATGACGGCCTCCGCCTGGCGGCGTTTGATCCTGAGGTAGGGGAGCAGCAGGTGGGCGCACTCGCCGGCGATCTGGTTCGAAACGCGCCACCGGTGTTGACCTCGGCGGTTCTTTTCGGCCGAAAGTTTCGTTTTGGATACCGAGCCGCCAAAGGCGGCGTGGAGCATGGTCACGGCCTCCTCCGCGACTTGCCCGCAGGAGAGATTCGGCACGAATCCGGTCTTCGTCCGGAGGATGCCGATACAGCCGTCGGCGTCGATGATTCCGGCGAGATAAGCCAGCAATTCAGCCTCGGAATCGCCCATCAGGTGGTTGATCTCATAAGACCAGGTGCGAACCATACGCACCGGATCGTACAGGGCGCCTGTGACGATTCCCCTTGTGCGACAAGGGATGTTCCTTCATGACCCCGCGAGCCATGAGCGCCCTCGACGACGGCCTGGTCTTCGCCGACCCCCCGCCCCCGCAGCGGACGCCGTGGCGGCCGGTGGTCGAGCTGGTGCGCGAGCCGCCGCCGCCCCGGCCGGCGCCGAGCACCTACGTCGCACCCGACAGCCGCCGGGCGCACGGCACCTACGTGAAGTACGTCGTCGAGCGGTGCCACTGCGCCCCGTGCAAGGAGGCGAACCGGGCCTACGAGGCGGAGCGGGTGAGGCGCAAGCGCCGCCGTGACTGGCAGCCCTACGTCCCGGCCGGGCCCGCTCGCCAGCACCTGCGCCGCTTGGCGGCCGCCGGCGTCGGCCTCAAGACCGTGGCCCACCTCGCCGGCGTCTCCCACGGCGGGCTCACCAAGCTCGTCTACGGAGACACCAAGCGCGGCATGGCCCCCTCGAAGCGGATCCGGCCCGAGACGTCGGCGAGGATCCTCGCCGTCACCGTCGACCAGGCCGACGGCGCCCAGAAGGTCGACGGCCGCTGCACCTGGGAGCTGCTCGACGACCTGCTCTCCAGCGGCTACACGGCCTCGTTCCTCGGCCGGGCGCTGGGGTCCAAGGCCAAGGTGCCGGCACTTCAGGTCAGCCGCACGCTGGTGCGGGCATCGACCGCACGCAAGGTCGAGGACCTCCACCGCCGCCTGGCCGGCCGACCGGGCCCGGGCAAGCGCTCGAGGTGGTCGACGTGAGCGAGTCCTGGCGCCGCCATGCCGTGTGCCGCACGATGCCGCCCGGCACCTTCTTCGTCAACGACCCCGGCGAGGTCGAGGTGGTCAAGAAGGTGTGCCGGGGGTGCCCCGTCGTCGAGGCATGTGCCGCCTACGCCCTGGCCCAGGAGGACGCCCCCGGCGTGTGGGGAGCCATGTCGGAGGCCGACCGGCACAAGCGGCGGCGCCAGGGACAGACGGCGGCCCGCAAGGAACGGAGTGCGGCGGCCCTGCGCCAGAAGGCGGCCGTGGGCTCGATGCTTACGATGCTGGAGCGCCAGCTGGCCCACCCGGGCCGGTGGGTCTGGGTCCGGAACTACGCCGGCCCCGGCTCCGCTGGCGCGGTGGCGTCCCAGCTGCGCAGCGGCGACCGCCTGGTCCCGCCCGGGCGGTGGCAGTTCGAGGCGCGCGCCAGCGCCGGCGGCGGCTCGGACCTGTACGCCCTGTACGAGGGCGCCGACGAAGCGGCGGCCTCGTAGATGGCCCGCCGGCTGTGCATCGCCGCCGCCCTGGCGATGACGGGCTGCTCGTCGCCGAGCGCCGACCCGCCGCCCACCGCGTCCACGTCGACGACGTCGACCACCCTCCCGCCCGTGACGACGAGGCCGACGGTCCCACCTGCCGTCGTGACGTCGAGCGTGCGGGCGACCGCGCCCCCCGCGACGGAACCCACCGGGCCGCCCCCCGGCCCGGCCGGAGCGGGGGGCGCGGTCTCCACCGCCCGGGCCAGCTGGTACGCCCGGGGTGCCCGCACGGCGAGTGGTGAGGCCTTCGACGCCGACGCGCTGACGTTCGCCCACCGGAGCCTGGCCTTCGGGACGACGGTGCGCTTCTGCGTCGGTGAGCGCTGCGCCGTCGGGCGTTGCACGGACCGGGGGCCGGCGGCGTGGACCGGTCGCGACTTCGACCTTTCCCGGGCGCTGTTCGCCGAGCTGGCGCCGCTCGGCGCCGGCGTGGTCACCGTCACCTGGGAGGCGGCGTGATGGTGGCAGCATGGTGGCGTGGCGAAGACGCAGCGGTTCAAGGTGAGTCGGATCGACCAGCACCTGGACGACGGCTCCCTGGTCATCGAGTTGACGCTGAGAACGACGCAGGAGCTCAGCGATGCGCCGCCTGGCTGGGTGGGCAGCTCCCTCCACCTGGACGGGCTGGAGATGCAAGCGGTCGCCTTGGTGACGATGGAGGACAAGGAGACCACCAGGGAGATCTCCGACGCTCTTTCAGACCTGTATCTCGCAGCGATGCGCCGGAGGCACGAGCAGGAAAGAGCGGCGACGGGGGCGGCCAGCGCCTAGCCGAAAGAGGCCAGCGTCATGGCTGGGCGGCGGGGCACGGGTTCAAGGGGCTAGGCCAGCATCATCACCACCCAGACCCGTCCTCGGGTCCGGGGCATCACGGCAGTGATGGTCCGGTCGCTGTTGAGGTTGAGCGCCGATTCCAGTTCGGCGGCCGTCACCCCCTCGTCCCTGTTGGCAGCCTCAACTTCGATGACCTTGTAGACGTCGCCCATTGTTCGGCACCTTCCTCTCGGGTGTCGGCCACGCCCCCCGGCCGTTGGCGCGGTGCGGGGGGCAACTACTCAGCCGTCTATGTGCGGCTCAGCCGGCCCGTTTTCCGCGCCCATCGCTCGACCGCCGCCCTGGTCCATACCCTCCCGTGTCCGAGCGTGGCGGCCGGGGTTGGGAAGTCAGGAGTCTCGGCGAGTTGGTGGGCGCGCTGTCGGGTGACGCCGATCAGCCGGGCGATGTCGCTGAGGGTCACCAGGTCCACCCGAGGATTGTTAGCACGGGGTATTGACACTGGCAAGGAACGGAGTAAGATGAACAGTGTCAAGACCAAGTGCCTGGGCCGGGGATTGCGCCCCCAGCCCAGGCGGCCAGCGAAAGGACCGCTGACATGCTCACCGTATCCCCCGACGTCGACGGCGTCGCCACCCTCGACCCCTGCGAGTTCGACGCCGCCGAGCTCCCGGGCATCGACCCCGAGTGTGGCTTCGCCCGTAAGGCGCCCACGCTCCACGCCTGCACCGACCGAGACGGCAAGCCCATCAGGGCTCTGTCGGACAAGACCTGCTGGAGCTGGGCCCGCTCCCAGATGCTCGAGCAGGCCGGCCGCAGCGCCTTCGAGACCGGCACCTGCCAGCACTGCGGCGGCGACGCCGGCCACGGCTTCATCGCCTCCGGCCCCGCCCCCGGCGCCGCCGGCTCGTTCGTCTCCGTCGGCTCTGCCGTCCCCGCCGGCGCCGGCGTCGCCTCGGTGGCGTGCGAGGACTGCGGCGTCGCCACCGCCTGGGCGCCGGCCCCCCCGGCCATGGACCTCGTCTACGCATTCAACCGCCGCAAGGCCGAGGCGGTCCGTGCCGACATCGACGCCGAACGCGCCCGGAGCCAGCAGCTGCTGCTGGCCGAGGAGGCGGAGACCAACCGCTGCGAGGAGTGCGCCGAGGCAGGTGCCGTCTACGTCGTCGGCGCCGACGGCTCCGGCGTCATGCTGTGCGACGGCTGCGCCGACGTCGCCGCCGACCTCGCCGAGGAGTTCGTCCCCACGTGCGGCGCGGCCCACCCCCACGGCCCCGCCTGCTACCCCGACACCACGGTGCAGTACCCGGTGGCGTCATGACGGACCTGCGCACCCCCGGGCCCACCTGGGCCGAGCGCCTGGCCGCCGTGCGGGCCGAGATGGCGGCGAAGCCGGTGTTCCCGGCGCCGGCGCCGATGGTGTCGCGCACGATCGGGTGCTCGGCGTACTCGTCGACGATCTCGACGCCCGACGGCTTCCCCGCCGGCGGGACCATCGTCGAGGTCCTCGACATCCCCGACGCCTTGACGGGCGAGCTGGTCCGCCGCTACCGCACGGTCGCACTGTCCGGCCGGCAGCTCGACTGGCACCTGCTGGGCGAGGACGACGTCGCCGAGGCGGTGCCCGGCCGGCGGACCGACATCGTGATCGAGGTCATCTGCGCCCTGCTGCGCGAGGTGGCCATGGACGGGGCGCGGCTGCGCAAGCGGCTGACACCCGCCCACATCACGTTGATCGGCTACGCCCGCACGCTGGCGGGGGTGCTGTGATGGCCTTCAACGAGCACAGCCTCGACGACTACGTGGACGTGGCCGAGCGCATCGCCACCTTCCGCGAGAAGTACCCCGAGGGCTCCCTGCAGCCCGCCGACCTGGCCCACCCGTACCGCGTCGAGGTCATCAACGGCGTGAGCTTCGTCTCGTACGTGGCTGCCGCCTTCCGCACGCCCGACGACGTGAGGCCCGGCGTGGGGTCGGCCTGGGAGCCGGTGCCGGGCACGACGCCGTACACGCGCAACTCCGAGCTGCAGAACGCCGAGACGGCGGCGTGGGGGCGGGCCATTCAGGCCGCCCTCGCCGCCGACGCCAAGCGCGGCGTCGCCAGCCGCCAGGAGGTGCGCAACCGCCAGGCCGAGCGCTCCGTCGCCGAGGCGCCGGCCACCGCCGGCCTCGTCGCCCGCATCAACGCCATCCCCAACGGCGCCCGGGCCAAGGCCATGAAGGCGGTCCGCGAGGCCTTCGGCCCGCCCGACGCCATCGACGCCGACCGCATGGCCGAGGCCGAGGCGCTGGTGGCCAGCTTCGAGGCCGTCGCCCCGACGGCCGCCGCCCCCGAGCTGGCGCTGGCCGGCAAGGTCAACGGCAACGGGAAGGCGGCGTGATGGCCTCCCGTTACTGCGACCTGGCCAGCCCGCCGTTCGACCTGCCGCGGCTGGTTTGCAAATGCGACGGGCCCCCGTCTCTTCTCTCCGGCACCGGGATCCCCGAGGCCGAGGGCAAGCTCTGCCGGCGCTGCGGCGTCGAGCCGGCCATCGACGGGACGGTCAGCGCCACCTCGGTCTGCGTCCTGGCCAGGTCGCACCGCGGCCGGCACTCGTGGCAGCGGTGACCGCCGTGATGGCCCTCCTCGCCGTCGGCGCCGTGTTCGGCTTCGTCGTCCTGGCACTGCTGGCCACCGCCTGGCCCGCCCTCGACGACCCCAAGTCTGCGGAGCCGGCCGAGCCGGCCCCAAACGATCCGCCGGCCTCGCAGTCCCCCTCCGCCCTCCCCCGGCCGGAGCGAGCGCACCTGCGCCAGTGGGGCGACGAGGCCGGCGGCATCCCGCCGGGAGCCGGGTGGTGAGCGTGCCGGCAGCGCCCCGCCCCTTCGATCTGGCCAGCCTGCTGGCGGCGTCGTCGTCACTGACCCGCGGCGTGCTCCTTCGCCGGCTGCGCGTGAGCGGCACGACCATGCGCCAGCTCGAGGCCGAGGGCCTCACCGTCCGTCAGGCCGATGAGTTCGCCGTCCGGGTCGGGCTGCACCCCGGTGACGTGTGGCCGACCTGGTGGCTCGTTGAGCCCGTGGCGGCCTGACGTGGACCTCATCGAGCACCTGTCCACCGTGCACGGCTACGCGGGCCTCGACGCCGACGCCGCCGAAGTACTCCACCGCAGTGACCACGCCGTGTGGGCCAGCTTGGCCGAGCCGGCCCCCTTCGACCCCCACGACCACGAGGAGATCCCGATGACCACGACGCTCGACCAGGCACGCACCGACCTGGCACAGCGCGCCCAGGCGGCCGACGAGGCCGGCGACTGGCGGGAGCGCAACCTGCTGGCGCCGCTGGCCGGTGTCGCCGACATGGTGTGCCGCATCGGCGACCACACCCACAGCGCCCACTACCGGGCCGACAAGGCCGGCGCCCTGGTGGAATCGGCGCTGCGCGTCGAGCAGCGGGCGCTCAGCGCGTACGGCGGCGTCGACGTCGACGACGACGACCATCGCATCGACGCGGCGGCCGAGGTCCTGGCCACCGTCGCCCGGGCGGTGCGGAGCTACACGTGGGCCGTTGCACGCTTCGAGAACGGTGGGGATCTCTTCTGCGAGAGCGACGCCAACGAGCTGCGCTCGGCCCTGTTCGCCTTCCGCCGGTGGGTGGACGGCGTCGTCGCCACGGCCGTCCCGGACGCGGTTGACGAGTGACGGCGGCCCTCCAGCCGGTCATGTGCTGCGGGCGCTGCGGGGGCATGGACCTGCGCCGGACCAGCCGCAGCGACGGGCGGCTCGGGAGCGACCGGCGGGTGCCGGGCCAGCTGTGCTCGGGGTGCGGGGCGTGGTGGCCGATCGCCGTCGGGCGGGCCTTGTGAGCCGCCCGACCCTTTCCGGCATGGGCGCCGTCTACAGGGGCACATCGACGTCGGGCTACAGGGGCACATCGACGTCGGGCGACGGGGGCACATCGACGTCGGGCGACGGGGGCACACTGGTGGTCAAGCGCTGGGACGCCACCGCCGGCCGGTTCCGCTTGGTCGTCGGGTATGTGGGCGAGGGCGGGATCGAGCCGAACGTCGCCTATCGGCTCGACGCTGCCGGCCTGTTCGTGCCGTCGCCGTAATGCCCATAGCGGTTACACCGCCCGACCACGGCGCTAAAACGCTCTGACCTGGGCTGTAACCACATAGAATTGGGTGACATGGCCCGTCGGTGCGTCACGCGCCGCCATCCTTGGGGGCGATGCGCCTGATCGGCTACATCCGTGTCTCCACCCGTGGACAAGCCGAGGACGGCCTCGGCCTGGAGATGCAGGTCACCGCCATCGAGGCGCATTGTGCCACCGGCGGGCACGAGCTCGTAGCGCTCCACCGCGACGAGGGCGTGAGCGGGACCACAGAGGTCATCGACCGCCCGGGTCTGTCGGTCGCCCTCCAGGCCATCGTCGCCGGCGGTGCCGAGGGGCTGATCGTCTACCGCCTCGATCGGCTGGCGCGCTCGCTCTGGCTCCAAGAGGTGGTCATCGCCCAGCTCGGCAAGGCCGGCCGGGTGGTGCTGTCGACAGCGGAGGCGGACATCGACTCCGACGACCCGACCCGGATCCTCGTGCGCCAGGTCCTCGGCGCCATTGCGCAGTACGAGCGGGCCATCATCACGGCGCGGCTGCAGGGCGGCCGCCGTGCCAAAGCAGCGAAGGGCGGGTACGCCTACGGCTCGCCTGGCTTCGGGTGGCGCGCCACTCCCGAGCGGGAGCTGGCCGCCGCCCCGGCCGAGCAGCGCGCCCTGGCCCGCATGGTCGAGCTCGTGCAGTGCGACCCCCGCCCGAGCTGGCGGGAGATCGCCCGCACGCTCGAGGCGGAGGGTTTCCGGCCGAAGCGGTCGGACAGCTGGCACCCGGCCGTCGTGCGCCGGATCGTGCTGCGGGCCCTCCCCCAGGCGGCCGCATGAGTCGGGCCGGCGGCCGCCGCCGACGGGTGTGCCCTGGCTGCGGCCTCGACGAGGTCACCGTGCGGGGCGATGGGCTTTGCCGGGGGTGCGCCGGCCTGGACTCTCCCGACCAGCTGCATGCCCGACGCCAGGCCAGGCTCCGGGCCCGGCAACGACAGGAGGACCTCGCCATGTCGAGCCACCAATTGCTCAACGCCGACCGGGCGGGCCCTCGAAAGGCGCACTGCTCGTGCGGCTCGTGGTCCCCGACGCCCCTCGACACCGCGTCCGCGAGGCGGGCGTGGCATCGCGCCCACCGCCCCGACCCCATGACCCCCGACCAGGAAGGCCCGACCTCATGAGCGCACTGCAAGCCGCCGACATCGCCCGGGTATGCCACGAGGCCAACCGGGCCCTACAGCTGCTCCTTGGTGATGACGCGGTGTCGCCGCCGTGGGACGAGGCGCCGGAGTGGCAGCGGGAGTCGGCCGTCTCGGGCGTGCGGGAGGCGGTGGCGGGGGCCACCCCCGAGCAGCTCCATCAGTTGTGGTGCGATTTCAAGGTGAACGACGGCTGGACCCACGGTCCGGTCAAGGACGCCGAGGCCAAGACCCACCCCTGCCTGGTCCCGTACGAGGAGCTTCCCGCCGGCCAGAAGCGCAAGGACCACCTCTTCGCCGCCATCGTCGCGGCTCTCTCATGACCGTCCCCACCCCCCACCAGGTCAGCGCCCACGCGGCCGTGCTCGTCGCCCTGGCCCCCCAGGTGGCCGAGGCCTACGCCGCCCTGCACGACTCGGGCTACCGCATCGACTCCGCCGCCGAGAGCGGCGGCCACCGCCGCCGCATCGCCCCCGACGGCAGCGAGACCGGCCCCACGGCGTCGGTGGCGGCCGAGCGGGAGGGGGCGCGCGCCAAGCTGGAGGCGGCGGCGAAGGCGGTGGCGTCGTCGGCGACCGCCGTGCAGGGCGCCCTCACCGCCCTGCGCCGGCTCGGCGATCTCGTCGACAAGGCGGCCGGCTACTCGCCCGACGCCTCGTGCTACCCCCGCGACGTCGACAAGGCCGAGCTGGCCGACATCGTCGCCCGCCAGGCCCGCCGCGACGCCGAGGCCTCGCTGGTCCTGTTGCGCCGCACCCGGGCCGAGGCGGCCAAGGTGCGGGCCGAGGCGGCCGAGGAGAGCCGGCGGGCCGCCGCGGCGGCGGCGAGGAGGCCGGGCAAGCGCAAGGGGTGGCGGGCGGCGTGAGGCCCGTCGAGCAGCTGGAGGAGCACCACCTGGCCTACTGGTCCGAGCAGATGGAGGCCCAGCCGGCGGTGTTCCTAGCGCCCGACGGCCTGGACGACGGCTGCTCACCGTGCACGGGCGTCGTCACCCGGCCGCTGGAGCCCGGGCCCATGGACGGGATGCAGGTGGTGAGGGTGGCGTGGCGCCCCGACGACGAGGACCTGGCCGCCCTGGCCGCCGGCGGGGTGGTGTGGCTGTCGACGTGGGGCGGGCTGCCGCCGCACATGCTGGAGGTGCAGGGGTGAGCGCCGAGGGCAAGCTGGGGCCGAAGAAGCTGCGCCGGGCCGAGCATTTGGTGGGCGAACCCTTGGCGATGGCGTTCGCCTGGTCGCCGCACCGCTGGGAGGCGGTCACCCCTGACGACCGTCACGTGGTGTTCGACCCTCGGGCCGAAGACCCCGAGTGGGTGACCTGCCCGATCCATTGGACCACGTGCCCGAGCGTGCTGCCGTGAGGGACACCTGGGGCGCTCCCGCCGGCGGCTGGCCCTCCTTCGACACCAAGGGGCGCCGGATCGTTACCACTGACGCCGGCGAGGAGGACGAGGCCGCAGGCGGGACTGAGCCCGGCACCCAGGAGTCGACCGCGCCCGAGATCGGCGCTCCACGGTCGTCCTGTGCGGAGCTACTGGGTAGGAAACTTCCTACCCAGTAGGGAATTCCTGCCGCCGGTGACCGTGATCGCGTCACGCGCTGTCACCATCGCCCCATCGTGGGTGGAGTGCGCCGGCGGCTGTGTCGTACCTGCGGCTGGCAGCCGGCCCGGCGCAGCGGCACCGAGTGCGGGACCTGCGCCAACTACCGCTCCCGCCACGGTGGCCAGCCCCGCCCCGAGGAGCTGATCGTGGCCCACGGCCGGCGGGTGGCCCGCCTGCTCGACGAGGCCCGCCACGCCCGAAAAGGAGGCACTCCATGACGTGGAATGCAAGGTTCAAGGTCGCCGACGTCAGCGAGGGCCCGGCGCCGATCGACGTCCTGGCCGTGGCCAGCGTCGAGGACGGCTCTCTCAACCAGAACACCGAGCACGTTCGGAGCATGGAGCTCCACATCGTCCTCGACGTCGACGAGACATCGATCTGCGAGGGCGACGAGATCACCGGGTGGGGCCACTTCAACTCCTGAGGCCCCCAACTTCCTGCAACTTCCCGCATCGTCCCGGAGGTGGCCATGCCGCGCCGCCGGCCCGACCCCGAGCGCCAGGCCCGCATGGACCGCTACTGCGAGGCCCTGCTGGACGAGCTGATCGAGCTGGGCGTGCCCACCGAGCGCCTGCTCACCCTCCGGGCCGGGGCCCTGTCCGAGCTGCTCATCACCGAGCGCCAGGCCCAGCAGACCCGCCGGCGCTGGCCGGACGAGATGCCGCACCACCCGAGCGCACGGAGGCGATGACCTATGGCCAAGTCGATGACGGTGGCCGAGGCGGCCGAGCAGTGGCTCGCCGCCAAGCGGGACGCCAAGGCGGCCGAGGCCCGCCTGGCGCCGGCCAAGCGGGTGCTCCTGGAGCACTTCCGCAAGACCGAGCGGTCCACCTACAAGGACCTGATCGCCTACAGCCGGACCACCTACAGCGGCGTCGACCTGGAGGCGCTGCGGGCCGAGCTGGGCAAGAAGATCGAGCGCTTCGAGGTCACCCGGGAGCGCGAGACGCTGAGCGCGCTGAAGTGAGCTTCACCTTCCGCCGCCGCCGGCAACGTGGCCCAGCCGCCGGCGCCGTGACCCCACGCCGGCAGCCCTGCACGCCCCGCCGGCGCTGGCTCTGCCGCCTCGCCGAGGCCCCGGCGCTGGCCGAGGCCTCCCGGCTCCTCGACGACCTGAGCGGGCCCTACCGCTCCCTCGACAACGACAACCTCGGCCGGGCCTTCCGGGCTGCCTTCGCCGCCGGGCACACCCAGCTCGGGGAGCTGCTCGGCTCACCGTGACACGGGTCCGCCGCTGGCTGTGCTCGCAGGGGTGGCACCACCCCGTGTACGTGGTCGGCTCCCGTGGTCGGCTCAACCGGTGCGGCTGCGGCCTCTACGGCCGGCAATGAGGCGCCCGCCCTGCGGTCGCCCCGGTTGTGCTGCCCGACACTGCGGCGGCACCTCCAAGCGCACCGGCAAGCCCTGCGGCGCCCACCCCGGCGCCGGCGCCGTCGTCTGCAAGCACCACGGCGGCGCAGCTGGCCAGGTCGTGGCCGCAGCGCGGCGCCGCCTGGCCGCCGAGCTGGCCACCGCCGAGCTGGCCCGCCTCGGCGTGGCGGTAGAGACCACGCCGGTCGAGGCCCTGCAGGCCATGCTCGACGAGGCGGCCGGCAACGTGGTGGTGCTGCGGGGGCTGGTGGCCGGCCTCGATCCCCGGCCCACGATCGAGCTGCTCGACGACTCGGCGGAGGACCACGAAGAGGGGCAACCGCACGGCGGGTGGCTGCGCCGGCGGATGACCGTCGACGGCCAGGCGGTGACCGTCACCTCCGGCATCTACGGCCCCGACCACCTGGGCGATGCCAGACCGCACGTCCTGGTGTCGATGTACAACGCCGAGCGGGACCGCCTCTCCCGCCTGGCGAGGGACTGCGCCGCCCTCGGCCTCGACGAGCGTCGGGTGCGCGTGGCCGAGGCCAGCGCCGAGCGCCTGCTCGGTGCCTTCCGAGACGCCGTCGACGCCGTGGGCCTGGCGCCCAGCGTCCAGGAGGCGCTGCGTGTCGCCCTCGCTACTGAGCTTCGCCGCCCCTGACCCCCTGGCCCTGCTGGCGGACCAGCTCGACCCTCCCAAGATCACCAAGGAGGAGGTCTTCGCCCGGCTCGGCTACGAGCCAACCTGCCTGCCCAAGATCGAGGCCCGCAAGCGGGGCCTGCTGGTGGAGCCGTGCGGCTGCTGCCCCCAGGAGCTGTTCCACGCCGCCGTCGAGTTCGACGTGCTGTACGGCGGCGCCGCCGGCGGAGGCAAGACCAAGGCCCTCCTCATGGATGACCTGGCCGACGCCGTGCGCTACCCGGGGATCAAGATCGGGGCCTTCCGCCGCACCTACGACGAGTTGGCCGAGTCGCTGCTGTACGAGCTGGCGCTGGTCGACCACGCCACCGAGCTGGGCGCCCGGTGGAACGGGACCATGCGGGAGCTCACTTTCCCCAATCGCTCCGTCATCCGCTACCGCTACCTCGAGAACGTCAAGCACGCCACCCGACGCCAGGGCGGCGGGTACCAGAAGGTGACCTTCGACGAGCGCACCCTGATCCCGCCCGAGGCGGTGTCGATGCTGGTCGACGAGCGGGTTCGCTCGGGCAACGCCAGCGTCCCGGTGGTCGGCGTGCGCTCTGGCACCAACCCCGGCGGGGTGGGCCACGGAGCGGTGAAGGCCCGCTACATCGACGCCACCGATCACGGCGCCAAGGTGGTGACCGATGACTCAGGCCGCACGGTGCGGTTCATCCAGGCCAAGGTCGAGCACAACCCCCACCTCGACGCCGGCTACCACGCCCGCCTGGACGCCATCTCCGACCCGGGCCGACGCAAGGCGATGAGGGACGGGGACTGGGACTGCTTCGCCGGCCAGTTCTTCGGCCAATGGCGCTACGAGCGCCACGTGGTGCCCGCCATGACGCTGCCCGAGGGCTGGTGGCGCTACAACGGCATCGACTGGGGCTACGCCTCGCCCTGGGCGGTCCTGTGGGCGGCGCAGGACCCTGACCGGCGGGTGTGGGTGTACCGGGAGATCTACGAGACCGGCGTGTTGGAGGCCGAGCAGGCCAGGCGCATCCTGCGGGCCGAGGGGGCGCTCACCGCCGGCGGCCAGCTGGTGCGGGGCCGTCCCGACGAGCGTGTCCGGGCCCGCCTGGCCGACCCGAGCATGTGGCAGACCAAGGTGCGGGAGACCAACTCGCTGGCCCAGGCCTACGGCGCCGAGGGCTGCCACCTGGTGGCGGGCAACAACGACCGCGTCGACGGCTGGCAGCGGGTGCACTCCTACCTGGCCGACGGGCCGGCCTGCCTCGTCCACCGCGCCGAGCCCTACGGCTGGGAGACCTGCCCGATGCTCCACGTGATCGAGGGCCGGGCCGACGAGCTGGTGCACGCCATCCCCAACGCCCCCCGGGACCCCGACAAGCCCGAGGACGTGGACACCGACTACGACCACGACCACGACCTCGACGCCCTGCGCTACCTGCTGATGTACCTCCCCCTCCCCCGTGCCCAACGGGAGGCCAAGAAGGTCCCCACCACCCCCGACGAGCGCTTCCACGCCGCCGTCGCGGCCCAGGCCAAGCGGCGCACCCCACGCCGCGGCCAACGCCGCTCGAACCTGTAGGAGAGTCCATTGGCACCCACCGTCAAGCCCGAGCCCGACGCCCCGGGCGCCCTCGACACGCCTCAGGGGGCCTGACCGGTGGCCGGGCGCTCTGCGCCGGGTTCCACGCTGTGGGCCTCCACCGCGCTCATCGCCGCCCTCGGCTCTGCGGAATCGGGCTGGACCAAGGTCGCAGCCGATCCCGTCCTCACCATCGGGCGCCAGACGACGGCCGGCACCTACGCCTTCGAGATCGACTGGTCGCGCGACGGCGTGACGGTGGACTTCACCGAGACCGTGGTAATCGCCGGCGGGACCACCGTGGTCAAGCACAGCGGGGCCGTGTGGGCCCGCTTCCGGGCCCGCAACACCGACGCCGCACTGCCATTCACCGCACACGCCACCGTCGTCACCGGCTGGCAGGTGTGAGCGCCATCACGGGCCCGAGGCCGTCCGTCCCGGGCGACCCACCGACATCGACCCGGCCGAGGCCGGCGAGGAGCTGACCATGGCCAACCTGCGTGTCACCGAGACCTACCTGGCCGGCACGGCCAGGGGCTGTTGCTACCTGTGCAAGGCGTCGCAGCGGGACCTCGACGAGCCCGGCGGCTACCGCCAGGAGCGCGTCGTCGACACCGGCGTGGTGATCGACTTCGAGGGGGGTCTGGCGCTGTGCGAGAGCTGCGGGCGGGAGATCGGCCACCTCCTCGACATGGTCGACCGCCGCCGGCGGGACCAGGCGCTCGCCGACCTGGACCGTTCGCTGGTCGAGCGGGCCAAGATCGCCGGCGAGCGGGACCAGGCCTTCGAGGCCGTCTCGGCACTGCGCGCCGTCGACGAGCGGCCCCTGGCCGCCGCCGCCGCCGCCCAAGCCGCTGCCGAGGAGGCCGGCAAGGCCCTGGCGCTCGAGCGGGACCGGGTCGCCAAACTCGAGGTGGAGCTGGAGGCGTGCCAGGCCGCGCTGGCCCAGGCCCGCTCCGAGCTGGCCGAGCTGGACAACAAGGTCGACGCCCTCGCCGGCGAGACCGAGGACACGCCGCCGGCCACCAAGGCCACCAGCGCCACCAAGGCCACCAGCGCCCGCAAGCGCCGGTGAGCGAGGTACTGGCAACAGTGGTGGCGCTCGCCGCACTGGGCCTGCACGCCGTCCAGGCCCGGGAGTGGGCCAGGGAGCGGGCCCGCCTGGTGTCGGCCGCAGTGGCCACCACGCCGGCGGCCACTGCGGCCGCACTGCTGCGCGAGCCGCCGGCCAAGCGCGGCGACGAAGAGCCGGCCCGGCGCCGGGTCGTGCCCATCGGCGACGGCGGGTAGGCCGTGGCCATCCTGCCCCGCCGCCGGCGGGAGGAGACCGACGGGCCCATCTCGGCCCAGGAGATCCGCCAGCGGTGGGAGAAGGGCTCGGAGGACATCGCCGCCCAGCGCCGGGCCTACGAGGTCAACAGCTGCTTCGTGGCCGGCGAGCAGAACATCTGGTGGGACGACCGCTCCAACCGCCCCGACGTCCTGCCCGACTGGTCGCCCGACCGGGCCGCTGTGGTGAACAACGTGGTGTGGCCGGCGTCGAGGACGCTCATGGCCAAGCTGCTGCGCCGGCCCCTGGTCTTCGAGGTCCCGCCCAAAGCCTCCGGCGACTCGGTGGTGGCCGGGGCCCGCAAGGCCGAGGCCGTCCTGGGCGACACCCACCGGGAGCACAACTGGGAGGGCCTGCGCCGCGACCACGTGTGGGCCACCTGGCTGGGCGGGTCGGGGTTGCTGGCCGTCGACTACGACGCGCAGGCCGGCCAGGCCCTGGGCCAGTCCGAGGACGGCCGCCCCTACGGCACGGGCGACACCGCTGAGTACGCCCTGAGCATTGCCGAGGTGGCCACCGAGCCGGGGTCGCGGGACATCGAGCGGGGCCGGTGGTGGATCAGGGCCTGCGCCCTGCCGCCGGGCGAGGTGGCCGAGCTGTACGGCCTGGATGAGCCGCCCACCGCCGACGCCTCGGCCGTCATGTCGCCCCTCCAGGCCCGGATGGCCACCGGCGCTGATAAGTCGAGCCTGTGCCTGGTGCTCACCTACTACGAGCGCCCCACGCGCCGTAGCGAGGGCCAGGTGGTGGTGGTGGTGGGCGAGCAGGTGGTGGACCGGGGCCCGTGGCACTTCCCGTTCCGCGATCGCCTCAATGTCGTGGTGTGCCGGGAGACGCCGGTGAGCCGCCGCTGGGCCGGCGACACCGTGCTGAGCGCCGCCATCAGCCCCCAGCGGGCGCTGAACCGGGCCGAGTCGAGCATCGACGAGCACATGGACGCCGCCGGCAACGCCCGTCTCATGGTGGAGGACGGCTCGGTCGACGACGAGGAGTGGGACGACGACCCCTCCTCCATCGTCAAGGTCCGCGCCGGCACCCAGCGTGACCCCGAGTACTTGAGCCCGCCCACCATGCCGGCGTGGTGGCAGCAGCGACCGGCCGACCTGCGCTCGGCCATCGACGACGCACTCGGCTGGCACGACATCTCCCGCGGCGACGCACCCGCCGGCGCCGGCGCCGGGGTGGCCCTGTCGCTGCTGGCCGAGCAGGACGACACGCCCCTCGGCGCCTTCTCCAAGGAGCTGGCCGAGGGATGGGGGCGCTTCGCCTCCCTGGTGCTGGAGATCGACGCCGCCAAGGTGACCGAGACCCGCGCCGCCCGCATCGAGCGGCCCGGCCAGGTGCCCGAGGTCATCGAGTGGACGGGCAAGGACCTGGCCGGCCAGACCACCGCCGTCGTGCCGGCCGACGCCGTGGCGCCCACGTCGAGGGCGGGGCAGCTCCAAAAGGGCCTCCTCCTGCTGGACAAGGGCGTGTTCGGCCCGCCGGGGGACCCGGCCACCACCCGGCGCTTCCTGGACTTCGTGGACCTGCCCGGCGGCGCCGACGTCGAGGACGCCGTGGACTTCCACGTGGCCAAGGCCCAGCGGGAGAACTACCGGATGTCCCTCGGCGAGGTCCGCATCCCGGCGCCCTTCGACGACCACGCCGCCCACATCGCCGAGCACAACCGGGACCGATGCAGCGAGGACTACGAGCTGGCCACCGACGAGGTGCGCAGCCTCAAGGACCTGCACGTCGAGACGCACGAGACGCTGGCCGCCGAGGAGATGGGCCGACAGATGGCCAAAGGCGCCGTCTCGCCGGCCCTGGCCGCCGCCGCCCAGGCGCATGAACCGCCGCTGGCCGGCGAACCGGTCCCGGCCCCGGTCGAGCCCCCCACCCCAGGCGCTCCCGGGGCCGGGTACCCCGTGCCCCCCGGCACGGCCGGGCCCGCTCCCACCCCGCCCACCGAGGCGCCCGGGCCGCCGGGCGCATGACCCAGCCCAACCACCGAGAGGACGAGTCCCAGATGGACACCCCCGAGCTGACCTACGTGATCGACGGCGACACCGTGCGGTTCTCCGACGGCGCCACCCTGCCCGTGGTGTCGGGCGGCGACGGCGAGGGTGACCCAGGCGCCGGCGATGGCGACGCCGCGACGCCCCCGGCCGCTCCCATCACGCCGCCCGCTGCACCAGCCGGGCCCGTACCCGCACCTGGTGGACCCACGGGCGCCCCGGCTGTGCCGCCCACCCCGCCGGCCGCCGGGGCCGAGGCCGACCCCTTCGACGACCCGTCCACCGACAGCTTCCCCAGGCCCTACGTCGAGCGTCTGCGCTCCGAGGCAGCCGCCCGCCGCACCGAGGCGGCCGCTTTCAAGTCGGCCTTCGAGGGCTACACGCCTGAGGACCAGGCCGTCCTGCTGGACCTGGCCAAGACCCTGCGCACCGACCCGGCGTCCGCCGCGGCGTGGATGCAGGAGCAGGCCCAGGCCCTCCTCGACGCCGACCCCGATCCTGCCGGCGGCCAGGACCCGGCCGACCCCGACGCCCCCCTCACCCGGGCCCAGCTCGACGCCTACCTGGCCGAGCGGGACCAGAAGGCGGCGGCCGAGCGGGCCCAGGCCGACCAGCTGGCCAAGATCGCCGGCGAGGCCAAGACGCTCGGCTTCGACCCGGAGGCCAAGGTCGGCCAGGCGGCCCGGGACTACGTGGCCCTGCTGCACGCCGCCAACACCGAGACCGGCGGAGACCTGGCCAAGGCGGCCGAGGTGGTCCGCTCCGAGCGCCAGAAGATCGTCGACGACTTCCTGGCCGCCAAGGCGGCCGGCGCCGGCGCCGCCACGACCCCGCCCCAGGTGGGCGCCGGCCGCGAGACGCAGCCGTCGGTGGCCGACCTGGACTGGGACGACCTCGGCCGCACCGTCCGCAAGGAGATCACCGCCCGGCCCTGACGGTCGAGGCCCTCAGCACCCTCGCATCCCTCCCGGCCAGGCGCCGGGCGAGCCGGTCCCCGGTGGACGGCCCTTCGCGAGCCACACCCCAACACCCCAACTCGCAAGGAGATCCCCATGCCGGGACTGAACATCGTGGAAGCCAGCGGCATCCTCAAGGACCGCTACCTGCCCAAGGTCCGCTCGCAGGTCAACAACAAGACCCTGCTCCTCACCGAGGTGCGCCGCAGCTCCGATGCCGTCGAGCACGACGGTGACGGCGCCGAGGCCGTGCTCTCACTGCACGTGCGCCGCTCCGGCGGCATCGGCAACATCGGCGATGGCGGCACCCTGCCCACCCGGGCCAACCAGAAGTACACCAAGGAGCGCATCCCGCTGCGCACCGTCACCGGCCGGATCGGCTTCACGATCCAGGTGATGCAGGCCATGAAGACCAACGCCGGGGCCTGGGAGCGCACCGCCACCTCCGAGACCAAGCGGATGACCAACGACATCCAGCGCGACGTCAACCGCCAGTTGGCGGGGGACGGCACGGGCACCATCGCCACCACGGCCGCCAACGCGGCGGTGAACGTCATCGCCCTGGCCGCCACCACCTCGGCGGTGCAGATGCGCCAGTTCGAGGAGGGGATGTTCGTCGACATCTCCTCGGCGGCCACCCCCGGCGACGCGGCCAAGGCTTCGAACCGGGAGATCACCGCCGTCAACATCGCGGCCAAGACGATCACCGTGGCCGGCGCCGCCGTCACCACCGCGGCGGGCGACCGGGTCGAGCGCAAGGGCAACGGCGGGGCCCTCGGCGGGACGACCCAGAGGGAGTTCACAGGCCTGCAGGCCATCGTGTCCGACACCGGCGTGCTCTTCGGGGTCGACCCGGCCACCTTCTCGGTGTGGAAGTCCTTCGTGGACTCCAACGCCGGGACGCCCCGTACGACCACAGAGAACCTGCTGGAGAAGGCCATGGACGAGGTCAACGTCCGCGGCGACGGCACGGTCAACCTGTTCCTGGCGAGCTTCGGCGTGGCCAGGAACTACTCCAACCAGCTCACCGGCATGAAGCGGGCCAACGACACCACCAAGCTCAAGGGCGGCTTCTCCGGCCTGTCGATCTCCACCGGCAGCGGCTCGGCCACCCTGGTGGCCGAGCGGGACGTCCCCGCCAACACCGCCTTCGGCGTCGATACCGACCACCTGGCCCTCAAGGAGTGGACGGGAATCGAGTGGCTGGACGACGGCGCCGTGCTGCGCCAGGTGCCGGACCGCCTCGAGCTGGAGGGCACGGCGTACTGGATCGCCGACCTCACCACCGACGCCCGCAACGCCCACACCAAGGTCGCCGACCTCACCGAGAGCTGAGCCGGCCGCCGTCGCTCCCGGCCGGGCCGCCGCCCGCCCCGCCGGCCCGGCCGGGAGCCCCTCCCGTGGTACGTCCCCCGCCCCGTCTCCCCACCGGGGCGGGGACGGCCACGTCCGACAGCCCGCCGAGGAGGCCCATGCCCCCGTTGCCCGCCACCGCCCGCCGCCCCGTCCTCGGGCCCCAGCGGGAGGCCGAGGTCCCGGCCACGGTCCACCCCGACCACCTGCGCATCGGCATCCGCCGGCTGCGCCTCGTCGACGACGAACTGACCCGGCGGATCCAGACGGGCTACCCGACCCTCGGCTGGGAGGGCGACGCTCGCATGGCCCTGTACATCGACGCCCGCGGCGGCGAGTGGGTCCTGGTCCGCCTGGAGCACGACGGCGTCTACCGCATCACCACCACCACCGACCCGGTGGCCCTGGCCCTGGCGCCCATCGACGTGATCGGCCAGCTGGTGGCCTGGCTGGTCGACCACGACGGCCGGCGGGGCTTCGACCCCTTGGTGGCGGCGATGTCGGCCAACGCCGATCGGGCCGCCCGCCTCGACGCCGACTTCGACGACGAGATGGCCAACGACATCGCCCCCCGCCTGCGCCACGCCCTCAAGCGTGACCTGGGCGCCCACGCCTAGGAGACGCCATGGACCTGGCCACCTTGCGCTCCGCCGTGCGGACCCGACTCGGGGTCCCCGCCTCGGACCCCATCTTCACCGACGGCGCCCTCACCGAGCTGGTCAACTCCGCCAACCACTACCTCGAGACCGAGTGGGACTGGCCGTGGCTGGAGACCACCGAGGACATCGCCACGGTGATCGGGACCGCCACCTACACCCCGGGCGCCACGTGGATGCGCACCATCGACCTGCGGGTGGCCAACGGCGCCCTCCTGCGCCGGGTGCCGATCGACGAGCTCGACTTCCTCTCGTCGGCCGGCACAGGCGAGCCGAGGCTGTTCTGCGTCACCGGCGGCCAGCTCACCGTGTTCCCGACGCCGTCGGCGGTGTTGACCCTCAAGCACCGCTACGTGCGCAGCGAGCCCGACCTGGTCAACGCCGGCGACACCCCCCTGGTCCCGCTGTCGTTCCGCTCGGCCATCGTCGAGTACGCCAGCTTCCTGGCCCTGCGCCGATCGAGGGACGAGGGCCGGGCCGAGGTGGCCCGCAGCGGCTACAAGGAGTGGCTGGAGCAGATGGTCAAGCGCACCGCCCGCTACGCCGACACCGCCGGCGGCGGCGCTGAGTACGCGCCGTCCGCCAAGGCCACGCCCGCGGCCCGGTGAACCTGTCCCAGCTGCGCACCGCGGTCGACCGCCGGACCGGCATCGCCATCGACGCCCTGGCCGCCCTGGAGCTGATCAACGAGGCCAACCGGGCCATCGCCGCCGACCAGGACTGGCCCTGGCTGGCCCGCTCCACCACCTTCGCCACGGTGGTCGGCACCGACACCTACTCCGCCGCCTCGGCCATCCCCGCCGACTGGCTTCGCACCATCGGCCTCAAGATCGCCGACGACGAGCCCATGCGCTGGCGTTCCCGCAACGACCTCGACGCCGAGTGGCCGTCGGCGACGAGCGGCCGCCCCCGGGAGTACACCTTCGACGCCTCCGCCATCGTGCTGCGCCCCGTGCCCGACTCGGTGGTGACGGTGACCCACCGCTACTACCGCATGGAGCCCGAGCTGGCAGGCGACACCGACGTGCCGTCGCTGCCGGCGCTGTTCCACCCCGCCATCGTGGAGTACTCCGCCCACCTGGTGCTGCGCCGGGCACGGGAGGCCGAGCGGGCGGCAGAGTGCCTGGCCAGCTTCGAGCGGTGGCGGAACCGGATGCTCGACGACGCCCGGCGCCACGCCGGGCCGGCCAAGGTGCGGCTGCGGAGGCGGCGGTGAAGGGCCCGGTCGCCCTGGTCACCTACGCCGACTTCTCCAAGGGCGAGTACGGCAAGACCGGGGCCTGGCGGGCGCCGGCGGGCAGCTTCACCGGCCTCAACGTGGCCACCTACGACGACGGCTCGATCGGTCCCCGGGTCGGGCTGAAGGCCTACACGCTGACCTCGATGCCGCCAGGCGACACCCTGGCCATGGGCTACGGCAAGACCACCGCCGGCCAGCTGCGCATCTGGTTCGTCAAGGGCACCACGGTCTACAGCTTCGTGGTGGACAACTACGCCTCCCAGGCCGTGGTCGCCTACGCCGGCGCCATCACCACCGCGCCCGGGGCCTCGAAGTCGGTGAGCTACGTCCACCGCCAGGGCGCCACCTACTGGCTCAACCACGCCGACGGCAAGCTGTGGAAGCTCAACCACGACACCAACGCCATCTCGGCCACACCGGCGGCCGCCATCGTCGGCGCCGACGCCAACGCCCACGCCGTGGTGTGCCAGTACGGGGCCCGCACCATCGCCGCCACCAACATCTCCAGCCGGGTCTTCTACAGCGACGCCGACAACCCGGAGTCCTGGCCGGCGGCCAACTACTTCGACGTCGGCGAGACCCTCATGGGCATCACCGGCCTCTACGCCCAGCGCAACCACCTGTCGATCGCCAAGGGACTCGACGGCCACCACGGCGAGTGGTGGGTGCTGACCGGGGTGCCGGGCGTCGACTCGGTGCTGCGCCGCCAGTCGGTGGGGCCCTCGCCCATCCCGCCCGGGATGGGCGTCATCGACGGCGACGGCACCGTGTGGTTCGGCGACCAATACGAGCAGGCCCCCACCGCCTTCACCGGCTCGCAGGTTCTGGCCCGCCCCGAGCTGGTCGAGGCGACGCCCCGGACCTACTCCGCGGCGGTGGCGACACGCCGACCGGGCGACGTGTTGCTGGCCGGCAACCCGTCCGGCAACACCGAGATCGTCCTGACCCAGCGCCGGTCCCAGGCCTGGTTCCGCCACCGCCTGGAGGCCGGCCCCTCCGGCTACGCCCTGGCCAAGGCCCACATGGCCAGCTTCCCGGGCCGGGACCTGCACGTGTTCTGCACCGACGGCCGCAGCGACTTCCGGTCCTGGCAGGCCTACGCCAACAGCCCGGCCGACGCCGGCGCCTACGCCGGCGTGTGGACGCCGGCGTCGGGCGACCTGTGCGCCTTCACCCTGCCCGAGTGGTGGACCGAGGGCGACGCCGAGGTGTCGGTGCGGGCCGTCCAGGTCGACTTCCGCTCCTTCGCCATGGGCTCGGGCAACTGCACCTGGACCCTCACCATGACGCCCCAGCGGCTGCACGAGGGCGGGGCCGGAACGCCCCAGAGCTTCGCCTTCTTCGAAGCCGCCCCCGGGGCCGACGTGACCCGCCGGCGCCAGGCCCCGTTCAGCTTCGAGCACGCCAACGGCTTCCAGCTGGCCTTGTCCAACCTGCGAGGTGTCGCCATCCACAAGATCGCCGTGTACGGCTCGATCCGCCCGGCCCTGGGGCTGTAGATGCCGACCGCGTTCCCGGGCGGGCTCGACGCCCTGGCCAACCCCACGGCCACCTCGCCCCGCAACAACCCCAGCCACGCCGGCCAGCACACCGACGCCAACGACGCCATCAAGGCGCTGGAGGCCAAGGTCGGTGTCGACGGCTCGGCGGTGACCACCACCCTCGACTACCTGGTCAAGACCAAGGCCCCTCTCGGGGTGCGCTACGTCCTCGACTTCACCGGGCCCAACAACGAGGCGTACGGGGCTGAAGCCACCATGACCGGCTTGTCGCAGGCGATCACCGTCCCCGCTGGCCGGCGGTACCGGGTCGGGGTGAAGGCCCTGCTCCTCAACGACGCCAACGCCGGCCGGGTCATCGGTACGGTGAAGGTCGCAGGCGCAAACGTCGACCGCTGGTGCGACTGGACCGCGCCGGCGTCTGCCATTGAGCTGTTCGACGCCAGCTACATCTGGACGCCGAGCGCAGGCACGTACACGGTGGCGGCCGCGCTCAACAAGAACACCGGAGGTGGCGTCGTGTCGGTCAACACCGGCGCCGTCTGTCGGATGGTCATCGAAGACGTCGGGCTGGCGGTGAACGGGTGATCGTGGCCAACCCCTACGACGACGCCGGCGACGCCTACGACACGGCCGGGACCTACGACGGCGAGGACCCCGTCCCCGCCTTCCGCTTCCGCTACGCGCTGGCCGAGGCTGTGTCGGGGGCGCTGGAGAGCGACCAGGAGGCTGCCCGGTGAAGCCCAAGCGCGCTCTGAGCCCTGCCGTCGGCGCCTTTTGCGGCGACCGGGACCGCCACCTGGAGGACTACCTCACCGACACCCGGCGCCTGGCCGCCCACGCCCACCCCTACGCGCAGAGCGACCACGCCCACCCCTACGCGCGGAGCGACCACGCCCACACGCCAGCCGGCGCCGTAGTCGCTGAGCAGGGGTTCGGTCAGGCCCCCGACGTTGGCTCCAGTCCCGACTACGCCAGGGGCGACCACACGCACGGCACTCCGACCGATGCCGAGCCGTGGACCGGAGCGGCGTTGCCCACCACGAACCTCCGCCTCGGCCGCCTTATTTATGCGTCGAACCTCACCAACAACCTTTTTGGCCCCGACAGCGGCAAGCGCCAGTACATCTACCGTGAGGCGCCGATCGGCCTCTCTGGGCCTGCCTGGCGCCTGGCGTCCCCCATCATCTACACCGTCACGCTGGGGAACGACTTCACCACCACGGCGACGAGCGTGGACATCTTCGCCGCCGGCTTCGGCGCCGCGCCGTGCCCGGTGGACGCGACAGTGGTGCTGGAGGGCGAGTCCACCTCGACGGGCGTCCTGCGTGGTGACGCCCGGATCTCCCGTACCGCTACGGGCAGCGTCGTCGCTCTGTCGATCGCTCGCATTGGGCGTCGCCCGCAGTTGGCCTCGCCCCTCTACATGGCCGTCGCCTTTCATGAGGCACGTGCGGCAGGCGGCGACATCGCGTACGGCATGCAGGCGTACTCGGACGGCACCTGCACTTGGATGGGCACGGGAGACGCTCCGTGGAAGATCACGATCACGCTGACATGAGCTACGACGCCATCAACTACGGCACGGAGCTGCCGATGACGTGGCTGAGTGAGGCCGCCCCATGCCCCTGAACCCCCTCGCCGCCAACCCCGCCTACCTGGCCTTCCTCCGGGAGGCCGGCATCGGCGACGCCGAGGCGGCCACCGACGCCACCACCCGCACCGAGGCCATCGGCGCCGAGCTGGCACGGCGCCTGCCCCGCATCGCCGAGGGCGGCGTGCGCGAGCGCGAGCAGATCTCCGGGGGCTTCGAGTCCCGGGGCCTGCTGCGCTCCGGCCAGCACGAGCTGTCCCTGGCCCGCCAGCGCGGCGACGAGGGCACCGCCGTGGGCGACACGATGGGGGCCGGCGTCGACCAGATCGCCGAGCTCCAGGCCGCCCTGGCGCGCAGGCGCGCAGAGGCGCAGCGGCGAGCGGCCGAGGGGGCGCTGCGCTTCGCACCGGGTGCCTACCTGGAGATGGGGTAGATGGCCGACGCCTTCGACGCCGCCACCACCAAGATCGACCAGAGCCGCCTGGCCCTGCTCACCGCCATCCGCCAGGCCGGCACGGCCGGCAAGGCCGCCTACGAGGCGGGCCAGGCGGACCTGGCCGCCCAGCGCCAAAGCGCCGTGGCGGCCGCCCTCGCCGCCGCCGGCGGGCGGGGCGCCCCCGAGGCCCTGTCGGGCCAGCTGTCCCAGACCGTGGCCCAGCCCTACGACCGGGCCAGGGCGTCCCTCACGGCCGGCCTGGCCTCCCGCCAGGGCGACCTGGCCGCCCGCCAGGCCAACTCCGAGTCGTACCTGGGCGAGGTGGCGGCCGCCGTGCCCATCACCAGGGCCGCCGCCGAGCGCCAGCTGGCCGAGCTACGGGCCCGGGCCGGCGGCGCGGCAGGCGCCTCGGCGCTGGGCCGTGACCGCCTGGCCCTGGACCGGGAGAAGTTCGAGTACGAGAAGGGCAAGGGTCAGGGCGGTGCCGACCTGTCCGACTCCGAGCTCAACAACCGCCTCCTCGGTGTCGCCGAGATCCAGAAGGAGCAGGCGGCGGCCAAGCCGGCTGCTTTGAGCAAGGCCGGCTTCGGCGTGAAGAGCCTGAACTCCTGGCTCAACGACCGGCCCAACGAGGCGGTGCGGCGGAGTGCCGTCGAGACGCTGGCGCGCAACGCCGGCGTCGCCGCCGGCATCGACCCCGCCCGGGTGTACGGCGTGGTGCCGCCGGCCAAGGCGGCGGTGCCGGCGGGCCCGCAGGCCGCCCTGGCCAAGAAGATCGGGGTGGCCGACCTCGGCACCATCCGGCGCAGCGCTGCCTACCAGGCTGGCGTGGAGGCCGTGAACGTGGGCCTGCAGGGCGGCATGAGCCTGAACGACTTCAAGCGCTTCATCAACGCCGACCCGCAGTTCGCCAACCAGCCGAAGACGGTGGCCCTGATCCTCGAGGAGTTCGGGCGACGCTTCCCGAGCTCCCAGCCCCAGGCGTAGATGGCCGAGTCGGCCGCCGATCGGCTCCGGGCCGAGCTGGCCAAGAGGGGAGCCGCCCCGCTTCCCCCGGCCCCCAAGGCCCAATCGCCGGCGGGCGCCACCGCCGCCGAGCGCCTGGCCGCGCAGCTCGACGCCGGCACGGCGCCGGGCCCGCCCAAGCGCAAGCGCCCCGGGCTCCTGCGCCAGGCGACCAACCTCGCCGGCCAGCTGCCCCGCGGCGCGGTCAACTTGGTCGCCGACACCGGCAAGGAGGCCCTCAACACTGCCAAGCAGGCGGCCAACCTGCTCCACGTCGCCGACTTCGACTCGGTCAGGCCCCGCCAGGGCGAGTCCGCCGCCGACTTCTACACCCGGACCCATCCCCTGACCGGCGGGCTGGCAGAGTCCGCCGTGCGCACCGGTGGCCGGGTCACCCAGGGCGTGGCGTCGCTCGCTCCCGGCGGGCTCAAGCCGTCGGAGACCGACTACGCGGTTGCCGCCCGGGAGGGCCGCATCGTGGCCACCCTGCTCGAGGACGTGGGCAACGTCGCGGCCGTAGGCCGGCTGGCGTCCAAGGCGGCCACGGCCGCCGCAGCACGCACCGGTGGGGCCGCAGCCACCACGCTGGCCAAGGTGGCCGAGGTGGCCGAGGCCCCGAGCAACGCCGGCCGTGCCGCCCGCCAGGCCGCCCTGGCGCCGCTGAAGCGCACCGCCTCCGCCGCCTACCAGGCGACTTCGACCGGCGAGGGCCGCATCGGCCAGGCCATCCGCTTCGCCCACCTGGACCCGAACGCCAGGCTGCTGCGCCGCGAGGCCATCGACCCCGCCACCGAGAAGGTGTCGGCCGGGGTGGGCGAGGCGGTCCGCCGGGGCGAGGCGGTGGCCAAGGTCCTGCCCGACCTCGACGAGCAACGGGCCATGACGCTGGTCGGCGAGGGCGAGGCGCCGGCGCTGGCCCGGCTGAGGGCCCACCTGGCCCCCGAGGCCTTCGACGCCCACCTGCAGCGAACCTACGGCGAGTCCCTGCCCCGCCGAGCCGCCGACCTGGCCGCCGACGTGGCCGAGGGCAAGGCCCCCGAGCTGGCCGCCCGCATCGACGAGGGCCTGCGTCTCGGTCGGGAGCTGGAGGGCGGGCGGGCCGACCGCTCCGCCGCCTACCTGGCCGCCAAGCCCTCCCGGGGGCCCCAGGCCGGCTTCGAGCCGCTGCCGGCCGTGGTCGACCAGCGCCTCAAGCCGCTGCTGGCCACCCGCAAGCGCATCGACACCCTGGCCGCCGGCACCCGGGCCCAGGCCGACCGGGCCGCCGGCGAGCTGGCCCGGGTGCAGGGGCGGCTCAGCGACGCTGCCGCCGCAAGAGGCGAGCGCCTCGCCGAGCGTGAAGCCTCGACACTCGGACGTGCCACCATCCGCCAGGAGGCAAGAGCCGCAGCAGCAGTGGACCGCCTCACCGCTGCACAGGACCTCGCCGTGGCCGCCCGGGTCCCCAAGCCGAGGGCGGCGTTGACGCCGGTGCCCACGCCGGTCTCGCCCGTCATGAGGGCAGCCGGGCGGGCGGAAAGGGCTGTCGGCGCCGCCGGGGAGGCATTCGACTCCGGACTGGCGACGACCACGGCGAAAAGGGCCGCAGCCGAACAGGCGATGCAGGGCGTGTCCGGAGTCGTCGACAAGTCCGTCGAGCGCGCCCTGGCGACCGGCAGCCGCACCGGCGTACGCGTGGGGCGGGCCGAGGGTATCGAGATCGGGCGCAGCCAGGCCGAGGCCGCCCTGGCGGGCCGGCTGGCCAGGCTGGAGTCGAGGCGCCTCACGTCCCTGCGGGCGCGGGCGGAGCGGGCAGGGACCGGGCCGGCCGCCGCCGCCAACACGGCCCGCGAGGGCACCAGCCTCGGCCGGGCCCAGATGCGCTCCCGGGTGACCGAGAACGTGGCCCGCTCGGCCGAGGGGCGCCAGGTCACCCTGGCCGGCCATCTGGAGGCGGCCCGGCGAGACGCCGAGTACTCCCTGGCAGCGGCCCCGGCCCGGCTGCGCCCGGTGCTCAAGACCAACCGGGAGGCGGCCTCGCTGCTGACCCAGCAGGAGAACCGCCTGCGGGGCGAGGGCCTGGAGGAGGCGGCCAAGGCGGTCGGGCGGGCGGCCGACGAGCTGCCCGTCACCCTGGCCCGGCTCAAGGAGTCGGGCGCTGACTTCGACCACTTCACCCACATCCGCCTGGACGCCAAGCCCACCACCGCAGGGGCGGCCGCCGGCGCTCTGCCCAAGATCCGCAAGGGCCGGGAGGAGCGGGTGCGCACGGGGTCGAGCGCCTACGACCGCACCGTGCGGGCCCAGGCCCAGGCCGAGATCGACTCGGTGAAGATCGCCGTGGCCCGCGAGGCCGTGGAAAAGATCCGCACCCTTCCCTTCGTGCGCCGCTTCGAGTCGATCGAGGCCGCCGCCAAGGAGGGCTACGTGGCCTGGGACCCGGCCAGCCCGTTCGAGAAGGCCGGCCAGATCACCTCCAACACCACCTTCGTGCCGGCCAAGCTGCACGAGCAGTTCCGCTCGTACTTCGTCGACCCGGCCTGGGACAAGCTGCTCAAGCGCACCTACGACCCGGCCATCCAGGCCTTCAAGGTCACCGTGCTGCCGCTGTCGCCGAGCTGGCAGGTGGGCAACGTGGTGGGCAACGCCCTCATGGCCATGGTGGGCGGCGGCGTCGGACCGGTGGACTTCGCCCGCCAGCTGACCCGGACCGTCAAGGCCTACCGGGCCAGCGGGGTCCGGGGCGAGCGCAGCTTCGAGGCCGTCGGGCCCCGCCGCCTCTACACCGCCGGGCCCACCCATGAGGAGTTCTCCTTCCTGCGGCCCCCCGACGAGCGGGTGCTCGGCGACTCGACGGCGGCGCGTGCCGTGCGGGCCGTGGCCAGGCCCGGGTCAGCTGTGGTGCGCAAGAGCTACGCGCTGAACGGCTTCGTCGACGACCTGGGCCGGTCCGCGGTGTACCTATCCCGGATCGAGAAGGGGGCCAGCCCCGAGGCCGCCCTGAAGTCCGCTCTTCGTGCCATGGGCGACTTCTCCCGCATGACGCCGTTCGAGCGGCGGACGGCCCGGCGGATCGTGCCCTTCTACGCCTGGCAGCGCCACCTCACCCAGCTGGCCTTCCGGCTCCCCGTCGAGCACCCGCTGCGCACGGCGTGGACCCTGCACCTGGCCGACCAGTGGGGTAGCGACGAGTCCCTGGAGGACCTGCCCGAGTTCCTGGCCGGCGCCGTCCCGCTACCCGGCGGGCGCCTGCTCGGCACGCGGGGCCTGAACCCGTTCTCGCAGGTGGGCGGAGCGGTGCTCAAGCCCTCCGACGCCCTCAACAGCCTGTCGCCGGCCATCAAGATCCCCTACGAGTCCTACACCGGCATCAACACCTTCACGGGGCGGCCCTTCACCCGCCCGCCCGGCACGGGCCGCCTCGACGAGTTGAACCGGGAGATGCCCACGGCGCCGTCGGTGCTCAAGCGGATCACCGACGTCAGCCCGCAGAAGCGCCTGCTGGAGTCGCTGCAGGGCCGGGGCCGGGTGGTGCGCTACGACACCGGCGATCAGCGGCTCACCGAGGCCGGCCCGATCCAGACCGAGAAGACTCCCGCCCAGGGCCTGGCCCGCTTCCTCGGCTTCCCCCTCACCACCAGGGCCGAGGCCGAGCGCATCGCGGCGGCCTCGGCCGAGAGGGCAGTCAAGGCGGCCCGGCTGCGGGAGTCCTACGAGCGGCGGAACAAGGCGGCCAGCTCGTCGAGGTAGTGGGCCGCCAGGCCCAGCACCACGCCGGCCACGCCCAGCAGGCACACGGCCAGCCAGGCCCAGGCCACCACCGCCACCACCACGTCGACCACCCTTCGATGGTGGCACAGCCCTGTGACAGCTACGCCGGCCCCCGGCGAGGAGGCCCTGAGTGCCCACCAGCAACATCACGAGCGTCACCCGAGACCCCTCCGGCACGCCGGTGGGCAACGTCGCCGTCATCGCCCGGCTGCGGCCCGGGCCCGGCTTCCGCATCGCCGAGGGCACCGAGATCAGCACCGTGGAGCGGACCACCAGCGACGCCAACGGCGCCTGGGCCCTGGCCCTGGAGCGCACCGCCAACATCTCCCCGGCCGGCTCGTACTGGTCGATCGAGGTGGCGCTGCGCGACGCCGACGGCGGGTCGGTCCTCTACGCCGTCACCGTCGGGGCGGCCGACGCCACCCTGGCCGCCTCCCTGCTAACCGGGCCGCCGGCGGCGGTGGGGGCGGACAACTACGTCACCCAGGACACCGGGGACCAGCGCTACGCGCTGAGCGGCGTCATCGCCGGAGTCAACGTGCGGTCCTTCGGTGCCCGCTGTGACGCCCGCACCGTCTCCGACGTGGAGACCGCCGCCGGGTCCCCGGTCATCACGTCCTCCACGGCGGCGTTCAGCGCCGCCGACGTCGGCAAGGTTGCATCGCTACGCGCTGGCGCCGTCGGGATCACCACGACCATCCTGTCGGTGCAGTCGGCGTTGCAAGCCACACTGGCGGCCAACGTTGGGGCGACAGGTACAGGGCGCATTCTGACGTGGGGGACAGACGACTCGGTCGCTGTCCAGGCGGCCGTCAATGCGGCCCCAGCGGCGGCGACGGTCATCATCCCAGGACAGACACTCGTCACCACGGCGCTCTCGATCACCAAAGACCTGACCATCAGCGGGGTGGGGGTCTCGGAGGTCACTGGCGGCATCATCGACTCCAGCTTTGGCTCTGGCCCCAGCCTGGTGCCGTACCTGCGGGGTTCGGTTCTGATCATGGCCACCGCCGCCACCAACGTGGTCGACATCACAGGCACTGGCGTCAACGTCCACTTCACCGCCCTCGGCATCCGCTTCGCCCCCGCCATCATGTTCACGAACACTGGGCACGGGGTCTACGCCGTTCCGACTGCCCTGTACGGTCCTGGCGGCCACGAGAACGGGCTGTTCAATCCCCGCTGGGACAACGTGGTCGTGTTCGGCCACGACGGCAACCACTACGCCTATTACATGCTCAACTCCAACCTGGGAAGCTTCACCCACCTGCGAGGCCACGGCGGCGGTGGCCTGTTCATCGAGAGCGACTCCTACGGGGCGGCCTTCGGAAACGCAGTCTTCGTCGGCCCGTACTTCCGCATGTTCTGCGGCGGAACGGCCAATGGCTTCACGCTCAAGTGTCGGAACCTCGACGCCACCCAGCCCTCGCTGAACCTGCTCGACTTCTACCGCCCGCAGGTCAACATCCTCGCACCAGGGCTGGCTCCAGCGTTCGCCAACCTCGGCATCACGGCACCGACTCTCGCCCAATACAACTGGCGCAACGTCAAGACGGGCGCCAACTGGCCGCGGTGGATCAACATCGAGAACCCCGACTGGGAAAACGACGGCGTCAACCTGTTTCCCAACGACGTCGGGGGGATGTACAGCGGGACGACCATCCGCAACGGGGGGATCATCGTCAACCCTCCGATCGGTGGGTACTCCACGGAGGACCGATCCAATCCTGGGATACCGCTGGGACCGACGCTTGTCGCTGGGCCAGCCCTCGGCCCGTCTGGCTTTATCGTCCAGCTCCTAGAGGGCAACGACCAGGGCGGTGTGCTACTGCTCCAGCCTGGTTCCGCTCCAGGAGCGGCGAAGACGGTGGCCGTGACGATGACGTGCCCGTCGATGCCGCCTACTGGGATCAAGGCGGTGTTCGTCCAGGGCTACGCCTACTCGGCGGGCTGGATCAAGTGGTACGTGGACGACATCGTGGACAACTCCAAGAGTTTTACCATCCGCGCATGGGACGGCCCGCTCACCGCCGACTACCCGTACCAGGTGATGTTCCAAGTGATTCCCCGCAACACGCCGAACAACACGATCTGACGGGTCTGACGGGGCGCACTCACGCCGTCCCTGCTGCGGGGCCACGTACCCGGCCTTCATCCTCGTGGAGGACATCGGGGGCGTCTAACCGTCACCCGCCCCACCCCAACAGGGAGGACCAATGACCGACGCCCGAGCCCGAGGTTGGGGCTGGCCCGGCGCCGCCGGCAGCGCCGCCGAGGCCGCCTACCGCGCCACCCACATCACCACCATCTCCGTCGCCGGCGTGCGCCTGGCCGTGCGCACCGAGGTGGCCCGGCTCTTCGCCGGCTTCATCGCCGACCTGGTGGCCACCGGCTACCGCCTCGACGAGCGCCCCGACGACTCGGGCTTCGCCAACCGCGACATCCGGGGGCGCCCGGGCGTCAAGTCCAACCACGCCTGGGGCCTGGCCGTCGACCTGAACGCCGTCGACAACCCCATGGCCGAGGCCCACCCGGACCATGCCGGGCGCCCGGGCCACGACGCCGGCGGCGTCCACACCGACATGCCGCCTGAAACGGCCGGGCTGGCGTCGACGTGGGGCCTGCGCTGGGGCGCCAACTACACCGGCGGGCGCAAGGACTCCATGCACTTCGAATTCCTGGGCACGCCCGACGACGTGGCCCGCTACCCGCTTCGACCCACCACCCCTGAGGAGGCCCACGTGCTCGTCCCCGGCATCGTTTCCACCACCCTCGTCCCCGGCGCCACACCCGACGCCTTGGGCCGGTTCCCGTTCTGGGCCGTCAAGGCGGACGGCAGCGTGCTGGCGTTCAACGGGGCCCCCTTCTTCGGGCCGCACGCCCCCCTCGGCACCTCGGCGGTCATCGCCATCCACGCCCGCAGCGACCGGACCGGCTACGTGCTGGTCACCAACGACGCCGACGCCTCGGCCGGGGCGTCGACGTACGCCTTCCCGAGCGGGCCGTAGCGGGCCGTGGACCTGTCCACCTTCGCCTCCCTGGCCACGAGCATCCTCGGCCTGGCCGGCCTGGCCGGCCTGGCCACCGCCGGCCTGCTCAGCACCCGGCGGCGGGAGACCACCCGGCTGCTCAAGGAGCTGGTCGACGCCCAGGGGTTGGAGATCTCGAATCTCAAGCACCGAGAGGCCGATCACGTGGCCCAGAGCCTCGCCCAGCAGGCCCAGATCGACACCCTCAAGGAGCTGGTCACCCAGGCGGCGGCCGTGGCCCGTCTCACCGAGCGGATCGACCTGCACCACGAGATCCTCCTGCGCCGCTTCGAGGACCTCAAGGACCTGGTGGGACCGAGGACGACGTGACGGCCCGCCCCGACATCCCCGACGTCACCGCCGTCACCGCCCGCACCAACCGCCGCCTGCTGTGGGCGGTGGGGGCCTTCCTGGCCGCGGTCACCGCGCTGGTTGCCGTTGGCGTGGCGGCGGGGCTGAGCCTGGTCGCTGACGCTCGTGACGCCGCCGAGACGGGCCGGGCGCTGGTGGCCCGCCAGCGTGCCGACGACGCCGCCCAGGCCAAGCGGGATGTGGAGGCGGCGGCGGCGCGGGCAGCCACGGTGGCGGCCGCCATCGACCAGATCAACGCGGCCCTGGCCGAGGGACTGCGCAGCCACGACGCCAACGCCCATGCCGACCACGAGGAGCTGCTGGACCGCCTAGCCCAGCTGACCCGCCGGGGCCCGGGCCCAGGCCCGACCCTCGCCGCCCGCCCGGCCATCCCCCCCCCGGCCCCTTCGCCGACAGCTGCCCCGCCCGCCCCGGCGGCCCCTTCGTCGTCGGCCCCGGCCACCACCACCACGACCTGCCCCGAGCGGGGCCGCAGCGGGCGGTGCCGCTGAGTGACGGCGCCCAAGCACGAGCGCATCGCCCGGCGCCTCGACGCCCTGGTGGCGGGCGGCGTCATCGCCTCCTGGAGGGCCGAGACCACGGCCTCGGGGGCCACCCGCTGGCGGGTGGGCGGGACCACCTACGACGTGCGGGCCGTGCGGGCGTTCCTCGACGGCGCCGAGCGAACCGAGCGAAGGAGACAACCGTGATCTGGCGACGTGAGCCCGTGCTGTTCCTGGTGGCCGTGCAGGCCGTCGTCGGCCTGGCGGTGGCCTTCGGGGCCTCGATCGACGGCGAGCAGGTGGCCGCCGTCAACGCCGTGGCGGCCGCCGTGGCCGGCCTGGTGGCCCGCCAGCGGGTGACGCCCATGGCGGCACCGGTGCGCCCGCAGCGGCGGTAATCTGGCTCACGGCGTTGACGACGCATCGAACCCCCCGGCTCCGGCCGGGGGGTTCTTCGCGTCCCGTAGGCTTTGTGGCGTGGAGGGCGCCGCCGACCTCGACGCCCACGTGGCGCTGGACCCGCTGTTGATCGAGCCGCTGGACCTCTACGGCGGCCGGGCCCGGCGGCGCCACATCGCCGACGCCCTCGGCCGGGCGATGGGGATCGACGACCGGACCCCCGCACCGGGCGACAGGGCTGCGACGATGGCCTACCTGTGGAGGTTGGTGGACCCCCTGGTCAGCCTCTTGGAGGCCGGGCACTCGCTGGCGCTCGACGAGCGGGCCCGGGAGGTGGCCCGCTCGGTGGCACACGCCACCGAGGGTGCCGGGGAGGCGCTGTCGGTGCTGATCGGCCTCGGGGCCGGGCCCGTCCGCTTCGCCGGCGGCACGCTCGGCGACGTGTGCTACCAGGTCCGGGACGCCCTTCGGGTCCGCACCGAGGCCCTGGTGCTGGCGCTGCTGCGGCGGTGGTGCCGGGCCGGGTACATCCGGGACGTCGACGCCGCCGGGGCGCCGTAGAACGCTAACCGGTCTCCTTGACGACGCCGCCGCCGGCGCCATGCACGCACCCCTGGCTTCATCGGCTGCGCCCTCCTCTGCCGCGACTCCTGGTGACCACCAGGCCTACGGCCAGCGCGATGGTGATCACCAGGAACAGGTCGCCCATCGGGTATTGGGTCCCCGGCTCTTCCTTCTCGATCTGGATGGCAGAAACCCACATCAGCGCTGCGGCCACCAGCGCCACCCAGGCCGCTTTGCGTCTTGAGCTCATCAGGCTCATCCCCCTTGTTCTCCAAGCTCGCCGTCGCCCGCCACCCGGGCGGCGGCGTCGTAGTCGAGCGCCCGCATCACGGCGAGCAGCTTGCGGGTGGTGGTCCTGGTGTAGCCGGCGGTCGTCTCGGGGCGGGTGTGGCGGGCGAAGGACTGGGTCGAGCGCAGGTCGCCGGTGGTGTCGTTGGCGGTAGCCAAGCAGGTGTGGCGGCCGCGGTGCGGCGGCACCAGGCCGACGCCGGCCTCGGCGGCGACGAGGCGGTGCCAGTGCCAGATGGTGGCCGGCGCCACGTGGTCGCGCACGCCGGTGCGCCCCGGGAAGACCCACGGGCCGACTCGCTCGGCTGCGGCCATGGCACCGACGACGTGCGGGTGGACGGGGAGGTCCCCCTGGCGGTCGCCCTTTCCCATGATGCGCATCCACCCACCGGCGTCGAAGTTCGACCACCGCAGGCCGGCGACCTCGGCCCGGCGCAGCGCCAGGTACAAGGTGAGCAGCACGGCCAGCCCGGCCAGGTCACCCCGGGCCCGGGCCGCCTTGGCAAGGACCCGTGCGTCGCCCTCGTCGAGGGCCCGGCACACCATGTCCGGCTTGGGCGGCACCCGGATGGCCCGCAGCGGCGGGTCCTTTCGCTTCGTGATCGCCCAGTAGTGGCCGAGGGCGGTGCGCACCTGCTTGCGGCTCGACCAGCTCAGCGGGTGGGAGTCAGCGAAGCCGGCCACGACCAGGGGCGAGGCACGGCGCAGGTCGGTGCCCTGCTCGACGCAGTAACGCTCGGCGGCATCGATGACGGCGAGGTACTGGCGGACCGTGCTCTTGCCCAGCCCCCGGGCCACCAGCTGTTCCCGCACCCGGTCCATGACGGGGGTTTCGTCGGTCGTTCGGTCAGGCCGCTTTAGCGGTTGCTTCGAACTGCGCCGGCCCCGCTGGACGCCCCGGAATCGTGGGCTGAGCAGGGCGACTTCTCAACCCGACCGCGGTCCTGACGGGATTTGAACCCGCGACCTCCGGCTTGACAGGCCGGCGTGCACTCCAAACTGCACCACAGGACCCTGGAGCGCTGCACCTCCAAGGAGTACAACCCGGCC
>JAHFUP010000042.1 GCA_023265025.1 Acidimicrobiia bacterium | reverse complement strand
GCGAGATAGTTTCCGATGACGCCCTTTGCGTCAGCAAAAATCTCTCCCCGATGGTTTTTGGGGGTTTCCATGCCGAGGCAACCGCCAGAGCCGAAAGAACCGGCTCTCTCGGACCCCACAGCCTTCGTCGCTGTGGTCCAGAAGGGGGACCAGCGGGAGTCGCTGGCAGCACTCCGAGACGCCATCGCCACGGCGATCGCTGGCGCCACCGCCGGCGAGGTGGCGGCCCTGTCCAAGCAGCTCCGCGACACCATGCGGGAGCTTCACTCCGCCGGCACCCCCGACGCCAGCACTCCACCCGTTGACGAGATCGCGAAGCGCCGCACTGCTCGGCGAGCAGAAGCCGCGGTTCCAGCTCGTGCCAAGCGCGCCGTCGTCGGCGGGACAGGAGGCGATCGACCTGGCGGCAAGCGCCGGCCTGATGCTGGAGCCGGCGCAACAACTCGTGCTCCACGGGGCACTCGGCGAACGTCGTGATGGCCGCTGGGCCGCCGCCCAGGTCGTAGTCGTCAAGCCCAGGCAGAACGGCAAGGACGCCATCGCCGAGGCCCGGGAGATCGGCGGTCTCTACCTGTTCGGCGAACGACACCAGACGCATACCGCCCACCGCTACGACACGGTACAAACGCACTTCCGCCGGGTCAGCCAGCTCTGCCAGATCCTCTCGGACCAGACCGGCGACCGCCGGCTGAAACTGAAGCGGGTGACCTCCGGCAACGACCACGCCGGCGAGGAAATCGAACTGATGTCCGGCCAGCGGATCTGGTTTAAAACCCGCTCGAAGCTTTCCGGCCGAGGCCCATCGCCTGCCGTTGTGTACCTCAACGAGGCCATGTACCTGTCCGAGCTAGGATCGATCGTCCCGAGCATGAGCGCTCAGGACGCGCCACAACTCTGGTGGCTCGGCTCGGCCCCGATCCCCAAGCCCGAGTCGGACTCCCTCCGCAAGATCATGCGCCTCTGCCGGGAGCAGGCGACCAGCCGCAAGCGGTACGCCGGGCGGATCGCCTACTTCGAGTGGTCGGCCCACGTCGACATCGGCCCACGTGAGAACGGCCCGCCCGTGCGCCTGGCTGACGTCGACATCACCAACCGCAGGCTGTGGGCGCAGGCCAACCCCGGGCTCGGCCGCCGCATCACCGCCGAGTTCATCGCCGACACAGAGATCCCCGCCATGACGCACGACGAGTTCTGCACCGAGCGCTTGGGCTTGTACGAGGACCACGGCACGGCCATCGAGCAGGCGCTTCCCGCCGAGGCGTGGGCGGCATGCAGGGCGCCGGCGTCGACCCCGATAGACCCGGTGGTCCTCGCCTTCGAGGTATCGCCGGATCGGAAGTGGTCGGTGATCGGCGTGGCCGCCGCATCGACCGCCGGCGGTACCCACGTCGAGGTCGTCGACAACCGCCGGGGCACGCACTGGGTCGTCGACCGGCTCATCGAGCTACGTGACCGTTGGCACCCTCGGGCCATTGCATGCCTGCCGACCGGCCCCGCCGGCGGCCTCGTCGTCGACTGTGAGGCGAAGGGCCTCGACATCGAGGCGGTGACCTCGACCGACTACGCCAAGGCGTGCGCCTCCGCCTACGACAGCGTCACCGATGGCCGGTGGCGCCACTTGGGTCAACCCGAGCTCGACAAGGCCGTCAGCGGCGCAGAGAAGCGGACCACGGGTGACACATGGGTCTTCGACCGCCGCGAGGTCGACATAAGCCCGCTCGTGGCAGTGACGCTGGCCGCGTGGATCGCCGCTCATCCGCCCGAGACCGAGATAGAGCCCACGGTGCATGAGTGGGCCGACGACGACGAGGAGTTCCTTGGCATCCTCGAAGCAGAGCGAGCGTTTCTCGACGATTCTTGAGGTTTTCGGCCTGGTTCTCCTGGCTTTCGGCCTCGGGATACTGCGAATCTGGCTCGGTATCGCCGTCGGCGGGCTGTCATGCATCCTCGTCGGGGTGGCACTGTCGATGACTCCGGCCCCGCCGAAGGATGATGAGTGAGCCTGTTTCGAGGGCTGGCGCGCTCAGAGCGGCGTGTCTTCTCCGGGCCATGGGGCGAGTACGACGGCCGCATCCCACCGCCGAGCATGGCCGACGGCGGCAACGCCGGCCCGCCGATCAACGCACGAACCGCACTGCGGATCATCGACGTCTTCGCCTGCGTGTCCTTGCGCTCCGACGCCGTCGGCATGCTCCCGTTCCGGGCGTATCGCAAGGTCGGCGACACACGCATAGAGCTGCCGACCCAACCCCCCCTCCTAGTGCAGCCCGACCCGGAGCTGTCCGCCTTCGACTTCTGGGCCGGCGCTGAGACGTCGATCGCACTGCGGGGCAACATGTACTCGGCCGTGGTCGACGTGGACAACGCCGGCTACGCCACATCCGTCTCCCTTCTCTGTCCTGACGACGTTCGCCCACCAACCCGCGGCGCCGACGGCCGCTGGCGCTACCCGCTGTCGAACGGGCAAGTACTCGACTCGTCACAGATCGTCCACGTTCGCGGCTTCACGCCTCCTGGCGAGCGGCTTGGCCTCAGCACGATCGAGTGCGCACGACGAGGGCTGAGCCTGTCGGTAGCCGCCGAGTCCTACGGCGCTACATGGTTCAGAGACGGTGCGTCGCCGTCATCGGTGCTGGAGACCGACCAGCCGCTGACGACGTCCCAGGCCAAGACCGAGGTCGCCCGGTGGGTAGCCAGCCACGGCGGCCGGCGCCGGCCGGCGGTCCTCTCCGGCGGGCTGAAGTGGCGGCCCATCACCATCTCGCCCAACGAGTCGCAGTTCCTCGAGACGCGCCAGTTCCAAACTGCCGAGATCCGCAAGCTGTTCCGGGTGCCCGCCCACATGATCGGCGACATAACCGACCATGCTTCCCAGGGGGGCGGCAAGGGCCTCGAGGAAATGGGGATCGGGTTCAGCGTCTACACCATCGGGCCGGACCTTGCTCGCCTCGAGGCGGCCTTCTCCCAGCTCCTGCCGCGCGGCCAGTACGTCAAGGCCAACCCGGCGGCGCTGCTCCGGGGCAACACTCGGGACCGGTTCACCGCCTACGCGATCGGCCGCCAATGGGGCTGGCTGTCGGTGAACGACATTCGCGCCTTGGAGGACTTGCCGCCTGTCGACGGTGGCGAGACCTACCTCCAGCCGCTCAACATGATCGACGCACAGGAGGCGCTGAAAGTGCTCCTGCAGCCAGGACCGGGAGGTACCCCGTGACACAGCTTCGACAGCTCGTCTCCGATGCCGTGAACGCGCAGCGGGAGCTTCGGTCGACGGTCGGCCAGTTCGAGATTCGCCGCGCCGCCGGCGACTCGCTCACCCTCACCGGGTACGCCTCTGTCGTCGAGGCGCCGTACGAGATGTACGGCGGCCCCCCCTACGGATGGAATGAGACCGTCGACCGCCACGCCTTCGACAAGACCCTCCGCGAGAAGCCGGACGTGCAGCTCCTCGTGAACCACGGCGGCATCCCGCTGGCCCGCACGAAGTCGGGCACCCTGCGCCTGTCGGTGGACGACACAGGGCTACATGTCGAGGCCGAGCTGGAGCCGAAGTCGGCCAACGTGTCCGAGTTGGCCATGGCCATGGACCGAGGCGACATCGAGGAGATGAGCTTCGCGTTCCGGACCATCCGCCAGGAGTGGGACGAGGAGTACGTCGACCGCCGGCTGCTTGAGGTGAGCATCCATCGGGGCGACGTCTCCGTCGTCAACTACGGCGCCAGCCCCACCACCTCTGCCAGCCTGCGTGCACAGTCGCTGCTGAGCATGGCAGGCATGGAGCCCGACGCCATCCTGGCCGAGGTCCGGTCCATCGGCGTTACCGACCTCACCGTCCTCGCTTCCGTGCGAGACCTGCTCACCCGCGCCATCACCGTCCCGTCGGCACCGCCCACGTTAGGCGTGTCCATCGACGAGGCGCGCCAACTTCTGCCGACCACGTAACCCGCGCCGGAGCGCCCGCCGCCGGAGCCCAATGGGCCACCACAGCGGAGCAGCCACCACCTGGGGAAAGCCAACCCCCAACCCGCAAGGAGAACCATGAACCCGTTCATCACCCGCGCCATGACCACCCGTGCCGAGCTGCGTGCATCCCTCGACACGATCCTGGCCGCCGCCGAAGGCGAGCAGCGCTCCAACCTCACCGAGGCCGAGGAGTCCGAGTACCGCCGGCTGCTCGACGAGATCGGCGTCCTTGACGCACGGATCGCCGAGCTGCAGGAGGCCGAGGCCCGTGAGGCCCGCGCCGCGGCCCACGCCGCCGGCGTCAACCCGGCCACCGGCGGGGCCGTCGTCCGCCGTGAGCCGCTGACCTACGAGCGCACCAACCGCCGCTCGAGCTACTTCAGGGACCTCGGCCTCGCCCACGTCGGCGGCGACGGCGAGGCACGCGAGCGACTCCAGCGCCACCGGGCCGAGATGGACGTCGAGATGCCTCGGCGCGAGGCCCGCCTCGATGCCGAGTTCCGCGCCGGGATGGCGTCGCTGTCCGAGGGCGAGCGCCGGGCGGCATTCGAGCGCCGGGACATCTCCCGCACCGACGGCGCCGGCGGCGAGTTCGTGCCGCCGCTGTGGATCCTCGACGAGTTCGCCGAGCTGGCCCGGGCCGGCCGTCCCTTCGTCAACCGGGTGCGGCGCATCCCGCTGCCTGGCGGTACGGACTCGATCAGCATTCCCCGCATCACGACTGGCACCCAGACCCAGCCGCAGACCGCCGACAACGCCGCCGTCCAGGAGACGGACATGGTGACCACGTCCGTGACCTGCCCGGTGCGGACCGTCGCCGGCCAGCAGGACGTCGCACTCCAGCTCCTGGAGCAGTCGCCGATCATGTTCGACGAGGTCGTGTTCACCGACCTGACCGCCGACTACAACGCCCGGCTCGACGTCCAGGCGCTGAACGGATCCGGCTCCTCCGGCCAGATCCAAGGCATTCTCGGCCTGTCCGGTACGAACGCGATCACCTACACCGACGCCAGCCCAACCGTGCCCGAGCTGTTCCCCAAGGGCGCCGACGCTCTGTCGCAGGTGGCCACGAACCGGCTCCGGCCGGCAGACCACTGGGTGATGCACCCGCGGCGCTGGTACTGGATGACGGCGGCCCTGGATGCCAACTCCCGGCCCCTCGTCGTGCCCGTGGCCAACGGCCCCTACATGGCCCAGGGAATCGCGCAGGGAGTCGAGTCCGAAGGCCCCGTCGGCATCTGGCACGGCCTGCCCGTCATCCTCGACCCGAACCACCCCGTGACCCTGGGCGCCGGCACCGAGGACCGCATCATCGGCTCCAAGATGTCCGACCACATCCTCTTCGAGGGCCAGCTCCGCACGCGGGCGCTTCCCGAGGTGCTGTCCGGCACCCTGACCGTGCGGCTTCAGGTCTACGCCTACGTCGCGTGGACCGCTGGCCGCTTCCCGGCGGCGACGTCGATCATCGCCGGTACCGGCCTCATCGCACCGACCTTCTAGGGAGGAGATCATGGACAAGGAGACATACCTGGCCGCGCTCGAGTACGAGCGCAAGGGCTACGCGTTCAAGGGCAAGCCCGACCGGGCCAAGGAGGTCGAGGCCGAGATCGCACGCACCCGCAAGGGCACGAGGGAGACGACCCAGTCCAGCGCTCCGGAGAGGGCCGTCTAGCACCGTGGGCGCTGTCATTGTCGGGCCGGGTGGCACGGTCGACGTCTCCGACCGCCCGGCCCGACAAGTCGGCCACGTCACCGTCGACGGTGTCACCGGCACGGTCCCTGTCACGGGGCCGCTGACGGACGCTCAACTCCGGGCCGCACCGGTCCAGGTGACCGGAGCGACGTCCAATGGCCTGACGGACGCTCAACTCCGGGCCGCACCGGTCCAGGTGACCGGAGCGACGTCCAATGGCCTGACGGACGCTCAACTCCGGGCCATCCCAGTCCCCGTAAGCGGGGTCGTGGCCACCAGCGGGATCACGGACGCGCAGCTCAGGGCTGCTCCTCCCGCCGTCCGTGACGACTACCAGACAGGGGACGTGCTCGCCGACCAGTCCGGCGCCGGCGGCGTGCTCACCTTCACCTTCCCTGCGCCCGTGCAGCTCGCCGTGGTCCACGCCACCGGCGCCGGCCTCACGGCCCGAGCCGATCCCTTCGGCGGTGCCCCGTCCGCATCCACCGGCGTCAAGTGTCCTGACGACGTGCCCACGTACATCCCCGTGGTGACGTCGACGATCAAGGTCTACGCCCCGTCCGGCATGACCGTGGGAGTGTGGGGCTACCGGCGTTCTGCTGATGGGCAATCGACGCCGGTGCCATCGATGTTCCAGGAGACGTCGACCCCGCTGGCCGGCGGCGCCGCCGTCAACGGCGCTACCCGCACGGCGGGCAGCTTCTCGCTGTTCCGTGCCTTCGCGTCGAGCGACCAGTCGGGCACCCTCAGCATCCAGCAGAGTCGCAACGGTACGACCTGGTACGAGACCCCCACCTCGGTGGCTGTCACCGGCGGGGCGACGGGGACGGTCCTGGAGTCGCTCATCGCCATGCCGTACGTCCGTGCTCGCTACGTCAACGGCGCCTCGGCACAGACCACATTCGAGTTCGACTCGGCGCTCATGCTGCCCGCCGGGCTCCCAGTTCCGTCGCCGGCGATGCTCCCGGAGCCCTCGACCCCGTTGGCCGGCGGCGCAGCGGTCAACGGCGCACCCCGGCCGGCCGCCGGCTATTCCCTGTTTCGTGCATTCGCAGCGAGCAGCCATACGGGCACACTGAGCGTGCAGCAGAGTCGCGACGGAACCGCATGGTACGAGACCATCTCGGCGGCTGTCGCTGGTGGCGCGGCGGGCCAAATCCTGGAGTCGATCATCGCCATGCCGTACGTCCGTGCTCGCTACGTCAATGGCGCCACGGCACAGACCACGTTCGAGCTCGACTCGGCGCTGGTGGGGATCTAGCCGTGCCCGAGCAGCGTGCCGGTTCGTTCGTTGACACGACGACCGACCAGTCGGTCGGCGGTGTCAAACGGTTCTCGCAGAAGCTCACCTTCCGCCGGCGCCCCGTGGCCGACGCCCAGCATCCGGACTTTGGCGCCACGCCAGGCGGGAGCGCCACCGCCAACAACACCGCACTCCAGGCGTGGCTAGATGCGTGCCGCACAGAGAACCACCCCGGACTCCTCCCTGCCGACCCACTCACCTACGACATCTCCGAGACGCTCGAATTCAAGCAGAAGCAAGGGTGGGCGCTGCGAGGAGACAGCGACGCACAGGGGTATGGGCTCCACTCCACTATCAAATGGGCGGGCGCTCCCGGTCTCCAGGCTCCCGGCGGGTCCGTGGCGACCGGCAAGCCCGCGCTAACTCGCACGGCGAGCGGGGGCACCCTGGCAGCGGCGTACTACAGCTATCGGGTCACAGCGCTGAATGCCACGGGCGAGTCCATGCCTGGACCGCCGAACTGCATTCTGGCGTCAGCTAACGATTCGGTCACCATTACATGGCTGGCGCCTGCTGGTGCGGCCGGTGTCACCGGGTACAAAATCTACCGCGGCGTATACCTGACCGGCGTCGACACGGAATTGCTCCTGACGACCGTCGGGAACGTGCTGACATACACCGACACTGGAGCATTGACGCCAGCCGGAGCGATGCCTACGACCAACTCATCCTCTACCGGCGTCATGTTCCTCCTCGAAGGCGTGCAGCGTGGAGTGTTGAGCCATATCGGGTTCGATGGCGCCAATATGGCGAAAACCCTAGTCGACTACAATGCCATTTCTGGTTCGCTGGTCAGCACTCTGAACACCTTCGATCATGTTCGGTTTGCCAACTGCACGGAAAGAGCACTGCGGATCGGCAAGAGCAACTTCCAGACCGACCAGACTGACTACAGCCGATGCACATTCGTTACCAACTATATAGGCGTGTCAATAGAAGATGCGAATGCCGTCTGGCATAACTTTGTCAACGGCTGCAACTGGTCAGCCAACGACATAGGGATTACTGGCGCATACGCTGGGAATGGCGGCCACTTCTCTGTCAACTCCGGGCATTTCGTCGGGCAAAGGTTTTGTGACATTCAAACCTACGCCAGTCGCGCCATTTCCATTGTTGATGTGCATTCGGAAAGTAGCCATAGGTTCCTGAGAGGAAGCCGTAGTAACGGTGCTTCGGGCTATCCACTCACCATGATCGGGTGTTCCGTGAACAGCATCACCTGTCCCACCGAGAAAGTAAGTGGTGTGGATGCCGGACGTGTAGGCATCGAGTGGGCTAATTCCAGCCCACTCGTGATTTCAGGGTCAAGCTTCCGAGGGGATGTGGATTTCGACCCCAATAAGAACTTCCTGGTCTTTGCTACGGGTGGGTCGAGGCGGGCGACAGTGCTAACGCCGGGGTCGTCATTCGATGGCAATCCGTTCCGGTTCACCAGCGCTGCGTACGGCATGGCTGCGGTTCCTGCGGGGCTCACCCCGGTCCTGGTGGCGGCTGCCACCGACGCTGGTTTTCTCGGCAATCCTCTCCCGTATCTCACCCCGGCCACGGCCGCCGCAGTGAGCGCAACGGCGCCGGCGGCGGCTGGGGCCGTGGGTTCAAGGTGGGCGGAGCTGTCGTGGGTGAAGGTCCCCAGCGGCACGGTTCTAGCCGCCGGCGCCAACCTCTTCTACTGGCGATCGAATAACGCTGTCGGAAAGTGCCGAATCGAAATCCCGACGATCAAGACGTACGGGGGTTCCGACAGTGTTTTGCTGGGGATTTCAGGCCAGGACAATAACGCCAGCACTGCGCTAACGGTAGAGATCAACGTGCGATGTTCGGCGGGGTTTACCTTGACCTCTGACATGGTGTTCGCCATTCGGCTGGCGCCCGAGCCTCTAACGTCAGGATGACCGTGACGACCTGGGGCCACCGGCGCTCGTGAGGATCTACCCTGTCGTCGTCCGCCCTCGGTCCGGCGGGGCCGCCGCCACCGAGGCGTTCACCGATGCGTTCGCGCTGAAGATCGCGATCGACGATACGACAGGCGTCCCAACCGACGCCGCCGCCTTCAACATCGCGCTTCTCCAGGGAGACACTAACGACGTGCAGACCGAGACCGTGGCCCTCGGCTCTTTTTACGACGACACAAACGTCGCCCCGACCGAGGCCAATTCCTTCACCCTCCGGTGCTGGCTCTCCGGCTCGGCTGGAGCGGGCGTCACGAACCCTTCCAACGCCGACGGCCAGAACGACGCGGCCACCGCACAGTTGGCGACCTCGCTCGCTGGCGCATCCACCATTACAATGACATCTACGCTAGGCGCCAATGTCCCTACGGCGACGATAACATCCGCCGTATACCGGGGCTGGTTCTCCAGCGCAAACATTCTCGTCACATCCATAGGCAGGATTACCCTACGGTCTACATCCGCACTGTTCGCCGATGTCGACATATTCACCAATGCTGGAACAAACTCGAACATTAACCACTTATCCGGGTCATTCACATATGACCTAATCGCCAATGGCATAAACACCATCGCAAAAATCCAGTCGATCCAGGTTCTCCATAGGGTCGCGGATGCCGTTGCCGGTGTTACCCAACATGTTCTTACGGTCGACGCCGGCTGTATCGAGCTCGCCGGCGCATTCACATGACGAAAGAGGCCATGGAACTCCACGACGCGAACAACGAGCTGCTCGGCCACTGGACGCTCGACGTCTACGAGGGTGACATCCGCCGGGAGCGGCTGCCCTTCCGCCAGCGCGCGTGGAACCTCGTGGCCGATGCCCGATGGAAGCTCCTCCGCCGGCCGTCGTCCCACTACCACCGCGGCCGGGTGCTCAACCCGCTGGTGGAGACCATCACCGGCACCAACCTCGTGACGACGGTGGGCAAGCAGCTCATCCTCGACCGCCTCTTCGGGCTGTCGGCTGTCGGCGCCATGACCCGTACCGGCGTCGGCACGAGCAACACCGCCGCCGCCGTCGGGAACACGTCGCTCACCGGTGGCGTGTTCGTCGCCTACGACAGCACGCCGACCCGCTCGTCGCTCACTGTCACGACCGTGACTACCTTCGGCACCGGCACCGCCAACATCGTGTGGGCCGAGCTCGGAATGGACAACGGGACCACACTCCTCAACCGGATCGCTCCCATCGGCCCGTTCACCAAGACCTCGGCCGTGAGCATCATCGTTACCGTGACCCTGACCCAGGCCTGACATGTCCATCCGCGTCGCGCAGGGCGGAACGATTCCCGGCGGCCTGCTCGGCACGTACGTGGACAGCACGGGCGCTGTCATCGACCCCGTTACGCCGCTCGTGCGGATCTACGACCCGAACGACCTGCTCTCCTCCGGCCCCACGACCCCGATCCGCGACAGCGTCGGCCAGTACCACCACCCCTACACGGCCGCTGTCGACGCCATCATCAGCCCGTTGTGGCGGGCACACTGGACTGGCATCGTCAACTCGGTACCCGTCGCCGCCGACGAGTACTTCGAGGTCGTTGCACCGGGCTCGATCGAGTTCCCCGGGTCGTCCCTAGACCTCCTCTCGCTGGCCGAGGCCAAGCGCGCCGTCAACATCGACGCAGCCAACACCGACCACGACGTGGAGCTGGCGTCCTACATCACGGCGGTGTCCGAGGCCATGGACGCGACGTTCGGGCCGATCGTGCAGCGAACCGTGTCGGAGGCCCACGACGGCGGCGACGGCTTCATCATCCCCACCGCTCGGCCGGTGGTATCAATCACGAGCCTGGTCGAGCGGTCTGGCACCACGTCGCAGACGCTCGTCGCCGAGAACTTCGCCGCCCCGACGGCGTACGACTACCTGCTCGACCCCGAGACGGGGATCATCTACCGCCGCTCCGGTGGCGGCGCTGTCGGATTCCGGACGGGCCAGCTCAACATTCGGCTGACCGCCGTCGCCGGCCGGTTCGGCTCGACCTCGACCGTGGGCGCACGGTGGAAGCAGGGAGCGTGCATCATGCTGTCCCACCTCTGGCGCCCGGAGCAGGGCGTCCCGACCGGCCCCCTGGGACCGGACCAGTTCGACGCCGCGCCCGGCACCCCGTACTTCGCCGTGCCGAACGCCGTCAAGCAGCTCCTCGCCGACCAGCGCCTGGCGCCGGGGTTCGCCTGATGGCCGTCCGTGCCAACGTCGCGGGCTTCGTCGCCACCACCCGCCGCATCGGGGCCGCCATCCCCGCCGCTGAGCGCGCCGGCGTCCGTGCCGCCGGGTCAGCGGCCCGCGTGGCCATCCTGGCCAGCGCACGTGCTCACGGCGCTCATCCCGCCGAAGGGTGGGTCTCTGTGTCCAACCGCGCCGGCACGAGGCCGGCGGCCGTCGTCACCCTTCGCGGCTCGAAGGCGTACTGGGCCGAGCGCGGGACGAAGGCCCACAACCTCGCCCCGAAGCGCAAGCGGGCGATCCTGACTCCCTACGGCCCCAGGGCCTCAGCCCACCACCCTGGCGCCCGGGCCCGGCACTTCTGGCACGCCGGCGTGGCCGCCGCCAGCGAGCCCGCAGCAGCGGCCCACGCCACAGCCATGAAGGCCGCTCTCCGACAGGCGGCCCGCTGATGGCCCGCACGTCGCTGAGCGCGGCGAAGGCCGAGCTGTATGACCTCCTCCACTCGGGCTCCAACCGGTGCCGGGTGGCCGGCGTGACGAGCATCTACGACCACGACCCCGGCCCGCTGCGCGCCCCCGGACCCATCGCCGCCACCGTCACCACGGCCGGCATCACCCCCGACGAGTGGGTGTTCGCCGTCCGCATCTTCGCCGACATCGGCGCCAACCCCGCCGGCGTCCAGGCGGCGCTCGACACGATCATGCCTGCCGTCTCCGCCCTCGTCACGGCCAGGTTCGGCCCGGAGCAGTGGACGGGGCCGTCGCCGCATCCCGAGCGCGACGACGTGCTCGTCTGCGAGTGGCTGGTTTCCTGCGGACGGGAGGACTGATGCACGGCAGCGTGATGGAGTTCGGCCGGCGGCACCTCACAGCCGAGGTCGTGGCCGACGCGACGGTCGTCGAGCTGGGAAGCTTCGACGTCAACGGGAGCCTGAGGTCCCACGTCGAGCCACTCGGGCCGCGGTCCTACGTGGGCGTCGACCAGTGGCAGGGGCCGGGAGTCGATGTCGTCTCCCAGATCGAGGACGTCGCCGACTGGCCCCAGGTCGACATTGTCATCTGCACCGAGGTGCTCGAGCACGCCGAGGACTGGCGCACCGTCGTCGACGTGGCGAAAGAATTGGTCGTCGCCGGCGGGCTGCTCCTCGTCACCACCCGCTCGCCGGGCTTTCCCTTCCACCCACACCCCGACGACTTCTGGCGTTTCCGGCTCGCCGAGTTCGCATTCATCTTCGCCGATATGGACGAGGTCGCGCTCGAGGAGGACACCTACCCCGGCCACCCCGGCGTGCTGGCCTGCTACCGCAAGCGGGCGAAGCGTGGCAAGACCATCAACCTGGCCGCAGTCGACGTAGCCGCGGTCGAGCGCCCGTGAGGGCTCTCGTTGTAGACGCCGGCCCGGCGTTCTCCGTCGCCGATGTCGGTGCCGGCTGGGTCGAGGGCCTGGCCGAGGCCGGATGCACCGTCGCATCGTTCAATTTGTCTGACCGGCTCGCCTTCTACTCGAGCGCCGGCCGCGAGGACGAGTCCACCGGCGAGTTCGTCCGCATGCTCGACGAGGTCGGCGCCGCCCGGCTGGCATCCAAGGGCATCGAGACCGTGTGCTTCGAGTTCTTGCCCGACGTCGTCATCATCGTCTCCTGCTTCTACGTGCCGCCTGATGTGCTCGACATCATCCGTGCCCGCGGGATCAAGGTCGTCATCCTGCACACCGAGTCGCCCTACGAGGACGATCGCCAGCTCGCCCGGGCTGGCCACGCCGACCTCAACATCCTCAACGACCCGACGAACATCGATGCGTTTCGTGACGTGGCTCCGGCGGAGTACTTCGGCCACGCCTACCGGCCGGCGCTGCACTGCCCAGGCCCGGTGACCCCGGACCTTCGCAGCGACTTCGCCTTCGTCGGCACCGGCTACGCCAGCCGCATCGCCTTCCTCGAGGCCATCGAGTGGCACGGCGTCGACGTCGCCCTCGCCGGCAACTGGCAGCAGCTCGAGGCCGGTTCGCCGCTGCGCAAGTTCGTCGCCCACGACCTCGCCGAGTGCGTCGACAACTCCCAGGCTGTCGACATCTACCGCTCGACGCTGGCCTCGGCCAACATCTACCGCCAGGAGGCCGAGCGTCCGGAGCTGTCGGCCGGGTGGGCCATGGGACCCCGCGAGGTCGAGCTGGCCGCCACCGGCACGTTCTTCTTGCGCGAGGCCCGGGGCGAGGGCGACGAGGTGCTCCCGATGCTGCCCACCTTCGACTGCCCGGCGGACTTCCGGGCCAAGCTCCGATGGTGGCTGGCCCATGACGACGAGCGCCAAGCAGCGGCCCAAGCCGCCCGCGCCGCCATCGCCGACCGCACGTTCGCTGCATCCGCAGCACGAATGCTCCGTCTCCTCGACGGACAACGAAAGGAGCACTGACCCATGGCCAGGCTTACCGGCAAAAGGGCACGCATGTACGTCGCCGTCAGCTCTGGCGGCACTGCCACCCCGCTGGCGTACCAGGCGCAGTGGACGCTCTCCAGCGCCACCGACACCTTCGAAGGCACCGCCTTCGAAGACAACAACAAGACGTGGTTCGCGGGGTTGCCCGACGCCTCCGGTACCTTCAGCGGGTTCCTCGACGACGCCACGTCTCAGACCTACACGGCGTCGCGCGACGGGCAGCCCAGGAACATGTACCTCTACCCGAACACGGGAGACCCGTCGAAGTACTTCTTCGGGTCGGCCATCTTCGACTTCGCGGTGACCGTGCCGAATAACGGCATGGCCACCGTCTCCGGAACGTGGAAGGCCGCCGGCGACATCATCCGGGTGCCGTAGGCGTGCCCTACACCCTCACGCTGGCGGGAGAGACCTTCCGGTCCGACGACATCACCCTCGACGAGGCCGTGGCCTTCGAGGGAGCGACGGGCCAGTCATGGCGGTACCTCAACCCGCACCGATCAGCCGAGCAGTTCCGGGCGGTGGCGCTCATCTTCCTGCGCCGGACGCGGGAGATGCCCGAGGCGGAGGCCATCTTGGCCAAGATGTCGCTCCGCGACGCCTTGGCCGCCGTCGTCGAGGTCGACGAAGACCTCCCCGACGAGTACGAGGACGGGCTCCCAAAAGCGGCGGACGCAGCTTCGACGCCTACGTCGTAGCCTGCGCCCGCTCATTCCGCTGGCCGCCCGACGTCACGCGCCGCCAGTCATTGCGCGACCTGCAACTGATCTTCCAGTCGGCCGAGAGCGAGGAGTAGCGCATGGCATCTGAGCGGCTCCAGCTCATCATCGAGACCCTCGGCGGCGGCAAGGCTGTTGCCGAGCTCGAAAAGATCGGCAGCACCGGCAAGCTGCAATTCGAGAAGGCGGCCGGCGCCGGCACGAAGGCGGCCAACGACATCGCCGGCGCGCAGGCCAGGATGGCAGCGGCAGCAGAGCAGGGCCATGCCCGCATCGCCGCGGCGACACAGCGCAGCGAGGTCGCGCAGTTGAAGGCGGCGCAGGCGGCGGCCGCCGTCGAGCGGGCACAGGCCAAGGTGGGCGAGTCCGCCGTCGGCACCGTGGCCGCGGCGCGGGCGGCCGAGGCGCTGGAGACCGCCCAGCTGAAGGCGGCGCACGCCGGCGCCGCTGTCGAGGCGGCGCAGGCCAAGGTGGCAACTGCCACCGTCGCAGCCAATCAGGCCATCGCCGCCAGCCGTGCCGAGCTGGCAGCCGTCGAGGCGGCCACATCAAAGCTCACCGGCACCAGCGGTCTGGCCGAAGCGGCGATGTCGAAGCTCGGGCTCAGCAGCGCCACGACCGGCCAGGCACTGAGTGCCGGGCTGAAGGCCGGCGCCGTCGGCGCCGGCCTGGCGATCGGAGCCCTCGCCTTCAAGGGCGTGCGTGACTTCGCCCAGCTCGCTGAGGAAGTCGACAGTGTGCAGGACGTCATGGGCGGCACCGCCGAGCAGGCGTCCAGGCTCCGATACGCCGCTGTCGCTCTTGGCCTCGGCGTCGACACCGTCGCCGGCGCCATGTTCAAGTTCACGACCAACCTCGAGAAGAACCATGCGGCGCTGGCCGCCCACGGCGTCGAGACCGTGCGCGCCAAGGACGGCACCGCCGACGTCTACGCGACACTGGTCCGGCTGTCCGACGCCTACCGGGGGCTGTCGGACCCGGTCGAGAAGAACCGCCTGCTCCTGGCTGCCTTTGGCAAGGGTGGCCGCGAGTTGGAGGAGATCTTGTCGGCCGGCGGGTCTCGTCTGCGCGAGTTCGCCAAGGACGCCGAGCGGGCCGGGCTCGTCCTCGACGAGGCCGGCGTCCGCAAGGGTAAGGACTTCAACATTGCCATGGAGCGCGCCAGCCTGGCGGCCAAGGGGCTAGCCGTGTCCCTGGGCGGCGGGCTGGTCACGTCGCTGACCCAGGTGGCAGACGCCGCGGTGAAGGTGATCGACCGCGCCAACTCTCTAACCAAGGGGATCGGCGGCATCGCCGGCATCGTGGATCGAGGCGTGAAGGCCGTTCTTCCCTTCGGGTCGGCGCTCGACCTCTTCGGCGGCAAGGCCAAGGGCGCAGGGGGCAGCGCCAAGGACGCCGCCGGCGGCATCACCGGCATGGCCAAGGCGGCCGAAGGAGCGGAGCCCAAGGTGGGGCTGCTGGCCGACTCGACCAAGCTGCTGGCCGACCACCTCGACCCGCTTCCCCACGAGCTGAGCGCGGCCGGCGGCGCCGCCCGGGACATGGCCACCGATCTGGACAAGGCGCGCGACGCCGCCGGCGACCTGACGACCAAGCTCGACATCCTGCTCGGCCACACCGTCGACCAGGAGGAGGCGACCAGCAACTACGAAGAGGCCATCGACAAACTACGGGACCAGCTCCGCGAAAAGGGCACAGACCTGGACCTCGACAGCGAGAAGGGCCGCGAGAATGCTGCGGTCGTCCGCCTCGTCGTCTCCCGCATCAAGGACCACATCAAGGCCCTGATCGACAACGGGGCGACACAGGACCAGGTCCGGGCGCAGTTCGACAAGCACATCGCGGACTTCCGCCGGGTGTTCACCCAGGCGGGGCTGACCACCGACCAGATCGACAACCTCATCACGAAGTACGGGCTGGTGCCCGAGTCGGTCGAAACCGCGGTAAAGCTCGCCGGCGTCGAGAAGGCCATCGCCGACGCCGACCGCCTTGTCGACCACCTGGTCGAGCGGTTCGGCATCGCCCGCAAGGCGGCAGAGATCACCGTCACAGTGTTCGGTGCCGACCAGGCCGAAGCGCAGATCGCAGCCGTGCAGCGGGAGACGCACCTTCTGCCCCTCCCGTCGTCTCAGCCGGCCCCGACCGAGGGCGATGGACAGTTCATTCCCGGCGAAGGCCGAGCCCACGGCGGCCCGGTGCTGCCTGGCTACCGCTACCCGGTCGGCGAGGATGGCCCGGAGACACTGGAGATGTTCCGCGGCGGCGGTGGCCGGGTGCTGCCCGGCCGGCCTCGGATCATCGGCTCCGGCGGGGGCTCGTCGGCGCCATCGGGGTCGGTCTCCACACCGGCCGGCATCGACCCCACGGTGTGGGCCGAGGCGCTGGCATTGGCTCTGTCCCGACACCCGCTCCGCGCCGAGGTCACAGCGAGCAACGTGGCCCGCGGGCTGCACGAGGCCCGCCGGCGGTGAGCCTTACCCAGATCGGCCCGATCGCCGTGGCCATCGCCGTGCCGGAGTTCTCCGAGGAGGCCGCCCCCGACGCCCACGGTCTCAGCCCGTTCGCAGTCCGGGGCCTCATCGCATGGGCGACGTTCCGGTCGCTCAAAGACCTCGTCGGCAATCCCGACGCGCAGCAAACCATCGCCGGCCGTACTGGCGTGCTGGAGACGCTGACCTTCACCGGCGCCGAGCAGGCGGCGCTCACCGGCCTCTACCTGCTCCACGCCATCACGGGCGGGCCCGCCGGCCCCAGCCACCGCAAGATCGCCCGCACGCCCTTCTCGCTCACCGCGTCCTACATCGGGTCGCCGTGACTATCTCAGTCGAGCTGCAGGCCGACCTCGCCACGTCGCCCTCGACGGTGCTCTCGGCATCGACAGCGGTGGCGCTGCCACCGTCGTCGCTGGACTCGGCCTCCGACCGGATCCGTGTGGCCATCGACGGCGGCATCGTGACGCGCCGCTACGATCCGACATTGGAGCAGCCGTGACCGTCGCCTACGCCCTCGGCGCCCGCCCATCGGCCACCGCCCGCGGCGGCGACCCCCGGTGCCGCGACCTATCCCAGGCCCGGGCCGTGTGGCGCCCGCACCGCTTCGCCGCCACGTCGTCTGTCCGGATCTGCAACGGCTTGCTCCGGGCCACGGTGGTCGCATCCGGCGCCGCGCCGGCGCTGACTGTCGAGGCGTGGGCGCCGGGCACGCTCGTGACCGCGGCGACGACCTACGACGGGTCGACGACCTACACCGCCTCGACGACCTACACCGGCCCGATCTACGCCTGGGCGTGGGTCGCCATGGGCACGCTCACGTTGGACTCGTCGGCATTCTCATCCGTCATGACCGCCGCCCGGATCGCCCACCAGACCTCCGAGGAAGTCACCCTGCGCCTCGTGTGCGCCGAGCTGGCCGACGTCCACGTCACGCTCCGCCGGGGCGAGCCGATGCTGAGGATCCAGCACGGCGGCACCGGGCCGGACGTGTCGACCACGCGGCGCGTGCGTTGGACCGCCGGCACGTCGCCGTCCGGCGTGGCGCACAGCCACCGGGTCAGCGAGGACACGCCGGCCACCGTCGACACACCCCGCTTCATCGCATCGTTCGAGTCCGCATCGGCCGTCAACGCCGGCCAGTTCTCGATGTCGACCGTCGCTACCGTGGCCACCTTCGGCGCCGGCGTGGGGACGGCAGACGAGCAGACGTCGCCCGCCGACCTGCACCGCCAGCTCCGCGACGAGCGCCGGCCTGTCGTCATCGTCCGGCGCGTGCCGCCGCCCCCGCCGCCGCAGCCGCCGTCCTACCTGCTCACCGAGAGCGGCGACATCCTGACCACCGAGTCCGGAGACAGGATCATCCTCTAAATGGCCACGAACCTGCCCACCAAGATCGACGCCCTCGCCGTCCCCGGGAATGTAGTTGACCTGCGCAACAACATCTACGAGTCGCAGCGGATCGTCGTCGGCCCGACGCACCGCAACATCGCCGGCCACTCGTCATGGGACCCGGTGGCCAGCGACAACACGGCCGCCGTCAACGGCACCATCTCGGCGGCCACCGCCGGCGACGTGATCCATGTTCCGCACGCCATCATCGGCATCGCCGCGGCCAGCCTGCCGACGCTGGACAAGGTGCTCCACTTCCGCGGCGCCGGCATGTTCTCGTCGGTGTTCAAGCCGCTCAGCGACACGTCGTCGCCCATCTTCAATTGGGCGATCACCGTCGACAGCGGCCTCGGCATCTTCGACAACTACGGCGCATCCATGGAGGGCATCGGGCTCGACCTCGGCTCGGCCCCGTCGGCCACCGGCATCAAACTGGCGTCCGGGTGCCCGTGGTTCCGCGGTACCAGCCTGTTCTGCCGCGGCGGCGCCAAGTCGATCGACATCCGCCAGCCGCAGGCCAAGTTCTCCGACATCGTCGCCTTCGACGCGACCTCGTCGTTCTTCTACATCGTGCAAGACGGGCTCGAGCTGGACATCCGCGACGTCAAGGTCGCCCGCAACTCGGCCGGCACGACATCGGCCTACATCGCCGTCGACCTCACCGGCGGCGGCGGCAGCTACGGCGCCCTCTACGTCGACAACTTCCAGGGCAACAAAGCCCTCGGCACGGTGTCGAGGCCGATCACGATCGTGGCCACCAATGCGACCACCTTCAACTGCTTCCTGCGCCAGGTCGTCCTCGACAACTGCTCGGGCGCCGGCCTGCTCACGAAGGTGAGTGGCGTCAACTTCCTCGACGGATGGATCAACACCGCCGCCGGCTCCGGGAATGCGTGCTGGCTGATCGATAGCTGCAACAACCTGCTCTTCGCCCGCAACCGCTACTTCGGAGGCGTCGGCGGTTCCACGTACGAGTTCACCGGCGGCGTCTCGGATGGCTTCACGTCGCTCGGGAACATCACGGCCACCGGCCCGGCCTACAAGGTCGCCGCCACCAACCGGCCCACGAACATCTCCGTCGACGACTACATCGGCGGCGCCACCGACGAGGGCCAAGTCACGAACGAACCGGCATGGTTCGAGGGCGCCGCGCGCCGGAGCTGGGGACCTCGTCGTGTCATGGGCGTTGTCCGCCGGCGGGAGTCGGGCACGGCGCCGCCGGAGGGCTACGTGGTGCTGAACGGCTCCGGCGTGGCCACGGTCACCCATCCGCTCGTCGCGACGAACACGCGGGTGCATACGTGGTACGAGCGCCCCGGCGACTCGACCACGACCAACGTGTACTCGACCGTCGCCGACAACGTGGCTGGGACGAGCTTCAAGATCCGCGGCGCCGCAAACGCCGGCGTCTATTGGGAGTTCCGAGGAGACGCTGACTGATGCCCGTCGTCGATACCAAAATCTCGCTCCTGCCGAATGCCTCGGCGCTGGCCAGTGGGCACTTCGTTCCCGTCTCTCAGGGCAGCGACACGAAGAAGGCCACCGTGGCGCAGTTCCGTTCGCTGTTCGGCCCGGACGGCGCCGGCAACCTGGTCATCGGAGCGCCTCTCGCTGCGCTCACCACCGGCCAATCGAACACGGTGGCAGGTGACGGCGCCGGCGCTGCTCTGACCACGGGCTACTTCAACGCGCTCTACGGCGACGCCGCCGGCAGCCTGTTGACGAAGGGATTCCAGAACACGGCGCTCGGCCACAATGCGCTCCAGAAGTCGACCGGCGACCCCGGCGGCGGCGCCGGCACGACCTCGACCAACAACACGGCGATCGGTGCCAACGCCGGCCAGCAACTGACCAGCGGGCACCGTAACACCGCCGTCGGTGTCGACGCGCTGTTTGTCGAGACGACGGGCATCTACAACGTCGGGGTGGGCGTCCACGCCCTGAACAGCCAGGTCGGGGTTTCCGAGTCGACAGCGGTCGGCACGTTCGCGCTGTTCACCAACGTCACCGGGACGCAGAACACGGCCCTGGGGTTCCAGGCGCTGTACTACGGCACCGCCGGCGGGAACACGGCTCTCGGCCACCTCGCTGCACAGTTGCTGACGACCGGCTACAACAACGTGGCCATTGGCCCGTCGGCAGCGGCGTACCCCCGCTTCGCGTCGGCGAACGCCACCACTACCGGCTGGGATCAGGTGTCGATCGGTGCCTACTCCGGCCAGGCCAACGCCACCCAGGTCAATGACACTGTGGCGCTCGGTTTCTACGCCGTCTACGGCGCCGTCGGAGCCACCGCCCTGGGGGCGAACGCCGAGGCGCTGCACTCGCAGTCCGTGGCCCTGGGCCAGGGCGTGATCACCACCGCCGCCTCACAGGTCGCTCTGTCCACTCGCCATATCGAGATGGTGGAGATTTCCGACCCCGCCGCCGGCGCCGCCAACTCGGCCAGGCTGTACGCCAAGGACAACGGGAGCGGCAAGACGCAGCTCGTCGTACGGTTCGCCTCGGGCGCCGTCCAGGTGATCGCGACCGAGCCGTGAGCCTGACCACCCTCGAGTTGCTCCGGCAGTTGCTCGTCGGCCAGCAGCTCGCCGTGGGCGACCCCACCTTCACCGCTACGGCGCTGGCTGTGATCGAGGCCCTGCGGGAGCTGGACGCGGCGATAGCCGAGGCGGGCGCCGGCGAGTGACCGTCTCCGTCCGCGAGGCCATCATGGACGCCGGCTACTTCTCTGCCGACGTCACATGGGCGCCGGACGTGGTCGACCTGCTCACCGTCGTCATCGACGGGCGCCGTGTGCCGCGGCTGCTGCACGCCATGTTCTACCGGGATGGAGCGCTGGCCTACCCGCCCTTCGTCTTGCGCTCCGTCGCCGGCGACGACCACGGGCTCACCATCGGCGGACCCGGCGTGCTCTGGCACCTCGGCTCCGACGGCGCCGGCCCCATGATCGACGACCGGGAGTACTTGTCCGGTGCCGACAAGCTCGGCAATCCGACCTTCGCCCTCGACCCGGCCGACACCGACTGGGCGACCGGCGACACGCGCTGGGTGATCTACCCCGGCTTCGCCGTCGTCGCCGGCGCCGCCTACGACGTCGACCAGGTGCTCGCCAGCGACGAGCCCTTCCGTGCCGTGGCCGGCGCCGACTACAAGACCGTCGCCACGATCCGACGGGAGAGCCCGGGCCTGGGCCGGCTGCGCCTGCGTCACGTCTACAGCCCGGGGCCGTTCGCACACAAGGACCAGATGCCGGCCTACAGCCGGTGGGACGCGTCCACCGGAACGAGCCTGGGCTCCAATGACATCGTGCTGAGCACGCTCGACGGCGCTCCGGCCTTGAAGTGCGGCCCAAGCGGCATGCCCAACCTTGTCGTCAATGGCGAGTTCGACTCGGCTCTGACGACGGGCTGGAGTGTCGTCACCGGGACGTGGGGCCGCGACACCGATGGCGGCTGGAACGGCGCCAACTACTGCTACTCCACCAACGCCAGCGAGCAGATCCTCAGCTCGACGACCAACGTCGCCGTCGCCGCCGGCGAGGAGTACGAGATGCGGGTCGTCGCCCGCGTCAACCCTGGGTCGCCGACCACCGACGGCGAGGCATGGGCGACCGTGGCCCTCGCTGTCGGCGCGCCCCCGTACACGTTCGTCGAGACGCCGCACCTCGCTTCCGGCGACACCGACTGGCACATCCTGCTCACCCGCTTCACGATCCCCGCCGGCGTGGTGAGCATGACCATGCTCCTGCACTCGACCGGCACGACGGGCCGGTGGGACTTCGACACAGCGACGCTCATCCGGACGAAGGGCAATCTCGACTTCATCACGTCGCCCATTGCCGCCATCACGCCCGAGCGTTCCTACCGCTGGGACCAACCGGTGCGGACGGACGTCGGCTACGCCGGCGGCGTGTCGATGGCCGCCGTGTGCTTTGTCGCCACGAGGCCGGCGGCCATCATCCAGGGGCCGGAGCTGCGCCCGACGAACGGGGCCGACGAGGTCCAGGTCTGGGAGTTCGCGCCGCCGTCGGGTATGGATGTGGTGATGGCCCGCATCGTCTGCCAGGACGTGACCGGCGGCGCCGCGTGGCTGCGACAGGGCACCATCCGCCAGGCCGACACCACCACGGCGGTACTCGAGGCCATCGGGCCGCTTACCTCGGCCGGCGAGACGCTGACGTTGACCAGCACGGCGCCGGCCGGCGCGGCTCAGGTCCACCTCGAGGTGGCGGCCGAGACGCTCGGGATCGGCTGGGTAGTCAGCGCCCTCAGCCTGCTCCGGGTGACGCCGGCGCCGGCCGCTGGCAACACCGTTGTCGCCGACCTGCTCTCCGACGCGGCCACGGGCCTGCCGCTGTCGCTGTCCGCCGGTACGATCACCTGTCCGGAGACCATCCCCTACGACTGGCGCCAGCTCGAGCTCGACAACCGCTCAGCGCTCGACCACTTCTGTTCCGTCGTGTCCGACCCCGTGCGGGAGTACCGCGTCACGGCCACCGACCCGCCGGCGCTCGACGTCGGGACGCAGGCCGACGTGTTCACAGTCCGCCCGCTGGCCGAGGCGCTGCTCGAGGAGGATCTCGACGTGCTCGACATCCGGGCGCCCGAGGTCACCGTCGAGGCCCGGGCCACGCAGATCCGGGTGATCGGAGCCGAGCGCCGGACCGTCAGCGGCGCAACGTCGCTCATCACCGCCACGGCGGACGTGCCCGGCGCCGCCGAGGTCGACTACAACGGCAACCCTGTCCGGCGGGTGCGCGTGGTGTCGGACGGCACCGTCGACCATCGGGCCTTCGCCCAGGCCCTCGCCGACGACCTGGCCAGCCAGGAGGCCGACCCCCCGCTGTCGGTGCAGGCCAGGCTCAACGAGCTCGACGCGGCCACGGCCGCCACCCTCGGCGTCACGGCCCGGCCGGCGCTCGACGTCGGCGACACCATCTACGCCTACAAGCCGAGCGCCGGACTGGTCGGCACCGACGCCGTGGTGATCCGTGGCCGGACGGTGCGGCCCCGTGCTGTCCGGGCGCTGGGCCGGGAGCGGGCGCTGGGGCCGGACTACACGCTGCGGATGCGGCGCAGCGACGGGTCGTCATTCGAGCTGGCCGGCGTGATCTGGGCCGAGGCCGATGAGACCGTCCTGACGCTGGGCGACCGGCTGACGACGTGGCAGGCCGACCCGCAGGGGACCGCCGCCGGCCGGCAGTACCTATCCGACCGGGCCAGTCGGCCCCGATGACCACGGGAGACCAATGAGCGCTGACGTTCGGACCTTCGCCACCCTCGACGAGGCCGCTGCGTGGTTCGCCCTCGACCCTTCGGAGCGGGTCGAAGCCGAGGGCCTGGCCGCCGTCCGTGGCGGCACCGTCCGGGCCTACGTCCAGTCCTTCTGCGACGAGCTGTCCGATGCGACCGGGGCCGAGTCCTTCGGCACCTACCCAGGCCACGATCCGTCGCTCGACCTCGCCGTGGACATCTTCACGCCGATCGACAGCCGCACGCTCGGCGATGCCATCTGCGCGTGGACGATCGACCACCTCGAGGAGTACAGCGGGTGGTACCTGATCTACCGCCGGCAGATCTTCAACCCGCTGATCGGGCGGTACTGGCGGGACATGTCCGACCGCGGCAGCCCGACGGCGAACCACATGGATCACGTCCACCTCAGCTTCCTCGACGCAGCACCGAAGCCCAAGCCCAAGCCCGAGCCCGTCCCACAACCCCAGGAGGTCGAAGTGGCGAAGATCGCCTATCCCGTGACCATCAGAGCTGGCGAGGCCAGACGCATCCCCGTGCCCGCCATCGGCGGTGGGTTCGGCTGGACGAAGGTGTCCGTGACCTACGCCTCCGCCGGCGTGCGGCCGATCGTGGCCAGGGTCGGCCCCAACTCCCGGCCGATCACCGACGCGTCGGGCAAGCCGCTGGCCAGCGCCGACGGCTGGTCTGGCCGGCACTACGTCGACCTCGAGCCCGGAGACGAGTGGGTGGCCATCACCCTGCACGGATCGCCCGACGGGACGCTCGAGCTGATGGTCGAGGCGTCGGACGCATGAGCGGGTCCGTGATGTGCGTCGTCGTCGCCGTCGTGTTCTTCCTGGTCGCGCTGATCGGCGTGCTCGGGGGGTCGATGGCGGCGGGCACCGTGCAAGCGCTGACTCTGGCGGGCCTGGCGGCATTCGCCCTCGGGCACCTCCCGTGGATGCGCTGATGGCCCATGACGGCCCATGACCCCACAGTTCCTGGCGGTGGGCTGGGTCCTGTCATTGGTGCCCGTCCTGGCCGCAGGGGGCGGAGAGCTGGAGGTGGTGTTCAAGGGGCTGAACCTTGGCGTCGCGGGCCTCATCCTCTACCTGCTGGTGACGGGGGCTCTCCGGCGGGCGGGCGAGGTCGAGACCGTGCTGGCGCTGCTGGCAGCCGAGACGGCCCGGGCAGACAAGGAGGCGGCGTCGCGAGAGCGGATTCAGGACGCCGTGCTCTCCGACCTTTCGCCCGCGCTGTTGAAGTTTGGCGCGCAAGGGGAGGCTCTAGTGGCGGCCGAAGCGCGGAACGCAGACCTCATGGAGAAGATCCTGGACACCGTCCTAAGCGCATTGCGCAAGCCGACGTGATCGACGTCGTGGTGGAGACCATCGTGGAGCGGGCGCAACACCTGCTCCGCGAGACTGAGGCCATCGCCCGGAGCGGAGAGGCAATCGACGCCATCAGTGACCGCCTGGAGCGCATGATGGCATCCATCGAGCGAGGAGGAACTGCCAGCAATGGGTGATGCATGGGACGGGACCGAGCGCCGGGGAAATGGCGGCGAGCTGTCTGCCGTGCGGGTGGCATTGGCCGAGGTCGGCCAGAGCGTGCGCGACCAGAACGAGCACCTGGCCGAGGTCCGGCTGGCCATCGGCCAGCAGAACCGGGAGCTGGAGCGGGTGCAGGCAGCACTACCCGGCTTCGCCCAGCGGTCGCATCTCTACGTCGCGCTGGCCACGACCGTCCTCGTCATCGTGCTGGCCGTCCTCGTCGGCTGGCAGTTCCGCCGGCAGGACCAGGCGTCGAGGAGCCAGGACCGGGCGGCCGTGGCTCGACGGGCGGAGGATCTGCGGGTGGCAGCGACGACCAGCGCACGCGACCGCGACGACGCCATCGTCCGGGGAAGCTGCGCCCTCCAGAGCGTGCTCCTGCTCAGCCAGAGCACGGCGGCCCGCAACCCGGTGCCGCCGGGCCTCGACGACGCCGTCCGCAAGCTGGTCGAGGACTCCCGAGCCGCTGCCACCGAGATCTACACCCAGGCGCTCAGCGACATCGGGGCCACGATCACCGAGCTCGGCGGCTCATGCACTGCGCCGGCCATCCCCGCGCCGTAAGGAGTGGGCCACTCCCGGACACAGAGGAGAGGATGGCACATCGGCGCCAGCGACGGTCGAGGCATCCGGCGGCACCGTGGGCCGCTCGTGGAGCCTGCGTGCTCGCCCTGGCGTCCGTGGTGGCTGTCGGCGCCACCCGCCAGCCCGCCGCCCCGGCGGCCACGACGCCGTGCATGATGCTGCTCGCCGTCGTGCCGATAGCGCTGTACCCGCGGCTCCCGCCCCCGGGCGCCACTGACCAGCAGGTCGACGACGTGGGCCGGCTGAACGCTACGCTGGCCCTTGTGCGAGCCCAGATCGAGGAGGCGTGCCGGTGACACGACTGACGACCGACCCCAACGACCCCAGGCTCACCCACGGCGTCGACCCCGAGCCCGTTGACCAAGCCGAGGTCTATCTGGTCCTGAGCGAGGAGGAACGGGCCAAGGGCTTCGTGCGCCCGTTGCGGACGAGCTACCGCCACGTCGGCAACATCGACCAGGGATGCGGCCAGGTCACGACGATGGGCAGCGCTCTGGCCGAGACGTACGCACGCGATCCCCACTTCTACGGGGCGACGTTCTGCGCCACTTGTTCGCAGCACCTGCCCGTCGATGAGTTCGTCTGGTCGATGAGTTCGCCTGGTTCGATGCCGGTCTCACGGGTCGGCTCGTGAACCTGCGCTCCATTCGCCTCGGCCTGAGATGTGGCTTCGGGAGACGTTCGGCACCGCCGAGGATGCGCGCGGGTGAAGCGGTAGGTAAGGTGGCGACCGAACGGCCCCTGACCTGGCCCTGTACGGTGATGAGCCGGTGGGGGAAGCGTTACGGCGACGCAGGGGCCGTAACTGAAGCCCGAGAGGAGACCCGTGGCCGATAACGCTCGACGGGTCAAGAGGCGGCTCGCCAACGTGGCCGTGTTGTGCGAACTCGCTGCCCTAGGCATGGCCGCCTCGTCGATCCACGGCCCGAACGTCGGCCTTCTGATCGTCATCGGACTCTGCGCCTTGGCTCTCGCCCAGCTTCCTTGGCGCCGGCAGGCTGCACAACAGGAAGTGAACGATGGCCGATAACGCATGGTCGCAGAGCGTGTGCCGAGCTGACACGCAGTGGTACGGCGTTCCCGGCCAGGGGACCTACTACTACACGCCCCGCTTCGGCGTTCACTGGGTCGGCGGTGGGGTCTACCAGACCTACAAGTCGTGGGGCTTCGAGTGCCGCGATCTCGGGCCGCCGGTCAAGGACTACGAGTGGATCAGCGAGTTCGGCGGCTACGGCCAGTGGTTCATCGGCGGAGTGATCGTCTACACCGGCGGGGCATGGCGCGTGTACATCGGCGACTGGGGGCAGACCGCCAACCGGCTCGGTGATGCCGAGCCTCCCGCCGGCGCTGAGTCACCGCCGGTCGATGAGATCCCCGTCGACGACCGTGACCGCCGGCTCAGCGTCGTGCAGCAGGCCTCGCCGGCGTAGCCCCTACTCCGGCACCACGAGGATGTGTCGGACGAAGGGGACGGGCGATGGGAGCTCGACGACGGCGCCCGGCGGGTTGTCGCGGACGGCATCGGCCACGCTCCGGGCCAGGCTGTTCGCCGCCGGCCCCCATGGCGTGCCGTCGTCCGTGCTCGCGCCGCCGAGGCGGCGCACGGACATGACCGCATCGGCTGTCCGCTCGTCGTCGACGTCGTCGAGCAGGCCTTGGGCGGCTAATCGCCAGCGGCGGTGGTACGCTCCCTCCTGCTGGGCGCTCCGGCGCGCCCTCTCCTGGGCGATCCGACGACGCGCCCCAACCCACTCGTCGATGGTGGCCGGCCACCACGCAGGGTTGCCGCCGACCACGCCGTCGGGCGGCGGGAAGTCGCCGCGGCTGCGCCGGTTGTAGATGGTGCCGCGTGAGACGCCGAGGCGATCGGCGATCTCGCCGGCGCCGAGCGGCCAGTCGCCGGCGGTCATCGGGGGTTCGCCAGGTCGATGAGCGTGTCGGCGTGGCACGGCTGGTCGGCATGGCACCAGCAGGCAAGGTCGCGGTCGCGGAGCGGTGCAAGGTCGGGACGCTCCGGGAGCACTGGCGCCTCGTATAGTGATGCTGAAAACGCGGCGATCCCAGCGACGTGATCTCCCATCGACAGGGTAGATCCGTCGCCGAACTCGATTGACCCGCCGTCGTACTCGGCATTGGAGATCGCGTCGTACTCTCGGAGCCGAACAGGCTGGCCTGTGAGCCACGACCGATGGAGCAGGACGGCTGCCCGGTGTCGCCCAGGACGGTCGGCACGAAGGCCGAGGGCGATGGACATCCACATCAGCCAGCTCGAATCGCGGAACGGGTTGCCGTACGGGCCAGGCCTGCCGACGTAGATCACTCCCTCGGGCTTGCGCCATCCCTTCGCCCGGCGCATCTGGATGCGCTGCGGAGCGGTCATGGTAGGGCGGGAATCGCCGGCGCCGAGCGGCCAGTCGCCGGCGGTCATCGGTTCGCCAGCTCGGCGCTGACCTCGGCGTGCGACCGTGCGTGGTGGGTGCTCCGCACTGCGCCAGTGGCGACTTCGACGACCTCCCATTTGTCGTACTGGCCCATCCACCCATCGCCGACCCGTCGCACGACGAAGCGGGGCGCCGGCTCCCGTCCCGGGATGAACCGGGCCCACGGGCCGTACTCGGCGTAGCCCTGGTTGTGGTTGCTGGCACGCCGGCAACCACAGGAGCACGTCGCGGTGATGGCCACGTTTCCGTGGGAGTGAGCGCAGCATTCCGGCCCGGCGACGCACCCGACGAATGGCGTCGTCTGCGTGGCTGCTGCGGAGTGGACGTGGGTGGCGGTTGCTGTCGTTGTCATGTGAGTAGACTATCTCATCCGGCACCGCCAGTCAACAACAATCTCGCCAACAAACCCGTTGACAGGCCGGCGCCGGCGGGCGTATGGTGCTGGACATGGTCGCTCCTCGATCACCGCAGTACCGGATGGCCGACCAGCTCGCCGGCGGCAACCTCGAGCAGATCCTGGCCGACATCTACCAAGAGACCGGCTCGTGGGAGACCACCGCCCGCCGCCTCTACGTCGAGTACCGCATCGACGTCACGACCAACACCCTCCGTGGCTGGGCCACGGCCCTCGGGATCGGCGCGGCGGCGTGAAGCCCAAGCTCGTCAGCGCTGTGCTCCGGGGCGAGACGCTCGTCGAGGCGCGCTGGCGGATCGGTGTGGAGCCGTGCGATCTCGGGCCGGCGCACGCTGCCGACAGCGGCCGGGAACACAGGAAGATGCCCGACGGCTTCGAGCACATCGCCACCACCGGAACTGGTCGTCGCGTCTCGTGCACATGTGGGTATGTGTGGACGCCGCCGGACGACGCTATAATGTCAGACAGCAACACGGACAGCCCGCCCCCCGGCGCCGGAATCCGGCTTTACATATCGGACATTATGGGCGTTCGGGCTGGCGACTCGTGAGCCCGTACGACGCCAACGCGAGCTGCCCGAAGTGCGGCCACGGCGACATCGGGACGATCTTCGTGGCCCGGCTCGTGGTGGGCTGCATGCGTCTCGACTGCCTGTATGGGCCCGGAGGCACCTCCGACGAGCACATGCATCGGGACTGCCGCCGGTGCAGCTACGAGTGGCCGGAGGCCATGCCCACCCTGTCGGGGGAGGGGGCTGCCATCGTGGGTGGCGCCCCTCCCCTGGCTCACGACGACCTCGAGGCGCTGGCACGCATGGGCCGCAGGCTCAATGCGGTGCTCGCATTCGCTGTCGAGCTCTACGAGTGGGTCGCCACGACGGGGGTCCCAGAGCCATGGGAGCCACGCGCCTACGCAGCCACCGCTGCGGGCAAGCAGGGAGCACGAGTCGTCGCCGCTGTGTGCGCCGAGCTGGTCGCATCGCTTGGACGCGAGCGCCCGCTCGAAGCCTGCCTCGACTGCCCGAAGGTGGTGGAGTCGTGAACGTGCGGATCGTGCGCCGGCAGTTCGGCCCGGGCCGTCCGGCCTGGTTCTCCGTGGTCGCCACATCTACCGACCGGGTGCTCGTGGGTGCGATCCAGTCGCACGCCGACGCCGAGCAGTGGGTCTCCGACAACGGGCACACCGTCGTCACCGCCGCCAGCAGGCTGGCCGCCGTCGTGGCAGACGCCAGCACTCGGCCTCAGCCGCGCCCTGGCATGGTCCGCCCGGCGGTGTCGAAGGACGACGCACCGTGCTGCCTGGCCAGGCGCCTGCCCGACGGCCGGCCGGTGATCGGCTTCTGCTCGCCCGAGTGTGTGCGGCGCCCGGCATGACGGGCCAGCCCGTGTGGCGGAGCACGCCGGCGTGCTCCGGCGCGGCCGATGTCTTCTTCCCGCTCGAGGGCGGATACACGGCGCTGAACGCGGCGAAGGCGATCTGCGCCGGCTGCGACGTGATCGACCAGTGCGCCGCCTACGTCGACGAGCTCGAGCGCGACGTGTGCATCCAGCTCGGCGTGTGGGCCGGGCGTAGCCAGAACGAGCGGCAGGCAGCCCGCCGGGAGGAGCGCCGGCTGGCACGTCGCCAGGAGGCACGGGAGCGGTACCAGTCGGCGGCATCATGACCATTCACCGCGGCCATTGCGGTCGCGTCAGCGCCACTAGGCCGCCCGCCCCTGGCGGTGCTGACGCGACCGGGAGTGCCGGGGTTGACCCCCGCGTCGGGGAAGTCGTGGGGCCGGCGCTCTCACTATCTGGAGGACATGATGACCGTTGACGATTGCTATACGTCGAAGCGGTGCCGGCGCCGATGATTGCCGTTCGCAACCCTGTGTTCGAGTCGATGGTCGAGGCCGAGGCGGTCCGGCTGTGTGGCGAGGCACTCGCTGGCCCGATGTGGCCAGACCGCCCCCCGTGCCAGGTCCATCGCAGCGACGCACGCCGGCTCCTGATGGACCGCTGGCTGGGGCAGTCGGCATGACGGCATTCGGCGCGTACCGGGCGCCCTGCGATGACCTTCGCTGTCCCGCGCACGGATCAGGCGACTTCCGTGACTGTGACTGTGGTGGCTGGGCACGTTGGGCTCGGGCCGAGGTTGCCGAGCGTGCTGGAGGTAAAAGGGCAGTCGGCTACCGGACGTTCCCGAAGCTCGGGCAGTCGGCATGATCGACCAGTGGGTGTGGGTCGTCATCAACGAGGGCAGCGAGGAATGCGGGATCAGTGATGAGCCCGTCGGCATCTTCCGCACCGAGGCCGAGGCAGAGGAAGCCGCCGGCGCACTGAACGCCAATGCCGGGCCTCGCCGCCAAGCATGCACATGGGCCAGGGTGTACCGGATGCAGTTGCCAGACCTCGGGCAGTCGGCATGACCGAGTGGGTGTGGGTCGTCATCGACGAGGGATGCCGGCATTGCGCGGTCGCCAGCGAGCCCATCGGCATCTTCCGCTCCCAGGCCGAGGCTGTCGCCGCCAGAAATGAACGGAACGCCGATACGTCTGACTGGTCCACATGGGCCATGGTGTACAAGATGCAGTTGCCACCAGAGGCTGGCGAATGACCGTCGTCCTCATCCTGGGCGCCACCATCGCCGGCGCCGGCGGAACGCTGCTCGGCTACGTGCTGGGCCGCATCGACGAGCGGGCCCGCTCGCGGCGCCGGCCGGCGCCGGCGCACGAGGCACTCGAGCAGATCTGGGGATGGCCATGAGCGTGTGCAGTGTCTGCGGCATCCCGGCGCCGGCGTGGCCGGGCGGGTGGCTGTTCGACCACTCGGTCGTTGGCGCGGTCGACGTCTATTGCCCGGACCACCACCGTCCAGAGCACCGGCCTGCGGCACTGCGTGCTGCTCAGCGCTGGGAGCCGCCGACTGTCCTGGTCACCACCGAGCAGGCACAGGCCGACCCCGAGGGCGCCGCGGCGTACTTGGCCGCGGCCATTGGCGAGATCACGGCACGGTGGTCATGACCGCCACCGATGTCGACAAGCACATGGCGACGCCGCCACCCGACGAGCCGCCGTACTTCACGCGCTGCCGCTTCTGCGGCCAGAAGTGGCCGTGCCCGACTGTGATCGAGCGCATACGGGCCACCGCTGCAGCACTCCTCGCCGACGTCGGCCAGCGCAACCCGCAGCGGATGCTCGACATCTCCGAGGTCGTCCCCGGGTGCTGGGTGTCCTGGCGCGGGGCCGACGCCACCGACAGCGGCACCGAGTCGCGGGGCGGAGTCGTCATCCGTGTCGCCCACTACGGCGACCCCGAGACGGGCGAGAGCCGGCGCAACTTCGAGGTCGCCCGCAACTGGCGCGGCATCAAGTGGGACCGGCTGACACAGGACCAGGTCGGCGCCATCGACCCGCCGGACCAGCACATCATTGCCCGGCTGCGTCGGGCGATGTGCGCCGAGGTCGGCCGGTGCTCCGGGAGCGTGCTTCCCGCCGAGCTGAGGCTGTTGGAAGCGATCACCATCCTGACAAGGAGCGACAAATGAGCATGGCACCAGTCGTCTACGAGGGAGCGATATCGACGCTGACACAGGAGCGTCTCGACACGATCGACCGCGTCGCCAAGCGGCTGGCCCGGGTGTCGTGGATCCCGGACGCCTACAAGCCGGTGTCGGCGGCGCACGCCAAGCCGTGGCTCCCGGAGAAGTCCGTAGAGCAGGCCGAAGCTGAGATCGCCGCCGCCGGCATCGTCCTGGCATCCATCGGGCGTGACCTCACGCCGGCCACCTTGAAGCTCGTCTACATCGTCAACGGCACGGTCGGCTTCATGTACCAGCTCATCGCCGCGCAGATCCATGCCCATGGCCATGAGCTGTGGGTCTCCCGGGAGTCGCACGAGTCCGCCACCGTGTGCGGTCGGCGCAAGGGGAGCAGCATCGTCCACAGCGTCACGTTCACGCTCGAGGACGCCATCCGTGGAGGTCTGACGAAGCGGTGGTCGAAGAAGGATGGCAAGGAAGTGGCCGTCGAGACCTACGCCAGGTTCACGCGGGACATGCTCGTGGCCAGGGCTGGGACCCGCTGCGCCAACCGGGTGTGCCCAGAGGCCATGCTCGGCATGCCCCCACCTCAGAGCTACGCCATGACCGACGCCGGCCGGGTGGTCCTGGCCGACCTCAGCGACACCGACGAGGACGTGGTCGACGGCGAGCTCGTCGAGGATGGCCCGTCGGCGGCCGAGTCCACGCCACGCACGCCGGATGGTCGCCCGGACTGGCAGGCGCTGGCCGCCAAGCACGACATCAGCCGGGAGCGGATGCTGGCGGCCGCCGCCGAGTTCGCCAGTGGACGCGGCCTGCCGGCGCCGGCGTCAATGGCCGAGATCGCCGACGAGCAGCTCGAAGCCGACATGCTCGACTGGCTGGGGGAGTAGATGGACAACTGCACGGCCGCCGGCGGCTACGAGGGCACGGCCACCGCCGGCGACAGGGGCACGGCCACCGCCGGCGACAGGGGCACGGCCACCGCCGGCGACAGGGGCACGGCCACCGCCGGCGACAGGGGCACGGCCACCGCCGGCGACAGAGGCACGGCCACCGCCGGCGACAGGGGCACGGCCACCGCCGGCTACAGGGGCACGGCCACCGCCGGCTACGAGGGCACGGCCACCGCCGGCGACTGGGGCACGGCCACCGCCGGCTACAGGGGCACGGCCACCGCCGGCGACAGAGGCAAGGCCACCGCCGGCGACAAGGGCACGATCGCTATTCGGTGGTGGGACGACAGCGGCGACCGGCACCGCACAGAGATCGCCTACCCGGGCGAGGATGGGATCGAGCCCAACGTGGCCTACCGCCTCGACGCCGACCACAAGTTCACACGAGTGGAGGAGTCATAGTGGGCCTCACAGTGAAGGCGGCCAGCCGCGCCAGGTTCGTGTGCCCGCACTGGTTCGCCGGCAAGCGAGAGCACGACGAAGATCACTGGTTAGTCCACGGCCAGGACTACCCGGAGCGGCTGGACGGTCTTGCACCAGGATGGTACGAGCCACAAGGGGAGATCTTCCACTTTTGGGCTGGGTCGTACGGGTCGTACAACCGGTGGCGCCGGCGCCTGAGCCTGCTCATGCTGCGCGTGCCGCCGGCAGAAGTGTGGGCCTCCCCTGACAACTACCGCGGGCAGCCGTTCGTAGAGCTGATCAATTTCACCGACAGCGCCGGCGCCATCGGGCCTCGGACCAGCGCCAACCTCGCGGCAGACTTCATCGAACACGCGCCCCCCACTGGTTTCGGCACCACTGGTTTCCCCGAATGGGAGGACGTCGGAGCCGACTACTTCGTGCGTGTCTACCGTGACTTCACGAAGGCGTTCGAGCTGGCCGCCGGCGGCGGGGTCGTGGTGTTCGCGTGAGGCGCCGGCATCGGTTCACAGTGGCGCTCGGCCTCATTGTGCCGGCGTGCTCTCAACCCGCTGCGCCGGCACGGCGCGATACGGTCTCCGCCAGCCCCCAGGCGGATGAGGTCGGCTCCGACACCCCCCCCGGCTCGGAGCCGACCTCGACCTCGCCGGCGGTGACTGCTCCTCCAGTGGCAGTCACCGCCGGCCCATCGACGACCATCGTCCTGCCGACCGTGCCGCGGACCACGACGACCATCGTCGCTGCGCCCGAGGACGACGACGACGAGGCCTGGTGGACGTCACAGCCGGGCTCGGCGAGCGTGAGCTGGTACGGCGACGAGGCCGGGAGCCACACGGCCAACGGCGACCGCTACGACCCCAACGGGCTGACCTTCGCCCACCGGAGCCTGCCCTTCGGCACGCGGGTGCGCTTCTGCGCCGGCGGGCGCTGCGTCGTCGCTACATGTACCGATCGTGGGCCCGCTGCGTGGACAGGGCGCGACTTCGACCTCAGCCGCGGCACGTTCGCTGCGCTGGCCCCGCTGTCCGCCGGCGTGGCACGGGTGTCATGGGCGGTGGTGTCGTGATCGACCCGGCGCCGTCCTTCACCAAGACCTACCGCCTGGCCAGCGGTGAGCCCGTCTCCGGCGCCGCCGAGGTCACATGGACTCCACACCTCGAGTTCTTCGATGAGGATGACTGGCCGATCGAGCTGGTCGAGGAGTCGTGGGAGCGCATCAAGGTGCGGACCTTCTGGCACCTGCCGGAGTTTGGGTGCTGCGAGCCGTGCGACGACGCCGGAATCGAACGTGACTCAGTGGCCTGGCTCCGCGACAAGGATGAGAACTGGCACGAGGTCTGCGACGAGCACGACGACGGGACCGGGCTGCGCCCGGAGGCGCCGTGATCGACCACAGGCCGTGCGACGACTGCGCCGACGGGCACCACGGGCGATGCCCGGCTCCGACGGTGGACAACGAGGGGTACCGCCACTGCTGCTGTGGCCTCGGGATCGCATGATGAGGACCATGGCGACCGTCACTGGGGCAGGGTGGGTGCTCACGTGCTCAGCCGAAATGGTCGACGCAACGGCTTCGGTCGCCGGCGATCCCGCTTCGACGTACATGCATTACGCGTTCGAGCCCGACCGCTACTACATCCTCCGCGACAACCGGTCGGGGGCGGAGCTGCACCTGGACGAGTCCGAGGTCGATCTTCTTCGCACACACGGCCCCGAGGCTGGCGTGGCGATGATCCTGAGGGCACGTTCGTGAGCGGCTGGGACTTCGTCGACCTCTTCGCCGGCGGGGGAGCGTCCTGATGGCTCGCATTCGCACGATCAAGCGTGCCATCCCACAGGAAAGCCGGAGAGCACTGGCCATGCGAGCTGGGCTGTCTGGACCCGGCGAGGCCGCCGCCTTTTGTCACTGGTGCGGGAGTGCTGGAGTCGTTGCGTGGATGACACGCGCATGGGTCGTGTTCTCTGGGTTGGAAATAGACCACATAGTCCCGGAGTGCATGGGCGGCGGCTCCGGGTCCGACAACCTCGTGTTGGCATGCCGAACATGCAACCGCTCTCGCGGGTGGCGCCATGCCGTGCCGATGCGTACAGGGATGGACTGATGGGCTGGGCGCGCCTCGACGACCGTTGGGCCACGCATCCCAAGCTACTTACAGCCGGACTAGAGGCATCTGGACTAGACGCTCGAGCTATCTCGTGGTGCGCCGGCCCCGAGACCGATGGGTTCGTCGGCGACGCCGTGCTCGTCATGCTGTGCAGCGGGTCGATATCGGCGCCACATGACCTGGCCGCATCCCTGGTGCGTGTCGGTAGATGGCATCGTGACGACGACAGGCATGGATACGTCGTGCACGACTACCTGGACTACAACCAGAGCCATTCAGCGGCATCGGCCAAGCGCGCCGCCGACTCCGAACGGAAGGCGGCCTACCGCGCCGACCAGCCTCGTGGAGCCGACGGGCGCATTATGTCCTCCCGGACAGAAGTTGGTGTCCGGGAGGAGTCCGGCGGGAGTCCGCACGGACAAACTGCGGACTCCGTTCGGATTCCGGGCGGAGTCCCACCGTTCCCGACCCGACCCGACCCGACCCCTAATAACTCGTCGTCGTCGTCACTAAATCGTGTTGCTGCGCCGGCTGTGGACGACGACGAAAAATCCCGACAGGAGGCAGCTCGAGCCGTGTCACTCATCGCCGATCGCCGGATCGCCCTAAGCCGGACAGCCATCGCTAACCCACGGGCCTACCGCTCCACGCTCCTGCCGCAGATCCGTGACGAGCTCGGCGACGACGTCGCTCGGCTCCTGGCCGAAGGGGCGTCACCGGCCGAGGTCTGTGACAGGCTGGAGCCGATGCCGGCGCCCGCTCGGAACCCGGCAGTGCCGAGGCGCTACGAGCCCGAGCCGCCTTCGGCCGACGTCGACCCCGCCGTAGCCAGGATGGCCCTGGCGCAGATGCGGGAGGGTGTCCGGTGATGGCCGGCCTGCTCTGCGTGCTCATCGCCATGCAGTCGGTCACCCTCGTGCTGGTGGGCCTCTGCGTGCGCCGGCATGCTCCTCTGCCTCAGCAGGTCCGCCCACTGGAGCCGGAGGAGATTCTCGCTCAGCTACGCGGGCCGCTTCCGGGGCGCCGGTGAAGCCCATGGTGCTGACCCGCTGGACGTGCGAGGCGTGCGCCGACAGGCCGGTGTTCGACTCGTGGCCGGCGGCCGAGCGCCACGCCCGGGCGAACCACGCCGGCGCCCGTATCTCGATCGCCGTGCCGAGGAGGACACGATGAGGCCCGCTGGCTCGATCCCCGTCCTGTCGCTTCACCAGCCGTGGGCGTCGCTCATCGCCATCGGCGTCAAGACCATTGAGACCCGCTCTTGGTCGACGAAGTACCGGGGGCCGCTGGCCATCCACGCTGCTGCCATGCAGCCGGACGCGGACGCCGACGATCTGGGTGTCCGCCTCGGCGACTGGCTGGCGTTCAAGGACGGGGCCGGGTGGTCAGCCCAGCACTACGCCAGCGGCATCGCCGGCGCACCGGCCGACCTGCCCCTTCCCCTCGGGGCCATCGTCGCCACCTGCACGTTGGTCGACGTGGTGCCGATGGTGCCTCTGTGCCCGACACCGACCGGCCCCCTTCAGCACCTGGTTGTAACGACCACCGACCTGCACCTACACGCCGGCTATGTCCAGCAGTCCGTGGAGAACCAGCGCCCCTACGGCGACTTCAGGCCGGGCCGCTTCGCCTGGCTCCTGGCAGATGTCGTGCCCCTATCCGAGCCTGCGCCGTTCAAGGGAGGGCAATGCTTGTCGAAGTCGTGGGTGCCGTCATGACCACCGACAACGGGCTGGACATCCGCGAGCGCCACTGGCCACGGCCCGAGCCCGTCGACGAGGCGCCGGGCCCCGATCCCGAGGTCGACCTCGAGGCCCAGCGCCAAGGTGTCGCCGGCGCCAGGGAAGCACTCCGGCTGGCGGCCGAAGCGGCCAAGGCTCGCCGGTGAAGCTCGTCGAGTGGGACCCGCGCAAGGAGGGCGACCCGCTAGCCGCCCTGGTCCAGGTCAGCGCCGCCATGCTTCACGGCCGGCCGGCGCTCGAGCGGCGCCTCGGCGACTTCGCCGGCGGCTACCCGAGCGGCCGGCGGTCGGTCTCTGCCGGCTCGAGCGACGACTCCCGCTCGGCGCCGGAGGACGCCGCCGAGCGGGAGCGCCGCAAGTGGCTGCGGGAGGTCTCCTCGTCGCTCGATGCCGCTTGCCGGGCCTGGGACACCTACGTGCGCCTCTGCGAGCCCAAGGCCGGCGTGGTGAAGCTGACCGACCCTGGGTGCGACCTCTGCGCACCGGTACCCGGCCACTGGTGCCCGGCCTACGGGACCCGCGTCGTGGTGTCGGGCCCGTCGACCAAGCGAAAGCCCGAGGTCCGGACGCTACGGCTGTGCGAGTGGTGCTACCAGTTCACCTGGCCGAGCCGAGCTGGCCGGCTGCCCACGCTCGAGGAGGTCACGGCGCATGCTGCCGGCCGGCGGGTGCGCTGGCATGGTGGCGTCGATCCCAAGCTCGTCGAGGTCGACTGCCCGGAGTGCCACGACGCCAGCCGAGAGGCCCGCAAGGCGTGCCGGACGTGCGGCCACGCCGGCAAGGTGCTGCGCAGCTCATGATCCGCATGCACATCGGCGACGTGCGCTCCGTGCTGGATTCCATGGAGCCTGGGTCGGTCGACCTCGTGCTCACGAGCTGGCCGTTCCTCGCTCTGCGGTCGTACCTGCCTGCCGACCATCCCGACAAGGCGCTCGAGATCGGCCAGGAGCCGACGCCGGCGGAGTTCCTCGACACCCTGCTCGACGTCACCGAAGGCTTCGCCCGCGTGCTGGCGCCGCACGGGTCGATCTGCACCGAGCTGGGCGACACGATGGCCGGGAGCGGCGGAGCCGGGGGCGACTACAACGCTGACGGCTTGCGGGACGGGCAAGCCCGCTTCGACGGGTCGACTCGTCGGGGTCGGTCAACGGTCGCATCTCTCGCTGATGAACTCGAAGACGCACTGGCCTCGATTAGCATGGGGGGCCGCCCCCCCGATGGGCATGAGAGTGACATGGCGCCGGCCGGTACACCAGTAGCACCGGCTGATGCCCATCGGGGGCGGCTAAAGCCGCGCAATTCCCGCTTCAACCAGCCCGACGCCGGACCTCGTACTGGACCGGGAAGGTCAACGGCTCAACGCCCAGGCTGGCCGCTCGACAAGAGCATGTGCATCATCCCGCACCTCTACGCAGCCAGCCTGGCCTACGGGCGGAACATGCTCGACCCCGAGCGCTCGACCGACCCGTGGCGGGTGCGCAACGTCGTGGCGTGGGTCCGCAACAACCCGCCCGTCGGTAGCCTCGGTGGCGGTACGCCCGAGGAGGGGACGGGCGACGCACGCTTCCGGGCGGCGACCAGCTACCTGACGATCGCGTGCAAGGGCCGGTCCCGCTGGTTCGACCTCGACGCCGTGCGGACGCCGGCACAAGCCCACAGGAACCAGGGGACGAACGGGGCCAAGAACGCTGCCGACAACAGGGGCGACGGCAAGGGTATAGAGGGCGCCCACTTCAACGAACGCGTCAACGCCAACCCCGCCGGCGCGCCCCCGCTCGACTGGTGGCTGGTCAACCCGAAGGGCTATCCCGGCGCACACTTCGCCACCTGGCCGACGGACCTGCTTACTCGCCCGATCCAGGCCATGTGCCCGCGCCGGGTGTGCCGGACGTGCGGCGTGCCGTCGAGGCGGATCACGTTCACGTCTGGGTACGTGCGGGATGGGACTGAGGTCGCCGACCTGGACGCTTGGGCGTGGGGCGGGAATGAGAAGGGCCGACGCGGTGAACGGAAGTCGAACGACGGCGGGGTGGTCGCAGCATCCACCACCCTCGGCTGGACCACCTGCGGGTGCCCCGGCACCGAGGAAGGCGCCATGTGGGCGCCCGACTGGCGACCCACGCTCGCTGTGCTCCGGTCAGCACAGAAGGCCGAGCGTGCGGCCGAGGGCGACGCAGCCAAGGCTCTGTACCGACGGGAGCAGCGCATGCAGGCCGAGGCCTTGGCCGCCGCATGGCGCGGCCGGACGGATGGCTTCCACGCCGGCGAGGGCTGGCGCCCGGGTGTGGTCCTCGACCCGTTCATGGGCTCGGGCACTACCGCTGTCGTAGCGTCTGGCCTGAGCCGAGACGTGGTCGGCATCGACCTCGACGAGCGCAACCTCGGTCTCCTCGAGGAGCGCCTCGGCCCGCTCGTGTCCACCATGCTCGAAGTGGTCCGCCACCAAGCGGTGCAGGCATGACCGTGCGCAACGGCGAGACCCACCACGACGCGTGGGACCGGATGCGCAACGCCGGGCTGGTGCGGTAATGCCTCGCATTCCTCGGGCCATCATCGGCGGCGTCGAGAGGCTTGCCGATTCCTGCCTAGAAGTGGAGAACCACACCCCGTGCCCGCGTGGCTACCTCGCATGGCACGAATGGGCGGCAAAGATGGCATCTACCCATGACCAGCGCCAATGTCCGGCGTGCCGACTCTGGGCCATCTGGGTGCCCTGATGGCCATGGTGTTGCCCGGGATGGAGTCGGCCGGGCTGTGGCAGGTCCGCTCGTGCCGAGATGCTGCTGCCTGCGCTATGGCTGACCGGCACTACAGCAGGCGGCGCTCGAGCATCGGGTCCGGCAAGCTGGGGGGGCCTAACCGCCGCCTTGTGTTGGTCGCCCAGGATGAGCGTGCTGTGTGGGTGACTACGTGGCCAGAGTTCCCGCAGGACGGGATGGATTCCTGGCGCTGCTCCGTGTTCCGCAATGAGGGTTCGGCGCTCAGCTCGGCACTGATCCTCGAGGCAATGGACCTGACGTGCAGGCTGTGGACGGACAGGCCTAGGCATGGATGGTCGACCTATGTCGACACAGCCAAGGTCCGCAGTGCCAATCCCGGCTACTGCTTCAAGCGTGCTGGCTGGGTGCTCGACCGGACGTACAGGCCCGACCGCCGCCGCCGGTCGCTCATCCGCCTTACCTGCACCATGCTCGATGTCTGTCGTACGGATGTGGCACTATGTCGCGACGCTCCGGTATGCAGGGGGAGTTTGCCCGGATGAGGGTCAAGCTCACCACGACGGCACGGGGCTACGGCGCCAGCTACCAACGGGCACGGGCTGCGCTGCTGGCCAGTCGCCCTCGGTGCCACTGGTGCGGGGCCACCGCCACCACAGCAGACCACGAGCCGCCGCTACACACTGTGGGCAACCCCCTGGCATGGCGTGGGCGACTGCTCCCCGCTTGCGGGCCATGCAACTTCGGCCGGCGCGTCGGCCTCCCACGTCGAGTGCAACGACCGACGCGGTCGCGGAAATGGTGACGACCCCAGGGGGGGTCGAAAAGTTCAGCGAGATAGTTTCCGATGA
>JAHFUP010000177.1 GCA_023265025.1 Acidimicrobiia bacterium | reverse complement strand
GGATTCGAGGCAGAGGCGGAGGGCTTCCGGATGTACCTCGACGGAGCCGGCGGCTAGCCGCTGGCCAGACGTCGCGGTTTCCGCAGCGATCGGTCGCGGCCTATCCCGTATGAACAGCATCCAGGGCCGGGTTCGACTGCCACCTATCGCGGGCCGTCGGCACAGGGTTCAGCTGTCGCCGGCGTGCCGCGCGCCTCAGCTATGCGTACGGAACCCGTGTGATGTCGGTTCTCGTCCTGATGGGTAACTGGCACTTGGCGCCGAGCCGACCGCCGCCATCGTGGGCATCATCTCGCCTCGCCGGTCGCCGGGTAGGTCAGGACAGGCCGGCGGTCCGGTCCACCACCCGTTGGCAGGCCCACACCCAGGCCTCGTCCTCCTCGATTACATCAGCCGAGTGGCGGTGGGTGACCCGCTCCTCGGACTCGATGTCCGCCTGCAGCAAGTCGAGGACGCCGGCTGCCGCCGGGCCCATCCGCCCAAGCATGCGGAAGGTCGCGTCCGAGTCGCTCGTCCGAGCACGCCAGCGGTCGCGGACGAGCGGGAGGAACCCGGTGGCCATTTCGGCGTCGAGGGCGGCGACGGCCTCGATCAGCCGCATGGACAGAGGGCTGGCGGCGAGGAGCCCTTGGAGGCGCGGGAGGACATGGGCCATCGGCGGCCCGATCTCGGCGATGACCGGGAAGACAAACTCTCTCGCCTCCTCGTCGTCGACGAGGTCCGTGAGCGCACCGATTACCCGAGCCGGCTCCCGCGAGATCCTCCAGAGCGCCTCGACGGCGATGGCGCGAGCAAGCCCGCTCCAGTGGTCAGCCGCAGATTGCACGGCGCCGACGGCAGGTGCCGCAACCGAACCCAACGATCCCAAGGCCAGTAATGCGGCCCGGTGGAGATGCACGGACCGGTCGAGGAGGCCGACCAGGACCTCCAGGCCGCCGAGATCGACGGCATGCTGGCCGAACCGCCCGATGGCGGCGACGCGCCAGATGGGCAGGTTGACGCCCCACGGGCTCCCTCCTCGGCCAGAGGTTCCGCTGCGGACCTGGTGGAGGAGGTCCGGAAGAACTTGAGGGGCGAACGGTCCGATGAACTCGATCAGCTGTGCCTGGCGCTCCAAGTCGTCCTCCTTGAACACGGTCTGGAGCGAGGGCAAAGCCCGTGGATCACGAATCTTGGCCAGCGCCCGAAGAGCCCAGACCTCCTCGGGATAACGCCGCACCGCCTCGGCGAAGGCGTCCGCCGCCAGTACGGTGGCGTCACCGAGTCGGCCCAGCCACATCGCCGCCGTCTTGCGAACCTCGGCGTCGGGGTCCGTCACTCGTGGCGCCGTTGAACGGACGACCTCGGGCGTCGGCGCCCGCCAGCGTTCCGCCACCGAGGAGGCCAGCCATATGCCCTGCTTGCGGTGAGCCGTTACCGATGACCCCATCAGGATCGTTGCCGCTCGAAGCCGCAGGTCGGGCGGGGCGGCCTCGCCGGCCCGGTCGAACAGGTGGTGCGCGTCGCGCTCCTCCCACGGCAAGCGCACCATCTCGACGGAAGCGACCGCCAGCCGTCCGGCAAGGTCGACGTCGGCGACGGCGAGGTGGTGGCCGGCGCGCAGGAGAGCCACGATGGCCAGCCCCTGGGTCAGCGGGTGGCTGGCGTCGTGAGAGGCGGCACGCAGAAGGTCGACGGCGGCGCGGGTCGGCGGGTGATCGGCGTCCAGGAGGTCATCGATGGCGCGAACGATGCCCGCCCGCACGTCGCCGGGAGGCTCGCTCGAGACCACGTCGAGCAGGCCCGCGAGCGCTCGACTTCGGCGCTCCCGGCAACCCCCGATCACCGACGCGGCCACCACCCGGTCCTGGTCATCAAGGGTCCGGTCCGCGAGTAGCCGCAGGTAGGTCTCGATGCCGGCGTTGACCGCCGCGTGGGCGTCGCCGACCCAGGTCCGCTCGTCGGCCTCGTGGGCATCCTGGGCGATGCGCTCGGCCTCGGACTCCCGGTCGCGGTGGCGGTGGACGGCGTGGTGAGAGGTGCCGTCGGCGATGCACCGGAGCAGGTAGCCCACGTCCGTTCGCACCGGCGACGGCGAGTCGAAGATCTCGATCAGGAAGGGCACGGCGTAGGAGGTCGCCTCGTAGAGGCTGCCCTGGTGCCAGATGTTGCAGAACAACTCGCCGACCGCCTCCTCGGCACTCTCCTGTGGGGCGACGAGGCGGCGGAGGATGTCGGGAACGTCCTCCGCCGTGCCGTAGGCGTGGTGAAGCGCGTCCCAGGGGACCTCCGCGAGTCCTTCAAGCACCTGTCCAGCGAACCATGTTCGGCCATGATGCGCGTGATCAGCTTGGCGGGGGCACTCGGCTCTGTCCCATGCATGCCGGCTTGAGTCCAGGACTCCTGACCTACGCGCAGTAGTCCCTGCGGTGCTCAGGGCTCCTTGACGCTGTAGCGGAGGACGAGGTCGGTGCCGGGATAGACGGTGTCGGTGGTGCTGAGGTCGGCG
>JAHFUP010000176.1 GCA_023265025.1 Acidimicrobiia bacterium | reverse complement strand
TACCGGTGCCATCCCTTGTGGACCGCCCCGCCGACAGCCCTGTTGATCGCCCCGTCGACCGTCCCGCCGACCGGCCTGTCGACAGCCCCGCCGACCGCGTCGCCGACCGTCTCGTCGACCGCCCCGCCGACCGTCTCGCCGACCGTCTCGCCGACCGTCTCGCGGACCGCCCCGCCGACCACCCCGCGAACCGCCCCGAGGACCGCCCCGTCGACCGCGCTGGTGACCACCCCGCGGACATTCTCGTGGACTGTCTCGTAGACCGTCCCGTCGACCGCCCTGTGGACCGCCCCGTCGACCGCGCTGGTGACCACCCCGCGGACATTCTCGTGGACTGTCTCGTAGACCGTCCCGTCGACCGCCCTGTGGACCGCCCCGTGGACAGCCCCGTCGACCGCCCCGCGGACCGTGCCGTCGACCAAGTGTGCGGCGATCGGTCCGGCCAGTGCGACAGCCAGGGGCGACGACACCCACACCACCCGGGGCGGCGCCAACCCGATCAGCCGGTAGCATTCCGTGATCCCCCACTCCACTTTCGCCCGGTCTACCGGTTCGTGGAGTGTCCGGTCGATCCACTCGGCCGCGTACGGGGCCATCCGGTCCCGCTGACTGTCGGTGAGTTCGGTGAGTTTCTTGGTCATCCGTTTGCCCTCCGTCGCTGGTTGACACCACCCTAGCCACTCCCCCCGACATGTCAAGCGGGGTGTGGGTGGTCCTCCCTCTTGAACACGTACACCATCTCGAAGTCCACCCTGACGTCAGCGTTCGCGCCGAATCCCATCCGGTCGGTCTCCACTGGGATCTCCCGGCACACCGTCCAGCCCATTCCACGGATAGTGTCCCGATGCCACTCGGCGACCGGGATCACCTTCCCCTTGCGGATGTGGTCGGAGATGTTGAGCACGAACACTCCCGACGGTCCCAGCACCCGGTCCGCTTCCGCCCATGCCGCCCGGTGAAACACCCGGTATTTCTTACCCCATTGGAGCTGCCCCGAATTGTTCGTGTGCAACGGTCGGCCGAGCGTGTGCCGGTAGGTGAGCCGTTTCGACCCGTCCTTCGCGTCATGATGGTCGGCCATCCTGTTCGCGTAGGTTGGACTGGTGGCGACACAGTCGACCGTCCCGTCCCCGAACGGCAGCCTGAGTGCGTCCCCGACGATCGTGCCCGGGCGCATGCCCGCCCACTCCGGTTCGATCTCCACCCCGACGATGCTCCGTCCCGGCCGGGCGAGCATGTGAATGCGGCCGGTTCCCGCGAACGGGTCGAGCACGAGCCCGTCGGGGATCACCTCGTTGAGCACGTTGAGGATCGGGGTCGAGAACTTGGCGGGATGCCGAATGGTCACCACTCCTCGCTCCGTGGGTCGTCCGCCACCCCAGCCCGCTCGACAAGGTAGATGAGGTAGATGAGCGCCCTCTCGACCGCTAGCAGTTCGAACGCTCGCCGCGTGTCGTCGAGCGGCCCGGATGCGGCAGTGAACGATGTCATCGGTTCTCCTTCCCGTGCCGGTGCTCCGAAGCGTCCGGACATGTTCCAACTGGTCTGATCGTTGCCACGGTCACCACGTCCACACCGTCGCCGGTTCGGCCCCCGGGTGGTCGGCGTCGCACTCGAACCACAAGCCGGACTCCACGGTCAGGTCTTCGTCATATGGACTCACCCAAGCGTGCCGGATGTCCCGTGCCCAGCGGAGCAGCACCCGCCGCCACGGGACCACCCAGCCCGAGCAGTCGCAGTCGTCGCCGTGTCCGCACGGTTGGCCGTACTCGATGTCGGCGTCGTCGAGGAGCCCGTCGAGCATCCCCTCGTCGAGGAGCTGCCGGAGCATGCGGGCGGGCGGGACGTGGCCCGGGACCGCCCACCAGTCGGCGTCCTCAGACATGAGCGGTCCCCAGTCGGTCACGGTGTCTCTCCTCCACTGTTCTCCCGGTCCTCTTCGGCAACCGCGCGTCTCACCGCTTCGGCGATCCACCATTCGCCCTCGCCGCGGATCATCTCCGCCGTCTCGGCTATCTCCCTGAGCCACCACACGGACACGTCGGCGTTCCCGCCGTCGAACCTGTCGGTCAGCCGGACAAGGTGTTCTACCTTCTCCAACAGGTAGCGGGTGGGCATCCTCACAGTCGTGATCCCGTCACTCATCGTGTTGCCCTTCTCTGCGCTCTCATCCGTTTGCGTTGCGACGGTGACAGTCCACCCCAAACCCCGAACAGTTCGTTCGTCCGGAGCGCATGGTCGCGGCATTCGGCCAGCACCGGGCAGCCCCGGCATATCTCCACCGCCTCCCGCTGTTTCCGTATCGTCGCGACCGTCTGTCCCGGCTCGTCAGCGCCGGCGAACCAGAGGGACGGGTCGTCGGCGGACACGCACGCCCCCTCGAACCTCCACGGCCCCGGGTCGCCGACCCGGGCAAGCGGTGTCCGCCCGGTCACGCTGACACCCCGCCCGGCCCGTAGGCCAGCTCGGCCAGGGATGCGTTGTCAACAAGGTCGGGATGGTC
>JAHFUP010000041.1 GCA_023265025.1 Acidimicrobiia bacterium | reverse complement strand
GCCGGCGACATCGCCGCCGCTGAAGCGCTCGAGGTATGTGCGGAACACGTCAATATTGGACATGTGACTCCTTGTCTCAGAACGAGGGTATCCTCCTATTATGAGAGTTCGAGTCGACGTGTCAACCACCGGAAGGCACGCCAGTTGGGAATCGCATGACCGGTCGACGGCGTGGAGCCAGTTCTGGAAGCTCGCGCAAACCCTGGATCGCGGACGACCATGTCGACGGGCGTCAACGACGGTCGAGCTCAGCGATCAGCGCGCGCGGGGCAACTGTTCGAAATGCGTCCTCGATGATGCCGGCGATCTCGTTCCAGTCGACCCGGTCGCCGCCGTCCGTGTCGAGGTAGATGCCGAGCCACCTGGCGAAGACGCCCGACTTCGACGACGTGGGCCGAAAGAATCGGCTTGGTTCGCTACTGGTCAGCTCGTCGGGGACGCCCGGCGGAGCGGGGCACCACAGCGAGATCCTTCCGTCTCCGCGGTGATCGTCGTGGAAGTAGCACAACGGCCGCCGGCGCACGAAGAAGCACGGCTCGCCGTGACTGATCCGCTCGCTGACTCCGGGCAGGGCGAGCGCGATCGTGCGCACTGCGTCGAGTTCGCCTTCACCCATGTCCGACCCGGTCTATACCGACCGCGCCTTCATGGGAACGACCTGGACGTCGAGGGCCGGGCGGCCGCCGCCAGACCTTGACAGCCCGCCGGAGTCAGGCGTACTTTCCATATTAGTTAATTAGCCGATCAGAACAGTGCAGGCGCGCCTTGACCCTCGTGACGGACGACGACCGACTCGACGAGACCTTCGCTGCGTTGTCCAACGCGACACGGCGAGCAATCCTAGCCCGGCTGGCGGAAGGGGCAGCGAACGTTAACGAGCTCGCCGAGCCGTTTGACCTGACGCTTCCGGCGATCTCCAAGCACATCAAGGTGCTCGAGCGGGCGGGACTGGTGGTGCGGAGCCAACGCGCGCAGTTCCGGCCCTGCGCCCTCGACCCCACACCGCTCGAGGAGGTCTCGACCTGGGCCGAACAGTACCGGCCCGTGTGGGAGGCCCGCTTCGACCGCATGGACGACTACCTGAAGCAACTCCGACCGCGACGAAAGACGGGACGAACACGATGACCGACGACAACACCGCCAAGGACGCCGTAGTGATCGAGCGCAACTTCGACGCACCCGTCGATCTCATCTGGAAGATGTGGACCGAACCCGAACACTTCAAAGCGTGGTACGGCCCGGACGGCGCCACGATCCCGGTCGCGAAGATGGACGTGCGAGTCGGCGGCGCCCGTCTCGTTCGCGTGGACGTCGAGACCCCGGGCGGCCCGATGCAGATGTGGTTCATTGGTGAGTACCGCGACGTCGTCGAGAACCAACGTCTCGCCTACACCGAGTCGATGTCCGACGAGAGCGGCAACGTCTTGTCGGCCGCCGAGGTCGGCATGCCCGACGGACATCCGACCACGACCGAGGTCATCGTCGAACTCGAGGACCTCGGCGGCCGCACCAAGATGGTGATGACCCACGCCGGCATTCCCGCGGACTCCCCGGGTGCCGCCGGATGGACGATGGCGCTCAACAAGCTCGCCACTCGCGTGGCAGCGCATAGCGCTCGATGACGCTCTTCGCCCAGTTCGGGAAGAGGCGCAACCACTCTCGCGAGCGCGGGCGCTGGCTATCCCCATTGCGACCGATTCGGTCTGCCCGCCTCACACGGCTCCGCAAGCGCGTCCCCTAACACGCGCCCGTGCGCGGGACCTGACTGCCTCCAAACGCCGGCTTGAGGACTGCGACGAGAATGCGTTCGTGAACCAGTGGGGGGCGACTACGTGGGGCGAGCCGTGTCGAGAATGCCGCTTCTCATGGGCACTCCCGCCCGAGGAAGCCCCTGGGATGATGGCCGGCGTGCCAGCGCGATTCCGAGAGGCCGTCGGTGTGTCAGACGGGACATCGATCGGCGCCGGCTTGACCTGGTCGGTTACGGCGTATGTCTGCCATGTGGCTGACAATCTGCGCATCTCCGCCGAAAGACTCGTGGGCGTCGCACGCGGCGGCGGTCGGCAGATAGCCGTGTACGACCAGGACGATCTCGCCGAGGTGCGCCACTACGACGCCGTCGCGATCCAGGGCGCCCTCTGGTCTCTCGATCGAGCGGTGGCAGATTGGCTTACCGCCATCGACGTCGCACGGGCGGCCGAGGTCGTCTTCGACCACCCGGAACGCGGCCGGTACACCTGGGCCGACGTCGCGTTGTCCAACTTGCACGACGCCCTACACCATGAGTTCGATGTCCGCCGGACTCTCGGCACGGCAGTCCAGGGCCATCGTCCCTAAGGGGTCGCTGCCCCATAAGGGCGCGCGGGTGGATCGGAAAGGAGCCCCTGATCGCAGGCCTTGGGATGCGTCGCCGGACTTCAACGCCTTTCAGAGTCGCGTTCGAAAGCCAATGCAGGAGCCGACCGGCACCCGAATGCCGCCTGGCGGCTTCTGTGCAACTACTTTCGCAGAGGCGCCGGCGGGATCGCCGCCCGACACGCCGGTTCCGACCAGTTGTAGGCCGCTCGCTCGTGCTCTTGCGGCGGCGTCGAGCACGTGCTTTCCGATCAGGTATGGGACGGTCACAAAGTTCTTCCCTTCAACCGGGCAAGCGCCTCGGTCGTCGCCCGATCGAGGTTCAATCGATGCAATGACGGGCGAGCGCGGGGGTCGTTGTGGAACGACGGATAGCCGATTCCGACCCCGGCGATGGAAGCGGCCACCGCACCGATGAGCGCGAGCCGGCCGTAGCGACGCACCTCGCCATCATCGCGCTGCCAGGGCGGCGGTGCGCCGCACTGAGCCGAACCCTGAACGGCGCCCCCATGCTCCATGGGCGTGGCGTCGCTGCAGCGCCTCGGCGTCCCACAACAACTAGGGCAGTCATGGACTCGGGTGCCCCCGTACTCCGGTGATGGGTTCCATCTACACGCGGCAGATCATGTTGGCTCGCCAGGAATTCGGGACAAGGGGTCCGAGATCATCCGGGCGTCTGGAGCCTGACCATCACTGCGTCGAGGTCAAGCGTTGCGTCGTCCTGGGGCGCGCCGTGCGGCATCACGTTCGTGAGGACCCACTCCGGTACGACGTCGAGATCGCGGATGGCGACGCCGTAGCGTCCGGTCAGGGCAGCCACAGCCTCGGCGTACGTCCTTGGATCGGGCCACGCCGACGGCGATGCGGCGAGCGCAAGGATCTCGATGCACTCTGCGCGCACGCCGCGCTTGTCGACGAACAAGCGGCCTGTGCAAGCAACCTCGGCGTACACGACTGGATCATGGTCGTGCGTGCTGTCCAGCAGGTATCCCGCCAGCGAGTCGAGGGTCCCCTCTATCGCCACGTACAGCCCGCACCGACAACTGGGCGCCGGTGCCGGATGGTCGTGGTCGTAGCACGTTGCCGCGATCTCGATCGAGGGGAACAGTTCGAAGTCGGGGTCATGGATAAGGGGGGCGGAGAGCATGGGACCGCTCGCCCCATGGCGTACTCGAAACAACCGCCATCCGATCAGCGGCGGACCGTCGGTGCAGTCCAGTTCTCGCTCGTCCATCAGGCCAGCATCGCGCGGCCCCTTCGGAGGCAGTAGCCGTCGGCCCCGATGATTCTGGTCGTGGTGCGCATCCCACAATGACGGCGTTCACCCGCCGACACGGTGCCCCGAAACGCCCACCACCTCGGCTCACCGCCGAACGTCCGGTAGCCAGCACAGCGCACCAATTCCGGTGTACACCAGGTCGAACTGGGCCACCCCTAACGCCTCGACTGCGCCGTACAGCCCGCTCTCGACGAAGTCGATGTTGCGGCCGACGGTGTCAGCGAGCTCGAGAGCAGCGGCGAGCGCCGGAGCCGAGAAGTCGAGCCCTGTCACCAACAAGGCTCCGAGCCGAGCCAACGACACGGTGTCGGTCCCGATGTGGCACTGAAGGTGGACCACATTGAGCCCTTCGACACTTCCTAGCCGCGGAATAACGAACCGGACGACGTCGGACAGGTGCGCGGTCTTCCGGAAACCGCTCGACGCCGTACGCCGCCACGTGAAGGGGCACCCGGCTGTTCCAGTTCGCCCGGTTCACGGCGAGGTAATCTGACCGCTCTGGGTGACGTGACATCAGCGAGATCCGTTGGGGGGCGTCACCGGCGCCCTGGAGGGAATGATGGCGGATTGGCATGAGAGCAAAGACACACTGATCAACGCCGCCCCAGAGGAAGTGTTCGCCGTTGTCGGCGACTTTCTGAAGCACCGGGAGCTGGCAGGCAGCGGCGAGCTGGTCGAGGTGCGGATGGTGACCGACGGGCCGACCGCCCTTGGTTCGGTCATCGAAGCTGATGAGGCCGTCGATGTTGGCGACCAGCACGCTGAGTACACGGCCCGGGCGATGGTGGTCACCTACGACCCGCCGACCACGCTGTCGTGGGTCAACGCGCCACCATTTCCGGTCCGGCGGGTCCAATGGTGGTTCCACCTGAGCCCGGAGGGCCCGGGGACCCGGGTCGTCAACGAGGTGGAGGTTGATCTCGGTGAAGGGGGCCGCTCCATGTTCGGAGGCGTCGAGGGTTTCGAGGCCATCCGTGCACCCGACATCTCCAAAGGCATGGCGACGACACTGGAGAACCTGCGAAGAGCCGTCGAGGGGTGAACGGCGGTACCCGGCACTCCGACCGCCCGCTCGAAACTCGCCATGTGTGCCCGGCTCAGGTTCCGGAGGCGATGAAGTGAGCGGCCAGCTCGGTCCGGGACGACACCCCCAGCTTGGTGAAGACGTTGCCGAGGTGATAGCCGACCGTCTTGACGCTGACGACCAGCTCGGCCGCCACTTCCCGGTTGGTCTTGCCCGTCGCCACCAGCCGGGCCACGGCGAGCTCTTGGGGCGTAAGCTCGAGATGGCGGGCCGGTGACCGGCGGGCAGGAGTCAGCCCGCAGGCCGCCAGCTCTCGCTCGACCGGCTCCATGAACGGGCGCGCCCCCAGACGTACGTACGTTTGGTGGGCGGCCCCGAGCCGTTCCCTCGCCAACCGTCGCTCGCCCGCTCGTCGTAGGAAGCGCCCATACGCGTCTTCGAGGAGCGCTCGCTCGAACGGCATCTCGACGTGCGCGGCGTGGGCCAGCCCGGCCTCGAACGCGGCGTGAGCGTCGTCATGGCGGCCGGCGGCGGCTTCTAGCGCACCGCGGACCCGGGCGGCCCCCACCAGAGAGGAGCGGCGGTCACGCTCGGCGGCCAGCGACTCCAACGGAACCAGGACCTCCTCTGCGTCCTCTAGGCGTCCGAGCCGGACGAGCGCGTCGGCGTACAGCTCGCGCCACGGCTGCAGGTTCGGCTCCTCGATACCCGGCCCGCCAGCGGCCAGCTCCCGCAAAGGGGCCAAGGCGGTGACGATGGCGGCGAAGTCTCCGGCGGCGAACGCAATCCGGGCTTGGGCCACCGCGGCCCACAGGGTGTCGGCAACCACACCGAGGACTGCGGCCGCCTCTGCCGCAGCCCGGGCGTGGAGTTCCGCCTGTTCCCACTCGCCGCGCGCGGCCAGAGGGAAGCTGGCGACGGCATGGGGGATGGCCAGCACCCACGCCTGCTCGGCCGCCTCGGCGGCCGAAACGGCGAGCTCGCCGTGGAGGACTGCTTCGTCCCAATCGCCGAGGCGGTACTCGGTGTCGCTGAGGTAGTAGGTGGCGATCACGCCGAGGTTGAACGGCCCTCGCCGGCGGCATGTCTCTGCCACTGTCATGAGGTCGTCGGCGGCGCCCCGAAGGTCGTCGGTCCACATCCTGACCGTCCCCCGGCCAGACAGCCACTCGACCTGTCGGGCGTCCGGTTCCCCGTGGTGGTCCGGCAACCGGTCCACCAGCGACAGGCCCTCCTCGGCTCGGCCGCTGAGGGCGAGCCCGAGCACGAGCAACCAGGGCGGCGTGGCCACGCCGACGCTGAGGTCGGGCGCGGCGCCGAGCGCCCGGCGCGCCCACTCGACGGTGTGGGAACCCCAGGCCCGCTTGATGTAGACAGCGGCGAGCTGCGTGGCGATGCGCGCCGCCAGCTCAGCTTCGGCTTGTTTGTCGGTGGCCTCCCACGCACTCAGGAGCAGCGGCTCGGCTTCGTCAAGGCGACCGGTCACGAAGGCCAGCTGGCCGAGCGCCCAGCGGCGGCGGGGGCCGTCGGCGAAGTGCAGGAGGCCCTCGGCCAGCGCGCCGGCTTCGGCGTAGTGCCCGGCGACCAGAAGGCAGTCCACCGCCTCGATGAACCGCCGTTCGCGCTCCGGCCTCGTGGGGCTGAGGCGGGCGGAGGATAAGAAGCCGGAGGCGGCCGCGGCCCACGCCCCTCGCCGGGCCTCCCGGTTGGCGAAGGCCGCGACCTCTCGAGCCAGCTCGGCGTCGTCGGCGGGAGCGGCCGCCACCCGGTGGCGCAAAGCCGAGCCTTCATCCTCGACCAGGGTGGCCGCCAGGGCGTGCAGCGCCGCCCTGCGGGTCGGGGCGATGTGGTGGTAGACGGCCCCCCGCACGAGAGGATGAGTGAAGCCGATTTCGTTCGCTCCGGGGCTCGCGCTGGCTTGAAGCAGCTCTGCGCCGTCGGCCGCTTCCAGGGCGGAGAGGGGGTCATCTACGCCGCCGAGGCGGGCAGCGAGGCCCAAGCCGGAACGCAGGCCCAGGATCGATGCGGCCGCTACCAAAGCCTGGGCGTCCGACGGGCAGGCGGCCAATCGCGACAGGACGAACGCGCTAAAGGAGCGGGGCGCGGGCAGGTCCTCGGCGAAGAGAGCGGAGACAGGTAGCTCGGCCAGCAGCGCCCGCACATGGAGCGGGCTGGCCCCGGTGTGGCGGGATAGGCGTTCCACTGCCGCCGTGGGCAGCTTGCCAGCGCCCAGGTAGGAAGCCAGCTGTCGCAGGTCAGGCACGGATAGCCCTCCGAGAGCCACGTCGGCACCCACGTCGGTGGCGAGTAGGCGATGGAGACCACTGGGGATCGCGTCCCGGGCCTCGTCTCGGACGGCAAGCACGGCCAGCACTCGGTCGATCCGGAGGCGTCGTAGGGCGAAGGTCAGCGCATGGAGCGAGGGCGCGTCGCCCCAATGGGCATCGTCGACTACCACGACGACGGCGCCGTCGTCCTGGAGCACGCCCAACAGCTCCACCAGGCCGGCGCCCACGGTAAGGGCATCGGGGCTTGCCACGGCGGCTGCGCCGATGCCTGAAAGCGGACCTGGCAACGGCTCTGGCAGCCCGGTTAGGAGTTGGCCGACCACGCCATACGCGAGCGTGGTCTCGACCTCGTCGCCGCTGGCCCGCAGGATTTGGATGCCGCGAACGCCACCAAGGAATCGCCGCAGCAGGGCACTCTTGCCCATGCCCGGCTCGCCGTGGACCAGGACGACCCGCGGACGGCCGGCCCGCGCCTCCTCGAGCGCGTCCTCCAGGACCGTGAGTTCCTGCCGCCGTCCGACGAAGTCCTCTTCCGTGAGGACGAGGATCCCACACCACCGAGGCGAAGCCAAGGGCAGCCCGCCGGGGCAAGTGACGTCATCCCTGACCGGGGCTGGTCATCGTCTGCCCGGCACGGCCAACGGCTGCCGGCAGACGCGCTTGATGAATCGGGGTGACTGTCGCTGAATGGGCGGGCACAGCGGCGTGGCCCGGCCACTCCAGCGCCGGCGCCTGGGCCAGGATGTCGGCCTCCATGCGGCACAATGCCGGGCAGGGGTCGATGCCGAGCTCGTCCCGCAAAGCCGCCTTGGCCGCCTGGAAGGCTCGAAGTGCCTCGGCCTGTCGCCCGCAGCGGTACAGGGCGAGCATCAGCAGCGCCCACAGGGGCTCCCGGAGGGGATGGTCCGCGACGAGCGCCCGGAGGGGGGAGGTCAGCTGCAAGTGCCGCCCGAGAGCCAGCTGGGCCTGCGCATGTTGCTCCACCGTGGCCAGGCGCAACTCCTCCAGCCGGGCGGCCTCGGCGTCGGCGAAACCTTCGTAGGCGAAGTCGGCCAGCGCCGGTCCTCGCCACAGGGCCAGCGCGTCGCCGAGCACCTTGGCCGCATGCCTGGCGTCGCCCAAGGCATGCGCGTCCCTTCCTTCCGTTACCAGGCGCTCGAACCGCTGGGCGTCGATCTGCTCCGTGTCGACGGCGAGGATGTAGCCGGTGGTGTGGGTTCGGATGGCCGCGCCTCCGCGTAGCTGTGCAAGTACCTGGCGGAGAAGGCAGACGTAGCTCTGGAGCGTATTGGCGGCGCTACGCGGAGGCCCGTCGCCCCACAGTGCCTCCACGAGCCGATCGGACGACACCACATGGTTGGGGTGCAGCAACAACATGGCCAGCAGCGCGAGCGGCTTGGGCCGGTGGAGATCGAGCGACCGCAATCCGTCGATTACCTCCAACGTTCCCAAGATCCGGAATTGCGCCGCCTCAGGCGGTGGGGCCAACGCCCCCTGTCGCGGGCAGTTACGCACCGAACCCACTTGCCTCTCCCCTCCTCTGACACCTGCGGTGCACCCTAGGAGGAGCGGGGCGGGCTTCGCCCCGGGCAAATGCCTAGTCCTGCGGAAGGTTTCAGGACCAGAACGTCTCCACGGCGCGCAGGTCTCGCGGGTGGAACCAGTACTCGGCCAGCTCGCCGCCCGCCACCCTCCAGACGTGGATGTTTCTCATGTCCAGGACCTTGTCGCCGCGACGCCCGATGTAGTGCACAAGGGCCATGGCATAGTCGTCGTTGGCCAGTATCTCCTCGGGATCCAGCTGGAGTGAGCCGTCGGGGCCGAGCAGCTCGAAGATCTTGCTGAACAGGCCCTTGACCTCCTCGGCACCCTTGTAATCGCCGGCCAGAGGGAACTGACCGGCCATGTGCCACTCGAAGTCGTCGGTGAAGAGCCCGACGAGAGTGGCGAGGTCGCCGGTGGCGAACGCGACATAGACCTTGCGTAGGAGGTCCTCGTTCCGATGAGGGATCGGCTGCCCCTGGTCTTCATTGGAGAAGGTTCGTCCGGCGCCTGCCGCGAGGACGCTTGTTCCTTGCCCAGCTGCCGTCGCGGCCGGTTCATTGTTCATGTCCATTCCCCCTGTATTGGTGTCGTCTGTCGGCGACGACCGTCCACTCCGAGCCCACCGCTCGGGTGTTTCCCACGATGTGCTGCCTCGCTTGAACGAACCTTGCGTGGCACTGGAGCGGTGGCTGGGACCGCCCGTTCCAGTGGGGTTCAAGGCGTGCTCAAGGCTCGACCTTCATCGTCACGGTGTGTCCAGTAGCCAAGGGGAGCGGGAGCAGACAGCGATGGTGACAATCACGCCGCCAACCACGACCGGCCCGCTCTCCGCCGGGGAGCGGGCCGGTCGTGGTTGGCTGGGGCGGGTGCTCGCGATCGCGGGGGCACTGTGTCTCGGCGTCGCGTGGATGATAGCCAGTCGGTCGGGTAGCGACGGGGCGCCGGCGGCGCCTCCGCTCGCGGCTTCATCCCTTGCGACCCCGATTGGCGTCAGCGTGTACGCGTCGGTGTACGAGCCCGGTCAAAGCAGCGGCTGGCACCGGCACGAAGGCACGCACGTCGTGACTGTGGTCTCGGGGACGCTGGCCGTCTACGACGATGACTGCATACGGCGCACCTATGCGGCGGGCGACGCCTACATCGGCGGACCGAACCCTCACATGGCGAGGAACGACGGCGGGGGCCCCGTGCACATGGTGGTCACAAACGTCTCCGGCCTGGGCGCTTCGGCCAGCGACTTCTCCGTCCCGGTATCTGCCCCAGACGGCTGCCTGCCGTCGTGAACCAGTACTCGCTCCGAACCATGAGCGACCAACCGGAAGGAAACATCAAGATGCGACTTCGACGGACTTTCACTCTGCTTGCCGGCCTCACGCCGGCCGTGACGATGCTGGGCGTAGCGCCACCAGCCCACGCGGCACCATCGGTGGTGAGGTCGTCCGCCGCGCTTTCCGACCTGTCGCCGGTGGCCGATGCTACGGACGGGGCCTACGCCCGGCTGTACGCGGTCGCCCCGGGGGACGGCAACGCTTACGTCTACTTCGTCCTTACCGGCCTGTCGACGGCGTCCGTCGGCACGACATACGGCGCCCACGTGCACGTCGGTCCCTGCCTGGCCGGCAGTGGCGCGGCGGCGCTGGGGCACTACAACTCCGGCGCCGGTGGCGCGCCGAGCCGTCTGAACGAAGTCTGGCTCGACTTCGCTGTGCGGCCCGGGGGTGTCGCCGTGGCCTCCACCGTCGTGCCTTTCGTGATCGCACCGGGTGCCGCACGGTCGGTCGTCGTCCACGCCAACCCGACCCAGCCGGGAACCGGGCTGGCCGGCGGGCGCATCGCCTGCCTGCCAGTGCAGTTCTGAGTCGTCGGATGACACGGGGATACAGATGGATGGTGGCCGCGGCGGCGTGGGCCGCTCTGGCCGCGGCCTGCGGGTCCGGGCCGGCACCGATTCGCAACCACATCGGGGCGGCGCCGACCGACTGCGGGGCGATCCCGCCATCGACGTCGACGAAACCGGTAGAGGTGACCCTGTGGAGCTACAACCCGTCCCTGGCCGAGTTGGCCGCCGAGTTCAACCGGGCTCAGACCGGCGTCCGGGTGAAGGTCCAGGCCAAGGGCAATGCCGAAAAGATGGCTCGGGCGTACCTTCTGGCTGCGACCGGCGGCAAGGGCCTGCCCGACCTGGTCCAGCTGCCCGGGTTCGCAACGGCACCTGCGGTGGACACAGGAAGCGTCGTCGCGGCCCAGGTGTGCATCGACGCCACCGGCTACGACCTCGGCGACTTCCTACCGCAGACGCTGGCGACCACCAAGGTGGCCGGTACCCAATGGGCCATGCCCGGCGCCCTGGACGACGCAGAGGTCTTCCTGTTCGACCAAAAGGCGTTCGCTCGCGCCGGTCTCGACCCGGCACAGCCCCCAGCAACGGTGGCCGAACTCCTGGAAGCAGCGCGGGCCTTGGCCACGGCCGGGATCGCCCGACCGATGGGCCCCCTCTGGTTCACTGACGAGCTGATGCTGTCGACGCCGATGACTGATGGCGGCGAGGGCCATGATGGTCGCCCGACCCGGGCTACCTTCGACACCGACGCCGCTCGCCGCATCTACCGGGCGAACGCCCAGATCATCGAGGAAGGCCTGGCCGCACCGATCCCCAGGACCCCGCAAGGTGACCTTGACGCCATAGCCGCCGGGAGGGCGGCCATGACCATCCATCCCATCGCCGATCTCCGGTCGGTCGCCGCCTCACAGGCACGGCCGCAGATCGGTGGGAGCTCTCTCGCGGTCGGGCCCGTTCCCACGGCGACCGGCCCGGGCGGGGTATTGATCCGGTCCAACTCACTGTTCATCTCAAGGAGCTCGACCGTCGCCACGCGCGGCGCAGCATGGTCCTTCCTCACGTGGTTGCATGCTCCGAAGCAACAGGCCGCCGGGATGGTGTCGTCCAAGTCGTTCTTTTTCCCCACCCGACGGTCGGCTGCGACAGATCCCATGGTGGTGGAGGTCTTCACCAAACAGCCATTACTGGCTGCGGCGTGGGGGTTGTTTTCGAACGCACCGGCGGTCCCTGTGCCAGCGATCGGGCCACACAGCCACCTCATCGGCGCCCTGGACTCGGTCCTCAAATCGACCTCAGCAGACGCCGCCTCGCTGGATGAAGCTCTTTCGACCGCGGCTCGGTCGGTGGACGCCGAACTGGCCACGTACAACGCCGACCCGGTTCGCTATGTGGCGTGCGCATCTCTTCCTTCCAGCGCGGGCCGCGATGTGTCGTCGTGCCGCTGAGACAGACGACCGGGCGATAGCGGTGGTAGGCGTGGCCTGTCATCTCGGTGTCGATGTCGCGCACGCGCCGCCCAGCTTCGGTGGCGTTCGCCACGTCAGGCGCTGGATGGAATGGAAACCGGCCGCGGGTACTGACAGCCGGGAGTGCCCGAGGTTCCGGAGCGCACGGCGCACCTCCTCGGGGGCAGTGGAGACCAGACTGCGCAGCTCGTGAGCGTGGGACGCGTCCTACGACGCTGGAGCGGGCGACGCGCAGCACCCGTATGGCGTCTCCTGTGCCGATTCCCGTCTTGGCATCGAACTAGGCTCCCCCGGACAATTGCCGCCCGAGCAGGAGACGGCTGGGACGCCGGTCGCTATTCGCGTAGCGAATCTGGCGGCCGGTGGCGCCCCCTAATCGCGTTCGCTGCCGATCCGCCGGGGGCGCCCCGAACGCCGGCTTCGGGCGCCGTGCTCTCGGCGTGTCAAGGCGGCGCGGTCAGCGGAAGCCCCGATCTCGCTCCACGCCCAGCAGGATCAAAGACCCAGTCCTTCACGAGGGTGGCGAGGAGCCGTCGATCAGTGCGCGAGGCGTACGCCGGGTCTCTCCCGTCGATGATCAATAGCGCGTCGACGAACTCACCGATGTCGTCGGGTGGGGTGGTCTGAAGCGCCGATGAGTCGCCGTGCATCCCCCAGCCGTAGCGGACGACGAGGTCGTGGAAAATCCCGTCGATCCTCGTGGTCGGCCTGTAGCCCACGACTAGGGAATGTAACGCGGGGCAGTATCCTCTATCGCCGGGCCGGTGACCACAGCGCTGAGTTGACCCTCGGATGGCGCGGTGCTCCGTCGGTCGGCATCTCCGGAACAGTGAATCGCGGGACCGATTCCAGCTACCGCGATCTACGTCGCCAGCGTCGGCGGTCAGGGCGATCTCGGCCATCAGGTGGCTCGAGACGAACACGGTCCGCCCTTCGGCTGCCAGTGAACGCATCAGGTTCCGGATCCAAGCGATGCCCTCGGGGTCAAGACCGTTCACGGGCTCGTCGAAGATCAACAACTCCGAGCGCCACGCCGATGCCCAGGCGCTGGCTCATGCCCATGGAGAACGTTCCTGCCCGCCTCTTGGCGACCTTCGCCAAGCCGACGATGTCGAGGACCTCCTCGACGCGGCGCCGCCCGATGCCGTTGCTCTGGGCGATGCACAGAAGATGGTTGTAGGCCGAGCGACCCTCGTTGATGGCAGCAGTGGAGTCCAGCATGGCCCCACCTCGAAGAGTGGGCTGCGAAGCGACGCATACGGGCGACCGCTGATGGTCACCGTTCCCGCAGTGGGCGAGTCCAGCCCCATGATCATCCGTAGCGTCGTCGACTTGCCCGCGCCGTTGGGGCCGAGGAAGCCGGTGACCTGGCCCGGCTGCACGTCGAAGGAAAGTCCGTCGACGGCGACGGTCGATCCGTAGCGTCTTGTGAGTCCGCGGGCAGTGATCATCGAGCTACCCCTCTGTCTCCGGCACCGAGTCGAGCACAACCGCGTATGGCCCACTCCCGAGCAGCGATCCCGAGGGGATTTCGCGGTCACCGCGCTGCAGCATCTCGAGCGCGCCGGTCCCTGCGTCGAAGGTGACGTCGCGTATGAGGCCCAGGTCATTGCCCCGTTCCGTGAGTGCCCGCTTTCCGACCATCTCCAGCTTGCCGTCGGCGCCGGCCCGCTCGCGGTCGTCGGCCGGCGGGCGGAGGGACGCCACCCGGATGGTCGTCGGCAGCAACAGCATCTACGAGTCGACGGACCAGGGCGCCAACGTGACGAACCTGGGCACCTTCGGCGCCGTCACCCGGGGAATCGCCTACGGGGCCGGTCGGGTGGAGTCGACAACCCCGATGTCCTGTGGTTCGGCGCAGGCACGGGCCTGCGCCTGCGTACCACCAACGGCGGGGCGCTCAACGCGGTCGCCGCCTACCCCGGGGGAACGGTCGTCGACATCGCCCTCAACCCCCAGGACTGGAACGAGGCGTACGTGACGGACGGGGCCGCCGTGTTCCGCACCACGAACGCGGGCGCGAACTGGACCAACATCACCGCCAACCTGGGCACCCTGGCCGGCGGCCAGTTGCGGACCCTCGCCTTCATGACCACGCCCGCCTTCAACGCCATCGGCGTCGGCACCGACACGGGCGTGTTCGTGACCCAGGCCAACCCGAGCGGGCAGTGGCTCGAGCTCGGGAACAACCTCCCCAACACGATCACGTTCGACCTGAAGTACGACGCCGGCGACGACCTCCTTTTGGCGTCGGTCCTGGGCCGGGGTGCCTGGACGCTGGCCAGCATCAGCACCGTGTTCCCCACCGCGGTATGCGTCAGCCCGCCCGCGGCCACGATCACGGGCACGGTCGGCAACGACGTGCTCGTGGGCACGCCCGGCAACGACGTGATCTACGGTCTCGGCGGCCACGACGACATCGACGGCGGTGGCGGCAACGACATCATCGTGGGCGGCCCCGGCAAGGACTTCCTGAAGGGCGGTACGGGCGACGACACCCTCTGCGGCGGCGAGGGCGAGGACTTCCTCGACGGGGGGGGACGACAACGACCTCCTCTCCGGCGATGCCGGCCCCGACCGGCTGGAGGGCGGGAACGGGAACGACCGGCTGTTCGGAGACGACCTGTTCGGCGTCGGCGGCTACGACCGTCTCAATGGCGGGGCGGGCGTGAATACCAACGACGGCGGCGCGTCCATCGACCTCTGCCTGAACGGCACGAACGTGAACTGCGAGCTCTAAGCCAAGGCGCCGGCCGCGGCGCGAGGATGAGTCTGGACGGACGAAGGGCGGCGGCATGGAGATACGGGTGCACGGAGTCGGCGGTACGAGCGCGGAGTCCATGCTCTGTTTGGGAGTGCTCTGTTTGGAGTGACCGCCGGGTACCGGGGCGTTCAGCGACGCGTCTCACTTTGGGTGCTGCTGACCTCGGCCACGAAGTCGGCCAGGATGGCATTCACGGCGCCGGCCGCCGTCAGCTGGATGAAGTGGCCGGCGTCGCGCACCTCGGCCACCTGCACCTGCGGGCACAGCTCCCGGAGCCGGTCCAGGTCGGCCGGGAACGCCCCACCGACGTAGAGGAGCGGGCAGCCGACGCCGGCCAGGGCCCGCTCGGTCGGGTAGTCGAGGAAGTGCTGCCACGTCGACAGCAGCACGTGGTGGGGGGTGGCCAGGAGCTCGGCCATGGCCGCCTCCTTGAACGCCTCCGGCATCCCGGCCGGGAACACCGCCTGCTCGGCGAAGCCCCGGATGGCCTCCTGCCAGTGCTCGGTCCGGAGCGCCTCGAGGAAGCCGCGGCAGCCGACTTCCCAGTCGCCGCCGGCCAGCGTCGGCCCGTCGAGGACAGCGAGGGCGAGCACGAGCTCGGGATGGCCGGCGGCGAAGTCGTAGCCCAGGCGGTCGTAGCTGTGCTGCACCACGATCGCCCGGCTCAGGCCCAGCTGGCGGCACACGGCCGCCAGGTCGTCGGACGCGCTTTCGACGGTGTACTCCTGCTCTGGGGCGTCCGACGCGCCGTGGCCCCGCCGATCGACGGTCACAACGCGGTGGCGGCCGGCGAAGTGGGCCATCTGGGGCGCGAAGTTGGTCCGGTTCCCGGCCCACCCGTGCACGAACAGCAACGGCGGGCCGCCAGCGCCGGCCTCCTCGTACGCAAGCGAAACGCCGTCGACCTGCATCGTGTCCATCGGGACCTCCCTCTCGATCGTCTGCGCTCAACGTAGGGAACGAGCGGCGATCCGGCTTCGATGATCCTGACCATCTTCGACAAGAGGCCGGCGGCCGAGGCTATGCACAGAACTGTGTAGGGCTACAGGGAGACGAGTCCCTGCGCGATAGCGAAGGAGGTGGCCTCCGCCCGGTTACGGGCACCGATCTTCACGTAGATGTTGGCGATGTGGCGGTTCACTGTCGCGATCGAGATCACCAGGTCGCGGCCGATCTCCTCGCTCGTGCGACCGGCCGCCATCCGGCCGAGGACTTCGACCTCCCGCGGGGTGAGACCCGAAGGTCGCGCCGTCGAAGGCGCGTCGCCGAAGGAGTGCCCCCGGGCGGCCCAGCCCCGCATGCCGAGCCGGTCGAACGTCCGCGCCGCCTCGGCGACTGCTTCTCGGTCGTCGCCGATGACGGCGGCGTCGTAGTCGACCAGCGCCGCCAGACCCTTGGCGCCGGCAGCCGCCATCTCGATCCTCGCCACATCGAGGTGATCGGCGGCCCGGTGCCGGTCACCGAGCAGCGCGGCGAGCCGGCCGGCGGCGTGGGCCAGCGAGGCGGGGCCGGGCGGCCCGCCGGCCGACCGGTGCCGGTCGATCAACGCGGCCACCCGCTCGGCTGGTGCACTGTCCTGCGACTCCCACAGGGCGGCCGCCGAGAACCACAGGGAGCCGGGGACGGCGTGGTCGCGGCTGTCCATCGGGAGGAGGACGTCGGCCAGGTCGTCGATCAGGCGGCGGGCCTCGTCATGGTTGCCGGCGAAGGCGTGGCAGAGCCCGGCCAGGGCGGTGAAGACGTTGGCGTACGGGGCGTGCGCCGGGGTGGGACCCGACAACCACGCCGTGAGGCGTTCGGCCATGGCGGCCCAGTCGCCGGCGCCGAGCATGTAGCCGACGATGACCGCGCTTGAGACTGTGCCCAGCAGGTGCAGCCGGTGGCCGGGCCAGAGGTCGCGCCCGAGGGCGGCGGCCCGGACCAGGTGCTCCTCCGCGGCCGGCAGGTCACCGACCAGCGCCAGGCACAGCGCCAGTTGTCCCGATCCCTCGCCCGTCGCCTGAAGCGAGCCCAGCCGCTCCCCGAGGTCGAGCAGCTCCCGGTAGCAGTCGACCGCCTCCATCGGGCGGCCGTGGCGCAGGCTGAAGTCGCGGCCGGCGAGGTCCAGTACGCGCATCCGCGCCCGAAGGCTCGTCCACTCACGTGACCGCTGCAAGAGCGCGACGGTCTGCGGCACGCGACGGGGCCCGAAGGGCTCGACGGCGCGCGCCTCGTCCTGCTCGATGCCGGTGGCACGGAGGACGGCGACCGCCTCGGCGGGGTAGCCGAACCAGCGGCCGACCCGGATGGCGCCGGCGCCCACTGTCTCGACCGGGTCGAGCAGGATGACGAGCCGGGCCCACCGGGGGTCGTGGTAGTCGCCGGCGAGCTCCAGTCCCCGCCGCACCAGGGGCTCATAGGCCGCGACGGGCGACCCTTCCCGCAACGCCTCCACCACCTGCACGACCAGCTCGACCGCGTCGCCGGCCGGGAGCGCGTCCAGGGCGAGAAGGGTGGTGGCCGGTGCGTTGTCGAAGTCGAGGGCCTCGGCCTGGGCCACCGCCAACCGGCGGAGCACCGTCGTGCGGGTCGGCCCGTCGTCCCGACGGACAAGGCCGAGCGCGAGCTGGAGCAGCCCGACGGCCTGGCGGTGGGCGTGCTGCGCCATCGCCGCGTCGGCGGCGGCCAGGCAGTGGTCCACGCCGCCCTCGGCCCCCGCCAGGGCGCGGGAGAGGCCGTACTGCTCGGCGATCGCCGCATGGTCGTCCGGCCGGGCCCGCTCGAGCGTAGCGGCCGCCCGGCGGTGCAGCCGCGCCGCCCGGTCGGGGTTCAACGATTCGGCCAGCGCATGGCGGACGATCGCGTGGGTGAAGGCGTAGGGCGCGTCGGCCCGGCCGGTGCGCTGGAGGAAACCGGTGGCGACGGCCTCGTCCACGGCGTCGAGGGCGTCGGGCTCCTCCAGCGCGGCGACGTCGCGCACCGTCTCGAGGTCCAGGTCGCTCGAGAACGCCGCCGCGGCATGGAGGAACGCAGTCGTCACCCCGGCGAGCCCGGCGACACGGCCGCGCACCGCGTCGCGCACCGTGTCGGGAATGCCGAGCCGGGCGATGCTGAAGTCGCTGAGCCAACGACCGTCACGACGGACGAGCCGGCCACTCTCGACCAGCGCCTTCGCCACCTCCCGGACGTAGAACGGGTTGCCACTGGTCTGCTCTCGCACGGCCCGCACGATGGCGGTCGGCACGTCGTCGCCCAAGGAGCGGTGGAGATAGCGGCCGACATCGTCGGCGTCGAGCCCCCGGAGGGAGATACGGAGATGGCCGGGCAGGCGCAGGAGCCGGGCGAGAAGGAGGCCCAGAGGGGCGCCGGCATCGAGGGCGGCGTCCGGGTCGCGGTAGGCGCCCACCATCATCATCCGGACGCCTTCCGCCCGGGCGCAGACGTGGCCGAACAGGTTCAGGCTGTCGGTGCTGGCCCACTGGAGGTCGTCGAGGACCAGGACCACGACGGCCTCCCGCGCCGCGCCGGCGAGTGATCGCTGCACGGAGTCGAACAGGCGGATCCGGGCCTCGGGGGGCGACAGCCCGGGCATGTCGGCTTCCAGCCCGGTGTCGAGCGGTGCCAGTGCCTCCGACCACGGCCCGTACGAAGGCTGGGCCGTTCCCTCGGAGCACGTCCCCGACAGCACCAGCGCGCCCTGCCGTCGGGCGGCGCCGGCCAGGGCGCGGGCCGTCGCCGTCTTCCCGACGCCGGGCTCACCGGAAAGGGAGACCACGCGGCTCCGGCCCGATCGGGCGTCGTCCAGCGCGGCGAGGAGCAGCCCCATCTCGCCATCCCGACCGACGAGCTCACCATCGCCGTCCACCGGACCGAATGTACGGCCTGAGCCCGCTCAAGAGGGCGCCCGGACGGGTCGATGCATGTAGGTATGACCGATCGGCGGGCCAGCGGTGTCTCATTCCTCGACGACGACGACGAGGAGGAGCCCACCCGATGGGCGTGCGAAAAGTGCGGCTACGGCAACGTCGGCCGTGAGCGGTGCATGCACTGCGGCGCCCGGCCGCCGGCCGAGGTCCGGGCCATGGGGGGCCTGCGTGCTCATGCCGATCCCGTCGAGCCGGGACGCTCGGCCGCCGCCGGCCGCAAGGCAGGCCGGACGGTCGCCGCCCTCATTGCCTGCAACCTCGCGTTCCAAGTCGTGCTCGCCGGCGTCGTCATCGTCAACGGCATGGAGCTGACGCCGGCGGTCCGGCTGTCACTGGTCGCCGGGCTCTTCTTCTACGGGGCGTCGGCCCTCTGGGTGCTGGGCCGCTCGGCGTCCCTCCGCATGCGCCCCGAGACCGGCCGGGCCACGGCACTCGTCGGTGCCGCCGAGGGGTTCGTCGTGGGCGGCGCGTTGGCCCTGCTGCTCGCCGCCCTGCTTCGGGTCGCCCTGGGCCATCCGGTGCTCGACCCGACCGCGGCCGTGCTCGCCGCCGACGGCGGCGTGGCGTCGCTGCTCCTGGGTTTCCTTCTCATCGCGGTGGCCGCGCCGGTGGCCGAGGAGCTCGTCTTCCGCGGCTTCCTGGCCGAAGCCCTCCGCGACCGCGGCCGGCGACAGGCGGTGCTGGTCAGCGCAGCCGCCTTCAGCCTGGCCCACCTGCGCCTGGCCCAGTTCCGCTACTACCTGCTCGTCGGGGTCGTCCTCGGCCTCGTGTACTGGCGCCGGGGCTTGATCGGCTCCGTGGCCGCCCACGCCGCCTTCAACGGGATGCTCCTCCTTGTCGCCGTCGCCGCCACCCACGGGCCGGCGGTCGAGGTGTCGGCCGCTGGCGCCACCGTGTCTCTGCCGCCGGCGTGGGTCACCGTCTCGACCCTGTCGTTCGACGACCTGGTGGCCGTCGGTCCGACGGGCACCCGCCTGGAGCTGGCCCACGCCGACGTCGGCGCCGCCCTGCCCCCGGCCGAGATCCTGGCTCGCAGCGTCGCCTCCGGCACGGTGCCGCTGCCCCCCGAGTTCTTCCTCGACCTCGCGACCGTGATCGTCGTCGACCTTCCCGCCGGCCGGGCGGTGTCGGTCAACATCACCGTCGACGGGCGGGACGGCCGGCTGGTGATGATTCCGAAGGGCGACCGCCTGTGGCTGGCGGGCGTCGTCGGCGGGGGCAGCGCCGGGCAAGACGACTTCAACGCCATCCTCCGGAGCTGGCGCCTCCCGTCGAGCTGACGTACACGCGCGTGGCCCGGTAGTTCAAGTTGACCAGTGCGTCGACCGATACAGCGGTGTGGCCGGTCCGATCGCCCTCGCCAGGATCGACGGCGCGTCGGGAACGCGACCTCGTGGCGATGCCGGCGTCCGACTCAGCTACGTCGGCTCACTCGCCCTCCTGGCGGTCGCGTACTACGGCGCGGCCAAGCTCGGCCTGGCCGCGGGAGCGCTGAAAGGCAATGTGACGCCGGTCTGGCCACCGACCGGCCTGGCCGTCGGGGCCCTGATCGTCTTCGGCCGCCGGCTGTGGCCAGGGGTGACGATCGGTGCGCTGCTCGTGAACGGGCTGAGCTCGGTCCCGTTGCTCGCGGCCTGCGGGATGGCGACGGGCAACACCCTCGAAGCCGTCATCGGGGCCTACCTCGTGTGCCGGATCGCCAGGTCCCGGCCGTCGATGTCCCGTGTCGTCGACGTCCTGGCCCTCGTCGCCGGCTCGGCGCTGCTCAGCACCCTCGTCAGCGCCTCCATCGGGGTCGCCAGCCTGCGCCTTGGTGGCGTCCTCCCCACCAGCGCGCTCTGGGGGACCTGGCGGGTGTGGTGGCTCGGCGACGCCCTCGGCGCCCTCGTCATCGCCCCCGTCCTGCTGACCTGGCTGGTCCCCAGCGGCGTGGACAGGGTCCGCGCGCCGTTGCTCGGCAGCCTGGCCGTGGCCGCGACCGTGGGCGGCCTCGCCGTCCTCGCGTTCCTCGGCGGGTTCGTCCGGCCGTATGTCGTGTTCCCCGGCGTCATGTGGGCCGCGCTGAGGATGCGCCAGCGCGGCGCGAGCATTGCGACCCTCGTCATCTCCGCCGTGGCCGTCGCGAGTACTACGGCCGGGCGCGGTCCGTTCGCCTCCGCCTCGGCCACGAACGACCTGTGGATCCTGGACACGTTCCTGGCCGTCGTCGCCGTCACCGGGATGCTCCTCGCCGCGGTGGTGAGCGAGCGTGACCGTGCCGCGCTCGAGGCGGAGACCCTGTCGAAGGAACTCGAGGAGGGTCGACTGCGGGAAATCCGCCAGCGCACAGAGGCCGCCGTGCGCGAGAGCGAAGCCCGCTTTCGTCTCGCCTTCGACACCACGCCGATCGGGATGGCGATCACGACCGCCGACGGGCGCTTTCTCGAGGTGAATGCCTCGATCTGCCTGCTCATCGGGTGCTCTCCGGCGGACCTCATCGACCGCACTGTCGCCGAGGTGGTCCACCCCGACGACCGCCCCGCCCCCCTCGCCTACCTGGGCTCGGTCGCCGACGGAGGCTCCGGCGCCTTCGATGCCGAGATCAGGTTCCGCCGCCCCGACGGTGAGGCCAGGTGGAGCCGGGTGAGCATCGCCGTGCTGGAGCGCTCGGGGGGCACGGCAAGGCGCCTGATCCTCCAGGCGCAGGACATCGCCGCCCGCCGCCGGGCCGAGGAATCGCTCCGGCGGACCTCACAGCAAATGGTCGAGGCCAACGAGGCGTTGCAGCGGTCAGAGGCGCGGTTCCGCTCCCTCGCCGCCTCGGCTCCGGTCGGTGTCTTCCAGACCGACCCGGACGGGGGCTGCACCTACACCAATGACCGGTGGCAGGAGATCATGGGCCTCGGTTTCGACGCCGCGCTCGGCCATGGCTGGTCGGCCATGATCCACCCCGACGACCGTGCTGACGTGATCGCCTCGTGGGAGCGGGCAGTCGCCGCCGGCGAGGAGTACGCCGGGCGGTTCCGGGTCAACCTTCGGGACGGGGAGCGACGTTGGGTCGACGCCCGATCGGTGGCGTTGGTCGACGCGGCCGGGTGCATCACCGGCTTCGTCGGCACCACCACCGATGTGACGCCGATGGTGGAGGCCGAGGCGGCCACGGCCGCCGGTCGAGACCAGGCCATCGAGGCGTCACGGCTCAAGTCCCAGTTCCTCGCCAACATGAGCCACGAGATCCGCACGCCGATCAACGGTGTCCTGGGCATGGCGCACCTCCTCCAGGACAGCCGGCTCGACCTGAACCAGCGCCGCTACCTGGGACTGCTGACCCAGTCGGCGGAGAACCTCCTGGGCGTCATCAACGACATCCTGGATTTCTCGAAGGTCGAAGCCGGCAAGCTGGAACTGGAGACGATCGTCTTCGACCTGCGGGCCACGGCCCGCAGTGTGGTCGACCTCCAGGCTCACGCCGCCGGCGCAAAGGGGCTCGTGCTCAGGCTGGATGTGGCGGAGGACGTGTCCCCCTCGGTCGTGGGAGATCCAGGCCGCCTGGGTCAGGTCCTCGCCAATCTGATCGCCAACGCGATCAAGTTCACCGATGTCGGCTGGGTGGACGTCAGCGTGGTCGCCGGCGTGGGCGACTGCGTCCGCTTCGAGGTCGCCGACTCCGGGATCGGGGTCGACCCCGCCCGTGGCGACATCCTCGAGCCCTTCGCCCAGGCGGATGCCTCCACCACCCGTCGCTTCGGCGGGACCGGCCTGGGCCTGGCGATCTGTCGCCAGCTGACCAGTCTGATGGGCGGCACCCTCGGCTACCGCAGCGACCCTGGCCGAGGCAGCACGTTCTGGTTCGAAGTGCCACTGCCGCACCGGCCTCCGGCGGCTGATGAGCCCGGCCCGCCCCTCGCTCCGGAGCGTTCGCTCCCACGCCGCGCCCTCGCCGCCGGAGGCCCGACCTTCCTTGTCGCCGAGGACAACCTGGTGAACCAGATCGTGGTCGCCGCCATGATCGAGAAGCTCGGCTACCACGTCGATGTCGTCAGCAACGGACGGGAAGCGGTCGAGGCGCTCATGCGGGCCGAGTACGCGGTCGTGCTCATGGATTGCCAGATGCCGGAGATGGACGGTTTCGAGGCGACCCGGGAGATCCGCCGCCGCCAGCTCTCGCCACGCCGAACGCCGGTGATCGCCCTGACCGCCAGCGCCACCGCCGACGATCGCCAGCGGTGCTTCGATGCGGACATGGACGACTACATCAGCAAGCCCATGCGGTTCGCCGACCTCGAGGCGGCGATCGGACGGTGGGTACCGGTGGCCGTTCCCATCGGCTAGGTGCTCGGCCCGACGGGGTCGGGCCGGCCCACGTTGTAGCGTTCTGGCCGCCGCTCCGGGCGAGCGGCGCACGCCACGTCACTCCGTTGTCAGGCCCGGACATGCGCACCGAGCAGCAGCCCGCAGCAACAGGCGCCGGCGACGGCGGCGCGGACGGACGCCGGGCGGTGCTGGTTTTCCTGGCCATCGCCGGCGTGCTGTTCGTCGTCTCCGCCATCGGCTCGACCGGGCTGCCGGACCCGGGCAACCAGGTGATCCCGCCGTTCCACGGATGGCGGTGGCTCCAGGGGTGGGCCCAGTGGGACTCAGGCTGGTACTTCGCCATCGCCGATGGCGGCTATGGGTACATCCCGGGCCACCAGTCGACCATCGCCTTCTTCCCGAGCTACCCGCTCCTGATGCGGGCCGTGGCCCTCGTCGTGGGCAACGCCTACGTCGCCGGCATCGGCGTGACGGTGGCCTCGGGGGCGGCGGCCACCCGACTGTTCTTCGGCTGGCTGCGCGAACGGATGGGCCGCACCAACGCCTGGGCCGCCCTCGGCCTGATGCTCCTGTACCCCTACGCCTTCTTCCTGTACGGAGCGGTCTACCCGACGGCGTTCTTCGTGATGACGATCGTCGGCGCCTTCGCCCTCCTCGAGCACGGCCACCCGTGCCTCGCCGGGATGGTCGGCGCCCTGGCGACCGCGGCCCGGCCGACCGGCGTCGTCCTGATCGTCGCCCTGGCCGTGCGGGCCTACGAGCGCCGGCAGGAGCACCCGGGGGAGCGCCCCGCCTGGTGGGACGCCGGCGTGCTGCTGTCCGCTCTCGGCCTGGCCGCGTTCTGCATCTACCAGTGGCGGCGCTTCGGCGACCCGTTCGCCTTCATCACCGTCCAGTCGGCCTGGGACCAGCAGAGCGGGCTGCACACGTGGCTCAAGCTCCGGTTCTTTGAGGACCTGCGGACGCTGCCCGACCGCCACGTGCTGGCGTCGCTGTCGTACCTGGCCCATCCGGTGCTGACGCTGGGCGCCCTGGCCCTCGTTCCCCGGGTGTTCCGCCGGTTCGGCTACGGCTACGGCGTCTACGCCCTCCTCATGGTGCTGGTGCCGGCGCTGAGCACCAAGAACTTCTTCGGGATGGGTCGCTACCTGCTGGCCGCCTTCCCCGTCTTCGCCGTCGCCGGCGAGCTGCTGGCCGAGCGGCCGAGGTTGGCCGCCGCCGTCTACGGCATCAGCGGCCTGGGCCTCGTGGTGCTCACCGCGGCCTACAGCCGGGGCCTCTACCTGTCCTGAGCGGGCTCAGGAGGCTCGCGCCACGTCCTCGATCATGGCGAAGAGGGTGGACACCGTGTCGTAGCCCCCGTTGTGCCCCAGGGAGTCGACCAGGTCGACGGCGATGGTCAGGTCGAGCGACGAGGAGTAGGCCAGGAGGGTCGTCGCCCCGTAGTAGCCGATGCCGAAGAACTGCGGGTTGCCCTCGTTGTCGGTCCGGCACGGGCAGAAGCCGAAGGTGCCCGGCCCGAAGCCCGAGTTGGGGTCGATGTCGGTCATCGCCGCGAACTCGCCGTCCGACATGCCGACGTGGTCGCGCAGGATGGCCACGCCGGCGGTCAGGAGGTCGGGGAGGCTCGTCTCGATGCCCGCGGTGCCGCCCCTCGGCCACGCCGGCTCCGGCGCCAGGTGGATGGTGTCGTGCATGGCCAGCGGGCGGAAGAAGCCGTCGACGAAGAGGTCGGTGAGCGACCGGCCGGTGACGTCCTCCAGGAGCAGTCCGAGGACGAGGAAGTTGGTGCTGGAGTAGAGGTACTGGTCGCCCGGCGGCGCGTTCAGGCCCATGGCCACGCTGGCCATCACGCCGGTGACGGGGCCGTCGATCGAGTTCTCGTCGGCCGCGTACTGGTCGGTGTCGAGGTAGTTGATCAGGCCGCTCGTGTGGGTCAGCAGCTCCTGGACCGTGATCTCCAGGTCGTAGGGGAAGTCGGGCAGCGCGGCCAGCTCGGGGAGCGGGGCCTCCAGGTCGATCAGCCCCTTGTCGGCCAGCCGGTGGACCATGGCGGCGGTGAACAGCTTGGTGAGCGACGCCAGCTCGATCCGGTCGCCGGCGGTGACCGGCGCGCCGGTGTCGGGCCGGACGCCGATGGCGCCGCCCCACCGCAGGTTGGGGCCAGCGACGCCGACCAGCGCGCCCTCGATGCCGGTCGCGAACGCCCAGCGGTCGAGCACCCCGTCGAGGCGGCCGGCCAGGCGGTTCTGCTCCTGTTCGGTGAGGGGCTCGGGCGGCACCTCGGGCGCCGCCTCCTCGAACGTGGGGGCCGGCGGCGGCGCGGATGGGATGGGGGGCCGGCGGGACGACCGGGTAGCCGCCGCCGCCTCCGACACGCCGGCGGGCCGCACGCGAGGGCCGACCAGAGCGACGGCGGCCAGCGCCACCGCGGCCCCCACGGCCACCGCCGGGCGCCCCAGGACCGCGAGGGGCCGGGGCGCCCACGGGCCCCGGGCCGGCGCCGGCCGCCGGCGGCGGGCGGCGATGTCCTCGACCCAGCCGAAGAGCTGGATGGCGACGACCACGCCCACCGTGGTCAGCACGACCAGCCCGACCGGGTGGGCGACCGGCCCGTCGACGCCCCGGGCCTCCAGGATGTTGAGGGCGACGATGATCGCCGCCGTGTGCCACAGGTAGATGGTGAGGGCCCGCCGGCCGATGGCCCGGACCGCCGGCCCGAGCAGCCGGCTGGCGCCGAGCCGAGCCAGCGTGTGCTGGCCGGCGAGGGCGGCCGCCAGCCACCCGGTGCCGACGAGGAGGTGCAGGGGATGGGAGTTGTTGACGACGCCGAGCGGTACCGGTTGGGTCAGCCGCCACACCACGGCGCCGGCGCCGGCCACGACGGCCAGGGCGAGCCAGCCCCGCCGGGTCACCGTCCGCAGCCCGCCGTCCCGGTGCAGGAAACCCATGAGGAGGAACACCGAGTACAAAACGACGTCGCCGGCGCCCCACAGGGCGCGGTGGCTCACCGGCAGCAGCGACTCGTGCCGGCCGGCGAGGTCGAGGGCGAGGACGGCGGCCACAAGGACGACGACGGTGAGCCGCGGCCGGGCTCGGACGGCGCGCAGCAGGATCGGGGCCAGCAGGAACAGCCAGGTGACCGTGCGCAGGTACCACAGGTGCGACGACAGCCACCCGCCCTCCCACGCCGAGCCCAGGGGATCGGTGAGGGGGAAGATCCACGCGATGGCCCGGTGGATGGGGAGGCCGTCACCGGTGCGCCAGGCGGCGACGGCCATGGCGCCCCAGGCGACGAGCCCGAAGGCCCAGAGCGGCACCAGGAGACGCCGGAAGCGGTCGCGCAGCACAGTCCACGTCCCCCGCCGGCCGAAGGACTGGGCCAGCAGGCTGCCGCTGACGAAGAACATCGCAGGGATGGCGGCCACCACGTAGGTGATGGCGGCCAGTCCGAAGGCGTGCCAGGCGATGACCCGGACGATGGCGACGGCCCGTACGACGTCGAGGAACGTCTCACGCGGGCCGGCGCCGCCGGGACGCGACCCCACGACGGCCGGCGCGTCGGCTGGTGCCGGGTCCGCCGCCGGACCTTCGGACTCCGGCACCGCCGAAGCGATGGTCGGAGACAGGGTCCTCGTCTCCCTCGCCCGTTGTTGGATCGCCTCGACGGTAGCCCGCCGCCGACGCCCTGCCCACACCTTTGGAAATTCCGCCGCTCCGTGGTTTGCATTCGTTCCGCTCCGGGTACAGAAGTCTCTTTGCACCCTTTTTCGCTCCCGGCCCCCGAGATGTGGTTTCCTTGGCGGGATGCTGGGGGGACGAAGGGTTCTTGGGGCGGGCGCCGGCGCGATCGGTGCCATGTTGCTGGCCGCCTGCGCCATCACCACCACCGGCACCCTCCCGAGGCCGGCCCCGGCCGTCCCCCGTAGCCAGCCGCTGCCGGAGGTCGTCGCCCCGCCGGCGCCGGCCCCGGCCCCGGCGGTCGAGGCCCAGGTCCCGAGCCCGCCGCCCGCGCCGCCGCCCGACGTCACGGTCCCCACGTACCTGCCCGCCGGCGTCCACGAGCACGAGGTGGTGGTCGACGGACTGACCCGGCGGTGGACCACGGTCGTCCCGGCGTCCCCCGAGGGCGCCGCGCCCAACGGGATCGTCATCGTCCTCCACGGCGTGGGGGCGCGGGGTCTCGAGATGCGGTCCACCGGGCTGGAGCCGCTGGCCGCCTCCCAGCGGCTGGTGTTCGCCTACCCCGACGCTTTCGGGGGCGCCTGGAACGACGGCCGGCCCGGCGCCGACCCTGTTGTGCCGGGCGTGGTCGTCAACGACACCGGCTTCCTGCGCCGGCTGATCGAGGAGACGTCGGCCAAGACCGGCGCCGACGCCCGCCGCGTGGCCGTGGTCGGCTTCTCCAACGGCGCCATCATGGCCAGCCGGGTGGCGTGCGACCTGGCCGACCGCGTCGCCGCGGTGGCCGTGATCGCCGGTTCCGCCGGGCAGGGCTTCGAGCAGTCGTGCCGCCCCGCCCGCCCGGTGGCGGTCATGCTGGTCGCCGGATCGGCGGACCGCACCGTCCCCTATGCCGGCGGCAAGGTGGCGGACTGGGGCACGAAGCGCCGGGGCTTCGTCGCCCCCGCCGAGGATGTCTTCGCCTTCTGGCGGGCCCAGTCGGGCTGCGCAACCACCCAGCCGGCGCCCGGCCCGGCGTCGGCCAACGGGCTGCGGGGGGCCGACTGCCGCTCTGAGGCCGCCGTGGTCCGGTATCGGATCACCGGGGGGATCCACGAGTGGTTCCGGCCTCCGTTGTTCGACACGACGGCCGCCGTGTGGGACTTCGTAGGCAAGCGGTTATCGTCAGTCGCCTAGAGACACCGGCGGACGTGGATAGCGCGTTCTGACCTTGCTTCCCTCGCGCCGAGTCTCAACACTGAGGCGAACGAAATCTGTGGCAGAGGGAGCGGAAACCATGGGTCGGAGAATCCTTCTCGCTGAGGACGAGAGGCTGAGTCGGCTGTCCACGCAGCGGGTCCTCGAGACCCTCGGCTACGACGTCGTCGGCGTCGGCGACGGCCAGGAGGCGGTCGAGCAGGAGGCCACCGGGACCTTCGACGCGGTGATCATGGACTGCCAGATGCCGCGTATGGACGGCTTCCAGGCCACCGTGACGATCCGCCGGCGGGAGGCCGAGACGGGGGCGGCCCGGACGCCGATCATCGGTCTCAGCGGCCGGGCCATGCAAGGCGACAGCGAGGCGGCGCTGTCCAAGGGCATGGACGGCTACCTGACGAAGCCGTTCACCGTGCCCGAGCTCAAGCACGCACTCGACCAGTGGGTGCCCAAGGGCGCCTGACTGCACTCACGCCCGAAGGGCGCGAGGCTCAGTGCTTGAAAGTCTTGATGATCCTTCCGCTGGCGTCCGAGGTGTAGACGACCACCTTGCGCCGGCCGACGGCGCCTAGTGCCCTGACCACAAACGTTCGCCGCGTTCGTGGGGTTTCCCGTCCGTGGCCGCCGTCGCCGCCGAAGGCGGCCCCTCCGGCAGCGGACACGAGGGAGGGACAGGGCGGAGGCGGCGCGAGCTCCGCTCGCCCGCCGGAGCACGATCACTTCGACCGAATGGAGTGAGCGAAGCGAACGAATGAGGTCGAGACACTAGGCGACGTGCGACCGCCGCTTGCCCATCTTCGGCTTGGGGGGCTCGACGGCGGCCGGGTTCTCGAGGAGCACGTCGTCGCCGATGACCCAGCCGTCGCCCGAGTCCTCGTCGGTGAGGTGGTCGATGAGGGCCTCGCCGGCCGACTCGGACAGGTTGCAGTGCCAGTACGGACGGGGGTCGTCACGGCCCGCGGTGGAGCGCAGGGCGGCCCAGAGGACGTGGCCGACGAAGTCGGTCGGCACCAGGCTCCCGTGGTCCCAGGCCGCATGGCCGTCGAAGACCAGCGGCACCGACCAACTGGTCAGGCGGAGCGGCTCCCGGAACGAGATGCCACCTTTGTTGTTGGGCCGGAACGGCACCCCCAGGCGGCGGGTGAGGTTCTCGGCCAAGTCCTCGAGGCGAACACTCTGCGTCGGCATGATGTACATATCGACCAACCGCCACGAGAGCATTAGCGGATCCGGGGAATCATTGCCGGCGCAAGTTGTTGAAACTTGAACGACACGATCTTTCTCCGAGGAGCGCACCCGATGCCTGCTGTCACCGTCGACAACGTCCTGGCCCTGCCGAAGCTGGCTGCGGCCGACCCCACCCGCTCGGTGCGGCGCGTCCGCTCGGTGACCACCGCTCCCTCGGGCTACGAGGGCGAGGGGTTCCCCGTCCGCCGGGCCTTCGCCGGCGTGTCCATGGCCGACCTCGACCCGTTCATCCACATGGACCAGATGGGCGAGGTCGACTACGCCCCCGGTGAGCCCAGGGGCACATCGTGGCACCCGCACCGTGGCTTCGAGACAGTCACGTACATGATCGACGGCATCGTGGAGCACCAGGACTCCAACGGCGGCGGGGGGGTCATCACCAACGGCGACACCCAGTGGATGACCGCCGGCCGCGGCATCCTCCACATCGAGCGCCCGCCCGAGGCCCTCGTCGCCAGCGGCGGCCTGTTCCACGGCCTCCAGCTGTGGGTGAACCTGCCGGCCAAGGACAAGCTGATCCAGCCCCGGTACCAGGACATCCGCGGCTCCTCGGTGGCGTTGCTGTCGTCGCCGGACGGTGGCGCCCTCGTCCGCCTCATCGCCGGCGACCTGGGCGAGCACCACGGGCCGGGGTCGACCTACACGCCGATCACGATCGTCCACGCCACGGTCCAGCCCGGTGCCCAGGTCGACCTGCCGTGGCGGGCCGACTACAACGGCCTCGTCTACGTGCTGAGCGGCGCCGGCACGGTCGGAACCGAGGGTCGGCCCATCCGATCCGGCCAGTTGGCTGTCCTCGGCGCCGGCGACACCATCCGGGTGGCCGGTACTTCCCCTGGACTAGACGTCTACGTGATGGGCGGCCGCCCGATCGGCGAGCCGGTGGCCCACTACGGCCCGTTCGTGATGAACACCAAGGCCGAGCTGATCATCGCCTTCGAGGACTTTCAGGCCGGGCGGCTGGGCGTCATCCCCGCGGCGTAGAGCCGCAGGACTGCGGGTGCGTCGGGCGATGTGAGCCCGATGGCGTCCAGGCCGGCGGCCCGGAGGGCCTTGGCGCCGGCGGGGTTGGGCATGTGTGACGTGAGGAGCAGGACCGGGCCGGGCACGACCGACGCCCGGCCGATGGCCTGCCACACCTCGTCGGTGCGGGCCAGGCCGGCCTTGGTGACGGTCATCGCGCCGCAGACGTCGATCCACCAGCGCCGGCCGTCGGGGCTGTCGACGACGAACGCCATGGTCAGGCCCAGCTTGGGGACCTTCACCTTGCGCTGGACGACCGTGAATCCGGCGGCGACGAGCAGCCCCTCGGCCACGTCCTTGGCGGCCGGCAACGGTTGTGCCGGCGCCGGCGCCGGCTCGGCGGCGACCCGCCGGCGGGCCAGGTCGACGTAGGCCGGGTCGGTGTCGTAGCCGCAGTATCGCCGGCCGGTGCGCACGGCGGCGACGGCGGTGGAGCCGGCGCCGAGGAACGGGTCGAGGACGAGGTCGCCGCGGTAGGTGTAGAGCTCGATGAGGCGCTGGGGCAGTTCGACGGGGAACGGGGCGGGGTGGCCCACCCGGCGGGCGCTCTCCGGGGGCATGCGCCAGACGTCGAGGGTGGCGTCCATGAACTCGTCGGTGGCCACCGAGCTGTCGCCGACGCGGGCCCTGTCGAAGCGGCCCTTGCTGGCGACGATCACCCGCTCGCTGATGTCGCGCAGCACCGGGTTGGTGGCCTTGCGGAACGACCCCCACGCGCACGAGCCCGACGCCCCCTCGGCCTTGACCCACACGATCTCGCCTCGCAGAAGCAGGCCCAGGTCGTCCTGGAGGATGTGGACGATGTCGGAGGCGAGGCTGCGGTACGGGCGCCGGCCGAGGTTGGCCACGTTGACCGCGATCCGCCCGCCTGGCTCGAGCACCCGCCTGCACTCGTCGAAGACGTCGCGGAGCATGGCCAGGTAGTCGAGGTACGTGGCCGGGATATGGCCCTCGCCCAGGGCGGCCTCGTACTCCTTTCCGGCGAAGTAGGGCGGGGAGGTGACGACCAGGGCGACAGAGCCGGGCTTGAGGTCGTCCATGGCCCGGGCGTCGCCGCAGATCAGCGGCGGGTCGGGGGTGAAGTCGACCACCTCGGCGTCGGTGGAGATCTCCGGCGGGCGGAAGCGCTGGTAGAAATCGGTGGCGTCGTGGCTCTCCCGCTTGCCCACCCCGAAGCGCGACGTCGATGTCCCCATGGCCTGTCCGAAACTTATATCGGCAGGAGGCCGGCGCGGGCGATCTCGGCCGGCGGGCCCTCGGCGGTGATGCGGCCCCGTTCCATCACGTAGCCGCGGTCGGCGACGGCCAGGGCCAGGTGGACGTGCTGCTCGACGAGCAGTACGCCGGCGCCGTCCTCCTCCGCGATGGTGCGGACCGTGCGCAGCAGGCTCTCGACGACCTGGGGGGCGAGGCCGAGGCTCAACTCGTCGACGATCAGGAGCTTGGGCCGGGTGGCGAGGGCCAGCGCCAGGGCCAGCATGCGCTGCTCGCCGCCCGACAGGACCGTGGCCTGGCGGTCGAGCAGCGGCCGGAGGGCGGGCAGGCGGTCGAGGGCCGCCTTGCTGTCGGCCACCAGCCGGAGATGCTCGCCGACGGTCAGGCCGGCGAAGGGGGCCTGACCCTGGCGGACGACGGCCAGCCCGCGGCGGGCCAGCCGGTGGGGGCTGGCGGCCCGCTCGCCGAGCACGTCAACGGCGCCGGCCATACGGGCCAGCACGCCGGCGAGGGCCAGCACCGTCGTGGTCCTGCCGGCGCCGTTGAGGCCGAGGAGGGCGACGACCTCGCCGGCGCCGACGGTCAGGTGCACGTCGTGGACTACCGGCACGCCGGCGTGGCCGGCGGAGAGGCCCCGGGCGGTGAGCACCGCCGGCGCCGGCGGCCGGGCCAGGCGGGCGCCGGCCCGTTCCGCGGCGGGGGTCCCGCCGAGGTAGGCGGCGACCACGCTCGGGTCGGCCCGCACGTCGGCGGGCGGTCCCTCGGCGATCACCCGGCCGGCGTCGAGCACACTGACCCGGTCGCACACGTCGAGGACGAGGCGCATGTCGTGGTCGACGAGGAGGACGGCGGTGCCGCGCGCCGCGAGGTCGCGCAGGCGGAGAATGAGGGCGGCTCGGCCGGCGTCGTCGAGCCCGGCCGCCGGCTCGTCGAGGAGCAGGACGGTGGGCCGGCCGGCGACGGCGCGGTCCATCGCCAGCGCCAACCGCTCGGCATGGGTCAGCTCGCTCGGCAGCCGGTCGTCGGTAGCCGAGCCGCCGGCCAAGGCCAGGTTCTCGGCGACGGTGAGGTCCTCGAACAGCTCCTGGGACTGGAACGTGCGGGCCAGTCCCAGCCGGGCCCGCCGGTGGGGCGCCAGGCGCTCGATCGGGGCGCCGGCGAGGCGGATCGTGCCGCCGGCCGCCGCCACCAGCCCCGAGATGGCCTCCAGGGCGGTGGTCTTGCCGGCGCCGTTGGGGCCGATGAGCCCGGTGACGGTGCCCGCCGGCAAATCGAGGTCGAGGCCGGCGACGACGTCGGCCGCGCCGAACCGGACCCGCAGGCCCCGGACTTCGAGTGCTGCGCTCACCGCGGGCGCCGCCGCCACCCGGTGACCCCACCCGGCGCCAGCACGGTCACCACCATGAGCCCGATGCCGCTGACCAGCAGCTGGTACCGCCCGAGGTCCAGCACGGTGAAGGCCAGGCCGTTGGGCACCAGCAGCCCGCCGACCAGGGCGCCGGCGATGCCGGCGATGCCGCCGAGGTAGGCGACGGCCAGGTAGGCGAGCGACACGAACACACCGAACGAGCCGAACGACAGCTGCCCCTGCTGGTACCCGAGGAGCGCGCCGGCCCCGCCGGCCAGGAAGGCCGACAGGGCGAAGGCCCGGAGCCGGGTGGCCGTGACGTCGACCCCGACCGCCGCCGCCGACCGCTCGTTGGCCCGCACGGCCAGCAGTCGCCGTCCGGCGCCGCTCACCCGCAGCCGGGCCAGCGCGACAGCCGTCGCCACCAGCACCCCCAGGACGAGGAGGCCGAACGCCGGCCCCGACGGGTCGAGGCGCCAGCCGAACAGCGCCGGCGCCGGCACCCGCGACCCCCCGAACCCCCCGGTCAGCGTCGGGCTCTTGAACACCACCTCCTCGACGACCACCGCCCCGGCGAGCGTCACCACGGCCAGGCTGACCCCGCGGGCCCGCAGCGCCGGTAGCCCGACCACCAGGCCGGCCCCCGCAGCAAGGATTGAGGCAATGAGGGGTGCCACCGGGAACGGCACGCCGGCGCCGGTGGCCAGCCGGCTGAGCGAGAAGCCGGCCACGCCGGCGAAGGCCATCTGGGCGAGGGAGATCTGCCCCGACCACCCGGTGAGGACGACGATCGACAGGCATACCAGCGCGCCCACCAGGCTGGTCACCAGTGCCATGCGGTCCTGGCCGCTCAACGCCAACACGCCGATCGTGCCGACCACCGTCCCGGCGAGCGCCAGCGCGCCCACGTGGCGGGGCCGGTCCGCCAGCGGCAGCCGGCTACGGGCGCCACCGGCCCGGGCCAGGCGGGCGCCGGCGCCCAGGGCCAGGGCGACGACGATCACCACCAGCGGCAGTGCCTCCCGGACGCCCGTGCGCGGGAACCACGAGACGTTGTCCTGGACCAGCAGCAGGACCGACTGCACCATGCCGAGGGCGAGGGCGGCGGCCACCGTCGCCCCGAAGGACACGAGCCGGCCGACCAGCGCGGCGGCCAACGCCGGCACCACCAGGAGCGTCGTCGTCACCGGGTCGAGCCCGGTGATCGGCGCGACCAGGATGCCGCCTGCGCCGGCCAGCACGCTGGCGACGACCCAGTTGGTGGCGGACAGGACGTCGGGCGACCAGCCCAGCAGGGCCACCCCAGGCGTGTCATCCGAGGCGGCCCGGCTGGCCAGCCCGAACCGGGTGAACCGGTGGACGGCCCAGAGGAGGACGCCGGCGAGCACCACGACGGCGGCCAGCAGCAGCCGGTCCCGGGGCACGTCGTTGCCCAGCAGCCGGACCGGCTCGGCCGGCAGGACGGCGGGCACCGGGCGTCCCGACGGGCCGAACCGCAGCACGATGAGCGCCTGCACCGTCGCCATGAGCCCCACCGACGCCACCAGCCCGGCCAGCGCCGGCGCCGCCCGCAGCGGCCGGAACACCAGCCCGTACGCCAGCAGGCCGATCGCCGCCGCTACGACCAGCGCCAGCCCGAAGGCGACGGCGAACGGCACCTCGTCGCCCAGATGGAGGCGCCCGACGGGCAGCACCAGGTCGCCGGCGGCCCGCAGCTCCACGAACACGTAGGCGACGTAGGCGGCCACCGCCCCGTGGGCCACGTGCACCACGCCCGACACCCGGTGCACCAGCACGAGCCCCAGCCCCAGGCTGGCGTACACGGCGCCGGCGCCCAGCCCGAGGAGGAGGAACACGATCGTCCGGTCGATCGGCCGAACCGTACCCTCCCGATTTGGCTGCAGATAGCCGCGCATGCGCGGCCAACTGCAGCCAGTTCGGCCGGGGCGGGCAGAATTGCCGGCGTGAAGCGACTGGCCGTCATCGTCTTGCTGGCGCTGGTGGCCGCCGCGTGCAGCGGCGGGGGCGGCGCCGGCAGGAAGGACGACAACGCCATCGTCCTCGGCATGGTCAACCAGGAGGACGCCCCCATCGGGTCCTTCCCCGAGGCCCGGGAGGCGGCCGAGGCGGCAGTCGCCCACGTGAACGAGGACCTGGGCGGGGTGAACGGCCGGCCGCTGCGGCTCCAAGTGTGCAAGACGACGGGGACACCGGAGTCTTCGGCGGCGTGCGCCAACTCGCTGCTGGCCAAGCGGCCGGTGGCCGTCCTCGGCGGGGTCGACCTGGGGGCGGCGGCTTCGCTCCCGGTGTTCGAGAAAGCCGGGATCCCCTACGTCGGCGCCACGCCGGCGTTGGGCGAGGAGCTGACGTCGCCGGCGGCGTGGATGCTGGCCGGCGGCGCGGTCGCCGACCTGCTCGGGCAGGCCGACTACGCCCTCGGCACCCTGAAGGTGAAGAAGGTCGGCGGCGTCTACGTCGACCTCCCCGGTGTCCTGAGCACGGTGCTCAGCGCGGCCGAGGTCGTACTCCGGGGCAAGGGCGTCACCGACATCAAGCTCATCCCGGCCAAGGCCGACGCCGCCGACTTCGCCCCGGCGGTCAAGGCGGCCACCGCGGCCACTCCCGACGTGCTGTTCGTCCTGTTCCCCGCCCGCAGCTGCGCCCGGATCATGTCGGCGGCGCGGTCGCTCAACGTGAAGGCCAAGGCGTTCTACCCGAGCGCCTGCGCGTCGCAGGCCGTGGTCGACGCCGCCGGCGCCGCGGCCGAGAACGCCTACTTCACCTCCGCCTTCCTGCCCTTCGACGACCCGTCACCGGAGGTGGCGACGTGGAAGGCCGAGGTCCGGGCGACGAAACCGAACGCCCTCTCCCAGGCCGGTTTCGCCGTGGTCATGGACGTCTACAGCCTGCTGCAGAACGGCGCCGACACGCCGGCCGCGGTCATCACCGAGCTCAAGGCGACCATGGGCCGGCCCGGCTTCATGGCCCACGAGTACACCTGCGACCGCCGCCAGGTGTCGCTGCTGGCCGCGGTGTGCAACCCCTACGTCCGCCTGCTCCAGTACAAGGGGGGGAGGTTCGTCGACCTGACCGGCGCCTGGGCCAGCGGCGCCGACCTGGTCAAGCTCTTCGGCTAGCCCTGACCACAAACGTTCGCCGCGTTCGTGGGGTTTCCCGTCCGTGGCCGCCATCGCCGCCGAAGGCGGCCCCTCCGGCAGCGGACACGAGGGAGGGACAGGGCGGAGGCGGCGCGAGCTCCGCTCGCCCGCCGGAGCACGATCACTTCGACCGAATGGAGTGAGCGAAGCGAACGAATGAGGTCGAGGCACTAGGTGCGGGTGAAGGTGACCTTCTTGGCCCCGTTGGTGCACTCGAAGATGGCCGACGCCGGGCCGTGGTCGCCGGCGCGGGCGTTCACCCGGGTGCAGACGAACCCGTCGCTCTCGACCCGCGCCGGGCCGCCCTCACCTTTCACGAGGAGCCCGACGTTGCGGACGAGCGCCTCGGCCTCCGTGCAGGTCAGACCGGTGGCCTTGATGTCACTGGCTTTGTCGTCGGTGTTGGACGAGAAGCTCACGTTGGCGCAGGCCGGGCCGGTCGTGGTCGTTCGGGCGACCGTCGTCGTGGTCGCCGGCGCGACGGTGGTCGGCGTCGGCGTCACCTGCGCGCCGGCCGAGGTGGTCTCGTCCGCCTCGCCGCAGCCGGCCAGGACCAGAAGGGCGAGGGCCGCAGCCGCCCACGCCGGACGGAAGATTTTAGGCGACATGTTCGTGCCTCCTCGAGACGTGCAGGTTGAACCCACCATCATGCCCGCCGGCGGGCTCACGTGCGGTCCTCCAGCCGGCGCAGCCGAGCCTCGAGCGCCTCGACCTGCTGGCGGAGGATGACGACCTCGGCCTCCAAGCCGATGGCGCCGGCGATGCGCCGTTGAATGCGCGGTGACTGCGCGGCCCGCTGGACGACGGCGTCGAGGGGCACCAGGCGCTGTACGCCGTGGGGCCCGTCGACCAGCCGCGATGGCACCTGGCCGGTGCGGTACCAGGAGCGCAGCGCCGAATTGGACACACCGGCTTGGCGTTCGGCCTCGCCCAGCGTGACCCAGGTGCCCTCGGGCTCCGAACTCCAGTCCTCGAGGGCCTTGTCCCAGTCCAGCTCGTCAGCCATCGCTCCACCATACCAAAAACAGGGGTGCTATCAGGGTATTGACAGGGGCGCGACACTTGGCCCCATGTTCGAACGGTTCACCGATCGAGCTCGGCGGGTGGTCGTCCTGGCCCAGGAGGAAGCACGGCTCCTGAACCACGGCTACATCGGCACCGAGCACATCCTGCTGGGGCTGGTCTCCGAGGGCGACGGGGTGGCGGCGAGATCGCTGGAGCGGCTCGGCGTCTCCCTGGAAGCGGTGCGGGCCAAGGTCGAGGGCATCATCGGGCGGGGTGGGGGTGCCCCCAGCGGCCACATCCCGTTCACGCCGCGGGCCAAGAAGGTGCTGGAGCTGTCGCTGCGGGAGTCGCTGCAGCTCGGGCACAACTACATCGGCACCGAGCACATTCTGCTCGGCCTCATACGCGAAGGCGAGGGCGTGGCCGCCCAGGTGCTCGTGAGCCTCGGGGTCGACGTCTCCCGGGTCCGCCAGGAGGTCATCCAGCAGCTCTCGGGCTACCGGGGCGGCCCGCCCGGTACGGTCCACATGCATCCGACCGGCGGGCCACGCGGGCGCGAGACGCCGGCCGCGGCCAAGGCCGGCGTGGAGGCCCGCCGGCTGGCCGGCGGGTCGTCCATCGGGTCGCAGCACTTCCTCGTTGCCCTCCTCCGCCAGAAAGACAGCATGGCGGCGAAGGCCCTTGCCGCCCTCGGCGTCTCCCCCGAAGCCATAGAAGCCAAGCTGGCGGAGCTCGACCCGACGGGCACCTCGGACGAGACGCCCGAGGAGGCCGGCGCCCGGCGCATCGCCATGCGGCTGGAGGGCCCCGTGCTGGTGGTGGAGATCGACGACCCCCAGCTCGCGGGGCCATTCCTCGCGGCCATGGCCGGTCGGGACTCCGAGATCCTCAAGGGCAGCGACCCCGAGGCCGCCGGCGCCGGCTTCCCCAACCTGTGGTCGGCGGTCCTGCGCACCGTCGAGCAGCTGGCGCGGGCGAAGCGGATGACCGGCCGGCGTGCCGCCACGCCGAGTCCCGCGCCGAACTGGCGCCCGCCGGCGCTCAAGGAGATGGCCCAGGCCGCCAGCTACTGGGTGGTTAACCTGGCGGACGGTCCGCACTGCACGCTGGAGGTGGGTGGCGCCGATCGCGACAGGGTCCGGGTCTGGCTGCTCGACTGGCTCGTCCAGCGGCGCGCCAGTCTCGTCGCGCCGGAGGGCTCCGTGACCCTGGGCGCCGCCGCGTTGTGGGTGTCAGTCCAGGTGGCCGGCGAGACCTTCACCGTCGATACCTATGGCTTCGGCCCCGCCGGCCCGCCGGGCTCGGAGCCGGTACCGCTGGAGTTCCTGGTCGACGTGGCCATCGACGACCTCATGAGCGAAACCTAGGTATCCGCGCTGACCACCGTCTGCAGGGCCCCGGTGTTCACGTCGTAGATGTAGCCCGACACCGGGACGCCGTCGGGGATGAACGGCGACGTGCGTATCGCCTCGACGTCCTCCCTGACGCTGGCCTCGTTGTCCGTGAACGGCAGGAAGTCGATGCCGCTGGCGTCGCCGCGGTCGGCCAGCTTCCGGCGCAGATCGTCGTTGGAGAAGCTGAGCATCCCGCAGTCGGTGTGGTGGATGACCGCGTACTCCTTGGTGCCCAGCAGGTGGTTGGAGATGATGAGCGAGCGGAGCGCGTCGTCCGACACGCGCCCGCCGGCGTTGCGGATGACATGGGCGTCCCCGACGTTCAGGCCCAGGAACTTGGCCGGGTGCAGGCGGGCGTCCATGCAGGTGACGATGGCGACCTGGCGGGCGGGCGGCATCGGGAGGCCACCCTGGTCGAAGGAGTCGGCGTACTCCCGGTTGGCTGCGAGCAACTCGTTGATGACGGACATCGGTAAATCCTTACCTATTTGGTCAGGAATCGCAACCCGTACACTGACGGCCCTTGGAAGCGCGGTGGGGGCTCCTCGTGCGTCAGGGCGGCGAGGCGCTCGTCCAGGGCCGGTTCCGCGAGTGCGAGCGCCTGGCCGCCGACGCGGCGCGCCTGGCGCCGGCGGAGGCTGCGCCCCGCCTGCTGGCCGCGCTCGGCCGGCGGGAGCAGGGGCGGCCGTCGGAGGCCGAGGTCCTGGTGCGCGCCCTGCTGGCTGAGCACCCGGATGTCGACGAGGGCTACGCCCTCCTCGGCGCGGTCCTGGCCGACCTCGGCCGTGACGGCGAGGCCCGGCGCCAGCTCGATCTCCTCCACGAACGCGCCGCTTGGAGCGACGCGCCGGCCGTGGCCGCGCTGGCCGCCGAGACCGCGGCCGACCTCGACGCCACCGAGCACGCCGAGGCCATCGAAGCCGCGCTGACGCCGCACGCCGGCGCCGCCGCCGGCTGGCACGGCTCGGCGGCGCGCCACCTGGGCCTGCTGGGCCACGTGCTCGGCCGGTGGGACGACGCCGAGGCCCGGTTCCGCCTGGCGCTCGACGCCAACCGGGCCGCCGGGGCGCCGGTGCTCCTCGCCCACACCCGGCGCCACTACTCGGCGCTCCTGCGGGCGAGGGGCGACGACGGCGACTGGGAGCGGGCCATCGCGCTGCTGGAGGAGGCGGCGACCGTCTACCGCCGGCTCGACGTCGGGCGGCTGGCCGACGAGGCCGAGGCCGTCCTCCGCCGGTCCCAGGACGTGGCGCCGGCCGGGCCGGACGACGGGTTCGGCGTGTTCCGGGCCACGCCCGACGGTTGGGAGCTGGCCTTCGCCGGCCGGCCGGCCGTCGTGGCCGGCGGCCTCGGGCTGGCGCACGTCGCCACCCTCCTCGCCGCCGACGGCCGCCCCGTCCACGTCCTCGACCTTGTGGCCGGCGCCGGGGACGGGGACGGTGCCGGCGTGGCCGCCGAGTACCGGGCCCGGCTCGCGGAGCTGGATGCCGCCGGCGCCCGCGACTCGATCGACGCGGCCCTCGACCGGGCCGAGGCGGACCTCCTGTCGGCCGAGCTCGCCGCGCTCGACTCCGACGCCGGCGGCCCGCCGGCCGGCGCCGATCCCGTCGACCGGGCCCGGCGTCTCGTCGCCCTCCGGCTCCGGACCGGGCTCGACCAGATCGAGGCCGTGCATCCCGGTCTCGCCCACCACCTCCGGCGCAGCATCAGGACCGGGACGTTCTGCCTGTACGAGCCCGACCGCCCGGCGCGGTGGAAGATAGCGCGATGACCGACGTCCCCCTCCCGCTCGTCGCCGTCTTCCTGATCGTCGGCTCGGCCGCCATCGGGGTCGTCGGCCTGCTCGTCGTCCGCCGGGTGGGTTGGGCCCAGACCCCCCGCCACAACGACTTCGTGGGGCTGATCTTCGCCCAGATCGCCCTGCTCTACTCGGTGCTCATGGCCTTCGTCGTCTTCTCGGCCTACCAGCGCTTCACCGACGCCGGCTCCACCGTCACCGACGAGGCGGCTGCCGCAGTCGTCGCCTACCGCGATACCGAGATCTTCCCGGAGCCGCTCCGGTCGGAGGCCGCCGCCGCCTTCCGGTCCTACGTGAACGAGGTCATGGACAACGAGTGGGCCAGCCACGGCACCGTGCGGCCCCACAAGTCGCGGGACGCGCTCAACCCCATCTGGAACGTCTACCGGCGCTACCAGCCCACCGATGCGCTCGACCAGGCCGCCTTCGGGGGCGCCCAGGACCGTCTCCACGAGCTCGAGTTGCAGCGGCACCTGCGCCACCTGGCCGGCGAGGCCAGCCTGCCGAACGTCATCTGGTGGCTCATGGTGGGGGGCGGGCTCTTCACCGTGGGCATGTCGTACCTCTTCGTGGTGGGGAGCAAGAGTGTCCACGCGCTCCAGGTCGGGCTGCTCAGCGGGTTCATCGCCAGCGTGCTGACCCTGATCCTGGCGCTCAACTTCCCTTTCACCGGCGACGTGCACGTCAGCCGCGGGCCGTTCAAGCACGCCCTCTTCAACTTCGCCGCCATCGACCTCCAATCCGGCCAGGCGCCCGGCACGCCGCCCGCTCGTGTCGAGACGGTCAGCGTCGACGCCAGGAAGCCGTTCACCGACACCGGGGTCGACGTGGCCGTGGGCGACCGCGTCGCCGTCGGCGCCACCGGCACCATCTTCCACGACGCATCGGGCAGCACCGGACCCAACGGCGTGGCCGAGCGGCGGGACCTGCGACAGTTCAATGTCCTCGACACCGAGAACCATGGCGCCCTTATCGGCCGCATCGGCCCGAGCGGCGCCCCCTTCCCAGTGGGCAGCGACTTCTCCTCGTCCAGCCTCGCCCCCGGCCGGCTGTTCCTCGGGGTCAACGATGTGGGCGTCGACAACAACAGCGGAGCGTTCACGGCCACGATCACCATCAGGAAGGGCTGACTTCCCGCGAGACTGTGCTGGTGAGAGAAACGAACGGGCTCGAAGCACGCACTCCACGCCGCACCCGCCGGCCGCTCGTCATCGTCGCCGTGCTCGCCGTCCTGGTGATCGGCGGCTTCACCGGCATCTACCTGTCGTTCTTCAACGACGACTCGCCGGAGCGGTTCGCCCTGAGCGATGAGCCGGCGACCACCGTCCCTGCAGCCGGCGGCGCCCCGCCCGCCCCGAACCGGAGCGCGGCCGGCGCCGGTGCCGACCTGGCCGGCACGTGGCGGGCCGTCACCGGGTCGAGCGCCGGCTACCGCGTGCGGGAGAAGCTGGCCGAGCTCCCGGCCAAGAGCGACGCCGTGGGCCGTAGCCCGGCCGTCACCGGCACGGTGACCGTCGAGCACGCCGCCGGCACGCTGACCGCCAGCAACGCCACCTTCGAGGTCGACCTGACCAAGCTGGTCAGTGACGACAATCGCCGCGACCAGCGCATTCGCACCGACGGCCTCCAGACCAACCGGTTCCCGAAGGCCACCTTCACGTCCACCAGGGCGATCACCCTCCCGGCCGGGACGGTCTCAGGCCAGGCCGTGAAGGCCACGGCCGAGGGCGACCTCACCCTGCACGGCATGACACGGCGGGTGACCATCCCTCTCGACGTCAGGGTGGACGACGTCCGCGCCGAGCTCGTCGGCTC
>JAHFUP010000175.1 GCA_023265025.1 Acidimicrobiia bacterium | reverse complement strand
ATAAAACCGACGAGAACCGGCTTTCCGGCGGCCGCGACCCGGCCTACGCTGGGCTCCAGTTCGCCCGCGGTCGGCGAGGATCCCTCCCTCGCAGCCCAGATGAGGGATTGACGCTTCATGAACATTGCCTTTCTCGGCATTCGCGGGGTGCCGGCGCGCTACAGCGGTTTCGAGACCGCGGCCGAGGAGGTGGGACGGCGACTCGTGGCGCGGGGCCATACGGTGACCGTCTACTGCCGCGGCCGGGGCGCCGACGCTACCCACCTCGGGATGGAGCTGGTCCACCTCCCGACGCTGCGGATGAAGGTGACCGACACCCTCGTCCACACCGCCCTGTCCATGCTCCACCTCCAGCGCCGGCCACCCGACGTCGCCGTCGTCTTCAACGCCGCCAACGCGCCGCTGCTCCCGCTGGCGCGCCTCCGCCGGGTGCCGGTCGCCCTCCACGTCGACGGCCTCGAGTGGAAGCGGGCCAAATGGGGCCCCACCGGCAAGCGCTACTACCGGGGGGCCGAGCGCCTCGCCGTTCGCTGGGCCGACGCATTGATCGCCGACGCCCGGGGCATCCAGGACTACTACCGGGAGACCTTCGGTGCCGCCTCGGTGTTCATCCCCTACGGTGCTCCGATCCTGGCCGGCGCCGGCATCGAGCTGCTGTCCCAGCTCGCCCTGGCCCCGCGCCGCTACCACCTGATCGTGGCACGGTTCGAGCCCGAGAACCACGTCGACCTCATGATCCGCGGTTTTCTCCGGAGCCGGTCGACCCGCCCGCTCGTCGTCGTCGGGAGTGCCCCCTACAGTGCGAAGTACACCGAGGAGATCCACGAGCTGGCCGCATCTGATGGGCGCGTCCGCCTCCTGGGCGGGGTGTGGGACCAGGACCTGCTGAACGCCCTCTACGCCAACGCCTCCTGCTACCTGCACGGCCACTCGGTCGGGGGGACCAACCCGACGCTTCTCCGGGCCATGGGGGCCGCCGCGCCGGTGCTGGCGTTCGATGTGACGTTCAACCGCGAGGTTCTCGACGACACCGGCCTGTTCTTCGACTCGGCCGAAGCCCTCGGTCGGCTGATCGACGACCAGGAGGGCGACCCCGACCGCATCGCGGAACGAGGACGTCGTGGGCAGGCACGAGCCGCCGAGCTGTACGACTGGGACGACGTGGCCCTCGGCTACGAGCAGCTGTGTGCCGATCTCACGGCATCGTCGCGCCGGCGATGAGACGCTTCCTGATCGACGCCCACCACCTGGGGATGGGACAGACCGGCAACGAGACGTGGACCCGGAACATGATCACGGCCACCAAGGACCTCGGGGCCCACGACGAGATGGAGTTCGCGGTGGCCGGCGAGGGTCGGGAGATCATCCGCCGGCTGACGGACGCCCCGGCCCACCTCGTGAGCTCGAGCAGCGCCCGCCGGCTCGTGGTCGACCTGCCCAGTCTCATCAGAGCCACCGGATGCCGCGCCGTGCTGGCCACCTACACCGCTCCCCTCACCCGGTGCCCGTCGGTCGTCGCCGTGCACGACGTCTCGCCGTGGCACCGGGAGGCGCGGGAGTGGCTTCCCCGAGCCACGCGCGCCCGGCACCGGGCGACGGTCGGCATCTCCGCCCGCCGGGCCCACACGCTGATCGTGCCGTCCGAGGCGACCCGGGCCGATCTCGTCGACCGGCTCGGGACCGCGGCGGAGCGCGTGGCCGTGGCGCCCTGCGCGGTCGACCTCGAGCTCGGCCGGCTGCTGGCCGCGACGCCGGCCCGGCCGGCGGACGGCTGCCTCCGGGTCCTTGCCGTCGGGACGATCGTCCCCCGCAAGAATCTCGTCATGCTGGCCCGCGCCACCAGGGCGGCGCGCGACGCCGGCGTCCCGGTGAAGCTCAGGCTCGTCGGTCCCGTCCCGCCGGCGGGCCGGCCCCTCGTCACCGAGATCGAGGCCCTCCTCGGCCCCGACGTCGAGAGCGTGGGCTACGTCACCGACGCCCAGCTCGCCGTCGAGTACCGGTCCACCGACGTCGTGTGCTTCCCATCCCTCTTCGAGGGCTTCGGCATGCCCATCGTCGAGGCCATGGCCGCCGGCGTCCCCGTGGTCGTCAGCGACGCCACCGCGTCCCGCGAGGTCATCGGTGACGCCGCCCTCGTCTGTGGCGCCCACGACCCGCGAGCCTGGCGGGAGGCCCTGGTCCGCCTCTGGCAGGATCCCGTCCTGCGGCAGCGCCTGTCGGCGGACGGGCTCAGGCGGGCCGCCGGCTTCTCCTGGCACGAGTCGGCGAAGATCGTCCTCCATGCCCTCGACGCCGCCGCCGGCCGCCGCCGGGGGTACTAGCCGGGTGTTCCGTACATGAGTGGGCGTCGAGTCGTACTCATTTGTGGCCTCCGGTCAGCGGGTGGTGATGGGATCGACATCAAGGAGCTCGAGGATGCGTGCGGCCTGTCCCTGTGGAGCGGGGATGACGGGCGGCCCGGTGGCCGATGCGGGGATCAGGGGGAGGCCACCGAGGGCAGCGAAGATGAGCCGCCCGGTGGGCCGGGCCTTGGGGCGGCCA
>JAHFUP010000001.1:93791-147053 GCA_023265025.1 Acidimicrobiia bacterium | reverse complement strand
CTAGCGACGTCGCGACCTACTTGGGCGGCCGCGACGGTAGCGGCGCGCCTCTCTTCTCGGTGATGCCCGGGTCGGGTCGGGATGTTGCCGGCGGGGGCGGGGGTGGCGGGGCTGGCGGGTTCGTCACGACGCGATATCCCAGAGGACGAGCATGAGACCTCCGATCTCGAGGAGGAACGACAGCAATGCTACGACGAACCACACAAGCCGGTGGCCGATCAGGTTGCGGTTGTACACGGCGTGGGTGCCGAGGTGAAGCGCGAGCTCCCTATGGATCTCGGCCAAGGATGCGGGCGCTTCCCACTCGACGTACGACCCGACGATCATCCCTGAGTCCAGGCTGAACGTCCCCGGGAACGGCCGCCAGATCATGACCGAGGCGACGGCGATGGTCGCGAAACCCACAACTGCTGCGACGGTTGCCGCCGCGCCCCATGCGTCGAGCCGCGCCACACGGCCGTCGTCGAAGGCCAGGGCGCCGGCGAGCCCGGCGACGACAGCCGCTGCCGAGACCAATGCCCCGACCCGATCACGGGTCTCTTTGAGGGTCTCGCCCAGCTCCGAGACAGCCTTCTTGCCCTCGTCGTATGCGAGCTTGTACCCCTCCGGATCGCCGTGCGGTAGCGCCACGAAACCGACTCTACGAACGTCCTGAGACATGTAGGAAGTGCCTGTAGGTGCTTGACTTCCACTCATGCAACTGGAGTACCCGTCGCCCGACCTGTGCGACGGTGTCGTCCGACTGCGGGCGTGGGACGAGAGGGATCTGGAGTGCGTCCGGCTTGCAGCCACCGATCCGCGGATTCCACGGGGCACTTCGGTCCCCGCCGTCTACACCGAGACGGAGGGCCTCGCTTTCCTCCAGAGGCAGCGTCAGCGTCGAGAGAACTGCGAAGGTCTGTCACTCGCTATCGAGTCGGTGGCCGCATCTCGGGCCGTCGGGCTGCTCGCGGCGCTGTTTCGCTCTCAGCCGGGCGTCGTCGGTCTGGGCTACTGGGTGGTGCCGACTGAGCGCGGTCGGAACTACGCCCGCAAAGCGATCGGACTCCTTTCGGTATGGCTGTTGACTGGCACCCCGATCAGGCGAGTCGAGGCGATCGTCGTGCCGGAGAACCATCCGTCTACTCGGTCGCTCGAAGCGTGCGGCTTCCGCAAGGAGGGTCTCCTCCGGTCCTACCTCGGAGGGCGGGACGACGTATTCGTCTACTCCCTCGTCGGGTGTGACCTCGGTGTTTGAGAGGGTCGTCGGTTGGTCGGAGGGTCGGGGATGAGCGAGCTGACGAGGAGCCGACAGTGACATGGGCCCGATCCATCCCGTCCCGAGTACGCGGATGGTCCTTGACGGAACCGGCCTCTGGCACAGCCGTCGGATTCCTGGCACTCTGGAGTAGTTCCTTCGTCCGTTCTATTCCGGGAGTTAAATGGCCTTCGATGTAGGTGACAAGGTCGTCTACCCCCATCACGGAGCGGCGGTCATCGAGCGGCGGGAGCGGCGGGACGCCTTCGGCGCCGACCGTGAGTACCTCGTGCTTCGCTTGGCCTATGGCGACCTCACCCTCATGGTGCCGGCGGACAACACCGACGAGGTGGGGTTGCGGGAGGTCATCAACGACGAAGAGGTCGAGGAGGTCTTCGCCGTCCTTCGCAAGAAGGAGGCGCGCATGCCGACCAACTGGTCGCGCCGCTTCAAGAACCACGTGGAGAAGCTGAAGTCGGGCGACATCTACCAGGTGGCTGAAGTGGTCCGGAACCTCTCCATCCGCGAGAAGGACAAGGGGCTCTCCGCCGGCGAGAAGCGCATGCTCACCAAGGCCCGCCAGATCCTGGTGTCCGAGCTGACCTTCGCCCTGAGCGTCACCGAGGAAGAGGCCGAGAAGAAGCTCGACGAGGCTTTGCCGTAGATCCCATCTGGGCCATCGTGGTGGCCGCAGGCAGTGGGGCGAGATTCGGCGGGCAGAAGCAGTTCGAGGAGTTGGAAGGCCGTCGCGTCGTCGACTGGGCCCTCGTCGCCAGCCGGTCCGTCGCCGAGGGCGTGGTCCTCGTCGTTCCCGCCGACCACGCCGCCGCCGACCCGCTCATCGCCGACGCGGTGGTGGTCGGCGGCGCCACCCGCTCGGACTCCGTCCGCGCCGGTCTGGCCGCCGTCCCCGCCCACGCCGGCATCGTGATCGTGCACGATGCGGCCCGCCCGTTCGCGGCGCCGGCGCTGTTCCACGCCGTGGTGGACGCCGTCGCCGCCGGCGCCGACGGCGCCGTACCCGGCGTGCCGGTGACCGACACGATCAAGCAGGTCGCCGGCGGCCGGGTGGTGGCCACCCTCGACCGGGACAGCCTGGTGGCCGTGCAGACCCCGCAGGCCTTCACCGCGGTCGCTCTGCGCGACGCCCACGCCACCGCCGGCGAGGCCACCGACGACGCCGCCCTCGTCGAGGCGCGCGGCGGCCGGGTGGTCGTCGTCCCCGGCGACCCGGCCAACACCAAGATCACCCTGCGCGCCGACCTTGGCTGAGATCCGCGTCGGGCTCGGCTTCGACGTGCACGCCTTCTCCGACGACCCGTCCCGCCGGCTGGTGCTGGCCGGCGTCCACCTCCCGGGGGAGCGGGGCCTCAACGGCCATAGCGACGCCGACGTCGTCGCCCACGCGGTGGCCGACGCCCTCCTCGGGGCGTGCGGACTGGGTGACCTCGGCGAGCACTTTCCCGACACCGACCCGCAGTGGGCCGGGGCCGACAGCCTGTCCATCCTGGCCGGCGTGGTCGCACTGGCGGCCGAGGCAGGGTGGACCACCGGCAACGTCGACTGCACCGTCCTGCTGGAGGCGCCGAAGCTGGCGCCCCACCGGGCGGCGATGCGGGACAAGCTCAGCAGAGCGGTGAACGCCGACGTGAGCATCAAGGCCACCCGGGCCGAGGGCCTGGGCGCCATCGGAAGGGGAGAGGGGGTGGCGTGTTGGGCGGTCGCCCTCATCGAGCGGGGCCGCACGTAGGTCGGGAGGCGAAGCGGGGGCTGGGCGGCGAGCAGGTGGAGGGCCGCCAAGCGGTCGCCGAGCTGCTGGCCGCTCGCCGGCGCCAGGTCACCGACGTCTGGATGGCCTCCGAGCTCGAGCCGGCACCGATCCTCGACCGCATCGAGACGCTGGCCAACGAGGCCCGGGTGCCCCTGAAACGGGTCAGCCGGACCCGCCTCGACGCCGCCGCCGCCACCGACGCCCCTCAGGGCGTGCTGGCCCACGCCCGGCCGCTGCCGGAGGCCGCCCTCGACGACCTCTGTCGCCCGCCGGCAAGCAGCCCCAAACCCTTCCTGCTCGCGGTGGACGGCGTCACCGATCCCCACAACCTGGGCGCCCTCCTCCGCAGCGCCGACGCCGCCGGCGCCACCGGCGCCGTCCTCGCCCGCCACCGGGCCGTCCACGTCACCCCCACCGTGGCCAAAGCCGCCGCCGGCGCGGTGGAGCACGTGCCCATCGCCGTCGTCGCCGGCATGCCCGCCGCCCTGGCCCGGGCCAAGGAGCTTGAGTGTTGGGTGGTCGGCCTGGCCGGTGACGGCGAGCAGTCGCTGTTCGACGGGCTGGCCGTCGCCGACGAGGCCATCGTGCTGGTCGTAGGGGCCGAGGGCGCCGGTCTGTCCCGGCTGGCCCGCGCCCGCTGTGACGTCGTGGTGCGCATCCCCATGCGCGGCGGCCTGGGGTCACTCAACGTGAGCGCGGCCGGCGCAGTCGCGCTCTTCGAGGTCAGCCGGCGACGCTAAGAGGCGATATCTCCCCCCGCGACCGTTGACACGCCGGGCCAGGCTGACTAGAAAGTGGCATCTCGCTGTAGTCAATTCTCATCTACCGCCGTCCCAGATGTCGCAGTAGCCAGGAGCCTGGATTGCCCCAGTCCACGGAAGCCGCATCCCACCTTTCCGACGAGATGCTGGTGCGCCTCTTCCACGAGGGCGACCTGGCTGCGCTCGACCTGCTGCTGATGAGGTACCGCCGCTTTGCGCGGGTCAAGGCCCGGGGCTACTTCCTGGCCGGCGGCGACACTGACGACATCGAGCAGGAAGGGATGATCGGCCTCTTCAAGGCCATCCGTGACTTCCGCCACGGCCAGTCGTCGTTCCGGGCCTTCGCCGAGCTGTGCGTCACCCGCCAGATCATGACGGCCATCAAGATCGCCTGCCGCCAGAAGCACCAGCCCCTGAACCGCTACGTCTCCCTGTCCGGCCTGCGGGTGATCGACGACCCGTCCGAGCGCCTCATCGAGGAGTTGTTCGACCAGCGGATGCCCGACCCGGCCGACGAGGTCGTGAGCCTCGAGGGCCAGGCCGCCATGCGAAACGCCCTGGCCGAGCTGCTCTCCACCCTGGAGGTCGACGTCCTCCGCCTCCACCTCGACGGCTGCTCGTACCAGGAGATCAGCATCCGTCTCGGCCGCCACACCAAGGCGGTGGACAACGCCCTCCAGCGCATCAAGCGGAAACTGGAGGTGCACCTGATCGCGGTGACGCCCGCGGCCTGACCTCCACATGGACTTCGGGGGGGCGATGGAGCCGGTGGTCGGATTCGAACCGACGGCCTGACGATTACAAGTCGCCTGCGCTACCGGACTGCGCCACACCGGCGTTGACCCCACGGTAGCCGGGGGTCCTTGACCTGCGTGCCAGTTGCGGGCAGCCTGGCGCAGATGCCTCTCACCGATCGCGACCGTGCGATCCTCGACTTCGAGCGCACCTGGTGGTCGCAGCCGGGCTCGAAGGCAGCGGCCATCCAGTCCCAGATCGGCGTGTCGCCGGCCCGGTACTACCAAATCCTGGCCGGGCTCATCAGCTCCGCGGAGGCCGCGGCGTACGACCCGCTGGTCGTCCGTCGCCTCCGCAAGCTCCAGCGCAACCGCCGGCGGGCCCGGATCGAGGGCGGCCGCATAGCGCAGCCCCCCGGCCGGTGAGCCAACGCCGGCTCCCCGGAGCGCGTCCGAACCGGCGACCCCCCGCGGGGCCACCCAGCTCCGGCACCAGCGCCGGCGCCCGGGGCGCCCTGCTGCTCGGGGTGGCCGTCATCCTCGGCATCGTCCTGCTCCAGAAGTTCGACACCGACGGCGGCACGGTCAACGCCGGGTCCGGCCCGAACACCACCATCGCCAGCGGCGACGCCACCAGCACCACCCGGCGGGTGGGCCTGACGACGGTCGCGACCACACCGACCACCACCGCCCGCACCCGGGCCAAGGGCGACGTGAAGGTCGTCGTGGCCAACGGCGCCGGCGTCCGGGGCCTGGCCGGGTTGACCACCGACGCGCTCAAGGGCCTCGGCTACGCCACGCTGGGGGCCACCGACGTCACTGGCGGCAACCTGGACAAGACCAGCATCCAGTTCGTCGAGGGCTACGAGGCGGAGGCGAAGGAGGTGGCGGCGGCCCTCAACCAACCGGCCACATCGGTCACCAAGCTGGCCTCGCCACCGATCGCGGCGGCCAACATCGAGGGCGCCCACGTCGTGGTCATCCTGGGCGTCGACGTGTCGACCACGACCACCGCCGCCGTGATCGGCGGCACCACCACCACCACCACCCGCCGGCCGTAAGTCAGGGGGCGCTCGTGCCCTGACCACAAACGTTCGCCGCGTTCGTGGGGTTTCCCGTCCGTGGCCGCCGTCGCCGCCGAAGGCGGCCCCTCCGGCCGCGGAGTCGAGGCACTAGCTCTTCTTGACCACGTCGGGGAGCCGGCGGGTCTGGGAGCGGATCTCCACCGTCATGCTGCCGGTCAGCGGCGTCGCCGTGCTGCCCGCCGGCGAGAGCACCAGCCGGTAGGTGCCGCGGGTCACCGAGCTGGCGTCCTCCACCACACCGTCGGCGAGGGCCCGGGTGGCCGTGCTCTCGGTCGTCTCCATCCCCGAGATGGTGAGGGTGGCGTCTCCCACCCGGCTCGTGCTCGACAACGGCACGCGGGTCTCGGCCTTGATCGATGCCACCTTGCGGCCGCCGGCGCTGGTGACCTTCACGAGGCGGCCCGTCCCCTCTAGCCGTACCGATTGGGCGCCGGCGTCGATCTTCCACTTCTCGCCCGGCGACAGGGGCCTGTCGGGCGGGGCGGTGGCCGCCGCGGGCAGGAACTCCGGGAGCCCCGCGGGCCCGAGCACCGCCGGCGGCAGGCCGTCGACGGCGTCGACGCCGGCCAGCTGCGCGCCCCGGTCGAACCGCACGCTGAAGGTGCGATCGGGTGACCCGGCCCGGCGTAGCTGCACCTGGACCCGCACCTCCTCCGGGCCGGCGGAGAGCACTGTGTCGGTCGACTCCAGGGTCACCTCGTCGACGGCGCGCTCGGGCGCCTCGTCGCCCAGGGTCGTCATGGTGATCGACTGGACCTTGATCTCGTACCGGTAGGTGGCGCCGGCCTCGGGCCGGAAGCCGACGTGGACGGACTCGTCCTTGCTGCAAGCGGTGAGGGCGCTGGCGGCCAGCGCGGGCATGAGCAGCAGGACCAACGGACGCACGTACCGGGAGCGTACAGGGGCACCTGCCACGGCGATAGGGTCTCGCGCCGAGTTGGTCTCCCCACTGTCGGTCGTCGAGCTGGTCGCCCCTTTCCGCGCCGATCCCCTCGGGTCGGCCGTGTTCTCGGACTTCGACGGCACCCTCGCCCCCATCGTCGACGACCCCGCCGAGGCCCGTCCGCTGGCCGGCGTGGTCGACGTGCTCGACGCCCTCGCCGGCCGCTGCGGCATCGTCGGCGTGGTCTCCGGCCGCCCCGCCACCTTCCTGCGCGACCACCTGGGCGGCCGGGGACTGTTCCTCTCCGGCCTGTACGGCCTGGAGCTGGTGACGCCGGCCGGCGAGATCGAGGTGGTGCGCGAGGCCGCCCCGTGGGTCGAGGTGGTCGAGGAGGCGGCGGCCGCCGGCGAGGCGGCCCTGCCGCCGGGCGTCTCCGTCGAGCGCAAGGGCCTGACGGTGGCGGTCCACTTCCGCCGCGACCCGTCCCTGGCCCGGGCCGCCGAAGCGTGGGTGACCGCTCGGGCCGAGGTCTCCGGGCTGGTCGTCCACCCCGGCCGGATGTCCTACGAGCTGCGCCCGCCCCTCGAATGCGACAAGGGGAGTGCGGTGGCCGCCGCCGGCGAGGGCCGCAACGTGTGCTTCCTGGGCGACGACCGCGGCGACCTCTCGGCCTTCGACGCCCTCGACCGCGCCGCCGGCGAGGGCCGTGCCGTGATCAGGGTCGGCGTGCAGAGCGAGGAGGCGCCGGCGGAAATCCTCGAACGGGCCGACGTGGTGGTCGACGGCCCGGAGGGATCGCTTAGGTTCCTGAACGCCTTGTTGGAGGGTCTGGAAGACCCCTAGCCGAGCCGGCGACACTCATCATGTCGTCGAACCAGTCGCGGGGTGTCCGCGCCGCGGCCATCGTGGCCAGAGCCACCGCGTGGGCCTTGCGCTCGCCGGCGGACATGGTCAGGGCGGCGGCCAGCACGTCGGCGGTGCCGGCGACGTCGAAGGGGTTGACCTCCAGGGCGACGGCGCCCAGCTCGTCCCAGGCGCCGGCCTCCCGGCTCAGGGCCAGCACGCCGTTGTTGGTGTTGACGACCGGCCCCTCCTTGGCGACGAGGTTCAGCCCGTCCCGCACCGGGTTGACGAGCAGGACGTCGTAGCGCACCAGGGCGGCGACCGACCGCGGGAAGTTGTCGGATGTGTCGAGGACGATCGGTGTCCACCCCGGCGTGGCCCACCGGTCGTTGATGACCTTGGTCACCGACTCCACCTCCTGGCGGTAGGCCAGGTACTCGGGCAGACCCTCCCGCGACGGGTAGATGAGGGCGACGAACACCACCCGGCCCCGCCACTCGGTCCGGGTGCGCAACAGGTCGTCGAAGGCCCAGAACCCCCGGAGCAGGTTCTTCGAGGGCTCGATCCGGTCCACCCGGACGATGAGCTGGCGGTCGCCCCTCATCTGGTCGACCCAGTCCAGCTCGCGGATGCAGTCGTCGCGGGCGGCCAAGGCGGCAATGTCGTCGTAGTGGGGGCTCAGGGGCGCGACGAACGTCGCCGGCTCGAAGCCGAGCACCTCCATGCAGCAGGCCTCGTAGTTGGCCGCCCAGCGCCGGGCGTGGAACCCGCACGACGCGTGGCTGCCCATCCCAACCAGCAACTCCTCGGCCACGTCCGACGGCAGCACCCGCAGCGCGCCCGGCTCGCAGAACGGGATGTGGCTGAAGTGGACGGCCCGCAGGTCGCGCCGGTCCTGGGCCAGCCAGGTGCCGACGAGCGCCAGGTGGTAGTCCTGGACCAGCACGATGGCGCCCTCCGGCGCCTCGTCGATGACGGCCTGGGCGAAGGTGTGGTTGACGTCGCGGTAGGCGTCCCAGGCCTCCCGCCAGCGGCGGTCGAGCCGGGGCCGGCGGGTCAGGTCGAACAGGCCGTGGTGGAGGAACCAGAGGGTGGCGTTCGACACCACGTCGTAGGCCATCTGGTAGGCGGCGGGGTCGACGGCGAGCGAGCGGAACTTGAAGCCCTCGGCGTCGATGACGCCCTCGGCGGCGGCGGCCACGTCCGCCTCCGTGCTGGCCGCGGCCATCCAGGTGGCCCCGATGTCACGCACAAGCGGACCGAGGCTGGACACGAGCCCGCCTCCGCCCCGCTTGGCCACCAGGCCGCCATCGTCCCCGAAGGAGAACGAGATCGGGCCCCGGTTCGAGATGACGAGGACCGGAGGCGCACCCACCTGGGTCAACATAACCGGCGTGCTCGTCGTCGCCGCCCCCGACAAGTTCCGCGGGACGGCGACCGCCGGCGAGGTGGCCGCGGCGATCGCCCGGGCCGTCGCCGCCGCCGGCGGGACGTGTGACGTGGCGCCCGTGGCCGACGGCGGCGAGGGCACCCTCGAAGCGATCGGGGGCGCCCGGCGGGTGACCACGGTGCGGGGCCCGCTGGGCGACCCGGTGGAGGCCGAATGGCGCCTGCAGCCCGACGGCACCGCGGTGGTGGAGATGGCCAGGGCCTCGGGGCTGACGCTCGCCGGCGGGCCCGAGGGCAACGACCCGTTGCGGGCGTCGACCGCCGGCACCGGCGAGCTGATCGCCGCCGCCCTCGACGCCGGCGCCCGACGCGTCGTCGTCGGTGTGGGCGGGTCGGCGTCGACCGACGGCGGGCTGGCGGCCCTGACGGCCCTGAACCCCCGTCGCCGGCTCCACGCCGGCGTCGAGCTGCTCGTGGCGTGCGACGTGGAGACCCTCTTCGTCGACGCCGCCGAGGTCTTCGCGCCCCAGAAGGGGGCGACGCCGGCCCAGGTCGCCCTCCTGCGCCGGCGCCTAGAGCGGCTGGCCCACATCTACGTGCGGGACTACGGCGTCGACGTCACCGAGCTGCCCGGCTCCGGGGCCGCCGGCGGCTTGGCCGGCGGGCTGGCCGCGGCCGGCGCCCTGCTCGTCGGTGGCTTCGAGCTGGTGGCCGAGGCCCTGTCGCTTGCGGAGCGCATCGCCGGCGCCGATCTGGTCGTCACCGGGGAGGGCACCCTCGACGCCGAGTCGTTCGAGGGCAAGGCCACCGGTGGCGTGGTCGACCTGGCGCGGGCCGCCGGCGTGCCGGTGCTCGTGGTCGCCGGCGACGTTCTGGCGGACGAGCTGCCCGCGCTGCCGGCGTCGGTGGTGGTGGTCTCCCTCGTCGCCCGATTCGGCCGTGAGCGGGCGCTCGCCGACCCCGCCGGCTGCGTCGAGGAGGTGGTCGGAACCCACCTGACCTCCCCCGCCGGTTGACGTATCATGGGACCTTCATCCAGAGCGGTCGAGGGACCGGGCCCGCAGAAACCGCGACAACCAGCCGTCACCGAGGTTCGGAGGCGACCAGGTGCCAATGCCCGGAGCGATGAGGAGGCAACAACAGTGAGCTTCGTGCAAGGCCTGAAGTGTCGGGAATGCCACCACGCCTTCCCGGCCGAGGCGCTCCATGTCTGTGAGTGGTGCTTCGGCCCCCTCGAGGTCGTCTACGACTACGAGGCCATCGCCGGGGCCACGTCCCGGGAGACGATCGCCGCCGGCCCGCCGTCCATCTGGCGCTATGCCAACCTGCTGCCGGCGGTCAACGACGGCGCCGTCGACCTGGGCGCCGGCTTCACCCCGCTGGTCCGGGCCGACCGGCTGGCCGCCGAACTCGGCCTCGGCGAGCTGTGGCTGAAGAACGACACCCTCAACCCGACGGGCTCGTTCAAGGACCGGGTCGTGTCGGTGGCGCTGGCAAGGGCCCGGGCCATGGGCTTCAAGGTGGCGGCGTGCGCGTCCACCGGCAACCTGGCCAACTCGGTCGCCGCCCACGCGGCGCGCGCCGGGATGCGCCACGTCGTGTTCATCCCCGCCGACCTCGAGGCCGGCAAAGTCGTCACCACCGCGGTCTACGGCCCGACCCTGATCGCGGTCGACGGCAGCTATGACGATGTCAATCGCCTGTGCGCCGAGCTGGCCTCGGAACAGCCGACATGGGCGTTCGTCAACGTCAACCTCCGCACCTACTACGCCGAAGGCTCCAAGACCCTGGCCTTCGAGACCGCCGAGCAGCTCGGCTGGGAGGCTCCCGACCACGTCGTCGTGCCGGTCGGCTCCGGCTCCCAGCTCACCAAGATCGCCCGGGGCTTCCGTGAGCTGTACAAGGTCGGCCTGCTCGACGAGGAGCCCCACGTCCGCATCTCCGGCGCCCAGGCCGAGGGCTGCTCGCCAGTCGCCACCGCGTTCAACGAGGGCCACGACTACATCCGCCCGGTGAAGCCGAAGACCATCGCCAAGTCCCTCGCCATCGGCAACCCGGCTGACGGGCCCTACGCCCTCGACGAGGTCAAGCGCAGCGGCGGCGGCCTCGAAGCGGTGTCCGACTCCGAGATCGTCGACTCCATGCTCCTCCTGGCCCGCACCGAGGGCATCTTCGCCGAGACCGCCGGCGGGGTGACCATCGCCACCCTCGCCCGGCTGGCGGCCAAGGGCGTCGTCCGCTCCGACGAGAGGGTGGTGGCCTACATCACCGGCGCCGGCCTGAAGACCATCGAGGCGGTGGCGCCGGTGTGCCGTCCCACCGCCACCATCGCCCCCACCATGGACGCGTTCGCCGCCGCTTTCGAAGGAGTTGAGGGCTAGCTCATGCCGATCGTCCGCATCCCCACCCAGTTGCGCACCCTGTGCGAAGGCGCGGCCGAGGTCGACGTCGACGGCGCCACCGTCGGCGAGGTGCTGAAGGCGCTCGACGCCGCCCATCCCGGCTTCGCCGGGCGCCTGTTCGACGACGCCGGCGGGCTGCGCCGGTTCGTGAACGTGTTCGTCGCCGACGAGGACGTCCGCTTCGCCGACGGGCTGGCGACCCTGGTCGAGCCGGGCCAGACCGTGTCGATCATCCCGGCCGTCGCCGGAGGCTGAACCCACACGGCAGGCGTACAATTCGGCTATGAGCGACCTCGACGCCGCCCTTGAGCCGGTGCGTCAGATCCTGGCGCGGCGCGCCGCCGAGCGCAGCAACGGCAACTCGGAGTCCGAGCGCATCAAGGCGCTGCTGGCGAGGGCAACCGAGCTCTTAGAGCGGCCGCCGGCGCCGGCGAGCTCGACGAACGGCTTCGTGGCCTTGGATCGCGCCACCTTCGATCAGAACTTGGCCGACGTCCGGGAGATTGCCAAGACGCTCGCAGGGCCGGTCACTGACCCTGGCTGCGTAGGTCGCGGAGCTCGTCGCCGAGGGCGACGACCGCTTGGCGCAACCGCTCGATCTCCAGCTTCACGTCGTCCAGCTGCTCATTGAACCCGTTGACCGCGGCCACGCCGCCGGTGGCCGCCTCCCGGATGCTGTCGACCTCCTTCCCGGAGGCGTCGAGCCGGGCCGTGAGCTCGGCCACGTTGGCGCCGAGCTTCTCCAGCCCCCGGCTAACTCACGGATCTAGGTCAGAGCACGCCCCCGGTTGCACAGGCTCGCCGCGCGTGGTTTGCTGTTAGCACTCGACAGTAGAGAGTGCTAACGGCCCGGTGACCGGGCCGACAGAGGAGGAAGCACACAGATGCCGAAGATGATCGCGTTCGACGAGAGCGCACGCCGGGCCCTGGAGAGCGGGATGAACCAGCTCGCCGACGCCGTGCGTGTCACGCTCGGCCCGAAGGGCCGCAACGTCGTGCTGGACAAGAAGTGGGGCGCACCCACGATCACCAACGACGGTGTATCGATCGCCAAGGAGATCGACCTCGAAGACCCCTACGAGCGCATCGGCGCCGAGCTGGTCAAGGAGGTCGCCAAGAAGACCGACGACGTCGCCGGTGACGGCACCACCACCGCCACCGTGCTGGCCTGGGCCATGGTGAAGGAGGGCCTGCGCAACGTGGCCGCCGGCGCCAACCCCATGTCCCTGAAGAAGGGCATCGAGGCCGCCGTGGTCCGCGCCGTCGAGGGGATCAAGGAGATCTCGGTCGAGATCGAGTCCAAGGAGCAGGTCGCCCAGGTGGCGTCCATCTCCGCGGCCGACACCGAGATCGGTGACACCATCTCCGACGCCATCGACAAGGTGGGCAAGGACGGCGTCATCACCGTCGAGGAGTCGCAGACCTTCGGCATGGAGATGGAGCTGGTCGAGGGCATGCGCCTCGACAAGGGCTACATCTCCCCGTACTTCGTCACCGACCCGGAGCGCATGGAGGCCGACCTCGACGACCCCTACATTCTCCTCGCCGGCTCGAAGATCTCCGCCGTCCGTGACCTGCTGCCCGTCCTCGAGAAGGTCATGCAGTCCGGCAAGGCCCTCCTGATCGTGACCGAGGACGTCGAGGGCGAGGCCCTGGCCACTCTGGTCGTCAACAAGATCCGCGGCACGTTCAAGTCCGTCGCCATCAAGGCTCCCGGCTTTGGCGAGCGCCGCAAGGCACAGCTGCAGGACCTGGCCATCCTCACCGGCGGCACGGTCATCACCGAGGACGTCGGCCTCAAGCTGGAGAACGTCACCCTCGACATGCTGGGCCGGGCCCGCAAGGTCACGGTCACCAAGGACGAGACCACCATCGTCGAAGGCGCCGGGTCGGCCGAGGAGATCAAGGGCCGGGTCAACCAGCTCAAGACCGAGATGGAGAACACCGACTCCGACTACGACCGGGAGAAGATCCAGGAGCGCCTGGCCAAGCTCTCCGGTGGCGTGGCCATCATCAAGGTCGGCGCCGCCACCGAGGTCGAGCTGCGGGAGAAGAAGCACCGCATCGAGGACGCGGTCAGCACCACCAAGGCCGCGGTCGAGGAGGGTGTCGTGCCCGGCGGTGGCGTGGCCCTGCTCCGTGCCCAGGTCAAGGTGCTCGAGCTGGCCCTCACCCTGCACGGCGACGAGGCCACCGGCGCCCGCATCGTGGCCCGCAGCCTCGAGGAGCCTTTGAAGCAAATCGCCATCAACGCCGGCTTGGAGGGTGGTGTCGTGGTCGAGCGGGTGCGCAACCTCGACGGTGCCCAGGGCCTCAACGCCGCCACCGGCGACTACGAGGACCTGTTCAAGGCCGGCGTCATCGACGCGGCCAAGGTGACCCGTTCCGCTCTGCAGAACGCGGCCTCTATCGCCGCCCTGTTCCTGACCACCGAGTGCGTGATCGTCGACAAGCCCGAGGAGAAGGTCGGCGGCGGCGGTGGCGGCGGCATGGAAGGCATGGGAGGCATGGGCGACTTCTAGTCAGCCTCGCTCCAGCGGTACTCACAGCCCCGGCCCGAAAGGGCCGGGGCTGCCCCTTTCCCGCTCTATGACGAACGACTACAGTCCGGCCGTGACCGCCACCAGAGCTCGCGTTTGTGCCGTCGCAGTCTTCGCCGCCCTCGCCGTAGGTGCCTGTGGGTCAGGGGGCGACGATGGTCGCCTCACCGGGTCGAAGGGCGCGTACGCCGCCCAACTCGACCCGATCTGCACGGAGTTGCAGGGCAAGATCGGAGAGCTCGGCCAGGATCCGGGGAAGCAGGCGGCCGAGGTCCAGGAGGCGGTGAACCGGATGATGGCCGTCCCGGTGCCCAACAACGACGAGCAGCGGGCCAAGCTCTACATCGCCGCCATGCAGAACGTGTACCTGTCGCTCCAGGACGTCGACCAGTCCCGCAAGGTGAACGACCAGCCCCGGGCGGCCAAGGCGCTCGACGGCGCCGTGGCCAACAACGAGAACGCGGCCAAGGCGGCCAAGTCCTATGGCATGGTGGAGTGTGCCCGTCCCCTCTGAGCCTGTCACCTCGGCGGCGGGATGGGGTGTGCTGCACCTGTTCTGCAACCTCGGCCCGTCGACTGACCGGGAGGCGGTTGTCGGGGCGGTGAAGGCGGCCCAGGGGGGCGACCACCAGGTCGTCACCTTCGCCGTGCTGGGCCACAAGGCCGAGGTCGGGTTCCTGGCCCTCGGCCCCGACCTGTGGCGCCTGCGCCGGTTCCAGGCCGACCTGACCGCCGCCGGCCTCACCGTCGCCGACTCCTACCTGTCGATGACCGAGGTGTCCGAGTACGCCCAGGGCGTGCCGCAGGAGCGTCTCGAGCCCCGGTTGCATCCCCGCCTGCCACCCGAAGGCAAGCGGGTCATCTGCTTCTACCCGATGTCCAAGCGGCGCAGCGTGGCCGGCAACTGGTACATGCTCCCCTACGAGGAGCGCCGCGACCTGATGGAGAGCCATGGCCGCAAAGGCCGCGAGTTCGCCGGCCGGGTCGTCCAGCTGGTCACCGGCTCCACCGGCCTCGACGACTGGGAGTGGGGCGTCACCCTCTTCGCTGCCGACCCCGCCGATCTCAAGGCGTGCGTCTACGAGATGCGCTTCGACCCCGCCTCCGCGGTCTACGCCGAGTTCGGGACGTTCGTCACCGGCCTCATCGCCCCGGTCGAGGACGTCTTGGCCGAGGTCACGCCTTCCTAGCTAGAGCGGAGTGTCCCGGCGGCTCGGCAGCTCGAACTGGCGCGTCCGCTTGAGTTCGAAGAAGCCGGGCGTCGAGGCCAGGCCCACGACGCGGTCCCAGAGGTCGAGGGCGGCATCGCCGGTCGGCACCGGCGACACGACCGGGCCGCAGAGGCCGACGGTGCCGTCGAAGACCAGGATGGGCACGCCGACCTTGTCGCCCACCACCCCCATGGCCTCGTTCATCGACCACCGGATCTCGGCGTCCCATCGGACATCGGCGGCGGCGGCCACGTAGCCGGCGGCGAGCCCCGCGGCCTCCAAGGCGCCGGCGAGGGCGTTCGCCGAAGAGTCCTCGCCGGCGTGGAATCGGGTGCCGACCTCGGTGTACAGCCGGCCGATCGGCTCGTCGCCATGATCGGCCCAGACGGCCTCGACGATGCGCAGGGCCCCCTGGGCCGTCGAGGGCGGAAGGTCGTTCTTGATGTCCGGGCTGTAGGCCCGCCAGCGGACGGCGACGTCCCGGTGGGGCGCCACCTCGACGACCCACCGCGACGCCCTCCATGTCCAGGGACAGCCGGGGTCGAAGAAGAAGTCCAGCGTCATCCCAGTACGGTAGGAGGGAATGTCTGACCTGGCCGCCCTTCGCACCCGCCTGCACGAGCTCGACCGGGTGGCTGTGGCCTTCAGCGGCGGCGCCGACTCCGCCTTCCTGGCGTGGGTGGCGAACGACACGCTCGGGGCCGACCGCGTGCTCGCCGTGACCGCGGTGTCGCCGTCGCTGGCTGCCGACGAGGCCGCCGACTGCGCGGCCTTGGCCGAGGAGTGGGGCCTGCGCTGGTCGCCGGTGCCCACGTCTGAGCTCGACCGGCCCGACTACGTCGCCAACGGCACCGACCGCTGCTTCCACTGCAAGGCCGAGCTGATGGACGTCATGGTGCCGCTGGCCGCCGGCGAGGGCGCCACCGTCGTGCTGGGCGTCAACGTCGACGACCTCGGCGACCACCGCCCCGGGCAGCAGGCGGCCGGTGACCGGGGGGCCGTCTTCCCCCTCGTCGACGCCGGCTTCACCAAGGCCGCGGTGCGGGACGCCTCCCGGGAGCTCGGCCTGCGCACCTGGGACAAGCCGGCGGCGGCCTGTCTGGCCTCCCGGATTCCCTACGGCACGCCCGTGACCCTGGCCCGGCTGGACGGCGTGGGCCGGGCCGAGGCGGCGCTGCACCGCCTCGGGTTCCGCCAGGTCCGGGTGCGCCACCACGGCGAGGTGGCCAGGGTCGAGCTGGAGCTCGCCGACCTCGACGCCGCCGTGCGCCGGCGCGACGAGATCGTCGCCGCAGTCAAGGGCGCCGGCTACCGGTGGGTCGCCCTCGACCTCGAGGGCTTCCGCTCCGGCAACCTCAACCCCTAGCGCCCCGCCCGATTTGGCTGCACCTACGTGCCTATAGGCACGTCAGTGCAGCCAGTTCGGCAGGCCTCAGGCGCCGTACTTGGCCAGGCGGCCGGCGACGTTGAGCATGATCGGCATGAGCTCCCGGGCCGGGCGCCGGCCGAGGGCGCCATGGAGGCAGTCGCGCTCGCCGAACTTCGTCACGGGGTCCCGGCCGACCCGCTCGCCGTGGAGCAGCACGGGCACGGGGTGCCACGAGTGGGCGGCCATCTGGCTCGGGGTGGCGTGGTCGCCGGTGACAGCCACCACGTCCGGGCCCATGGCCATCAGCTGGGGGACCACGACGTCGAGCGCTTCGATGGCGGCGACCTTGGCGTCGAAGTTCCCGTCCTCGCCGGCGGAGTCCGCCGGCTTGTGGTGGAAGAAGAACAGGTCGTAGTCGTCCCAGTGCTCCTTGAGGAGCAGGATCTGTTCGTCGATGGTGGTCGGCGGGCCGACGACGTCCATGCCCACCAGGCGGCCGATGCCGCGGTACATCGGGTAGATCGCAACCGCCGCGGCCCGCAGGCCGTAGCGCTCCTGGACGGTGGGGAGCTGGCGCTGGGAGTCGAGGCCGCGCAGCAGGATGCAGTTGGCCTTGGGCTGCTCGGCGAGAATGGCCCGGGCCTGGCGGTCGAGCTCGGCCACCACCTCGGCGGTGTGGGTAGCGGAGCGGGCCTGGGCCATGGGGTGAAGCGGTTCGACGCCCGTGACCTGGGGGTCGGTGTCGTCGACGTGGGGGTCGAGGTCGGCGCCCCGCATCACGACCAGCACCCGGTGCTGGGCCTCGTGGACGAACTGAATGTCGACCTCGGGGATGCGGACGCCCTCGTTGAGCAGGCGGACGACTTCGAGGGCCTCCAGGTCGGGGAGCCGACCGGCGCGACGGTCGGTGACGATGCCCTGCTCGTCGATGGTGGCCAGGTTGCCGCGGGCGGCCACGTCGCCGGGATTGAGGTGGACGTCGAGGCCGGCGGCCGAGAGGGCGCCGCGGCCCAGGTGGTAGTCGAACGGGTCGTAGCCGAACAGCGACAGGTGCGCCGGCCCGGAGCCCGGGGTGATGCCGGGACCGACCGGGTCGAGCAGGCCGGTGATGCCGGCGGCGGCCAGCGCGTCGAGGTTGGGGGTCTCGGCCTCTTCCAGCTCGGTGCCCCGCTCGTCCGTGGTGTAGCCGGCGAGGCCGTCGAGGACGACCAGCAGGATCTTGCTGGTCGCAGGTTGGACAAGGGTGGCCAGATCGAACGTCATAGTGCCTCCAGCGTACGGCGTCGGCGGCACGGCCCCGATTGCCTCAGGCCGGTGCGGGCTCCATCAGGTAGCCGCGGGACCGGACGGTGCGGATGGCCAAGCCTACGGGTGTGAGGCGCCGGCGCAGGCGAAGGACGTGCACGTCAAGGGCGTTGCGGCCCGGCGCCCCGGTCGGCCAGCCGGCTCGGATGAGCAGCTCCCGGCTGGTCACCGCACCCAGACGCTCTAGCAGGGCCTCGGCCAGGCGGGCCTCCAGGGGCGGCAGCGCCACCCACGCCCCGTTGACCCGCAGCACGCCGAAGTCGTCGAGGAGGGGCCCGGGCGGCGGGTCGCCGTTCGACCCGTTGTGGCCGTCCGTGGTGTGGTGGACCTGGCTGCGCACCGCCAGGGCGTCGACCCTCGCCCGCACCTCGTTTTCGGCTGCGGGAACCCGGATCCAGTCCTCGAGACAGTCGACGACCGGCGGTGGCTCCTGTCCATCCGGCACGAGAAGCAGCCGGGGCTCACCCGCAAGGCTGATGCGCGACCGCCGGCTCTCCTCCTCCGGCCACCTGAGCATGGTGACGTCCATCGCTGACGACCATAGAGACGCAACATTGCAGCGGTGTTTCGCGGGGGTGAACTACCTGAGTTCGCCGCCAGCGGCCGGGCCGGCAGTAAGCTGGCGGCGCCCTGCGGGCGTAGTTCAGAGGCAGAACATCAGCTTCCCAAGCTGAGAACGCGAGTTCGATTCTCGTCGCCCGCTCTCACAAAAGCCCAGGTCAGAGGGCATATGGTCCGTCCCAAAGCTGCCTTGATCCGGGGCGACATGCCATTTGGGCCACAAGTGGGCCACAACGGGCCACAACGGGCCACCGAAGGGGCGTTATGTTCAACGGTCTCGCGAGCCCTCGCCGGCACCTTGGGCGCCGGGCCGCAACTCGACCACGGGTGCGGGCTGGCGGTCGATCATCGTGCCCAGGACGGCCGCGATGGCCGCGTCGCGGTCCCGGGTCGCATGCTGGTAGCGCAGTGCCGCCTCCGGCGAGGCGTGACCCATTCGGTGCATGAGCTCCTTCGTGCTCGCCCCGGAGGCGGCTGTGAGGGTGTTCGCGACATGGCGCAGGTCATGGAAGTGGAGCTCGGGCATCCCCATCTGGGCTCGTGCCTTCGCCCACTTGGCCTGCCAGACGTGGTTGCGTAGCGGGCCGCCCCGCTCACCACAGAACACCACGCCGTCAGGGCCGGGCTGGGCGAATTGAGCCAGGTGGGTCTCGATCTCCGGGATCAGCTGCACCGGGATCGAAATGGTTCGTCGCCCGGCGTCGGTCTTGGGTTCGCCGGTGAAGACGGTGCCGTCCTTGAGCTGCTGGCGTTGGTCCACAACGGTCACCGTGTTGTGCAGCAAATCGATGCGGGACCTCGTCAGCCCGAAAAGCTCTCCTCGGCGCAGGCCCAGGAATGCCGCCATGAGGACGAGTGTCCGGTAACGCGGGGCCACGATGTCGGCGAAGGCCCATACATCAGAGACCGAGATCACGGGCCGCTCGGGGGCATGCTCGGTGCCCGCCCCTTTGACCACGCAAGGGTTGCGGGCGAGCAGCTCATCCACGGTGGCGGTGGCGAGGATGGCATGGAGAAGCCGGTAGGCCTTGGCCGCCGTCGATACTCCCACGCCCTCGACATCGATCATCCGGGAGTGCCACCGTCGGATGATCGACGGTGTGAGCCTGCCAAGTTCAAGTTCGCCAAGGGCGGGAACGATGTGTAGTCGCACCAGTCCTTCGTAGAGCTCCTGGGTCCGCGGCCGCAGCCGGCGGTCGTCCAACCAGGAACTGGAATAGTCGGCCAGCGTGACCCGACCTCGAGCGGGATCGACCCAGCCGCCCCGCGTCTGGTCGGCGAGGGCAAGGGCTAAGGCCTTGTCGGCGGCACCCTTCGTGGCGAAGGTCCCGAGCCCGACGAGCCGGCCGCTCATCGGGTCTCGGATCCGGGCCTGCCAGCGTCCGGAGTCCCGTCGTCTCACACTTCCGGCCACTCTGCGCTTCATCTCGCCCCCCGTTCTCTCGCCTAGCAGGGCGTCGACGACGGTACATTCCCGAGGCGACCGATGCGTCGAGCGCTTGGTCATCCGACGGCTTGTGCGGTCTCCGCCGAGTTGACGTCAGGGTTCGCGGCGAGACGCCGGCGCCTGCCCCCGGGCCTGGGCAAGCTCGCGTCGTAGCAGCCTGATTTCATCGATCAGCTCGCGGATCACCTTGGCGCGCATCGTCTTCTCGCCACCGAACCCGTCGGCGTCGTAGAGGGAAGTCAACCTTTCCTCGGGCATGTGCGAACCCCTGACCACGGGCGCCAAACATACGTTCGGAACCCGCAGGCGTCAATCGCCTCCGAGGGCATGCACCGCATGGGCCTCCGTCACTGGGACGATGCACCGGACCAGTCTTACGGGACCGGCCCCCCCGCCTGGTGCACCTGGCCGTCCAGGCACCGAATCGCGTCTCCATTGTCGTTCCTCCTGCGGGACCCCGGTCGTCGTTCCTCCTGCGGGACCCGTGGAGGGGCGACGTGGATAACCCGTAAGGGTCGCCCTGAACGGCACGTCGGGGATGCTCCGGTCGGCTGACCCTGGCCCGTTCTGGGGCGCGCGTTCTGAGACACCGGGAACGTGATCGAGCGCACGCCGAGCCGTCGATCGGTTGCGTCACCCCGCCCGGTTCGCGATGCTCTTGGCGGCCTGCGGGGCCGGTTGGCTGCGTGGGCTCGGTAGACGGTCGGTCACGGCACCGGTTCGAGCGGGAGGCAGGCGCCATGCAGCAGGCGGAAATCCGACAGCAGTGGGAGGGGGCAGCTCCCGGTTGGGCACGTTGGGAGCCGACGATCGCTGCGTGGATGGACCCGGCGACTAAGGCGATGCTCGCCATGGCCGCCGTTGACGAAGGTGCGCGGGTGCTCGACCTCGCCTGCGGCGCCGGCAGCCAGACGTTAGACGCTGCCCGTCGGGTTGGACCACAGGGCTCCGTGGTCGCGGGCGACATCTCCGACACGATGCTCCAGCACGTGCGCGACAACGCCCGAGTCGCTGGACTCGCCAATGTCGCGACCTTGGCCGGCGCCGCCGAGGACCTGGACATCGCAGCGGACAGCTTTGACGCTGTCATCTGTCGGCTCGGCCTGATGCTCTTTGTCGAGCCGGCGCGAGCCCTTGCAGCGGTGCGGCGTGCCCTGCGACCCCAATCCAAGGTCGCGGTTGTGGTCTTCACCACGCCGGCGAGGAACCCGTTCATGGCGAAGCCGATGCAGATCCTGCTTCATCACGCGGGGAAGACGCCGCCGTCGCCGGGGCAACCCGGAATCTTCTCCCTCGGCCCCCCCGGGGTCCTCGAGCGGTTGCTGGCGGACAGTGGTTTCGTCGACGTCGAGCAGCGCCTCGTGGAGGTCCCTCTACACATGTCCTCGGCGGCGGAGACCTTGACGATGATGAAAGAGGCGTTCGGTGCGTATAGAGCGGTCATTGGCGACTGTCCAGAAGCTGTGCAGGCGGCGGCCTGGGTTGAGGTAGCAGAGACGCTGAGGACCTTCGAAGCGCCAACGGGATTCGTGGCCCCTACGGAGGTGCTGGTAGCCGCGGCCGTCAAGCCCACGTAACACACCGCAGACCCAAGAGCCAGCCGGACAACGAGTTCGGGGACGGTGCATTGAGTCGGAGAACCTAAGCTCGGGCCGCCGACTGGCGCGACCAAGACGAGTGGACGCGCACTCGTAGCCGTCGATAAGTACGCCGGCGCTGGCGAGCGCTGCGCCTCCCAATGCCGCTTCGGTAGACCTCGCATAAGGCCCGCTGCGGTTCGCTCCTCGCTCCCGGCGGAGGGTGGCGTTGAGCGGTTATAGCTCACGAGAGCCGCCGCCCTACGTGTCGTTGAAGAACGCGGCCTCGACCGTCGAAGGCCAAAGGCAGATGAGCTTGCCGCCTTGGGGTCCAGTCCGAAAGCCGTGGACGGCTCCGGGCGGAATGAAGACGAATGTGCGCGGACCTACTTCCTCCACGGGTTCAGAGTCGGTGTAGAAGGTGTACCTCCCTTCGAGCACGTAGAACGCCTCTGCCTCGTCGTGAGTGTGAGGAGGGTTGTCGAAGCCGGGGTCTTGCCATGCCTCGCCCAGAGCCCAGTGCCCGCCGGTTTCGGTGCGGGCAGCTTTCCTCGTGATGTGCGCGCGGTGCTGGCCCATGGTGAGCACGATTGAGTCGCCGTCACCAGGCCCTCGGAGGACCACCCCTGGCCGCTCTTCCTCCATCATCGTCCGCCACAGTCTACCGATCCGAACACCGCCTGAGCAGCAGCCCCGACCACACCGTGCCCTCCGAGCGGCCCGACCAGAGGCGATCTGCTAGAGGCGAGATCGAGCAAGCGGTGTCCTAGAACAGGCGGGGGTGACGCGGGCGAGGGGGTATCCCTGAACGCCGGCAGTGCGCGCCGTGGCCGCGACTCCTCGCTGGGTCCGCTGCTGAGACGGGAGCGTCGCTGAAATCACGGACTTCTTGGCGGTGACCAGCGAAGCAGGATGGGATCGGCGGGCTCGGTGTTGTCCACGACAACATTCGCCAGTCCTTCCGGATCAACCTCGCCTCGGTAGAGCGTCTGAGCGGGGAGGTAACGCGCGGCGTAGCGACGCTGCGCTTCGGCCTCGGAGCCAAACAGATCGGCGTCCCTGGCAGCGCCGCGTCGAAGGCTCTCCTTGGGAGACACGCTGATATAGACACTGAGCGTCCAGAAGTGACGGAGCTCCTCCCGTAGCAGGAAGACGCCGTCGAACACGAGCACGGAATGAGTGGGCACGGCGACGTCAAGTTGGACGGGTGCTTCCCTTCGGTAGTCGTACCGGCAGGTTGCGACTCGTGTCCGTCCGGCCCTGAACGGCTCCAGCAGCTCGTCGACGATTGCCATGTAGTCGAAGGCATCCCGGTAGTAGCCGTCCGGTGAGAACTCACCGCGGCGTCGACGGACGACGACCGGGTTGTGAAAGGCATCGGTCGATGCCCGGACCGCATCGCCGCCGAGTGCGACAGACAGTCGGTCCGCGAAGGTGGTCTTCCCTGCGGCGTCCGGACCATCGATCCCAACAAGAACGCGAGGGCGCACTTGTAGAAGCTGGTCGACAGCGGCGGCGATGCGACCGACCAGTGCCGACACATCGCCAGTATCCCGCACTGGCTGAGGCCAGGCCGGCTTTGCATGGCGTCGCGCAGGTGTCCCTGAATCGCGGTCGACCATCGACCTGCCGGACCGTCCTCTACCGCCGGTTCACATCCATGTAGTTGCTCATTCCGCCGTCCTTGTGCTCAACGGGCTGCCGAGGCCGCGAAGGATCGCCTGCTCCACAGGGAGGGCTGCCTCCCGGTCGATGAGCGCGTATGGCTCCTTCAGCCAGACGCTCGGTTGGGCGATGATCCGTGGGCTCCGGCCGCGGTGGGGCCACGACGCTCGGTGCACAAGGAATGGGTGACAGAGGTAGACGTCGCCGGCGGCTCCCGTGGCCGGTACAACCTCCCTCTCGAAGGCGGCCGCCGGCAGGAGCGACTCCAGCGACGACCACTCCAGCCCTTCGTCGCCAGCTCCTCCGAGCACCGCAGCGACGTCCATGTGGCTACCTCGAAGCAGAAGGGTGGGCGAGTCGTCGTGGCCCACATCGGTGAACAGGAACAGCGAGAGCAGCGCCCGGGTGGGCGAGTGCACGCTGGACAACAGCTTGTCTCCCCGAGGTGTGCCGCTGTCGAAGTGCCACCCGGCGTACCCCGGGTCCACCTCGGCGGGGAAGCGCACGGGGATGTGACCACCAACGCCCTGCCTCGGCGGCCACCGGCCAGGTCCAATCAGCTGGTCGTAGGCCGCCCAGAGCTCCGGCGCCGTCCCTGCCTCGACGAAGGGGCCACCCTCCGGGCATGGAATCCATACCAGGGGCCTTGTCCAGGTCGCTGGGTCCTCGCGCCCCACCCCGAGCTGGTCCAGCTCGGCCCAGACGACGTCGACGCACGCGGCGGAGACCTGCTTGGGTACCGCTCCCCGTATCGCCACGAAACCGTCGGTGACGAACTGTTCGATCTCTGCTTCGGTGAGCACGGCTCCAGCCTTTCCCGTTGCGGCCGTCGGGCGCCACCGTCTTCCGGCGCTCAGCGCCAATCGGCCGGCGTCTCAATAACCCGCCCGCTCTAGAAGCACAGCGCGTCCCTCAACGCTGGCTTGCAGTCGCGGTTCTCCGGGTCGACCATGTGTCGTGGCGCCCAAGGCGGTCTACGTCGTCGTGTCGGGTCCTCCCGCAAGCGGGAAGTCGACCCTTGCCCCTTTTCTTGCCAGCGAGCTGGGACTACCGCTGCTGGCCAAGGACACCATCAAGGACGCGCTCATGTCAGTGCTCCGGGTTCCCGATGTCGAGGCCTCCAGACAGCTTGGGCGGGGCGCTGTTGCCGCGATGCTCGCTGTTGCGGCCGAGTCGTCGATTGGTGCGGTGATCGAGAGCAACTTCTACCGGTCCGTGGCCGCTCAAAGCCTTCGGGAGCTACCCGGGCAAGTTGTCGAAGTCTTCTGCCGGTGCCCGAAGGCGATCGCACTAGAGCGGTACCGGGCCCGCTCCGGAAGTCGCCACGCTGGGCACTTCGACGATGACCGCGACATCGACGAACTCTGGAATGACGAGGTTGCCGAGCCCGTTGCCGCTGGCTGGCCTCTGCTCGAGGTGAACAGCGCCCAGCCCGTGGATGTAGCAGGGGTTGTGGCCTTCGTCCGCGACGCCGTTCTGTAGAAGCCCCATAGCTGTCCCAGAACGACGTCGTCGTCAGCACGCTTCGACAGCCCCACAACGCCGGATCAGCAACCGCGTTCGATCGTCATGGCGTGGGTCCACGCGAGCAACTCGTGCGCGACGCGCTGGGCCCAGGCGAACGCCGAGAGCCCGGGGTGGGCGCGCACTCGCTGAATGTCCCCCTCGAAGCATCGCCCGAGAAGCAGATCTGCGCGCGTGGCCTGATAGGTGGAGGTCACGAGGATCACTCGACTCCAACCCCTGGTTTGGGCAAGGCCGGCGATGGCGCGGGCCTCCCCTTGGGTGGTGTCCGGGTCGGGCACAGGGCAGAACACCGCGTATGGCCGGTCCTCGCGACAGGCGGCGTTTCCAGCAGGCCATTCGGGCGCCGTCCCGTTGGGGATGACGAGGTTCGAGGCAAGCCCGTCAGCCATGAGTTGCTGAGCACGTGCAAGCCGCTCACCGCGGCCGCCTGCGAAGATGACCACGGCATCGGCGCTCGTGGGCGAACCAGCGGACGGCCAAACGAAGAGGCGCGCGGTGACCAACACCAAGACGGCAACAGCGACGCCAGCGAGACCAACGAAGCGTCTCATGTCACCCGAAACAATCCGGATGGTCCGGCCGCCGATCGCATCGGGTCCATCGTCGCATGATGTAGATGACGGGTCTTCCCTCATGCCCGCGTCGCTCGGATGCTGCTCGTCAGTCCCGGCGTGAGCGTCGAGACCGGCGCTGGTCCGGATGATGTTGATTGCGAGGATGGGACGCCCCTAACGACGAGTGCCGCGGGTACGGCACCGGCGCCGACAACGCCGGCCCGGAGGCACACACCAAACCACGAGAACTGGACAGGATGATGGCGTGAGTTCTCTGCCACCGGCGGTCGTGCCGAGGATCGACGACTACCTCGATGCCGTGGACAATGCAGTGCCGGGCCTCGTCACCGGGCTCTACGTCACCGGATCGATCGCCCTCGACGACTACCAACCCGCCATCAGTGACATCGACGCTGTCGCCGTGTGCAGTGGACGGCCGGACGCCGGCGAGTGCCGGGCGTTGGCCCAGCTCCACACGGAGGGGCCCAAGGTGGACGTGCTCTACGTCACTGCCGAGGACCTAGCGGCCGATCCCCGCACGCTCTCACTCCCGTGCTCGATCCAGGGCGAGTTCAAGCCCACCGACGCGTTCGCCGCCAACCCGGTGGAGTGGCGCACCCTGGCCACCAAGGCCGTCGCCGTGCGAGGTGGGCCACTCGATGCGGCGACGATCTGGTTCGACGCCGACGCCCTGCGGCGCTGGAACCTGGCCAACCTTGATGACTACTGGGTCGCCAAGGCCGGCGAGGCCGAGCGGGTGCGGCCGGAGTTCTGGGCCCGATGGGAGTCCGGGCTGCAGTGGGTCGTGCTCGGCATCCCACGCCTTCACCACACCATTGTCACCAACGAGGTCATCTCCAAGAGCGCGGCCGGCGCCTACGCCCTCGACATCACCGACGAGTACTGGCACGACGTCGTGCGAGCGGCCATGGCCCTACGGGTCGACCGGGAGGCACACCTCCCGAAGGAGCCTGAGACATTGGTCGCCGACGCCGTGGCCCTGGCGAGGTGGCTCATCGACGACGCCCACCGCCTGGGCAACGGCTGAGCCTGCTCCCGGATGCACGCCGTCTACGGACCGAAACCCAGCTGGCCACTGGTGTGCATCGCGCCACCGGTAGCGAACGAGGCCAGGGACATCGCGCCAGCCGCTCGCAACGCGAGACTGACAGGCCATGGCGGTCGGCTGGCTTGAGGATGGAACCGAACAGTCGCTGCGAGCGGCGATGGCCCGGTGCGCGCCGGGCCTCGCCGGCCTGCCGATCAGGATCAACGCCCGGCATGCGCAGTCGGATCCGCTGTGGTGGTCGTCGAGCGCGGTGGTCGACGACCGCTTCGTCGTCAAGTTCGCGTGGTCGGAGGTCCGGGCGATACGGCTGTGGCGGGAGGGGATGGTGCTGGAGCGGCTGCGGACCCTTGAGCCGTCCCTGCCTGTTCCGGAGCTGGTGGTCCAGCAAGGATCCGGCTCTCGTGGTGACCCGCCGGGTGGCAGGTGTCCCACTGGGCTGGGACTGGGCGATCGGCCTCGGCGCCCGTGAGACGACAGAGGTGGCGCGACAGATCGCCGCCTTCCTCGTGGCCCTCCATGCTGCGGACATCTCCTGTGTTGTCGGCGATCTCCCCGAGGTTCACCCGACGGCTCAGGCCGACACCCAGAGCCTCCGTCGGCGCTTTCCTCGCCTCGTCGACTATGGCCGTGCCGCGTCGGTGACGAGGTGGTGCGACTGGGTCGATGGTGTGCTTGGCGGACCGGCCCCATCTGAGGTCTTCGTCCACGGCGACCTTCATGGCTACAACCAAGTGTGGGATTCGGCGTCAGCCTCGCTGCTGGCGGTCGTCGACTTCGAGGAGAGCGGCGTCGCCGACCGTCACTTCGACTTTCGCTATCTGCCGAGCAACGCCCGGCGCCCCGAGCTCGTGCTCGCCGTCATGGACGCCTACGAGCGGCTCTCCGGGCAACGCCTCGCGATCGAACGAGTCATGGCGTGGCACATCCTCACGGCGCTGGGCGACGCCCTGTGGCGAACCGAGGCCGGGGTCGCGCTGCCGGGAGGCGGCACCGCCACGACCTACGTTGATCTGCTCGAGGTCGTGCTGGCGCAGTTGAACTTGGGTTGACGGCCGGCAGGACCTGCTAGGACGGTCGGCCAGAGACAGACGGAACAGGTCACGGTCGCCCATGACAACGTGCTCCTCCCCTCACGCGGCCCTATCCCTTGTGCGCCGGTCTGCGGTCAGGTCAGGCGCGGCGCATGCACCCTCGGGCCCGCGCGGCGATGGCCGCAGCCAGGCGGCCGGCGGCAGGATTGGCGAGTCGTAGGAGGAGGGAGGGATCGACGAGCTCGACCTCGCCCAGAAGGGGTTCCCCGGTAGCACCTGTGACGAGATCGACTCGGGCGTAGAGCAGCGCCTCGGGCACCTCGGCCTGCACGGCGGCCAGGACGTCACGAGCCGTGTCGAGCTGAGCGCCGGTCGGCGCAGTGATCTCCATGGCCACCGCCTTCTCCCAGAGCCGCTCGATCACGCCAGCTCCGGCGTCGAGCAGGGGGCCGATCCGTACAGCGTGGCTGAAGTCGCCCTCGATGAACACGAGCTTCGTCTCGCCCTCGCTGTCGACACTGGCGATGTACGGCTGGACCATGACGGTCTGGCCCTGATCGACAAGACGCCGAACGTGAGCGACGGCCGCAGAGTGCTGCTCCGGCGAGTACCGGGCGGTCTGGCGGCCGCCGGCGGAGATCGACGGCTTGACGACGAACTCATACGGCGGCGGCGCCCATCGCTCTGCGTCAACGACCCACTCCGTTGGCACGATCGGAACGCCCCGTGAGGCCAAGGCCCGCAGGTAGGTCTTGTCGATGTTCCACTCGATGGCCGGAAGGGGGTTCATCAGGGTCGTGATTCGCGCCGTGCGGCGAGCCCATGCGAGGAAGTCCTGCGGTCGATCGACGGAGTCCCACGTGCTGTCCGTGACCACGAGGTCGAAGCGCTGCCAGTCGAGGTCCTCGTGATCCCACGAGATCGAGGTCGCATCGACTCCGGCCTCCGCAAGGGCGGCAGCGAACAGTGGCCAGTCTGGATCGGGATAGATGTCCGTCGCCTCGGCGCCGTCGAAGGCTCGGCATGCCGCGATCGCCACCCGAGGACGCGTTGAACCCATCAACCCAGCTTGGTGCCGCCCGCTCTCCGTCGCTTGACAATTGCGACGGCTGCTCTCCGGCCGCCGTGCCTGCTGAGCGGGGCCCTCAATCGACCTTGCTCACCATTCCCGGCAGGTGGATCAGGCCCGCCCGGGTCGGCTGGAAGCCGCAGGCGTTGAAGTAGAACGGAGCGAGGTCGTCGTCGAAGTCCACATGCAGCCACTCACAGCCGGCTCCCTTGGCGCAGACAGCAGCACGTCGTACGAGTTCAGTGCCGACGCCGCCATGCTGGTGATCGGGCCGCACCTTTGGATCGAGCAGGAGGCATGGTCGCACCCGTCCCATGCGACGTTGACGAAGCCGATCAGCGACCCGTCGCCCTGCCTCGCACAGATCCAGCCGAGGCTGTACGGGCGAATCCGGTCCCACCAGCCGACTGACGGGCGCCCGCCGTGCGACTGCGTGAGCAAGAACAGCTCCTCGTCGTTGATGTCGCCACGCCACTGATAGTCGAGAGTCACCGCCCCATCGTCGCCGACGGGCAGTCGTCGTCCCCGCCGCCCCCTCACCACGACCAATGAAGGATCATCGCGAGTGAGCGAGGATCAGAAACGTGGCGTGGGGGACCATGATCCGACCACCGTGGTCGGCGATGAGGTGCCTGACTGCACCGAGGAGCTCCGCTCGGGTTTCCTCGGGGAGCAGGCGGTGGTCTGACTGGGTGAGGAGAAGCTCGACGAACGCGTCGGCCGTCAGCGTCGCCGACCATCGGTGGGTGCGGGTGACGACGTCGGTGAAGCGCGGTGACGTGGCGATCTCGGCGGAATGCTCCTCGTCCGAGCGCGTCGGGCTCAACCCTGGAAACCCCGGAGCCCGGGCGTGCAGCTCGGGGACCATGCGTCGGTAGAGCTCCTCGAGGTCATCTCGCACGGGTTCGCCATGCCAGTCGGTCCGGTGCCAGAACAAGGCGAGGGTTCCGCCCTGGACGAGCGCGTCCGTGGCCTTGGCGCTGCGGACCTCCCGGTCGACCCAGTGCCAGGATTGGGCGGCGAAGACGAGATGGAAGGCCGCGGCCTCCAGTGGCCAGTCTTCGAAGGAGGTGACCTCGACCCGGACGTTGGCGAACCCCTCGCAGTTGCCCCTGGCCACCGCGGCCATGGCCGCGCTGGGCTCCAGGGCGACGATTTCGACGCCCCGACGGGCGAAGGACCTCGTGGCTTTCCCGGTGCCGGCCCCCAGCTCCAGCGCCCGCACCTGCGAGGCCTCGACGCCCACGAACGCCAGCACATCGTCGACGAGGCTCTCCGGGTAGGCGGCGCGGGCCTTGTCGTAGAGCTCGGCGTCCTCGCCGAAGACCAGCCGCTGCTCACGCACGTCGGGGGCCATGGGAACGAACAGCGCTGGTCATTCCTCAGGCTTTCGGGCCAGGACGAGCACGTGGCCACAGTCGCCCTCGGGGATGAAGCGGTCCCAGATCACCTCGAGCCCGTCCTCTCGCAACCAGCGCAGGTAGGTGTCCCGGTCGGCATGGTCCCAGAACATCGGCGTGCCGAGGAAGTCCTCCACTGCTCGCCACCGGCCTGATCCGACGATGAGCAGGGCCCAGCCTCCGGGGCGGAGCCAGACGGCCATGCGGGTGAGGAGGCGACGCTGGTCGGCCAGCGGGACGTGGATCAGCGCGTAGAACGAAGTCACCGCGTCAAAGGACGACGGGTTCGCCTCCCAGGTGGCCATGTCGTCGTGGACGAAGGTGGCCGCCGGCACGAGCTGGCGAGCCCGCGCGACCTGTGTCGCAGAGAAGTCGAGGCCGACGACGTCGAGTCCGTGGTCGGCCAGCGCACGGGTGGCCGGGACGCCGCATCCGCATCCCAGGTCCAGAACCCGAGCGGCCCTGGGCAGCCGGCTCGCCAGCTCGTCGATCCACCCTCGATACTGACCCCGGTGATCCAGGTGGTCGTGGCCGCTGAGCCCGTCGTCGTCTCGGTAGGCGACGGAGATGGCGTCATAGCCGCGACGCACCAGCGATCGCTGGGCCTCTGCACTCGCGGGGATGCCATCGCCGTTCAGGCTGACATTGTTCACCACACGTTGATGGCGCTCGCAACTGGTTAGATGGGACGACGGCGACATCGTTCTCGTGGCGTCCGGGGATTTGCGGATCGTCATGCCGCAACGATCACCGCGCCCGACAGCGCTGGTCAGCGCCTGATCCGCCACGCGAGGAAGACTGCCGGCATGCGCACAGCAGGAACCCGATGGGTCGGCGTCGCCATCGACTGCGCCGACGCTGGACCGGTCGCCCGCTTCTACGAACGCCTGCTCGGCTTCGAGATGGGCGAGTTCGCGCCGCCGAACTGGGCCCAGCTCTTCGACCCCGCCGGCGGCGTGCACCTGAACATCCAGGGCGAGGCCTGGTACGAGCCGCCGACGTGGCCCGAGGAACCGGGTCAGCAGGCGAAGATGCTCCATCTCGAGGTCCAGGTCGACGACCTCGAAGCCGCGGTCGCATTGCGCTGGAGGGCGGTGGCACAGAGGCGCCGTGGCAGCCACCGGACCGCAGCCGCGATCGCGTCCGCATCATGTTGGGCCGGTCACCCGCTCTGTCTGTTTTTACCCGGCGCGTAGGCGATCGGGCGTCGAGCTCGGCCACGAACCGCCTCGGCGCCACGTTGCGGTAGCTCTCCTCCACCCAGTCGGAGAAGAGGGCGACGTCGACTGCGCCCAGGCGCACCGTCAGCTACCCCCACTGGCCCAGGCCGCTGATCGTGGTCGGCGTGGCGCCGGCGACGGCCACCGCCTCCTCGTAGGCCCGGGTCAGCTTCACGCACACCGACGGAACGTCGGCATCCCGCTGGCCCATCCACAGGAACATCGGGCCATGCACGCCCTCCTTGCGCCACGGCGGAATGCCGGGCTTGCGGCGGACCTTGATCACGGTCTCGCCCCAGGGGAAGTCCTTTTCCGCCGCCGGAAGCCCGAGAGCGAACCCCCGCACTTCGTCCCACGCCTGCTCGCTGGCGGTCACGAGGCGTGACGCAGGTGCCGGTAGAGGTCCCGGAGCAGGCAGACCTCGGCGCCGTGGTGCATGACCTCGCGATGGACGTGCAGGACCAGGCCGATCGCCGGGTCGGACCGGCCCAGCCGCATCGACGGGATGTCCCACTCCCGATCGCCGATCGGCGCCCACAGCGCGTCCTCGCCGGCGGCGAGGAGACCGCGGCGCCAGGCATCCCACCACTCGTCGAGGAAGCCGAGTGCGCCCTCGGCGGTCATGGGGAACGGGAGCGGCCCCTCCCACATACGAGCCGTCAGCGGCGCCGGCGCCGTCTCGGGGAACAGCCGCGACGCCCGGTTGGCCAGGCGCCGACGCCGATGTGGCACAGGCGCCAGGCGATGGTCGTGAACGGGCTGGGCTGCGGTGGCGGCCACGCGTGGTCGTACAGGACCTGGCCGTCTTCGCTCGGGTGGAGGGTCCAGCAGCCGGCGACCGGCTCCCACAGGTACTCCTCGTCTGTCAGCCCGTTCAGGCGGGGCCGGAAGCCCGCGACCCACCAGTACTCGATCTGGAACACCAGCGCACCCAGGACGTCCCGCCCCGCCACGACTCCGAGCCTAGGATGTCAGGGCTGCCCCTGCCGCGGGCGGGGGCCGACGTAGACGTACTCGGCCAACGGCTCGGCGTCTCGGAAGCGGACGTCCACCCGGCCGGCGCGGACCCAGCCGGCCCGCTCGTACAGACCGATGGCGGCGTCGAAGTGCGTGGCCACGTCGAGGATCGGCCACCGGTCCCGGTCGTGCGCGGCCTGGGCCGCCACACCGAGGAGAGCCCCGCCGCGCCCCTTCCTGCGATGGGCGGGAGCGACCAGCAGCCGGGCGACGACGCCGAGGCGCTCCCGCGCCCGGCCGGTGGCCTCGCCGGCCAGTTCCATGACCGCCGGAGAGCTCGTCGACTGCAGCGCCACATGCCCGACGATGGCGCCGTCCCACGCGGCGACCCACGCGGCGAGCGCACCCGGCGCGGACACGAAGCCACGCAGGTCGTCGGCGAACCGTGGCGGGTACCCGTCGACATGGTGGACGTCGCGGGCCAGCAGCTCGCACGCTTCGAGATCGTCGTCCGTCCGTGCTCTCAGCTCCACCCGGACACACTCGCGCACCGACGCGTCAGCTCGAGCGGACGATGCTCGGCCACAACGGCATCGACGATGGCGCGGGAGCTGCTGCGCCACCCAAAGCGATGAGCTGCGCTCGCCGGTGCCTGCCGATCCTCGACCAGGGTGATCAGGCTCTTCCACAGCGCCCACCCCCGCCCACGGGCCCAGGTCGCGTCGTCGAAGGGCAGGCTCCGCCGGAACACGTCCCGGCTCTCTCCTTCGAAGAACGTCCAGACGATCACCAGGTCACAGGCCGGGTCGCCGACGGCCGTGCAGCCGAAGTCGATCACCGCCCGGAGACGCCCGTCGAGGACGAGCAGGTTGGACGGGGCGACGTCGCCGTGCACCCACACGGGCGGGTCGTCCCATGTGCTGGCGAGGGCCGCATCCCAGGTCGCGGTGGCGGCTGTGGCGTCGATCTCACCAGCCAACGCGCTGAGCGACTCCCGTACCTGGGCGTCGTAGGTGTCGAGCGGTCCGCCCCGGAAGAAGTTGTGCTTCCCGGGGATCGGTCCGTCGCTGGCGTCGATGGCGTACAGCGCGCCCAGGAACCCGGCGAGGTCGCCGGCGAGGTGTGTTAGGTCCGAAATTTGCGCACCGCCCGCTTGGTGGCCGTCGATCCACCGGTAGATCGACCAGGGGTACGGGAACCCGTCGTCGGGCGATCCCATCGCCACCGGCTCGGGGATGGGCAGGGGAAGGTGGCGAGCCAGGACTGGAAGCCAACGGTGCTCCTTCTCGACCTGGGCGACGTATGCACCGACGCTCGGTAGGCGTGCCAGCAGCTCGTCGCCGAGCCGGAAGGTGTGGTTGTCCCAGCCGCCATGGGAGACCGCCGCCACCGGCAGATGGGCCCACTGAGGAAACTGCGCGGCCACGAGCCGAGCCACTGCGTCGGCGGTGATGTCCAGACTCACCTGGGTCGATCGAGCCGGGCGCGTAGGCGCCGTGCGAGCTCGGTCATGCGAGCCTCGGACACGGCGCGGTCATCTTCGACTCCGAGCTGGCTGAAGATGCTCGGACCTCGCTGATCGTCGGGGAGATCGGCGGCACGGGGAACGATGTGCACGTGGACGTGCGGATGATCCGGATGTTCGGCGAACTGGGCCACATAGGTCTTGGCGCATCCGACGGTGTCGTGCAGCGCCTGGGAGACGGCCTTGACCGGCGGCCCGAGCTCGAGAGCCTCCTCGTCGGTGAGGTCGGCCACGGCGGCGATGTGCCGGCGGACCACAAGGACGACCCATCCCTCGATCGCGGTGCCGAAGGCGTGGACCAGGTCCATCCCGGCGTCCTGAGGATCCCATCCCAGAGCGGCGCCCCGCCGGCGTCGCGGCGGGCGACGAGCAGGCAAGTGCGGCAGGTGGTCACGCCGGCTTCAGCGCCCGGATGTGGACGAAGGACGGTACCTGCCGGCGGCGTTCGTCGTCGGCACTCATGGTGGCGGCCGTGGCGACCGGGGAGGGCTCGGCCAGGGACTCGACCAGCAGGCCGGCGGCTGTCATGGCGGCGAAGAAGCTCTCCAGAGGCCGGTGGAGGAAGTGCATCGGCACGCGGACGCCGTTCCCCTCCCACCAGTAGGTCAGGCGTCGGGGCTCGAAATAGGGCCGCGCCAGGACATACGGCCCCGAGCGATCGTCGCCGGAGAAGTCCCCGATCCCCTGGATCGGGTGCCCGATCGCGACCGCGAGTCGCCCTCCCGGCTCTAGGACCCGTGCCGCCTCGGCGACGGTCGTGGCGAGATCGTCGACATCGTGGAGCACCATGAAGAGCACGACGAGGTCGGCGATGGCGTCGGCGAAAGGCACGCAGGCGGCGTCAGCGACCAGGACCGGCGCGGCGGCCCGGTGTTGTGCCGCGGCATGGACCAGGCGCGTCGAGGTGTCCAGCCCCACCACCCGATGACCGTGGCGGACCAGCTCCCTTCCGAGGCGGCCCTCGCCGCAGCCGATGTCAAGGGTGAGCCGCCCCGGGTCGGGGATGAAAGTGAGAAAGGCCTGAAGGTGCCACGACCAGAAGGTCCGGTCGGCCTCGGGGTCCCGGGCGAAGCGGACCTAGACGTCGGCGGCGTCGTCCCACGCTTGTCGCAGTGTCACGCGGGCTGCCCCCGGCGTCGGTGGATGCGGACCTGGTTGCCCACCGGGTCGGTGAGCGCCAGCTCCGGCTCCCCGTCAGTGGGGAGGACCGTCCGGACCGGGATGCCCGAGCGGTCGGCTCGGGCCCGGTACGGACCGGTGTCGTCGACCCAGAGGAACAGCTCCCGGGTGCCCGCGGGATGGGCCGGCTCCGCCTCATGGATGCACAGGGCCATCCCGCCCCTGCCGCCCGACGCGTCCAGGCAGCAGAGGTGGCCGGCGTCCTCGAACACCGCCACCAGCCCGAGGGCCTCGGTATAGAAGGACCGGACCTCCTCGAGGCGGTCGGGGGCGACATGCACGGTGAGGTTGTGCAGGACGGGGCCCGTCTCCCGCCGCCCACCCGGCCAGCCCGGTTGTGCCCGGACCATGTCCGCCACTCCGGCGACGTCGACCGGGCCGGTCGTGTCGACTGCGACCAGAGGACCGACGCCGAGCGGGCGTGACGCCGGCCACGAAGCCCGCGGGTCACGCGTGGCGTCGACGTGGCCAGGATGGCGGGTGGCGAGACGCGCCTCGAAGCGAGATGAGGCGAGTTCCGCCGGGCAGTCGCAGAAGACCTCGACGAGCGGTGCGCCCAACCCGGCCAGGTCGGCCGGCGAGTGCTCGCTACTCCAGGCGTTGTCGAGGACCGCCGCTCCCGCATCGGCGGCGAGGGCGAAGAGGACCTTCACCGACGCCTGGCCCAGCCGGCGGGACCACTCCAGATCGTCCACGCCGAGCCCGTCGGAGAGCCGTTCCTTGATGACGTCCTTGGAGATGAGAGGCAGGCCCAGGGACTGGGCCAGCGGGCGGGCCAGGGTGGTCTTGCCGCTGCCCGGCACGCCGGACACGACCACGAAGACCCGCTCCCGCCCGGTCATGGGCCCGCCGGCTGTGGGAGCCGGAAGCGGCTGTGATGCTCCAACTCGGCGACCCGCTCGAAGCCGAGTCGCCCGAGCAGGGCCACGCTGCGGTGGTTGCGGTGGGTGACGCCGGCCCAGATGTCGCCGGCCCGAAGGTGGGACCGGGCGAAGGCGATGACCGCCCGGCAGGCGTGGGTTGCGTGGCCCTTGCCGGTCACTGCCTCGTCGAGCCAGACGCCGAGCACATAGTTCGGCGGGTTGTACGGGTTCAGGTCGACCCGTCCTACCAGGCGGCCGTCGAGCCAGATCCCGAAGCGGGTGTTGTCGTCGGTGGGTCTCGCCAGTGACGCTTGCACCTGGGCCGAGGTGATGGTGGCCATGCCGGAGTAGTCACCGTGGCGGGTCAGGTGGAGGCGGTTCCGGTCGATGAGAGCGAAGTAGCCGTCCGCGTCGGCCGGCGTTAGCTCCCGCAGGCTCAGACCCTGCCGGGCCGTGGCCAGCTCGACGATCCAGTCCGGTCCCGCGCTGGCCTCGCCGGCGAGGTCGAGCAGCCGTCGCAGCGACTCGGGCTGCCATGTCGGAAGCAGCCCGGGCACCGCGTCGAAGTCGACCACGGTGCGTCCGGCCGTCTCGTGGCGGGCAATGAACGGCTCGAGCGCGACCCGGGCCGCGAAGCGGGCCTGGAGGTTGATTCTCAAGACGGTGTCGGTGCCGTCGATCTCGACGAAGCGGTCGTAGCCGACCAGTGAGCTGGCCAGGACGTGGGAGCGCGCCTCCTCGTAGACCTGCCGGCGCATCGTCTGCTCAACCGACTCTCCCGCGTCCCGGGCGCCTCCCGGGTGGTTCCAGAGCATCCCGCCATCCCCCGAGACGAGCACGATGCGGCCGTCCACCGTGAAGCAGACGGCCAAGGCCCGCTCGATAACGTCCGATGACGCGACCTCCCCCGGGCCCAGCCAGCTGCACAGGGTGCGGCGTCCTCCGAACGGTGGCGCCCAGAAGAGCTCCCAGGTCGTGGAGTTGCGATGGTGGGCGTCGATGGCGACGCGGGGACGCGGCGGCGGCTGTCTCGCAGACCTCGCCGCCAGGCTTGCCCTGACCGGGTCCAGCCATTCCTGCTGGCCGGCTGTCAGACGCACATCCGACAACGGCGCCCAGCGGCAGTGCCAGCAGAGCCCACCGCCGTCAGGCGTGACAACCCACCAGTCCGCAGCCGTCTCCACCTCGCTGACGAAGTGGAAGAAATAGCGCACGGTCTCGCCACCCGGGCCGTCGTTGCACTGGCCGAGCGGGGCGACCAGACGGAGGTCGTCCAGGCCGGTCTCCTCCCACGCCTCCCGCCGGGCTCCGTCAACGGGGTCCTCGGCGGTCTCGAGGGTTCCGGCGGGCACCTGCACGCCGGCGTTCGGATGAACGAAGACCAACAGCTCCGCACCGGTCGGCCGGTGCCTGGTGACGAAAGCCACCACCTTGCCGACCGACGCCCCGCCCATCTCCTCAGCATTCCATGTCAGTTCTGGACGTGCGGACCGCGCCAGCGGACAGCGCGCCGCGCGCTGCATGATTTGGCGATGAACGCGGCGGTGCAAAGCCGGTTTTCGTCCTCCTCACCATCTGCGCAGTCGGGGCGGGAACGATCGCGCTCGGCGAAACGTCCGAGAACTCTTCCGCCGATCCGGGACGGCTGGCGGTGACGGGGACGGGGACCTGCGGAACCGCGGGTGCACCGGGCCGGTGGCGGACCGGCTCGGCCGACCTCGTGATGCGGAACCGCCAGCAGGTTCCCGTACCACTCCACTCGTGACCGCCAAGCCACCGACAGCCGTCGCCCTCCTGCCGGTCAGGCCTGGCGTCTACCGGTTCCGGGGAGAGAACGGCACGACCCTCTATCTCGGTCGAGCCACCAAACCTCCGCTCCCGTGTCGCGTCCTACTGGGGCAACCTCGGCGATCGGAAGCGGCTGGGTCGGATGGTGCCCCAGATCGCGCGGATCGAGGGGTTGCCTGTGATTCTGCCCATGAAGCGGCCTGGCTGGAACGGAACCTCCTCGAGTTCCGACGACCGCGCTGGAACCGAGCGATCGGTGGCCAGGAGGTGCATGTCTTCATCAAGCTGGACTGCGGCCCGAGATCGCCGGGGGTCACGATGGTGCACGAACCCCCACCTTCCGATGCCCTCTACTTCGGCCCCTATCTGGGCGGTACCAAGGTCCGACTGGCCGTGTCCGGCCTCCGACGAATGCTGCCGGTTGCGTATGCGTCCGAGGCGCTCGCCGGCTCAGGCCGGGATATGGCGCGCGTTCTCGGGGTCGAGCCTGGAGACCGCGAAGCGCTTCTCCGGTCTCTTGGCGCCGTCCTGGAGAGGGACCCTGTTGCCGTGGCATCGATACGCTCCGCGCTTCAGCGCCGACGAGACGAGGCAGCGCAGGCCCACGCCTTCGAGCGGGCCGCCCGCTTGCACGCCGAGATGGCGGCCATCGAATGGGTGGTCGCCGAGCAGAAGCTGGCCATGCGGGAGCCTCTGGACATGACCATCTGCGGATGGGCCGACGATGTGCTCGTCAGCTTCGAGATGCGACGGGGCCGCGTCTGCAGTTGGCAGCAGCGCCGGTGTTCGGAGGCCAGCGCACGCAGTCACGTCGAGAGAACGCCGGCCGGATACGCCGACTTCGGACGCCGCAATGCTGAGCTCGCGGTTCGCCTGATGGGCCGGTGAGTCGGCAGGTCGGCGCCACGTTCTCGGCAGAGTCCATCCGCGTCGTTCTACTGGGACGTGCAAACACGAAGCCGCCCTGGGGAACTATGGAGGAGCGGCTCCGGGCTGTCCGCCCCCGGCCGGCGCTCATCCCTCGTCTCCCCGATCTTGGCCTTGGTGACGTAGGTGCCAGGCGATCCACGCGGCCTTCCATGGCTGGCCTGTAAGTACGACATCCGTCGAGTCATCAGCATTGCGACTACGACCCTCAACAGCGCCGACTCAAGAAGCGGCTGGGAACTTCTTGGACATCATGAACCCCACGTGACAGCCGGCTACCGCCTCCTGAACGGTCCGGCGCAGATCCAGGCGGGGCTCATCGAGCTCCACGAAGAGCTGTGGAATCTGGTTGAACGATGAGCGCCAGAACCGAAGCCCGGACAGCGGTCCGCTCAGCACCGCTTCCGACTCGGCTTCGTAGAGATCGGGGTCGTACGCCCACTGGAGGATCAGGTGCGGCGTGTAGCCGAGGTGATACCAAAAGCCGATCGCCTCGTCAGTGCCCAATGCCATGGTGTGAGCGGCGAGGAGCCGGGCCCCTGTCTCCACCCGCTCGACAAGGCGCCGGCCGATGCCACGGTGGCGGAACGACTCGACGACCCCGACGATACGAAGGGCCACCGCTCCGTTGTCCTCCCGGAACGCCAGCGCTCCGCCAACGACGTCGCCATCGGCCGCGGCCAGGACCATGATCGGTTGGTCGGCCGGGAAGCGGTCGGCAAGGTCGTCGAACCGCCAATCGTTGGAGTCGATGGGCTGGGGAAGCTGCGCGCCAAGCAGATCGAAGGCCGTCGCCAACTCCTCAGGGTCCCGTACCGGACGAAGCTCGATCACAGTCGCTCCTCTCGTTCGCATCGGCCCCGGACCGAGGCGGCACCGAATCTGCGCTAGCGCCTCACGACGGCTCAGCGTCTCCGCGATCAGCGAGCGCTCCCAGCCGTCGAGGGCGTCGAGCGTCGGTGCACCAAGAAATCGAGCGATCTCGGCTAGGCCGACTCCTGCTCGTCGGAGCAACCGCACGGTCTCCGCCTCTTCAAGCTGGGCGGCGTCGTAGTAGCGGTAGCCGGTTGCCGGGTCCACTGCGGCCGGGTCGAGCACGCCGGCCTCGGCATAGCTGCGCAGCACCTTCGGTGACAGCCCACAGCGGCTCGAGAATTCGCCGATCGACATCATTTCGTCCACGACACCGATGATGAGGTCTAACCCCTGGTCAAGGTCAAGCCTTTGGCGAAACCCCTCCTTCCCGCACCTGCTGCCCCATAAGACCGGACGAGCTCTGACGGTCTGCCTGTCATCTACCGCCGGTGACGGGTGCACCGAGCACGACCTCACCGAATGGCGCCTCACCCGCCGTGATCCTCTCAAATCGTGAGGAGCCGGCCGTCCGGGTCCCGGACGTCCAGGAGGTCCGGTCCCCAGCCGCTCGAATAGCGCGGACGATCGACGAGCACTCCCTGAGCATCCACAACCAGATCGAGGTCCCGCGCACCGAAGACCACTTGGAGCGCCAGATCGTCCTGGTCGTCTGGAGCCTGTCGAAGGAACACGTACGGGCCACTGCCATCGACTGGCGAGAGGACGCCGTCGTGCTGCTGAACGCCCCACCCTTCGTCAAGGCGGAACCCGAGTGCCTCCCAGAAGGCGAGGCTTCCAGCCCAATCGCGAGTCTCGACATACAGATGATGGACGCCGCTCGTCATTCGCGAAGACTAAGGGATGAGGTTGTCGCCGACGAGGGGATGATGACCTGCTCCAGTCTCGTCGCCGACGGACCACCGACCATCTCGCACTGAGGCGGGTCTTGTCTCTAATGCCCGTCCGATAACCACAGTCCCTCCAGCGGCATCTCCTCTCCCTGTTCGCCGGTCACGCGGGTGATCCTTTCCAGGTCATCGCCGGTCGGTGAACCTCTTGGACATCATGAAGCCGACGTGGCACCCGGTGACCGCCTCCCGGACCTCGTGGCGCAGATCGAGGCGAGGCTCATCGAGCTCGACGAACAGCTGGGGGATGCCGTTGAACGATGAGCGCCAGAAGTGCAGGCCCGCGAGCGGCCCGTTGAGCATCGCATCGGTCTCAGTCTCGAAGAGATCGGCGTCGTAGACCCACTGGAACAGCAGGTTCGGGGTATAGCCGAGGTGGTACCAGAACCCGACGGCCTCGTCGGTGCCCAGTGCCACGGAGTGGGCGCCGAGCCCGGGCCTCCGCCTCGACCCGCTCGACGAGGCGACGGCCTGTGCCTCGGTGACGAAACGCAGAGACCACGCCGATGATGCGCAGCGTCACCGTGCCGTTGTCGTTGCGGAACCCGAGCGCACCACCGACCACATTCCCCTCGACGGTGGCCACGACCATGAGCGGCTGGTCGGTCGCGAAACGCTCGACAAGATCGTCGATGCGGTGGTCCCCGCTGTCGATCGGCTCGGGCAGCTGCGCGCCGGCCAGGTCGAAGGCGGACCTCAGGTCGGCGAGGTCGCGCACGGCATGCACCTCGATCGCCGTGGCGCCCCTGATCTTCTCGGGACCGACACCAAGACGGCAGCGCACCTCGGCCAGCGCCCCACGTCGGCTGAAGGTCTCCGCAGTCAGCGAGCGCTCCCAGCCGTCCACCGCGTTGGCCGACGGCTCGGCAAGGAACTGGCCGATGTCGGCCAGCCCGACGCCGGCTCGTCGCAAGAGGCGCACGGTGTCGGCCTGGTCGAGCTGGGCGAGCTCGTAGTACCGGTATCCAGAGGTCGGATCGACGAGCGCCGGTACGAGTACGCCCGCCTCTGCGTAGGTCCGTAACACCTTGGGCGAGAGCCCACAGCGACTGGAAAAGTCACCGATCGTCATCATGTCGTCCACGACGACGATCATGAGGCCTCACCCCTGGGCAAGGTCAACAGCTCCATTCCGCCTGGGCCGGATGCCGCCGTCAACGACAGTCTTGAACATGCCCGAAATGGGTGAGCCGAGCTATTCAGACCCACCGGCTGACCGATCAGCGTTTTCGACCGGTGCCGCGCGACGCTTCGTGAATGAGTCGAGCGCTGCAGGCTGCCGTGGAGGTGGGCACGGCCTGCGGGATCCGGGTGACTGAGCCGGCGCTCTCCAGGAGACGAACAACACAGTGGTCTGGCTGCGGCCGTCGTCGGTCGTGGCCAAGGTGGCAACTCGTACCGCCTCGAAGCTCGGCGTCCGACTTGAGCACGCCCTCGGGTCCGAACTGGCGACCCTCGGAGCCGACATCGCCGTCCCCCTGCGGGGCCTGGAGCCAGTCGAGCACCTGTCGACCGGGTTCGTGGTCACCCTGTGGGAGCGGCTCGAACGCGTGGAGGCACCGGCGGCCGACCCGTCGCTGGCGCACTCCCTGGCCGCACTCCACGCAGCGCTGGCAAGGACCCGAACGCAGCTGCCGTCATTTCGGGCGGACCTGTTGCGGGCCCGACTGGCGCTCGACGACGACACCGTCATGGCCGCGCTCACGCCGGCCGATCGGAGATTCCTCCGCGCTGTCTACGACGCCGGCCTGGCTGAGCTCGACGGAGTCGACCTCGACCGCCAACGACTTCACGGCGAGCCGCACGACGGCAACCGAGTCCTTACCGCTCAGGGCGTTCGCTGGATTGACTTCGAGGGCTGCTGTGTCGGGCCCGTCGAATGGGACCTCGCCTTCCAGTCCGCCGAGGTCAGCTCGAGGTTCTCCGACGTCGATGGCGACCTGCTGCGGCGCCTCAGGCGCCTGAACGGTGCCCGGGTCGCAACGTGGTGCTGGGGGATGGCGCGTTTTCCGGAGATGCGGCGGCACGGTGAGTTCCACCTCCACGTCCTCCGGGCAGAATCGAACCGCCCCGGGAACCGACGCCCGGCTCCTGGCACTTGAGCCCGAACGAGCGCCCCCCCCCAAGCGGCGGGGTCAGAAGCTGCAGTCCCGACGACGACGTCCCATAATCACGGCAGTTCGGCCGCCGCCACATCGCCCACAACGCCGGCATCGTGAGGCACCTCAGGTCCGGCTTCCCGATGCCGAGTACGGGCGCCGCCGCTGTGTTGGCGTTCACGACGGATTCAGGGGATGGTTGAGGCATCGCCGTCCTTGACATCCGTCGACGTCAAGCAGATCCTGAACGGTAGGCGCCGAGGTCGTGCTGCCCTGACGCCGACGGTGCGGCGCGATGCCGAAGGGACGTGGGTCATGTCTGGGAACCTCTACCAGGACTATCTGGCAGACATCGAGCAGTACCCAACCCTGAGTAGAGATGACGAAGTACGCCTGGGCAGGGCGATCGAGGCTTCGAAGGAAGCCCGCCTGAGACTAGACGGGAAAGGATCGGCCCCTCCCGCCGAGGGTTTGAGCGAGCTTCGCGCCATCACCCGAGCCGGTGCTGTGGCCAACAGAACCCTTATCCAGGCGAACCTGCGTCTGGTCGTGACGATCGCTGAAGAGTATCGAGCTACGGGGCTACCCATTCTCGACCTGGTGCAGGAAGGCAACCTCGGCCTCATGCATGCGGTCGAGAGGTTCGACTGGCGCAGGGGCTTCAGATTCTCAACCTATGCCAGGTGGTGGGTGCGCAGGGGCATTCGTCGCGCGATCGCGAACTCGGGAGGTTCGGTCGACCGCATCGACAGCAGTGGCGGATCGGGCCCCGACAGCACACTCGCTGACGCTGCCGACGAGGCAACAAAGGACTCCGAGGGCGGAACGGCAGAACCGACCGGTCGGACGCGGGCGGATCTGACGTGCACCTTCTGCAGCCGCGCTCAACGTAAGGGCTGCAAGCTGATCGCCGGTCCCGGCGTCTACATCTGCGACCTTTGCATCGACCTGAGCGATGAGGTCCTGAGCGTCGGTGAGCAGTGTGCCAACGACCGCGTCCAGCTGGTCCCGGTCGGATCGATTGAGGCCGAGACGAAATGCAGCTTCTGTGGCAAGAAGCGAGCCCACGTCGGGGGGATCGCCTCCGGGTCTGCAGTCAAGATCTGCAACGAGTGCGTCGACTTGTGCAGGGAAATCCTCGACGAGGAGCGAGGGATTTAGGAGCCGGGTCGTCTCGCTGATCGCTCCTGACCGGACGGTGCGGCCGCTGTTTCCCTAGCTGGCCGACAACCCATCATCGAGCGGGGACACCCTCGGATCGACCGCGGGTGCGTCACCTTCACGTTGCGTTCGACACGACCTGGGTCCGCAGACCGGGTAGCCCCTAATCACGAGCGCCGCCGGTCCACCAAGGTCGCCCTGATCGCCGGATCGGAGTGCCGACCGGCGGCAGCCTCACCCCTTTCTGCTATTGACGACGATGAGCGTTGAAGAGTTCCCCCCAGGTCGTGGACTCGATGAGCGCCCTGTATGTCGCCTGCAGGCCCGCCAAGTCGCCGAAAAGGTACGTACAGCTCGCCAGGAGGGCCGTGCGGACTGACTCGATCGAGGGCTCGGTCCCGTAGCCGTCGAACAGTGGCTCCCACCACGGGACGGTCCCGTCAAAGCGGAACATCATTCCCGTCGAGAAGGTCACGAGGTCGTCGAGGGTCCGTCCGCCGGACGCGACCTCCAAATCCACGCACCCGACCACGGACAAGCCATCGGACATCCGGTCGAGGAAGGGGTGGTCGGGATGGAAGCCGCCGATCACGAACCGCGGTGGGTGGTACTCCTCGCGAATGGCATCGGCCATCGAGGAAAAGCGATGTTCGAGGTCGAGCAGAAGCCCGATGTCGACTCGCCCGTGCAAGTGCTCCAGGTCCTGCAGCGCTTCGTCTTGGGCGGCCTCGGGCGTGTGGGCCGAGCGGACGGGCGCCGGAGGGGTGGGTCCGGCAGGGCCGTGGGCGGACACCACGTAACCGGCCGCATCGAATTCGATGCGGTGTACGGACGCGAGGTAGGCACCAACGGCTTCGAGCGGCTCCTCCCACGCTGCCTGCGTCCCACGCGGGACAATCTCTGTGAATTGCCTGCCCGGAACTCGCCGGGTTAGAAGGTACGGCCGACCAAGCACGTTCGCCTCGCCTGTCTCGACGGCGAGCACATCCATCGATGCCACCCCGCGGCGGCGCAGGCACTCGGCGGCCGCAGCCTCCCGACTGACCTTGGCCCGCGCCCCTTCGACCTTGTCATCCCATGGTTCCAGGTCCTTCGCTGGCGCCTTCAGGTAGAAGGTGGCCTGGTCCGTGTCCAGGCGGATCACGACATTGCCGCTCCGAATGGGCTGTGCAACGACAGACGCTGGTGGGACGATGATCCCGGCCGCGGCCAGGACACCAGGGCCGTCCAGATGCTCCAGCGCCGTGAGGGGACCGTCCAACGCGGTCACTGTACCGAGGATCCATCACGAACTCCGCAGACACAAGCTGCGGGCCGCCCTGCGCATCGACGGGAGCGACAGCCCGGACTATTCGGCTAGCGGTGGCGTGCGGGAACGGCCGAAGCGCATCACACCGGCTTGAGGGCTTGGAGCGTGTAGGTGACCGGTAGCCGTGCCGGCGCCTCACGAAGCCGGTACTCGCCACCGCCGATCTCCTCCATGGCGACGCCGAGTGGATTCCACGGAACCGAATCGTGTTCCTCGATGGCCACAAGGCGTAGACCAGCATCCATCACCGCGGTGATGATCTCGGCGAGCCCGTGGTTGAAGTGGACGATGTCCGGCGATGCAAGGGTGCCGGCATGCTCGACATAGCTCACTGGCTCGCTGAACGGAACGCCTTCGGTCTCGAAGTACGGGTAGGCGAGCACCAGGAGACCGTCAGCCCGGGGATCGTCAAGCGCCCACAGCACCGGATGCCCCTCGCGCATGAACAGCCGACCACCGGGGCGAAGCAGCGCCGCCACCACCTCGGCCCACCGCCGAACGTCGGGGAGCCAGCACAGTGCTCCGATCCCGGTGTACACCAGGTCGAACCGACCGGCCCCGAGCGCCTCGACTGCTCGGAAGAGCTCGCTCTCGACGAAGTCGACGTTGACGCCGGCCATAGCGGCGAGCTCGGCGGCGGCGGCCAGAGCCGGAGCGGAGAAGTCGAGTCCCGTCACCGACCGCGCCCCGAGCCGGGCCAGCGACACGGTGTCGGTCCCGATGTGGCACTGAAGGTGCACCACATCGAGCCCCTCGACACTGCCCAGCCGCGGCCTGTCGAACCGCACCACGCCCGATAGGTGCTCAGGGTCATCCCGGAACAGCTCCAGCCCGTACGCGGCGACGTGGTGGGGTACCCGGCTGTCCCAGTTCGCCCGGTTCACGGCGACGTAGTCGCTCATTCCGCCGTCCTTGTGCTCAACGGGCGGCCGAGGCCGCGCAGGATCGCCTGCTCCACAGGGGAGGCTGCCGGCGGGTCGACGAGCGCATACGGCTCCTTCAGCCAGACGCTCGGTTGGGCGATGATCCGTGCGATCCGGCCGCGATGGGGCCACGACGCCCGGTGCACGAGGAATGGATGACAGAGGTAGACGTCGCCGGCCGGTCCTGTGGCCGCCACGATCTCCCGCTCGAAGGCGGCCGGCGGCAGGAGCGACTCGAGCGAGGACCACTCCAGCCCTTCGTCCCCAGCTCCTCCGAGCAGCGAAGCCACATCGACGTGACTACCTCGAAGGAGGAGGGTGGGCGAGTCGTCCTCGCCCACATCAGTGAACAGGAACAGCGACAGCAGGGCCCGGGTGGGCGAGTGCACGCTGGCCCACGTCTTGTCTCCCCGAGGCGTGCCGCTATCGAAATGCCATCCCGCGTACCCGGGGTCCACCTCGGCGGGAAACCGCACGGGGATGTGACCACCCACGCCCTGCCTCGGCGGCCACCGGTCAGGGCCGATCAGCTGGTCGTAGGCATTCCACAGCACCGGCGACGTCCCTGCCTCGACGAAGGGGCCACCCTCCGGGCAAGGAATCCACACCAGCGGCCTCGTCCACGTCGCCCGGTCCTCACGCTCTACTCCGAGTTCGCCCAGCTCTGCCCAGACGACGTCGACGCACGCGGCGGCGACATGCTTGGGTACTGCGTCGCGGATCGCCACGAAACCGTCGGCGACAAACTGTCCGATCTCTGCTTCAGTCAGCACGGCCCCAGCCTTTCCCGTTCCGGCCGTCGGGTGCCAGCGTTTTCGGCGCTCCGAGCCATCGACGGTGCGTCCCAATAACCCACCGAGTCCGTGAGCACGGCGCGTCCCTCAACTCCGGCTGCTGGCGGCATGTGGCCCGCCTCTCCCGGCGGCCGGCCTTGACTGGCCTCTTGTCTGTGCGCCGACGGGCTAGTGATGCCGCCTGGCAAGCACACCCCAGCCCCCTCGAGCATGTAGCTGCGCCACGCTGGGGAACCTTCGGCGCGCCCAGGTGCTCTTATACCAAGAGTGGCTGAGGACGAGGAGTTCTCCCGTTTCATGGCAGACCGTTATGGGGCGCTCGTCCGGACCGCCTTCCTCCTCACCGCGGATCGAGGCCACGCCGAGGACCTGGCGCAGGCATCGCTCATCCGCACCTTTCAAGCCTGGGGCCGGCTGCATGACACGGCGGCCGCCGAGACCTACACCCGGACCGTCATGGCTCGCCTCGCGATTCGCTGGGGCCGGCGGCGCTGGCGCGCTGAACAGGCGACGGCACATCTCGATTGCGTGGCGGTGATCGACGCCGCTGGGACGGTGGACGACGCCGACCTGGTCATGCGCTGCCTTGCCGCCCTTCCCGGCCCCCAGCGCGCTGTGCTCGTCCTGCGCTACTTCGAGCATCGAAGCGAGGCCGAGATCGCCACCATCCTCCGCTGTTCGCCGGGCACCGTGAAGAGTCGGTCCGCTCGAGCGCTGGCTGCCCTCCGGTCCGCAGGGTTCTTGAATGAGGACGGTTCAGAACCCTCCACCTATCGAGGAGTCTCTCCGTGAGTGAGTCCGTCAAGATCACCAGCCTCCTACACGCCGCAGCCGAGGGGTTCGAGCCCCCGACTACGCCTGATCCCGCCACGTTGAGGACTCGGGCAAGGCGCCGCCGCGGTGCCCAGCGGGCTGCCGGGGTCGGCGTCGCCGTCCTCGCCCTCATCGGAACCGTCACGGTGTCCATCCAGCGAGAGCCGGCGCGGCGCGGGGAACTGACGACCGCGCCGCCGGCGACCACCCAGGGGACCGGAGCCACCGCGAAGGACCTCAGTGCCTACCGATGGTCCGAACTGCCGGTGGCCCCCATCGACCCTCGGGACCAGGCGGCCCTCGTATGGACCGGCCGCGAGATGGTGGTCTGGGGTGGCGTGACCCGGGATGGACACATACTCGCTGACGGCGCCGCTTTCGATCCGACCCGGTCGCAGTGGCGACCTATCGCCGGCTCGATCGGCGTGCCGGTTCGCTACGGCGCCACGTCCTTGTGGACAGGGGCGGAGCTGCTCGTCGTCGGTGGCCAGACTGCACTGGATGCCAACTCCCGCAACGGAGTGGCCCCGGCCGGGCGCGGCGGTGCGTACGACCCGGCGGCGGATCGTTGGCGCCCCGTGGCAGCCGGCCCTACGGACGCCGAGCGCGTGCTGGCGGCGGTCTGGACTGGTCGCGAGGCCATCGTGGTGACCTCCGAGCGGTCGGTCGCGGCCTACGACCCGGCAACCGACCGGTGGAGGTCCTTGTCGCCCATTCCCGAGGCGGCGGAGCGCGAGCTGGTCAGCGTCGTCGCGGTCTGGACGGGCGGCCAGCTTCTGGCCTGGGCTCTGTGGACTCACCGCGATATCTCTCCGGTGACCGGCAGCGGCAAGATCGCCTGGGGCATCGACCTCTTCAGCCTCGATCTGGCCACGGGTCAGTGGACACTGCGGCCCGGGCAGGGGGAAAAGCCCATCGGGGTCAAGGTCGCGTACTGGACCGGCGAGGAAGTCCTGATCCCGGCCGCCGGCGTCTTTCGCGGGTTTTCCTCCGGACCGGCTGCCTTCGACCGCTACGGGCTGCGCTATGACCCGGGCACGGACACCTACACACCGATGCGCCACGGGCCACTCGATGACGGACCGCCGGAGTCCTACTGGACCGGGGCCGCCATCTTCAGCCTCAGCCACAGCATCGTGACCGGCCCGGATCCGATGGACGACCGCGACACCGCGGCGTGGGACCCGTCGGCTGACCGCTGGACCCGCCTCGAGCGAGCGCCCGCCGGCGTCACCTACCAGACGCCGTTGCTGTGGACGGGCAGGGAGTTCCTGTCCTACGGCATCCAGCCGGCGCGGTTCGGTCGCTGAGGCTCCGTCCCTCACGCGATTATCGGGGAGACCGTCCACGGCCTCCGGTCGCTTGTCGGCAGGAGCCGCACCTCCACCTCGTCGCCCCCCGGCGTCACCGCCCGCACCGTGCAACTCCCCCCTCGCTCTCCAGCACGTCGCAGACGAAGTGACCGTCGACGGCACCCTGCCGGCGAGGAGCGCGAGGAAGAGCGCCATGCAGCCCCGCTTGGCCCCGCGACAGCGCGGGAGCTATCGATCTGGAGGGTTGCGAGAGGTGTCCCAGAACGACGACCCCGGGATGGCACCAGCACCGCCACGTAACGCCGGCCGGTGGGCATAGTGGACCGCAGTCGGGATTGCACCACGGGAACGATATCGACCGGGCGCCGAACCTTAACGAGCGAGACGTAGCCAATACTCGCCGGGTCCCCTCAGTGGCGCGACACACTAGGAGCGTGGGCGTCGATCCAGCGAACATCACTCAGGCGGTGGCGCTCGTCAGCAGGGACCTCGCTGCCACTCTGGGTCTCCAAAGCGAGACGGCGGAGGCCCTCGCCCGCCGGGAAGCCGTCGCCGCCGCCGGTTTCTAATCCGGGTCGCGGAAGAAACTCAGCAGTGGCTCCATGACACGTTCGTGAGTGCCACCCGGCGACCGGGATCATCGCAACTCGTCACAGAACCTCGGCGCCGGTAGTAACGTTACGCCCGCATGGAGGCTCACCTCCACGTAGCAACTGTGCCCCCGGTCCTGTTTCCCAACTTGGGCCGGGGGCATTCTCATGCCCACCTTTCGGGGCCGAGCGGTTCTGCAAGTATCAGTGAGGCACAGCGTCCTGTAAAGGGTAAATCAGCGGTCGCCATTTGACTAAATAGGGGGTTGCATTCGCCCCCCCGATATGGTTTAATACAGGTACGGCAGTAATCGCTGGAAGGGAAACCCAGCGGCCGTGACCCCAGTTACTACGTGTCGAAGGAGAACCTTTTATGACTGATTCCGTGGGTGGTCGCGCCAGTGCTCTGTTCGAGGGCGAGGGACCGATCCGTGTGGTGGCCTGGCCCGACCCGGTGGCCGACGCCTCCGGCTTTGCCGCCAACTCCGCCATGGTCGAGTGGTGCTGGCTGCCTGTCGTAGGGCCGTCAGGGACCTGGGCCTACCGCCGCTTGGTCTCGGCACTGGCTGCCAACAAGGGCGCCTATGACCAGGACCTGGCCGAGCTGGCCCACTGGCTGGGCCTGGGTGCGGGCGTCAGCCCCAACGCCCCGGTGTCCCGCACCCTGCTGCGCCTCGTCCGCTTCGGCCTGGCCGCGGTGAGCGGTCCCCGGACCCTGGTCGTACGGCGTACCGCTCCGCCGCTGCGCAGCTCCCAGCTCGACCGCCTGAACCCCCGCCTCCAGCGGGTGCACGCCACGCTGCTGGCCCAGCTCCGGGCCGGCGAGGCCACGCCGGGCGGATAGGTCGCGGGGATCACGGGGCGCCTTCCTTGGGGAAGAGGGGGCGCCCCGCCCCGCCCGTCTTGGTCCTGTTCCCCTGGAACCCGTCCCTACGCCACGAGGAGACGCGCTATGGGCATCTACCCGACGGTTTATGAAGGACTGCGGGCCGGCTGGCTCAGCGTCGACGACCTAGGACCCCTGGCCGGCGTGCAGGTGTGGGTCCGCCTGGCCCGGCCGTGTGAACTCCACCCCGAGCCGGGTGCGCCGTGCCGGGACCTGGCCGTCCACGAATTCGGCAGCGATGGCACCGACGCCCTCTACCGGCTGTGCGACCCTGACGGCCCGGCCCCCGAGGTCACGGGCGAGGTTGCCGCCGTGCGGGTGCTGTGGGCCGATGGCCACGCCGAGCGCCTCGGCCCCGAGCAGGAGGCCTACCTGCACCCCGTCGTCGCCCGACTCCAGCCCCAGGCCCGGCCGTGAGCGCCGCCGTGGCCAGCACCGACAAGGCCGACAAGGTCCGGGAGCTGCACGACCGCCTCGTCGCCCAGGTCGAGGCCCTGGTGACCGGTGAGGACTGGGCCCGGTACCTGAGCGTGGCCGCCCAGTTCCACAGCTACTCGGCCAACAACCTGTGGCTCATTCTGGCTCAACGCCCCGATCTGGCCACCACCGGCGACAGAGTGGCTGGATACCAGACGTGGAAGCGCCTCGGCCGACAGGTGCAAGCCGGGTCCAAGGGCATCGCCATACTCGCACCCTGCGTCTACCGCCGCCGTGGCGCGGGGGAGGCAGGCCCGTCCACCGCTCCGGCCGACAACCAGGCCGACAGCACGACCGAGAGCGCAGGAGCCGCCCGGGTGCTGCGCGGATTCAAGGTGGTGCACGTGTTCGCGCAGAGCGACACCACCGGGGAGTCTCTTCCCGAGGTCCGCCCGGTGCTCCTGGAGGGGGAGGGGGCACTGTGGGACGCCCTGGCCGCCCAGGTCGCCGCGGCGGGGTTCACCGTGAGCCGGGGCGGCTGTGGCAGCGCAAACGGGTGCACGAACTTCGCCGAGCGCACCGTGGTCGTCGCCGAGCACCTGAGCGGTAGGCAGGCTGATAAGACCCTCGCGCACGAGCTGGGGCACGTGCTCCTCGACCACGAGACCCAGGAGGTGATCGACCGGGACCTGGCCGAGATCGAGGCCGAGAGCGTGGCCTACATCGTGTGCAACGCCCTCGGCATCGACAGCGCCTCTTACAGCCTGGCCTACGTGGCGGTATGGTCGGGGGGAAGCGTCGAGCGCATCAGGCGCACGGCCGAGCGCGTGGTGACCACCGCCCAGGCCGTGCTGGCGGCCATGGCCCCGGCCGGGGCCGAGGACCTGGCGGCGAGCGCGTGAGCGGCGCTGAGGCTTGCGTGCGCCCGGGCCTGGCCCCCGGCTACCAGGGCCGGCTGTTCGCCCCGTCCGTCGACGCCGGGCCGTGCTGGTGGCGGGTGGTCGACGCCGGCGGTACCCGCCAGGCGGCGACCCGCCACCTGGCGATGGTCGTCGGCCAGGCCCGGGCGCTGGCCATGGCCGACGGCCGGGCGTGGATCGTGGCCAGCGACGACGACGCGGTGAGCGTCACCTACGACGGGACGCGGTTCTCAGTTCTCCCTTGCGGGCCGGGCTGGCCTGCCACCACGCAACGAATCCTGGCCAAGCACGGCCTGGAGAGGAGCAACTGAAGATGAGCACAGCAACCGCAGAGACAACGACCGAGGCGACGGACGCCCCGATCGAAGCAATGGAACCGGAGGCGACGGAGGCGAAGGCCGAGGCGATGCTGGTGGAGATCCCGCTGGAGCGGCTTAGGACCAACCCTCTGAACCTTCGCCGCCGCGTGGGCGACATCAAGGCCCTGACGAAGTCGATCGCCGAGGTCGGCATCGTCGTACCCCTGATCGTCACCCCGTCCGAGGACGGCACCTACCTGCTGGCCGCGGGCGAGCGCCGACTGACCGCAGCTCGGGCCGCCCGCTTGGCCGTCGCCCCCTGTGTGGTCAAGAACCTCACCGAGGCCGAGCAGGTCGAGATCATGCTGACCGAGAACGACGACGACCGCACGCCCCTGAGTCCGTCAGAGCGGGCCGCGGGCTACCTCCGGCTGGTCTCCCTCGGCTGTACCGTGCGCCGCCTGGCGGCCAAGGTCGGCCGCAGCGCCAAGCACGTGAGCGCGCACATGGCCCTGCTGGAGCTGCCCGAGCGTGCCCAGCTCGCGGTTGACACCGGCGAGCTGTCGATGACCGACGTGGCCGCCCTGGTCAAGGTGAAGGACCAGCCCGAGCTCATCGAGGAGGTGCTGGCCCTGCCGGCCTGGAACCGCCACGACATCGCCATGGTCATCGAGCGCCGCATCGCCCAGCGCCGCCAGGAGGAGGCCTACGCCGAGGCCGTGGCCGAGCAGGAGGCCAAGGGCCACCGCGTCATCGAGTCGACCAGCGTGAGCCAGTCCAAGGCCAAGCGCCTCCGCGATCTCGGCTTCAAGGTGGCCGACCACAAGGCCGAGCCGTGCCACGCGGTCGTGGTCGAGCGCTACCTGCGCGGCGTCGAGGTTGTCGAGGTTTGCGACGAGCCGAGACGTCACACAGCGAAGGCAGGTGCGGCCAGCCGCTCCGAGCTCCAGGTGACGGCGGCCACCGTCGTCGGCCAGAGCCCCGAGGACCGCGAGCGCCGCTCGGAGCGCAAGCGGGTGCTTCGGCGCCGGGCCGAGTTCCTGGCCGAGGCCCTCGCCCGCCGCAGCGTGCCCAAGCCTCGCGATGCGACGACGTTCTGCCTCCACGCACTCATGGAGCAGGCCAACGGCAACGCCTGGGCTCGCGCCGGGGCGCTGCTGGGTGTCGAGCCCGCCGCCAGCCGCTGGGGCGGCAAGGACTGGCACCGGCCCATCCGCGAGCTGGCCGACCGCTCCAGCGCCGACCTGCTGCGCGTGGCCACGGCGATGGCCGCGAGCTGCGCCGAGGAGCGCATCAGTTCCTACGGCGGGTATGGCGACGGTGGCGTCCGCTACGTCGAGGCCCTCACCAGCCTCGGCTATGAGCCCGACCCGTTCGAGGACGCCGAGGTGGCGGCCGCCCGCGAGCGTGTGGCCGAGGACGCAGCGATCGACGACGGCACCGACCCGGGCGGCCTCGACGACGAGGACGACGCCACCGTGGACGACGAAGCGTCACCCGACGACGAGCCGCCAGCGGCCTGAGTCGTCAACCCCTGGCAGGCCGGGGCCGGGCCTGCCTCCCCACTCCATCGACGCACACAAAGGAGTGTCGTGCCGGTTCCCACGGAGAGCCGTGAAGTCGTCAAAGCGCTCGCCGCTCTCGAGCCGAGCCAGCTCGTCGCCCGATGCCGGGCTGACGGACTCGCCCGCCTGGCTTCTGCCCTCGGCGTCGCCAAGACCGGGCCCAAGCCGGCGGTGGCTTCTCGGATCGTGGCCCGGGCCCAGCTCCTCGACCGCCTGCTGTACCTCGGCGACGAGCCGGCCGCCATCGCCCGCACGTTCCGCACCGAGTCACTCCGGCTGCTGGTCGCCGGGCTGGGAGGCTTCCTCGGCGTTCCGAAGTACGGCCTCGCAGCGCAGGTGATCGGTCGTCGTGACACGCTCTTGCGTTCGATCCAGCACGACCTGACCAACGGCACCTGAGCCACCAGCCCGACGTCGACCAACGACGCCGACGAGCACCAGGCCCTCAACCGGAACGAGCACCACCAGCCCGACGTCGACCAACGACGCCGACGAGCACCAGGCCCTCAACCGGAACGAGC
>JAHFUP010000001.1:0-93691 GCA_023265025.1 Acidimicrobiia bacterium | reverse complement strand
CCACCAGCCCGACGTCGACCAACGACGCCGACGAGCACCAGGCCCTCAACCGGAACGAGCACCACCAGCCCGACGTCGACCAACGACGCCGACGAGCACCAGGCCCTCAACCGGAACGAGCACCACCAGCCCGACGTCGACCAACGACGCCGACGAGCACCAGGCCCTCAACCGGAACGAGCACCACCAGCCCCCGATCCAGTGACGTCGAGCCCGACGCAACCCGAAGCCAGTAGGTCCGCCAACACCAACGGCAAGGACAGACGTCACGGACGGACCCGGAGGACAGAGAAGGTCCGCAACGCCAGCGAGCCAGAGCATACACATTTGTGGGTTCCGCTTTGCGGAACCCACGAGAACCCGAGCGGTGCTACCGTTCGCGCCAGTGATCGTCCGAGTCACAACCCTCGGAAGCGCCAAGGGCGACGCCGTCGGCGCCGCCAACGCGGTGGTCAAGTACCTCGACGGGCGCGACACCGCACCCGGAGGGACCCACCCCAGCCCCCTGCCCGAGGTGCCCACGGTGGACCCCACGTCCGGCGTCGTCGGCTACTACGCCGACTCGGTGGAGGGCCCGGGTCGGTGGCTGGGCCGTGGCGTGACCGGCATGCGTCTGGACGGTCAGGTTGATCCCGAGGAGTTCCGCCGGGTGTTGCTGGGCCAGCACGCAGTCACCGGCGAGCAGCTCGTGGGGGCCCGGGGCTCGGCGGTGCGGGCCGAGCAGGCCGGGCGCGACGGAGCGGCAGTCGCCGCCCACGGCGAGCCCGACGAGCTGCTCACCCTGCCCCAGGCCGCCACCCTGCTGGGAGTGACCGACCGCTACCTGCGCCGGGTGGCCAACGAGACGGCGCAGCGCCGGGCCGAGCAGGCGGCCGCCATCGCCGCCGGCGAGACGCCTCCGGACATGCTGGCCACCCACCTCACGGCCCATCACGATGGCGAGGGCAAGCACTGGCACGTGGCCCGGGGCGAGGTCGAGCGCTTCGCCCTCGAGCGCAAGATCCCGACCGCGGTGATCGGCTACGACCTAACGTTCTCGGCGCCGAAGTCGGTGAGCATCCTCTGGGCCCGGGCCGACGCCGCCGGCCAGGCCCGCATCGTCGCCGCCGTCGACAAGGCGGTCGCCGTGGGGATGGACTACATCCAGGAGAACGCGGCGTGGGTGGGCCAGGGAAAGAACCACCGCCGGGCCGAGGGCATCGTGGCCGCCGACTACGTGCACGCCACGTCGCGGGCGCTTGACCCCCAGCTACACCACCACGTGGTGGTGGCGAACATGGCCGAGTCGGGCGGGTCGATCCAGGCCCTCGACGGCCGACCCCTCTACGCCCACGTCCTGACGGCCGGCTACCTCGCTTCGGCCGAGCTGCGCCACGAGCTGTCCTCGACCATGGGCGTGGAGTGGGAGCAGGTCGAGCGGGGCCTGGCCGACGTCGCCGGCGTGGGCGGCGCGGCCATCACCGAGATGAGCCGGCGGGCCACCGAGATCGAGGAGTACACCGCCCAGCTGGGACTCGACTCCGTGGCCGCCCGCCAGGCCGCCACCTTTGCCACCCGGGCGGCCAAGGACCACGCCGTCGACCCCGAGGCCCTGCGTCCGGCGTGGCACCGCCGCCTCGACGCCGCCGGCTTCGACGCCCGGGCGGCAGCCGCTTGCTACGGCCGACAGGCGGCGCCGTTGCTCGTCACCGAGGAGGATCGCAACAAGCTGTTCCGCCGCCTCGGCGGCCAGGTGGGCGTCACCGAGCGGGCGTCGACGTTCGACCGCCGCGACGTGATCCAGTTCGTGGCCGAGTGGTCGGGCGACCGCCTGGAGGCAAACCAGATCGCGGACCTGGCCGACGAGTGGCTGACCACCGAGCAGGTCGTCACCCTCGACGCCGCCCGACGCGACGGCCGCACCGCCGATGTCATCCGCCTGGCCGATGGTCGGGTGGTTAGCTCCGTCGCCGGCGACGCCCTCTACACCACCCGTGAGGTCCTGGCCATCGAACAGCGCCTGTTCGCGTCCTACGAGAGGGGCCGCCACGCCGGCGCCGCCGTGGTCCCCGAGGCCACGGTGGAGGCGGTGCTGGCCCAGCGGCCCAAGCTCGACGACGAGCAGCTGGAGATGGTGCGCTCCATCACCCGATCGGGCCACCGGGTCCAGTGCGTGCTCGGCCCCGCCGGGGCGGGCAAGACCACCGCGCTGGAGGCGGCGGTGCGGGCCTGGGAGGACGCCGGCTACAGCCCCGTCGCCACCGCGGTGCAGGGCACCCACGCCGAGGTCCTCGGCAACCGCACCGGCACCGAGGCCCGCACCGTGGCCAGCCTCATCATGGGCATCAACACCGGCTCGGTGAAGCTCGACAGCCGCTCGATCATCCTGGTCGACGAGAGCTCCACCCTGGGCAACCGGGACCTGATGACCCTCATGGCCATGGCTGAGGAGCGGGGCGCGGCCGTCCGCCTCATCGGCGACCCGGCCCAGCACAGCGCTGTCTCCGCCGGCGGGGCGTGGCGGCGGCTGCTGGAGGACTACGTCGCCGACCGGGCCGAGGTCCGCACCCTGCACCGCCAGCAGGGCGAGGACATGGCCGACGTGCGCCTGGCCCTGACCGACTACCGCGAGGACCGGGTGGCGGCCGCCGTCGAGCGACTGCGCGAGGGTGGCCGCGTCGTCGAGGCCGACTCGCCGGAGGAGGTCATCGACGCCCTGGTGACCGACTGGTACCACGACCGCCAGCTCCGCCTGGCCGACCCGGAGCTGGCGGTCAGCACCATGACCGCGGATCACCACCTCGAGCGACGGGAGCTGAACCACCGGGCCCGGGCCCTGCTCGTCGCCGACGGCACCCTCAAGGGCCCCTCCCTCGATCTGCCCGGCATCAGCTTCCGGGCCGGCGACGAGGTCATCGCCATGCAGGGCGACCGCACCCTGCGCGCCGAGGGCGCGCCCTACCGGGACCACGTCAAGACCGGCGAGCGGGGCAAGGTCGTCGAGGTACACCTGGGCAAGGAGCTGGCCGACTCCTCCCTGGTCGTCGAGTTCGAGCGCCGGGGCCGCGTGGTGCTCGACCACGGCCACCTCACCCACCGGGTTCGCCCCGGGGTCATCGGGCGGCTGGCCCACAGCTACGCCGTGACCACCTACGCCGCCCAGGGCGAGACATATGAGGCGGGCCGGGGACTGGCCAGCGAGGCGGCCCTGAAGGCCGGCGTCTACGTGGCCCTGAGCCGGGGTCGCACCGACGCCAAGCTCTACGTCCTGCGCCGCCGGGACCTGCTGCCCGAGGCCGACGAGCACATTGAGCTGCCCCGACTGGAGTCCACCACCGCCATCCTGGCCGAGGTCACCGCCCGGCTCGAGGCCCAGCAGTCCGAGCAGCTGGCTACCGAGGTCGACGCCGATGCGGCCGAGGTCGCCCGCCTGCGCCGCACCAACAGCCTGGGCGAGCTCGCCGCTCTGACCGCCGGCCCGGCCACCCCCGACTCACACCGGGCCCGCCGGGCTCTGGTCGACGAGCTGGCGGCCATCGCCACTCGGGCCCGGGTGCGGCCCGATCCCGACCTGGTGGCCCGCCTCGGCCCTCGCCCCGCCGGCGGCGAGCACCGCAGGGTATGGGACGCGGCGGTGGGCGAGGTGGCCACCTTCCGCGAGCGCTGGGAGGCCACCCCGATTCCCGGTGGCCCGGCGGCCTCGTGGGCACTGGGGCCACAGCGCACCGGGCGCGCCGGCGAGGACTACGCCACCGCGGCTGCGCTGCTGCGCCGGGCCGAGGCCGCCGCCTTGGCGCTGCGGCCGACGGCCGAGCTCGCCGGTCAGCGTCGCCAACTGCTGGACCTTCTGGGCGCGTCCGTGGGCCGACCGGCCAGGGACACCACCACCGCGCAGACGGCCGCCGCCGCCGCCGACGCCCTGGCCGCGGCCCAAGCGGCGCAGCGCTCGGCTCAGGACCGCCTACAGCGGGCCGAGACGGCCCGCCCCCGGCGCCGCAACCCCCAGAGCATCGAGCTGGCCACCCAGGACCTGGCCGCCGCCGACCTGCGAGTGGCCCAGGCCCAGGCCGGCTTTGACCGGGCCGTGCAGGCGCAGGCCGCCGGCGCCGGCGACGCCGATGGGCGTCTCGACGTCAGCGAACGCCTGGCCACCGTGGAGGCCGCCCTGGTGATGCAGGCCGACCGGGCCGTCGAGGGCCAGGCGCCCTACATCGCCGCCGTCCTGGGCGCCAGGCCCGAGTCCGCACCTGGCCGGGCCACCTGGAATGCCGGCGCCCAGGCCGTCGAGCGCTACCGCCACGTTCACCTCGGGCTCAGTCCTGACGTCACCCTCGCCGATGGTGCCGCCATCGGCGCACGTCCCGAAGCCGGCGCGCCGGCGGCCGCGTTCGGCGACACGGTGGGCGCCATCAACCGGGCCCGAGTCGAGCTGCTGCTGGCCGACATCGCCGGCCACGCGCCCGACACCCCCTATGACCCCTCGCCCGCCGCCCGCCTGGCCGCACGGCGGCTGCCCAGCCTGGTCGACGAGCTGGAGCGCACCCACAGCGCCGTGGCCCAGCGCGCCGTCGCCGAGCGGCGGGCATCCGCCGCCGCTGCGGCCCTCGACGAGGCTGGCGTCCGCGTCACCCGGGCCGCCACCCCACCGCCGGCGGCGCCCGGCCGGCGCTGGGGCCGGGCCTCCTCGCCCACCCCGGTCGACGCCGACGCGCTGGCCCAAGCGCAGCGCCAGCTCCGCAAGGCCGAGGCCGCGGCCCGATCGGCCGACGCCGTTCTCGCCGCCACCCCGGCGCCGCCCCCGGATCACGCGGCCACCGTGCAGCAGGCGATCACCCTTCGCAGCCGCCACGTGATCGCCGACGCCCTCCACGACCCGCCGGCGTGGCTGCGGGCCGACGTCGCCGATCGGGTGGCCGCCCACCCCGTCGGCCATGCCTCCGTCGAACCCGAGCGACTGGCCGGCGCCTACGGCAAGGTCGCCACCTACGCCGAGCGCACCCGCTTGACCGGCGCCGAGCGCATCGAGGAGATCCTCACTCCCGACCCCCTCTCCGAGGGCCTCATGCGCCATCGCATCGCTGCGCTCGACGACCTCGGCCCGGACTTGGCCACCGGCGTCCCGGCCGGCGTCGACCTCGGGCTGTAGAGCCTCAGCCGGCGATGGCGGGCTGAGCGGCGCCCGAGCCGGCGAGGCGCTTCGCCGACCGGACCCTGGGAGCCCAGCCCGCATCCACCAGACGCTGCTCGGCCCGACTCCGCTGGGCCCGTAGCGCTCGGCCCGTCCGACCCTGGGCGACTGCCAGCTCGGTCGCGCTCCGGCCCAGGACCCGCGTGGTGTAGATCACGCCGGCATCGTCGACGGGAAGCCACTGGGCCCGCACCGCATCAACCAGCGCCACCGTCAGGGCCTCGGCCTCAGAGCGCTCCGGGCCGGCCTCCACATCGGCGACCTCCTCGTTCAGCGCCGACACCGCGCCCCCCCATCGCGCCGAGCGGACCAGGCCGCAGCGCATGGTCATCCAGGTGGATTCGCAGATGGCCTGGGCCGGCCACGGCGGCGACGTCCCCGCCAGCTCGGCGATGCGACGCAGGGCGACCTCCACCACGTCGGCGTCGAAGTCGTCGCCGGCTTCCCAACCCTGGCCGCTCATCATCTGGCGGACGCCGCCCACGCGTCGCGCCGCCTGGATCCGCAGCGACGGCACCACCGTTTGGAGCACGGCGCGGGCCGCCAGCGGCTCGTTGGCATGGCGAAGCAGCGCACCCAGCACTGGGGCGCTGGTGGCCGGGGCTGCGCCCCGACACGACGCCACGGCGACGGCCGGCGACTTCATGCCGGCCAGCGCCGGCTCCACCATGGCCCACCGCGCGAAAGCGGCCCGGGCCTGGGCGCTGGTGCCCACCGTGGCCCACTCGGCGTCAAGCGCCTCGAACAACCTGTCTCCCATGGCCGCGCAGCATGAGGAGTCGGTGTTGACGGCAACGTTGACGAGCAAGGCCCTCGCCAAAGGTTTTTTTGTTGGGGCACGACCGCCGGCGCCGGAGGCGGTCGGTCCGACCGGAGGAATGTTGCGGGCTTGCAACATCGCGGCCGGCAACGTCTCGGCCGGGGTTCGCACGTTGCCGAGCAGGCCCGACGACGGCCGCAACATCCTGGCAACATCGCCGTGACCAGCACTTTTTGCGCTTCCACCACCTTCGCTTCGTCGCCCTGGCCTGCCCCCGGCCCACGGCCGTTCCTGGGGCCGTCGGTCCAGCCGACGTCATGTTGCGAGCCGCAGCACAAACGTTGCGAGCCGCGGCCTCTCCTCTGTCGCAACGTTGCGGCATTCGCCCGCAACATTCTCGTCAACATCGGAGGCGCAGGCTCCAGCCATGGAACCTTCCCCTGACCCCGGTACCGACCCGGTGCTGGGCGAGGGCCACTACACCGTGGTGCTCGCCGGGGCCGGCCACCGCACGCTGGAGGTGACCAGGGCCGGTCCCGACTTCCGGGCCGGGCCGTTCATCGTCTCCTACCTGTGCGGTCCCGACAACGAGCGCGACTACCGGGCCTTCGCCCACATCACCGCCGCCGGCGACGGCCGGCTGTGGCACCGCTTCCGTGAAGACTCGACCCTCGCCACCGCGTTGGCCGCTCTGGTGGCTGATCCCACCGGAGCGGCGGGTGCCTACCGCCGGGGCCTGCGCTGTGTGCGGTGTCGGCGGCGGCTCACCCACCCCGATTCCATCGAGCGAGGGATGGGCCCCAGCTGCGCCCGCTTGCAGCTGGTGGCCGCGGCGCTTGCGGAGACCCTCAGGCCGTGACCCGATCGCCCACCGCACCGGCGGCCGCCGCCGGGCCGCGCAGGTTGGTGATCGCCCCGTCGAGCTCCGCCGACAGGGCGCCCAGAGCCACCACGCTGAACACGCCCTGCCCGTGGCGCAGGGCGTCGACCAGCTCGCCCTCGTGATGCACGAGCAGGGATTCACCACCGTTGAGCACCAGGCTGGCCGAGGCCAGGTCCTCGCCGAGCTGGGCGCCCAGGAAGGCCACCACCCGGCGGATCTTCACCAGGCCGATACCGGCGTCGAGCAGCCGGCGAATGACCTTGAGCTGCACCAGGTCGCGGTAGCTGTAGCGCCGGCGGCGCCCGCTCCCCTGTGCCTCGGCCAGCGACGGGCGCAGCAAGCCCGTCCGGGCCCAGTAGTCGATCTGGCGGTAGCTGATGCCCACCAGCTTGCACGCCAGCGGAGCGCTGAAGCCCTCTTCGTTCGCCATGTCCGACCTCTCGACCCCACGTCACCACTTGGAATTACGACGGTGTAACACCGTACCCTCCCGGGCCTGGCCAGTCACCCCCCACTTGCCCTACCACCTCGCTCCGACCCCGGTCGGCCGGTCCGCCCCTGCGCACCGGCGCCCGACCTACCCTGGCTCCAATGGCTGACCGCCTGCCCATCCGAAGGGGCGACGACCGGGGCGGGAACGACGCCGGCTGGCACAGGCTGGTGGCCCAGTACGCCAGACCCGGCGACGCCCGCCGTCTCACCGCGCAGGTGTTGCGCGCCTTTCCCGACCTGCGCCTCGCCGACGTGGTGGGCCTCATCCCGGCCGCCTGCGCCGCAGGCATGCCCAGTCCCGCGCCCGGGGAATGCCAGACCTTCGACGCCGGCCTGGCCACCATTGACGTGAGCGGACCCGGGTGGGTGGATCGTCGCTACCCCATCGCCGTCGTGGTCCCTGAGCTGGCCGAAGCCGGGTTCGACGCCGCCCACATCGTCGCCCTGTTCAACGGCAACGTACCGATCGAGGCGCTCGGCCCAGTGGTGGCCGCCCTGTTCCCTGGTTACGTCCCCGATGTCGCCGACGAGGCGATTACGTCCCCGATGTCGACGACGAGGCGATCGGTGCCCGCGTCGTCGAGCGCTGGCGTTGCCCCCTACGGTGCTGCCAGCCTCCCGAGCCTCGTCGGTTGAACCGCTGGGTTCAGGCCGCCAAAGGCCGGCTGTCATCCCGACCCACGTCGTCGGGGGCCGCGCCCCTGGCGCTCGGCGACGGCGCGGCCTCAGTTCCCCCGGCCACCAGCGAGGACGGCCCCGACGAGCCACCCCGCTCCCGCCCGGCGAGCGTGATGCGTCCCACCCGGGCTCGCATCGGCTCCGTCGACTCCGACGAGGCTCAGGCGGCCCAAGCCCGGGAGATTCTCGAAGGCGCGATCCTGCCCGGGGGTCTGACCCTGTTCCGCCCAACGACGGGGCCGCCCTCGGCGTCGGCGACCGTCTCCCTACCGGCCATGCTCATCATCCTCGTCGATGCCGACGACATCGACGAGGAGCTACGGGCCGTGTTCGACGCCCGGGCCGCGGAGGCGAGTGGTCTTACCTGGGGTGAGAGCCTCCGCGGCCAGGTCGGCTGGACGACCTTCGCCACCGTGACCGGCGATCCCCAGGTCGACGCCAAGAGGAGCTTTGCCAAGCTCAACCTCGACATGACCGCTCCCGTGCGCTACGAGGCTTCCTTCGTCTTTCACCTGGCCCAGACCAGGAGTCACGTCCAGGCCGTCGCCGGTGCGGGCGGGGTCGTCGCCTTCGCCATGCCTGAGCTCGTTGGCCAGCTCGGCGGGTTGACCATGATGGAGGCCATGGACAGCCTGCCCTTCTTCGTCCTCCCCGCTGCGCCCCAGCTGGCCGCACTGCTCACCAAGCTGGAACCGCCGGCGTGATGGCGACTACAGCGACGCCCAACACCATCGCCATCCACGGCCGCAGCTACGTCCTGGCCTGGGTCGGCGCCAACGCGGCTCATCTGGTGGCCGAGGCCGCCGCCGGCGACGAGGCGAGGGCGATCATCGGCCATGCCGGCGCCGAGCCGAACCCCGCCTACGACGTCGACGACGTCACCGCCGCCTCGTGGTCGGCGCGGACGCTGTGTGGCCGGGACGACTGGTTCATGTGCCCGACCGAGGCCGGACGAGCCTTCGTGTCGATGTGGAACGGGCGAGAGGATGCGGTGCTCGCTCCCAGCTGCAAGCGCTGCCTGGCCATCCTGGACAAGCAGTTCGCCGCACCAGACCCCGCCGAGCGCCTCGGGTGGAACGTGATCCGCGCCATGGAGCAGCTGGGCGAATGGGGCTGTGTCCACGTCCTGGGAGTGCCCGCTGACCAGGCCGAGCTTCTTCGCAAGCGGCTCCGAGCCGAGGCCCGCCAGCGGGGCTGGAAATTCCAGAGCAGGGTCGGCGATGGCCAACTGATCGCCACTTCGGAAAACGCGCTCTCGGCCGAGCGCCGGGAACTCGTCATGGCCGAGTCGATGCGCCGCATCCAAGTCGTGAACAGTGGCGCCCAGCTCGGAGAGCCGGCGTGGCGGTTCCCGTGGTCCTGAGCAGGCCTCAGCAGTGCCCGGGAGGTGTCGGAGTGGGGTACACCCCAAGCGGACGTCAGGAGGCTCTCTGCCCGTTCGTCAGGTTTGGGTCCATAACCGTAATGATTGACGCCTTGGGCGTGAGGTCTTAGGGCCCAACCTGACAGTTCGAGCCGGGGGAACCACGTTGACCTCCACTGCGTGTTCGGCCAACACGAGCAGGATCCGGTGATCGTCGTCGGACAGGGTTACGCGTCGCCACGCCTCCGGTTGGGGGTCCTCCCGAATCGAATCCGTGCGCGCGCGCCTGGGCGGGCGGGCGCGAGCCGGCGAGTCCTCCGGCTTCGGTGCCTTGTCGGCCAGACTTCCCGAGCCCGAAGCTTCCGAGCCCCAGGCTCCGTCGGTCAAGCGGAAGCCGGGGCGGGCGTAGGGACGGATGCCGAAGCGGCTGAGATCGGACCTGATCTTGGTACGGCTCACGCCGAGCCGGACACCAATGGCCTCCAGTGACAGGCCGCTCTCGTAGAGCGAGCGAACCTGCTCGGGGCCAGCACAGGGCGGCTGGGGAGGCCGGACATTGGCCGCACGTTCCTCGAGCCCATGTCGCCGCAGCGCCGCCTGGACGGCGGTGATGGTGCAGCCGGCCTCCCGGGCGATGTCGGTCAGGCTTGCCCGTTCCCCGAGACGACGGGCCATGAACTCGGCGGTGAGCAGCTCTTCGTAGAGGAGGTTGTCGACGCCGGGCTGGTGCCTGCGTCGGGGGATGTCGTTGGCCGCCAACCACCTCACGACCGTGCTGGCGGTGGTGCCGACCTCGGCAGCGATCGCCTCGACCGTCATAGCGTCCTCCACGTAGGCCGCCTCGAGGTATTCCGCGGTCAGGACGGCATCCCGGCCCTGTTGGCCCTTTTGGGGAGCCCGCGGGGGCAGCTTGAACCAGCGCACATAGCGGCGGATCGTGGACGTGGAGCACCCGGCTTCCTGGGCGATCTCACAGAGCGGGATCGGCCTGCGCCACCGGGGTTCGAGTCACTCCCTGGTGAGGATCTGGCGGAACTTGTGGCTGCGGATGTCCTCGAGCTCACGGATTGGGTTCTGCGGTCCCTGCGTGGAGTCGGTCCATGTACTAGGTGATTATCGACCCGTCACGGCCGGTGCTGTAACGGACCCTGGCATCCTGTTGCGATGCCAGACGACACGGAACCGGAGTGGCTTCAGCGAATTCGCCCGGCCGCGAAGCAGCGGCCCCGAACGCAGTACGTGAAGGTCCGCTGGCACGACCTTCAGGAGTTGCTCCGAGAGCGCGACTTCCTCCTGCATCAGGCCAGCGGCAAGACGAAGGCCGCTCTTGTCGTCATGCAGACCGAGAACTTCGGGCGGGGTGTCGGGGGCCCTCTTAGGAAGAGGTGGCCTGACTGACCGTCGGGTGTTCGCGGCAACTGGTCCGATTCCGGCGGAATCAGAGCGAAACCAGCCCACAGGAGCCACGAGAAGCCCTCGAATCGACGTCGGCCGCACCCAGGGGCCCGCAACAGACCCCCTCGGTCCCCGTGATCTCGCATGGAGGGGGAAGCCGATCACCTCAGGAAGCTACGCTGGCGACGGGTTGAGCTCGGCTCCGCTGGCTGTCGGAGGCGGGTTACCGTGACTTCTCGTTCCGATGGTCCTCAAGTAGGTATGGCAGCCCAAATGTGGGTTTCAGGCTTATCTTGGCTGTACCCCTACCAGCGCCTGGTCGAGCGCGTCATGGACGCCTGGCACCGTGGCGATCACTGGCGGACTTCCTGTACTCAGGCCCGGACTCTGAGCTGAGGTGATTCTTCAGAATCGGCCGGTGCACCTGACCGGTCTGTCACGTCGGCGGATTCGATCGGTGCTGGGCACCATGTCCGCCTGCGGATACGGGGTCCGGTGACTCGCTTTGTGTTGCCCGGTCAGCCATTGGGCAATCCGGGGTACCCGGACCGGCCGGGAACCCGATCCGACTATTTCAACTCCGAGTGGCTGCACGACGGACTCCACGATGTGATGCAGCGGCGTCTTCTCGGCCGCGGCGTCTACACGCTTGCTCGTCAGTTGGAGTTGTCCGACCTTGCGGGTCGGTCTGACGAAGATCTGGCGACCCAGCTGATCGGAGGACTACTCGACCCTGTGGCGCTGGTCAGCGGCCCCGATCGGCACGAGCTCGTCGCGGGTGAGACCTTGTACGACGACGGTCAGCCGATCCACTCCAAGATTCTGCAGCTTACCTGGCGTGTCGACGGACCAGCAGACTGGCTCACTCACTGGCCGTGGAAAACACGCAGTCAGCCCCGTGACCCATCAGAGATCGAAGCGGCGACGAACCGGCTCGCCGAGGGTGGTTATGAGCTGACATCTCCGTACACCGTCGGGGCCGATGGGATTCACAGCTACGTCAGCTTGTTCGACGACGAGGACCCCGTCGCCGAAGTGCGCGACCGTCGGATCTCCGAGCGACATGAGTACGTCCTCGAGTACCTCGCCGCACATGCCGACGCGGTAGCGGTGTGCGCAGCCAAACTTCATGAGTACGTGACGGCCGCGGTTTCTGAGCGACGGAGGGACCTGAGGTTCACCGACGCAGTGCTCGATGGACTCGACCTCCCCTTCGCTCGTAGGCCCAGACTTGAGCTCGTCGACCCCACGCTCGAAGAGCAGACAGCCACCGCAGCCAACTTCGAACTTCCTCCGCCGACATTGAACGACGCCAGCTTCGAGAACATCGTGAAGGTGATCGACGCATGGAAGTCGACGATTCAAAAGGGAGCGCGCCACCTACACGGACTACACGAGAACGGCCTGACCTTTACCCTTCTGCCAGCACTCGAGGCCGCTTTCGGAGTTGCTGAGCACGGTGTCTTCGTTCACAGCGGCGCCACGGACATCACCATCCCCGCTGGCCGTCTCGCGGCGATGCTCCAACGTGAACTGCCTGTGGGGGACGACGACATCTTCGTGGCCGAGGCAAAGAAGGGCTCCGGTGAAAAGCTCGCCGAGGAAGCGAAGGACCAACTCGACCTGTACCTCAGCCGACCGATGAGGCACGCGTGTCTCATCTTCTTCATCACCAACGACGCGTTCGCCGAGTCGTTCGACAGCGTGCTGGCAGGCCTCCGCGGCCACTCGGACTACGACAGCCCAGCCGACTCGATAGGGGCAATCCCGGTTCTGCGATTTCACGACCCACTGGCTCGGCTCCAGCGAAAGGTCGCTGTCGTCGGCGCGTCGCTCCCACAAGTCAGCAACCAGGAGCAGGAGCGTTCTCGTCGCCGTGACGCCCGCGCCACGACCGCTGACTGAAAGGTGTGCGGCCGTCGCTTACCGGCGCCAGGCCTGGGACCGGCGTGGGGGCAGCTGAATGGGCGAGCTCCGGACGGTCGTACGGGCGGTGAGCGAAGCCCTGAAGGGGCTTGGGGAACGACGCGTTTGTCGGCGATGCCGGCGGCCCGGGCGGAGCTGGCGTCGGCGTACTCGAGGTGGTCGGCGCCCGCGGTCTGGCCCTGGGCGTGCTCGTCCTGGGGGGTGGCCCGGTTGTCGGGGGTGTCGAGCGCCTGGGCCGCCTCCAGGCGCTGCTCGCCGGCGACGGTCTGGCCCGCCTCGGCGGCCCCCCGGATTGCCGGTGCCAAGGGCTTGGGGGTGGGACTGCGCCGCCAGCTCGGTCGTGCGGTCGGTGGCCTGGGAATGTCAACCACGCCCCAGGTGCAGCCGGCGCCTGGGAATCGCCTGGTGTCGATGGGCTCGTGTTCTCTGAAGCGGCTCCGGCATCGGGAGCCGGCTTGATCTGCCTGTTCTCTGAAGCCACGTCCGGAAGGGCCACTTCAGAGAAATGGGTCTTCTCTGAAGTCCCGCCACTTGTGGACGACGCACGCCTGCTTGACCTGTAATGCTGGTCAGCTGCCCCCAGTCGAGCCTACGCGCTTACCCGGCTGCGACCGCGTTGGGCCACGGGTCGCTACCCTTCTCGCGTAATGGAACGAGGCCGGCTCGAGCGGATACAAGCCAGCGCTCGTGCCCGGGCGCAGCTCGAGGACGTCGACGAGACGCCCGAGGAGGTCGACGACGCCGTGCGGGCCATCCTCTCCCGGGCCGCCCCGCCGGCGGTGCCCGATCCCCTACCGGGCGAGTGGTGGGACGCCGTCCCCAAGCCGAGGAGAGCGGCCCGCTGACGGCGGCCCAACTTCATCGGCGCATTCTGGCGATCGCCCGCCTGGCCGGCCGGGTCCCGCCGGAGTAAGGCAGATCCGGACTACCTCTGATCTGAGCGAGGAACTCGTCTCTCGGAGAGTACGTGCCCGTTAGTCCGTTGGCTCGTACCGGTACCGACGCTTGAGGTTGCGGCTGTCACCGGAGTAGCACCCCGAGTGGAACAGGGCGGCTGTCCCGTCGATGGAGGGTGCCCCGTCTGAGAAGTGAATCTGGTGGTAGGCGAGGACGACGGTGGGGTCCTCGTGGTCGAGCGGCCGACCACAGTGGGCCTCGCAGGGATAGGACATGCCCTCACCGGGCGGGGGAATGCTCAGCATGGTGAGCCCAATGATCCCACCGGCGTGAGACAGAGCCCGGTCGGGCGTCGTTGGCGTGGGGCGGCAGCGCGAGGATCTGCCGCCACTGCGAGTGCCCTCCGCCGGTGTGATGTCCAGATAGTCGCCGACGCCCGCACCGCCCGAACCATAAGTTGCGGCGGGGCAGACCGTCCGGGAACCTCGGACCCGCCCGCCGACTAGCGCCATCACTGTCGGCCACGTGCCGGGAGCGGCTCCCCACCCGCCATCCACGTACGATTCGCTGAACCCCCGGCGAGGCGGCCGGGCACCGCGAGACGCACACGGCGTGGAGGCACCCGCACTTCCTATGGACACCACCGACCTGGCCCACGTCCGACGCACTCTCTGGGCGGCGGCCGACGAGCTTCGAGCCAACTCCTCCCTCGCCCCCAACGAGTACCGCGGCCCCGTCCTCGGCCTCATCTTCCTCGCCTACGCCGAGCACCGCTTCGAGCAGGTCCGCCCCGAGGTCGAGTCGAAGGCCACCGCCCGCCGGCCTGTGACCCCCGACGACTACCTGGCTCGCTCGGTGCTGTTCATCCCAGACGAGGCCCGTCTCTCCCACTTGGTCAACCTGCCCGAGAAGCAGGACCTCGGCGCCGCCGTCGATACCGCCATGCGCCTTGTCGAAACCCACAACGCCGAGCTCCGCGACGTCCTCCCCAAGGGCTACCAGCGGCTCGAGAAGTCAACACTCGTCGAGCTCCTCAGGCTGTTCTCCCCACTCCCCCGCACACTGTCGGGCGACGCCTTCGGGCTCATCTACGAGGACTTCCTCTCGAACTTCGCCTTGGCCGAAGGTCGACTCGGCGGTGAGTTCTTCACACCCCACTCGATCGTCCGCCTCATCGTCGAGAGCATCGAGCCCTTCCACGGCCGGGTGTTCGACCCTGCGTGCGGGTCGGGCGGCATGTTCGTGCAGTGCGCCAAGTTCGTCGAGCGCCACCAGGGCTCGGCCACCAAGGAGCTGTCCGTCTACGGCCAGGAGCAGAAGGAGGTCACCGTCCCCCTGGCCAAGATGAACCTCGCCCTCCACGGCCTCTCGGGCGACATCCGCCTCGGCAACAGCTACTACGACGACCTCCACCACAGCGTCGGTGCCTTCGACTTCGTGATGGCCAATCCTCCATTCAACGTAAACGGAGTCGACAAGGACAAGCTCGCCGGCGATCCTCGGTTCCCCTTCGGCCTGCCCCGGCCAGACAACGCCAACTACCTCTGGATTCAACTCTTCGCCTCCTCCCTCACCGCCGGCGGCCGTGCCGGCTTCGTGATGGCCAACTCCGCCGGCGACGCCGGCCACTCCGAGCGTGAGATCCGCCGCCAGCTGATCGAGTCCAAGGCAGTCGACGTGATGGTCGCCATCGGGACCAACTTCTTCTACACCGTCACCCTGCCGGTGACCCTGTGGTTCCTGGACAAGGGCAAGCGTGGGACCGATCGTGAGGACACGGTGCTCTTCATCGACGCGCGTCACCTTTACCGCCAGATCGACCGCGCCCACCGTGACTTCCTCCCCGAGCACATCGAGCTGCTCGCCAACATCGTGCGGCTGTACCGGGGCGAGGAGGTCGAGACGGTCGCCGGTAGCGACGTGCTGCTCAAGGAACGGTTCCCGGACGGGACGTACGTGGACGTGGCCGGCCTCTGCAAGGTGGCGACGCTCGCCGACATCGAGGCCCAGGGTTGGAGCCTAAACCCCGGCCGCTACACCGGAACGGCTGCGATCGATGACGACGGCGAGGAGTTCACTGAGAAGCTGTCGAGCCTCTACGACGAGTTCACCCTGTTGTCCGAAGAGGCCGACATTCTTCGTGCGAAGGTCGACGGGGCCGTGCAGGGGATACTGGGCTCTCCGTGAGCGATTGGCGAGCGACCACATTGGGCGCCGTGTGCGAGTTGAAGCGTGGATACGACCTTCCTGCTCGCGAGCGAGTCGAAGGCGACATACCAATCGTGTCCTCGTCCGGGATCACGGGCTACCACTCGACAGCGAAGGTGCGTGGACCCGGGGTCGTGACCGGCCGATATGGGACGCTCGGCGAGGTCTACTTCATCGCTGAAGACTTCTGGCCACTAAACACGGCGCTATACGTCCGCGACTTCAAGGGCAACGATCCGCGCTTTGTTGCGGCGCTCCTTCGATCACTGGACCTCGGTAAGAACGACGGCGCGGCAGCGGTGCCGGGCGTCAACCGCAACCAGCTTCATATGCTCCGCGTCCTCTGCCCAGAGATCGACATCCAGCGTCTGATCGGCCTCATCCTCAGCACCCTTGACGCTCTGATCCAGAACGGTCAACAGCGAATCGCGCTACTCGAGAAGATGGCGCAGGCCATCTATGCGCAGTGGTTCGTCCGCTTCCGCTATCCCGGTTGCGGGGCCCATGCTCTCGTCGACGCCCCCCTCGGCCCCATCCCTGAGGGCTGGGACGTAAGAACGGTCGAAGCGATCGCAGGGACAGCACGAAATGCTGTTACGGGAGGGCCGTTCGGCTCGAAGCTCGGTCGCAAAGACTACGTGGGGAGCGGCGTACCGGTCCTACGCGGAGCGAACCTCCGCGTCGGGGGCGGCTTCGATGAGGCGGACCTTGTCTTCGTTTCTGAGGCGAAGGCAGCCGAACTTCGCGGCTCTTTGGCCAAAAGGGGCGATGTCATAGTGACCCAGCGAGGCACCCTCGGCCAGGTTGGTCTGATTCCTCGACGCGCCCGGTTTGATCGATACCTGCTCTCGCAAAGCCAGATGAAGATCACCGTGGACGGGGGGCAGGCGACCGCCGAGTTCGTTTACGCTCAGTTCCGCACGTCCGAGACGACTCGGCGCTTCATCGCCCAAGCCATGAGTTCGGGCGTTCCTCACGTGAACCTCGCCCTCCTACGGGAATTCGAGATCCTCGTGCCTCCGCTAGCGATCCAGACTGCCTTCACCGAAGTGGTTGCGCCGGTCTCAGCCCAAGTTTTGAACCTGAGCGAACAGCGCCGAGTTCTCGAGTCGATCCGAGACCTGCTCCTACCGAAGCTGGTTACCGGGCAGATCGACGTCTCGAACCTGGATCTCGACGCTCTGTTGGACTCTGTGGCGTGACGCCCCGTCGCTTCACCGAGGCGGAGCTGGTGGAGCGCCCAGCGCTGGAGTTGCTGGCGGAGCTGGACTGGACCGTCGTTGACGCTTACGGCGAGACGCTCGGCCCGGCAGGGACACTTGGACGCGACTCGATCCACGATGTCGTCCTCAGCCACCGGCTCCGAAACGCTATCGGCGTCCTGAACGCCGACGTCCCCGACCTCGTTCGCGACGAGGCGTTGGCCGCCATCACCAAGGACCGTTCGGTCATGGACCCGTCCCGGGCAAATCGAGAGGTCCACGAACTCCTGCGCGACGGCTACCGGGCCGAATGGCGGGACGACCACGGCGACCCCTACTTCGCCACCGTCCGCTACCTCGACTTCGACGACTCGAAGAAGAACGACTGGCTGGCCGCGTCGCAGGTGTGGGTCGCCGGCGAGCTACACCGCCGGCGGGCCGACACCATTCTCTTCGTCAACGGCATCCCGCTCGTGCTGGCCGAGTTCAAGGAGATTGCCCGGCCGGTCAAGGCCGCCTACGACGAGAACCTGTGCGACTACCGAGACACCGTCCCCCAGCTGTTCACCCCGAACTGCTTCGTCATCCTGTCGAACGGGTCGCAGGCCAAGGTCGGCGCCACCTTCGCCCCGTGGGACTTCTTCGGCAACTGGAAGGTCATCGACGCCGAGGGCACGAGGGGCGTGGTCGAGCTGGAGACGGCCATCCGGGGCACGTGCGCCCACGACCGGCTGCTCGACATGGTGGAGAACTTCGTCGCCTACATCGAGCGGCCCCGGGGCCTGGTCAAGAGCGTGGCCCGCAACCATCAGGTGCTCGGCGTTAACGCGTCGATCGAGAACCTGGGGAAGATCCGCTCTGAGGGTGACACCCGCCTCGGGGTGTTCTGGCACACCCAGGGATCAGGCAAGAGCTTGTCCATGCTGTGGTTCACCCAGAAGGTGCTGCGCCGGCTCCCCGGCGCCTGGACGTTCGTGATGGTCACCGACCGTACGGAGCTCGACCAGCAGCTCCACGGCGAGTTCGCCGACGCCGGCGTGATCTCCAAGGAGGCCCGGGTTCACGCCGAGTCCTCGACTCACTTGCGCGAGCTCCTCCAAGCCGACCACCGCTACGTGTTCACGCTGATCCACAAGTTCCGGATCGACAAGGGTGCCGGCGAGACCCGAATGCCGGTGCTGTCGGACCGCCGGGACGTCATCGTGATCACCGACGAGGCCCACCGCAGCCAGTACGACACCCTCGCCCTGAACATGCGCCAGGCGCTGCCGAACGCCGCCTTCATGGGCTTCACTGGCACCCCGCTCGTGGCCGGCGAGGAGCTGACCCGCCGGGAGTTCGGGGACTACGTCAGCATCTACAACTTCCGCGATGCCATCGCCGACGGCGCCACCGTCCCGCTCTACTACGAGAACCGCATCCCCGAGCTGCAGCTGGTCAACGAGGCCTTCGACGAGGAGCTGACCGCCATCCTGGAGGCCGCGGAACTCGACGACGACGCCGAGGGACGCCTGGTTCGCCGCTTCGCTCGACAGTACGCGCTGATCACCCGGCCCGAGCGACTGCGCACCGTCGCTCGCGACCTTGTGAGCCATTTCGTCGGACGAGGCTTCACCGGCAAGGCCATGTACGTCGGAGTCGACAAGGCCGCCGCCGTGCGGATGTACGACTTCGTACGTGAGGCGTGGGCCGAGCACCTGGCCGAGCTGCGTGCCCAGCACGATGCCCTGGCCGAGCTGGAGCGACCGTGGCTGGCCAGCCGCATCGAGCTGATGGAGACGACCGACATGGCGGTCGTGATCAGCCAGAGCCAGAACGAGATCCGCGACCTCGCCGACAAGGGCCTCGACATCCGACCGCACCGCGCCCGCATGATCGCCGACGCCTTGGACGAGGACTTCAAGGACCCCACCCACCCACTACGGATCGTCTTCGTGGTCGCCATGTGGATGACTGGCTTCGACGCTCCGAGCGTGTCGACCATCTACCTCGACCGCCCGATGCGCAATCACACCCTCATGCAGACCATCGCCCGGGCCAACCGGGTGTTCCCGGACAAAGACAATGGGCTGATCGTCGATTACATCGGCGTGTTCCGGGACCTCGAGCGGGCTCTCGCCATCTACGGTGCCGCCAACGCCGACGCCATCGGCACGCCCATCCAGGACAAGTCCGAGCTGGTCAGCGCCCTAGCCGAGGCCGTCCACGAGGTCGTCGAGTTCTGCGAGCGCTACGACGTCGACCTCGACGAGCTGGGCCTTGCCTCCGGATTCACCTTCATCGCCCTACGGGACTCGGCCGTAGAGGCGTTTCTGGCCGACGAGGACGTACGGGCCAAGTTCCTCGCCGCCGCCGGCCACGCCCGCAAGCTGTTCAAGGCCGTGTTGCCCGACCCTGCCGCCGCCGACCACCAGGCCACCGTGGCCGTCATCCGTGTGTTGGCCGAACGGATAATCGACGTGGTCCGTCCCGAAGGCGCTGACCTCGACGATGTGTCCGACGCGGTTGACGCGCTCCTCGACCGCTCCGTCGGCGCCGAGGAGTACGTGATCCGGGCCGCGGCCGAGGGCATTGAGCCCGACCCGCTCATTGACCTGTCCCAGATCGACTTCGACGCCCTCTCCGCCCAGTTCGCCGGACGAAAGCGGGCCGAGACCGATCGACTGGCCACCCTTCTGAAAGGGCGAGCGACAGCCGCTGCCCGGCGCAATCCCACGCGCTACGAGCTGGTCGACCGCATCGAGGAGCTCATCGCCGATTACAACGCCGGCAGCCTGAACAGTGACGAGTACCTGCGCCGGCTGATCTCGCTCTCCCATGACCTCAGCGCCGAGGAACGCCGCGCAGTCGCCGAGGACATGACCGAGGAGGAGCTGGCCGTCTTCGACCTGCTCACGAAGCCGGTACCCGTTCTCGACGATGCCCAGCGGGAAGTAGTGAAGACCGGAGCCAAGCGGCTCCTGGCCCACGTCCACGACAAGCTGGTCCTCGACTGGCGACGCAAGGCAGCCACCGCCTCCGAGGTCCGCACGACGATCCGAGACGTCCTCGACGCCGACCTCCCCGCCGATCCCTACCCGCCGGAGCTGTTCGACGCCAAGGTCCAGGCCGTGTTCGACCACATGGTCAGCGCCTACGGCGACGACGGCTCCAGCGTGTACGCCGGCGACGAGGGGCGCTCCACGGCTGCCCAGGGCTCGCCAGTGGCGGTGCTCAGCGAGCCGGACTTCGACAACATCACCCAGACCGTCGTCGAGCGGATCCGCGCTGACGCCGAGCTGGCGTCGACGTTGGCCCAACAGCTCGGGATCGGCGGAAGCGCCGCACTGCGGACGGTCGCCGAGATCATTGACAACGACGAGGACTTCGCCGTCGAGTTCAAATCGACCGCCCGCTGGGACCTCCGCGAGGGCCAGCCCAGCAAGATGATGGAGGACTCCGTCGTAAAGACCGTCGCCGGCTTCCTCAACACCGACGGGGGCACGCTTCTCATCGGCGTGGGCCCCGACCGTCAGGTCGTCGGCCTCGACCACGACTACCCGAGGGTGACCCCGGCCAACGGCGACGGCTTCGTCAACTGGCTCACGACACACCTGACCAACGCTGTCGGCCACGCCGCTGTCATGCGCAGCCGAGCCCGCATCGCCGTCCACGAAGGTCACGAAATCTGCCGCCTCGACGTCGCCCCCTCCACCCGCCCGGTCTGGGCCAAGACCAGCAAGGAGGATCGGGTCTTCTTCGTCCGCATGAATAACTCCACCCGGCCCATTCCGGCCGAAGAGCTTGACGCCTACCTCGCCGACCGCTGGCCGGGACAGCCGCCGGGTTGAGCAGCCCGCCCCACATCACCTCCTCGCTCGGCCCCCCAACGTGCCGTCCTCCACCTGCTCGAGAGCGGCCTCCTCCTCTTCGGCGTCGAGCGAGCAAGTACAGCTGCCCCGCCTACGAACCCAACGGCGCTCGCAGTGGTGATTCAACTCCGACATGACCTCGAGAGGGGCGTCGACTCACGGATTCGTGTGACGCGCGGGCAGTTCCTCAGCGCAGGGCACCAGCTGGTCAGCGTCGGCCTTTGTGGCGACGTGCCCGTCACCAGGCCGTGCGACCACAACGCCGCCCTTAGCAGCGGTGACACCGAAGTGGGCGGCCAGGGTCAAAGGGCCAGGCCGGATGGTGGGCGGGCGGGGCCACCGGTCACTGCCCGTCGAAGGCCGGTTGGACCAGCGAGAAGATTCGGTCGACCATCCCAAAGGCGGCCGAGTTGCTCGGGGATCCTTGACCGTCAATCTTGAACGCCACAGTGATGGCCCTGGGATCGACAGGGCCCACGCTTCGGATGAACACATCATTCTCGGGGGAGACGAGTCGGATTCGCCCAAGGCGTGCGCCGTCGACCAGGTCGATACCGGCCGACACACTTCCTTCCAGGTGCTCGTTGCCTCGCGTCGGACGATTGAGCTTCATTTCCGGGGCGAATTGGATCCCGGTCATGGCGTAGGGCGAGATGACCCTGTGCTTATTGGCGTTGTTGACGTCGTCCAGTGCAGCCAAGGGATGGTCGGCGGGGTTCGTCGCACCGTCGGTGAACGGCTGTACCGCCCGCAGCTCTCGCACCCAGCGATCGGCGACACCTGTGAGCGCTCCGGCGGCAGCCCGGTCCCAATCCTTCTCCCGCTTCACGATGGGGAAGCTTGTGGCCCTCCTGGGCTGGGCCTTGTTTGCAAGGACCAGCTGCCAGACGAGATGATCCAGGGCACCGCGCAGGTTGCTGGTCATGTCGCCGAACATGAGACCGAACTCGATCGGCGGGCGGTGAACCTCCCGAAGTCGCATGTTGACCCAACCACTCCCTGGCTCGATGTCGGCCTCTATGGCATACGGCTTCAGACCAAGCCACGCGCCGATGGCACCGCCCAGCTCGTCACGATGATGCATTGCGCGGCCCAGCTTCGCTCGGGGTCCAAAGAGAGAAGGCGGCACGTTGGGCAGCCAAGCACACGAGCGCAAGTGGGCCAACACATTTTGCCGCCGACCGCACGTCACGGTCGGGATCGGTCGCTTCCCGCGCCCGCAGCGTTCGGCTTATTCCGACCAGTCCGACCCGGCTCTCAACTGGCCGTCCTGCCCTTACTTACGCGGGCGGGTCCGGCACAAGCCAGGGCTACCCGCAGATGCCGGCCACCGCAGAGGGCATCAGCCGCTACCTGACCGTCCTGGCCGGCTGCGGGGCCAAGGTCGGCACGATGAGCCGGCGCCTGTCGGGGATCCGCTTCGCCCACCGCATGCGCGACCTCCCCGATCCAACGGCCGCGGCCCGGGTCATCGCCGTGTGGGAGGGCATCCGGCGAACCCACGGCGCCCCGCCCGATCAGGCCTCCCCGCTCATGCCGCCCGAGCTATGGGACGTCATCGATCGGTGTCCGACAACGAGGACATGGAAGACGGCCAAGCGCGAGCCCGAACCTGACCTGGCCGGGCTGCGTGACCGGGCACTGCTCCTCGTCGGTTTCGTGGCCGCCCTCCGCCGCTCGGAGCTCACCGCGCTGACCGTCGACCAGGTCGCCGAACACCCCAACGGCCTGGTGCTCACCATCGCCCGGTCCAGGACCAACCAGTCCGGCGAGCAAGCTGAGCTCGCCGTCCTCCCACGAGCTCGCATGGCCAGTCGGTGCCCGGTCGCGACCCTGCTGGCCTGGCTCCGTGCCGCTGAGATCGTCGATGGCCCGGTCTTCCGGGCGGTGTCTACCGGCAACCGTGCTAGGTCTCGGGCGCTGAACCCGTCCTCAGTGAACGTGCTCGTCCAACAGGCCGCTGCCCGGGCCAACCTTGATCGCCCCTGCCCCCCTGTCCGACGCCCTCGTCCGCCACCGCATGGCCGTGGTCGACGACCTCGGCCCGAGCATTGGCCCCACCCCGGACGCCGGGGTCGACCTGGGGCTGTAGCTCCTTTACCCCCCGGCGATCCCACCGAGACTGATGTCGCACCCAGCCGTCATGATGGTCCCCGTGCTCCCAGGTGAGGACGACGGCGACCGTGGGTTCCAGCGGAGACAGCGCTGGGCCGCAGATCGCGGTCCCTCCCGTGGCCGGTCTCGTCTGACAGACTGGCGCGTGCAGGGGGCGTCGAGGTGCCGCCGCTCCTGCCTCGGTCCAGCTTCCACCGGCGGGATACGCACCTCCTATCCCATGTCTCCAGCGTCGGTGGCAACACCGATCCGGCTCGCCCCTGCCGGCGCCGGACGCCGCAACCCGCGACGCCGGCCCAGGGCGCCCATCATTGTCGCATCTCGTAGTCCGAGGAGGTCCCGCGGTGGCTGACGCGGCAGTGCTTCTTGAGGTTCCGTTCGAACAGAAGGACGCAGTCAAAGCGCTGGGCGCCAGGTGGGATCCTGCCGCCCGGTGCTGGTACGTCCCCCCTGGGCGGGACCTGGAGCCATTCAGACCCTGGCTCCCCCCGGTGACGTCGGTCGGTGGGCGCCAGGTCCGGGCCCGCCTCATCGGCCAGGGCCAACGCTGTTACCGGTGTGACGCAATAGGCGTGGCCCTGGCCGGCATCCTCGTGCCCTCACGCTTCAGCATCGACCCCAGCGGCTTCGTCGGCTTCGACTTCGTCGGCCGCGCCCTCGGCGTGCTCGTCAACGACACCCCGTTGGCCGAGCGCTATCAGATCGGGCGTATCCGCCTGCGCTCGAGCCAGCAGCGCCCCGACGGCTACGTGGCCAATGCCTGTCGCACCTGCGACGCACTGTTTGGTTCCTTCCCCCTCCAGGAGGCCCTCACCGAGTACCTGGCCGGCGGTGGCAGCCTCGGCCGCCTGGTCATCGCCGAGATCGACTTTCCGGTCATGGAGTTGCCCTACGTCGACAGTGCCTGGGTCGACTACGACGAGGACGCCGAACCGCCGCCGCCGGCGTCCTGGGCCACCCTGTCGCCCGCCGCGCCCTCCACGATCGCCGTCCCCGCACCACCGGCGCCGGCGGCAGCCGCAGCCGCAGCACCGGCAGCCCCACCAGCCGAACCCGCTCGCCGTCGGCGACGCCGCCGGGGACGGGGACACTGATGCCGACACGGCGCGCTTGGGCGCATGCCACTGCGCCGCGGCTGGCGGGGCCCCGATTGGGGGTGCCGGCATGCTCGACGTCGCGGGGCTGATCTACCGCTACCCCAACGGCGCCGCCGGCGTGGACGGGTTGTCGTTCAGCGTCCCCGCCGGCTCGGTGTGCGGCCTGGTCGGGCGCAACGGGGCCGGCAAGACCACCACCATGCGGACGGTGCTCGGGCTGTTACCCGCCACCGAGGGCAGCGTGTATTGGGATCGGAGGCCCATCGGGCTTCCGGAGCGCCAGGGATTCAGCTACTTCCCGGCCCAGCGGGGCATGTTCCCGCGCATGAGCGTGATCGACCAGCTCGTGTTCATCGGTCGCATCCACGGCATGACCGCCACTGCGGCCACCGACTCCACAGCGCGGTGGCTGGAGCGCCTCGGGGCGGCAGCCTTCGCCGACCGCCAGCTCCAGACCCTGTCGGAGGGAGAGCAGCAGCGCGTCCAACTTGCGGCCTGTTTCCTCCACCAGCCCTCGCTGACCGTGCTCGACGAGCCGTTCACCCTCCTCGACGTCGACGGCGTGGCCCTGCTGGGTGAGGTGCTGCGTGAGCTCGCTGCCGCCGGCACTGCGGTGCTGGTGTCGAGCCATCAACTCGACGTCCTCGAAGAGCTGTGCGACGGCGTGGTCATCGTGGACAAAGGCCGGCTGGTGGTTGCCGGCCGTGTCGGGGAGCTCCGGGCCGCCGCTCGGCAGGTCATGCGGTTGCGCTTCGCTGTCCCGGCCGCTCCCGGCCGCCTCGGCCACATGGAGGGCGTCACCGTCATGGCCGACGACGGCCAACGCGTCGTGCTGTACCTGGGTCCCGACGCCGAGGCCGCCGATGTCGTCTCGGCGGCCGCCGCCGCCGGACCTATCGCCGAGTGCTCCTGGAGCCCGCCGCGGCTGCGGGAGCTCTACCGCGATGTCCTCGCCGCTTCCGCATGAGGGCCCGGCTGGTGTGGGTTGTGGCCCGCATGGAATGGCGCGAGCGCAGCAGGAGCAGGATGCTGCGCTACGCGGTCTACATCCTTGCGGTGCTGGCGGGGACGGTCACGCTGTCCGGCCGGCTTCACCCGTCGACGACTCCCTCGATCCGTAGCGTCGGGGTGGTGGGAGCGTTGCCGGCTGGGTTAGCCGAGCTGGTCGACCCACCGCCGCAGATCACCGTGGAGTTCGTCGCCCAGCCCGACCGCGCTTCGGCCGAGTCCGGGGTTCGCTCCGGGCGCCTGGCCGCTGCGGTCGTCGATGGCACGGTGCTGGCCCGCTCGCGCTCCGACTCTTTGACGGTCGTGCTGTTGCGCCGGGCCCTGCCCCGGGCCGAGCTGGCCCAGCGACTCCAGTCGGCCGGGGTCGCCCGCGAGGAGGCCCTGGCCCTCGGCGCTCTCCCGCCGGCGCCGGTGGCGGTGCTGACGTCGCAATCGGCGAATCGCAAGGCCAACATCGCCGTGGCCCAAGCGGGGGCCATGGCCGGAGCTGGGCTGGCCTTCTTCCTGACCACATTCATCGCCAGCGCCGCCCAGGAGGAACGCGGCAGACGCATGGCTGACGTGCTGCTCGTGCCGCTCACCCCTCTCGAAGTGGTCGCCGGCAAGATCGTCGGTGTTGAGGGCCTGGGGTTGGCCGTGTTCGCCAAGGTCACGTCCCTCGCCGCGGTCGTCGCCCTGGCCTATGACGGGATCCACGTCATACCCCAGGTCTCGCTGACCGTGCTCGCCGCCGTCTTCTGGTTCGTTCTCCATCTCGCCCTCTACGGCTGCCTGGCCGTGGCCACGGGCGCTCGAGCCGCGAGCCCGGAGGAGGCCGGCATGGCCTCCCTACCGGCGATGTTCATGGTCAGCGTTGCCGCCTCGGCCGCATCGACGGTGGCGTCGACCAGCCCGAATGGCTTGGTGGCCCGCCTCGGGTCGTTCTTCCCGCCCACGGCCGCGCCCTTCACCCTGGTGCGGGCGGCCGCCGGCACGGTGGCGGCATGGGAGGTGATCGTCGCTGCGGTGATCGTGGTGTCGAGCATCGTGGCCATGGCCTGGCTGGCAGCCCGGTTCTATATCACCGGCGTGGTCCTCGCCGGCGACACGGTGCACTTGCGCGACGTCTTGCGACCGCGCTCGGTCCCCAGGTCGGCCGGCCGCCCGGCCGACGCCACGAACGCCGGCGGCAGCGAGACACCGTGGCCACCTGGCGCGACCGGCGGCGCTCACAGCCCGGCGGGAGCTACCGACTCCGCAGCGCCCGGCCGGCCATGACCTCGACGAGCGCCGCCGGCGCCGTCCCGCCCCGGCCTAAAGCAGCGGCGCCGACCACACCGCCCGCCCCGGCGGTCCCCGGACTGACCGTGAGCCAGCTCCACGCCGCGCTGGATGAGACGCTTCGGTCGGCCGGGCTCGGCGAAACCTGGGTCACCGGTGTGGTGCAAAGCCTGCGCCGGAAGCCCCGCTACTGCTCCTTCGAGCTGGTCGAGTACCACCCCGACGCCCAGCGGGTGAGGGCGGTGCTACCGGTGAGCGTCTTTGGCGCCGAGGCGGCCGCTATTGCCGCCACTCTCGCCGGCGTCGACGTGAAGCTGGCGGATGGCCTCGAAGCCGCCTTCTACGGCCGGCTGGCCTCCAACGGGGCCTACGGCCCCCTGCGCCTGGTGGCCACACGCGTCGATCCCCGCATTGCCCTGGGGGAGGCGGTGGTGGCCCGGGACGCACTGGTGGCTGAGCTGCGGGCCACGGGCGAGCTCGTCGCCCAACGGCGACTCCAGGTCCCTGCCCTACCCAGGCGTATCGGCTTGGTCGCCGGCTCCGAGGGGGCTGGGCGAGCCGACATCTTGGCCATCCTCGGCTCCTCCCCCATCACATTCGAGATCCTGGAGGAGACGGCGGCCATGAGCGGTCCGACGGCGGGCGCCGACGTGGCCCGTGCCCTGGCACGGCTGTGCGGCCGGGGCGCAGAGGTCATTGTCGTGGCGAGGGGGGGCGGGGCGAGGTCCGGGCTCCACTGCTGGGACACCCCCCAGTTGGTCCGGGCCATCACCCACTGTCGGGTGCCGGTGTTCACCGCCCTCGGACACGCCTCGGACCGCAGCGTGGCCGACGATGCCGCGGCCCATGCGTTCCCAACCCCGTCGGCGGCCGCCTCCGCCCTCGTGGCCCGGGCCGAGGCGGTGGCCACCGCACGCAAGGCCGAGGCTGCCCGCCAGCAGCACCAGGTCGAGGTGGCACGACTGCAAGAGCACAATCGCCGGCGGATGCGCCTGGCCGGAATGGCCATCGCCGTGCTGATCATTCTCGTCGTATTGCTCATCACCACTGGAGGTCACTGATGCGAAACCGATGCCGCCGAAGTGAGCGGGGCGACGTCGGCCTGGAACCGGTCCTCTTGGTTTTGGGGACGGCGTTGGCGCTCACGATGCGCACCGGCAAGGAGGCTGAGCGGCGCCTGACCAGGGAGTCCGCCGGCCGCCGCTAGGCCATCTGCTGGCCGAGCCACCACCACAGCCCGGCTGCGCTCATCACCACGCTCGCAGCCACGCCGGCGCCGACGCTCACCGCCAGCACGGCCAGCCTGATCGCCGCCCCCAATCGTCCCTGCCTTCCCTGGCCGTAGGTCGGCGACCAGTGCCACCAACTCTCATCGCCATCGAGGCCACGCTGCGGGCCCGGTGGGCCATGTCGGGGCGCAGCGGAGGGTCGAAGGAGCAGCCCGAGCGGCGTCCCCTGGGGCCGGGCGGCCATCGCTCAGTTCGAGTTGTCAGCCCGGGGGTCGTCGAAGGCCCCCAGCTGCGTCGCCATTGCCTGCTCCACCCGGGCCATGGCCTTGGCCGCCGGAGGGGCCACGCCGACGATCACCCAGCACTCGCCGCGAAAGAGCCGGTAGGGGTGGCCGGCCAAGGTGGCGGCGATGATCTGGTCGAACACGGCCACGTACTCGTCCTTCAACGCCCTGTCGTCCTCGAGGACCATGGTCAGGTACTTCCAGCCTGGGAGGTAGTCGATGTGGGTGGAGTGGGTACCGGTGCTGCTCAACCGACCGCCTCCGGCTCGCCGTCGCCTGCCACCCCGGCCCGGGCCCACCCGAGCTCGAGCTGGGTCGGCAGCGGGCGGTTGGACCAGATGACCTCGGTGGCCCGGCTGTCGCCCCGGCCGGCCCGGTTGGCCGAGGGCCGATGCACGGTGCGCTCCACCCGCCACCAGTCCGGGTACAGCTCCTCGTCGTAGAGGGCGCTTGCGTAGCCCGACAGCAGCACCACGGCCTCGCTGGCCCGCAGGGCCTCGGCCAGCTCCCGGTGGTCCTCCTCGCTGGCGTGCTCGCATGCGTAGTCCGACGTCCGGTGGCGCTCCAGGCTCCGCCGGGCCGAGCCCAGGTAGGGCGGGTCGGCGTAGATGACGGCGCCGTGTACCCCGTACTTGGTCACCACCTTGACCGCCGGGGCGTTGTCGATGGCCACCCGGCGCAGGCGCTCGGCGACGGCCAGGAGCCGGTCGCTGATGTTGGCCGCCGACACTGCGTCGTTGGAGCCCCGCTTGGCCGACGACGACCACGACGCCCGGGGGTTCAGGCAGCGGTTGTAGGACATGACCGAGCGGGCCCAGAAGCGGCGGGCCCGCTCCAGTTCGTCGATGCCCGGCTCGTCGAGCACCGCTGCGGTGTATTCGTCGCGGGCGTAGGGGGTGAGCACGCAGGCCCGGGCCAGCTCCCGAGGCCGGTCCCGGAGCACCTTGAAGAAGTTGACCACGGTGGCGTCCTTGTCGGAGACGATCTCGTGGGTGGACACCGGCTTGGCAAAGAGCACCGCCCCCGAGCCGAAGAAGGGCTCGACGTAGCAGCGATGGGGCGGCAGCATTGCCGCGATCCACGGCGCCAGGCGCACCTTGGAGCCGTAGTAGTTGATGGGCGGGCGCTGGGCCGTCATGCCGCACCGGCGACGTCGTCGAACTCCTTGGCGTCGACGTCGTCCTCGACGTCGGGCTTGACGGTGGCCTCGGCCCCCTGCGGTGGCTTGCCCTCCTGGAGGGCCTTGAGCTTACGGTCCTCGTAGTAGGGGCGCAGGGCCAGGCGCATGGCCGGCAGGTCCTTGTAGATGAGCAGGCCTTGACCCAGCTTCTGACGGCGCAGCGAGTCCTCGCTGACCAGGCGGCGGGTGCCGGTCTGGGCGCTGACCGAGCGCCGGGAGCCGGCCAGGTCGACCGAGGAGCCCATGCGCTGGTGCTCCTCCTCCCCCAGCAGCGACGTCACCTCGGCGGTGGCCTGGTCCGCCAGCCCGGAGAGGATGACCTTGGCCCCCGAGTTGTTCCACACCGTCTCGGCGCCCTCTCGGCCGTAGCGCAGGCGTTGCTGGGAGCGGTCCTGCCACACCGTCATCAGGGTGATGCCGTGGGATGGGCAGGTGGAGCACCACGCCGGGAGCTCGCGCACCGGGCAGATGTTGGCCGCCTCGTCGAGCAGCACCAGGAGCTTGTTGGGCAGCTCGCCGCCCGCCCTGGTGGCCACGTCGAAGGCCTCATGCACCAGGTCGGCCACCATGCAGGCGAACACCGGCCGCAGCCGGGCCTGCTCGCGGGCCGGGGCCACGATGTAGAGGGTGTTGTCATCCTCCAGGAGCCACTCCGGGGTGATCTCGCAGCCGTCGGCGGCAGTGGCCACCACCGGGTCCGACCACGCCTCAATGATGGTTCGCGCCGTCGTGTAGATCGACGACCGGGTGCGCTCGTCGGAGGCCCAGATGCCGGCCAGGGCGTTGCCGGCCAGGGCCACGTCGCCGGGGTCGAGGGGGCCGGCGACGCTGGAGCCACTGCGGGGGGCGGGCGGTGATGGATCCTCGGTCCCTGGCTCGGCCTTCGGCGGCCCGAGCTCGTCTGTGTCGCTCACTTCACCGGTATCGGGGTCGACCCCTGCCGGCGGCTTTGTGGCGGCCTTGGCCTCGGTCTCGATCTGGCGCAGGCGCCCCAGGACCTCGCCGGTGGAGTGGACGTGGCCCTCCTTGTCCACCGCCGGCCGGTCGTGGGTGGTGACCCAGCGCACGACGTCGCGCATGGTGCCGTTGCTCCGAGCGGCCACGTACAGCAGGGGCCACAGGAGCTCCTTGGCCGACTGCATCCAGAAGTCCGCGTTCTCCAGGCCGCCCGAGCCGGCCACGTCGGTCAACCCTCTGGCCGCCGACTGAGCTCCGGTGACGGTGTGGGCCGCTCGCAGCGGCGACCACGTGGCCGACTTGGTGACAACGACACAGGTGGGGTCGAACACCTTGACCTTGCCCAAGGAGGCTCGGCGGCGGTGGGTCACGGAGTGGATGTCGCCCTTGACGCTGGCCACGATGGCTGCCCCGCCGCCCTCTCCCAGCTCGAGCAGCGCCGGCACGCACAGCCCGGATGTCTTGAACGACTGGGAGGGCCCCACGATGCAGATCGAGGTGCGCGGCTCGGTGGCCACCAGCTGGCCGCCCACCCGGCCCATCACCGTGCGGCCGTTCACCGGGCCGGGCACGGCCAGGCGGCGCAGATCCCGGCGGCGGGCGAAGTAGGCGGAGCGCTCCACGCCCAGGCCGTCCTGCTCGCCCCGGCGGCGGAAGACCCGCCACACCAGCCAGGCGATCACGGCCAGGCCCACCACGACCAGGACCTGGCACGTCCAATAGGCGACCGGCCCGGGCAGGGCCTCCCTGGCACCAGGGGGCCAGGCCGCGGCCGGATCGGAGAGGTGAGCCGGCAGTGCCCGTAGCGCCCCGGCCGCCTCGGACAGTCCGGCGCCAAAGGGCTGTCCCGGGCGGAGCTGGGCGGCAAGGGAGGCGCCGGCCCACACCCCGCCCACGACTAACAGCAGCAGCGCCAGGAGGGCGAAGAGCAGGGCGTCGAGGCCGCCGGTGCGGGGATCGGCGCTGGCCGGGGCCATCGGCGGGCGAGGGGGCCGGGGTTGCATCGACTACACCGTCAGGGTGCGGTGGTCGCACAAGGCCCACTCGTCGGGACCGAGCTCGTGCTGCACAACGAAGCCGGCCCCCCCGCCCACCTTCCACAGTGCCTGTCCCCTGCTGAGATGGGGGACGACGCCGGCCTCGTCGGGGGCCAGCCCGAGCGCCTTCGCAGTCAGCTCCATCTGATAGGCGCCGTGGCGGAACACCACCCGGGTTCCAACCGGTTCGACGAAAGCTCCGGCGGCTCCCGCCAGTGTCGGGCTGTTGGCAGCTGCCCAGCGCAGGTCGTCGAGTCGATGGGCCATGACCAGGTTGGCCACGCCGTGTGGCGTGCATCGCCTCAGGAAGGAGGCGAGGTAGCGGCTGGCGTGCTCGTCGCGCATGAGCACATAGGCCTCGTCGACGATGTTGTACCGACGTGGAAAGTCTCCGGGCTCCTCGGCGAGACTGGCGGCGGCCTCAAGCCAGGCGCAGACGGCCACGGCGTGCAAGGCGTGCGCCGCCCGCCTGGGATAGAACAACGAGAGGTCGATGACGACGCCGGGGCCGGCACCGTCGGCCGGTACCGTGCTGGCTGCGTCGAAGACGCCATGCAGCTCGCGGCCCAGCAGCTCGTCGAGCGCGTGGCTAAGGCAGCGGCCGTCCTCGACCACGTCGATAGGCCCGCCAATGCCGGCCGACTCGAAGAACGGAGCGGCCTCGGCCCGCTCTGTCATCTCATGCGTTGGGCTGGCCAGCAGCCGGGCGACGTCGCCCAGCACGGGTTGAGCACCGGTGCACGACACCGGCAGCTCGTTCACCGCGGCCTCCAGTACCAGGTGCTCCACCGCGGCGAGGGGCCGTCGCAGCTTCATCGCACACAGCGCGGCCACGACGTCCCTGCGCCGCTCACGGACGTCCTCGTGGTCGAAACCGGGGCTGTCGGGACCGGCGTCAAGGGGATTCAGTCGGTCAGGCCCGCCCGGGTACAGCCGCACCGAGGCGAGGCCCACGGCCTCGGCGAGCGGCCCGTACTCGCCTCTGTGGTCGAGCACACCGAGATGACGGGGTCCATCTGCGGTGGAGCGCAGGAGCCGGGCGGCGAGGCTCTTGGCCAGGGTCGACTTGCCCGCCGCCGGCTCGCCCAGCAGCAGCAGGTGGGGATTGGTGACGACCTGGTCGACGTAGGCCTGCACCGGGTCGTAGCACGGGGCTGGTTGGCCAGCGCCACGTCGGCCGCCGGCGCCGAGCGAGGCCAACACGTTCTCCTGCGCTGCGTGGCTGGCGATGGTAGTCATGAGCTTGTTCCTCCGATTCCTTTGATGGGGGGCGTGGCCGACGTTTGGTCGACGGGGATGAACCGGGGCCTCTAGACGGCCAAGGCGCTGTCGGTATTGCAGAAAATCCACTCGCCGGGAGCGACCACGTGCTGGACCACGGCAGGCCGCCCAGCGACCTTCCACAGGGCTCTCCCCTGCTCCAGATCCGGGAGCAGGCTGGCTTCCAGGTCGGTCAGCTGCAGCGCCTTCTGGGTGAGCTCCACCTGGTCGCTGGACTGGCGGAAGATCACCCGGGTCTGGGTGTCGGCCAGCAGGCCCTCGGCGATCTTGGCCGTGGCCGTGCCGTCGTCGGCCTGGGAGCGGAGGTCGGAGAGGCGGTGGCCGATGAAGATGTTGGCCACGCCGTAGAGCCGGCACAGCTTCCAGCACGTTTCGAGGTACCGGGCGGTCTGCTCGTCGCCGAGAAGCACGTAGCCCTCGTCGAGTACCTGGTAGCGCCGAGGGGTGTCCGCCGACTCAGGAAAGGCCATCAACGTCTGAAGCCAGGCCGTCGTGGCGATCATGGTCAGGCGCAGGGCCGCCCGGTTCCCATGGACGGCGGAAAGGTCGAGCACCAGCCCCCGGCCCGACCAGTCGGTGCGCACGGTGGAGGGGCCGTCGAACATGCCCCGGAGATCCCGGTCCAACAGCTTGCCCAGGGCGAAGCGGGCATCACGCACGCCGTGGATCAGGTCGTCCTTCGCGCATCCTGCCCGTTCCACCATCTCCGCCGTGGGGTCGGCGAGCAGCCGGGCCACATCGGCGAGCACCGGCTGAGGTCCAATGGGCGAGGTGGGCAGGTGGCCGATGGCCCAGCCCACGCCGGCGTCCTCCAGGGGACTGAGATCCCGGCGCAACACCGCGCCCAGCAGCGCGCCCACCATGGCCGTACGCCGGTCGGAGACGGCATTCGGACCGAGCAGCGCAGCGCCGGGGCCTGCATCGAGGGGGTTGAGCCGGTCGGTGCCGCCCGGGTACAGCCGCACCCGGGCCAGGCCCAGGGCCTCGGCCAACAGGTTGTACTCGCCCTTGGGGTCGGCGATGGCGCACCAACGGGGCCCCTTGTTGGGTGAGCGCATGGCTCCCACCGAGCGGTAGAGCAGGCACTTGGTGAAGCTCGACTTCCCCGACCCGGGCTCGCCGATGATGATCATGTTCGGGTTGGTGATGACCTTGTCGGTGTAGAGCTGGAAGCAGTCGTAACAGAAGGCCCCCTCGCCGGCGACGTAGTCGGTGCCCAGGTACACCCCCCGGGCCCCGAAGCCGGGTTCGGCCTGGAACGGGTACACCGCGCACAGATGCGCGGTGGTGGCTCGGTGACGGGGCACCCGCAGCCCGGGGGCCAGGCCGAGGCGCATCAGCTGGCCCGCTTGCGGGCCAGGGCCCGGGCCAGGGGCAGGGTGGCGGACAGGGCCAGGTCGTGGCGGCCGTTGAGGGGGCGCAGCTCCATCAGACAGCTGGCGGCCACGTCGTCGAGGTTGTCGCAGGCCTTCTCCAGCTCCTCGAGACTGGGGGCCGAGACGGTCACGATCCCGGCGTAGGCGAACTCGCCGAAGCCCGATGCGATCTCCTCGTCACGCTCGTCGACGGCCACCTTGGCCCGGCGATGGCTGGCCCCGATCCGAAAGCCGGTGCGCTGGCGGTGCTCCTCGTCCGACCCCAGCTTGGCGTGGGCGGCCTCGATGGCCTTCTGGCTGGCCCGGGGTGGGACGGGCTCGTAGATCACCACCACCGAGCGCCGGACCTGCCCGTAGAGGATGAGGTCGGACATGAACGTCGGACCCACGTCCTGGCGGGGCCAATCGGCCACCAGGAAGGTGCGGTGATAGGAGTCGTCGACCAGCCAGTGCTTCCAGGCCAGCTCGGTGGCCATGGGGCCGCCGTTGGCCGGGCTGACCAGGCCGGCCAGGTCGCCCAGGGACCGGCCCCGGCGGTCGAGGCGACGGACCACGGTGGGATCGAGGCGCACCCGCAGGGCCCGGGCCAGCTCGTGTGGCGACAGCGGGTCCGACACGCTGAGCCCGGCCTTGCGACAGCGCTTGGACAATTGGTCGACCTGGCCCAGCAGGGCCTCCACACAGGCGGCCTTGCGGTTGTTCTTGTGCCGGGAGGCGACCGGCACCCGGTCGGCGGCCACGGTCACGGTGATGAGCACCTCGTGGCGGGTGGCCAGCGGGCCGGCCCCCTCCAGCAGTCCCCGGTAGCTGCGCACCGCAGGATCGCTGTCGTCGTCATGTCCCTGGGACTTCAGGTACTCCAGCTGCTCATCGGCGCCGGCGGGGGCGGCCCACTCCGACCACCGCACCGAGGCAACCACCCCCCGCTCCCGACAGAAGCTGGACAGGGCCACCCCCCAGCGGGCCAGGAGTGAGTCCTGCTCCCCCCGGGCCACCAGGGCGAACTCGGACCCCCATGCCCGCAGGGTGGCCGCATAGGTCCCACTCGCGGGGTCGACGACCACCACCACCGGGCCGGGGCGGGTCATGGCCAGGCCGCCGACACCGGTGTCGACGGTGAGGAACTCCTGGCCGGCCAGCGTGGGCGGCAGGGCCGGTGTGTCGCGCTCCTCCAGAGTGGCGAACAGCGGTGCCTGCCAGCGCCGGCGTCGGCGCAGGCAGATCAGCCCGAAGCGGATCCCCGGCGGCGCCGCCTCGACCAGGGGTTGGCCGCCGACCCGCACGAAGGCCACGAGGCTGGCCAGGGCCACGGGGACGGCCATGCCCACCACGCCGGCGCCCATGGAGCCGGCCAGCACGGCCAGGATGACCGCCAGCCCGAGAGCGCCGACTTGGGCAGCGCTGAGGCCCAGCATGGCCCCAGTGCGGTCGGGGGCGGAGAGGCGGTAGGTGCGGGCCTCGCTCACGTCGACGGTCCTCGCCGTGTGCCGTTTACCGTCGACGTCGACCTAGCCGAGCGAGCGGCGCCGCCGGCGGCCATGGCCCCGACGGGAACAGCGCCCGCCGACCCGCCGCCACCCCCGGCGCCTCCTGCTCCGCCACCCGAGGAGCTGCCGCCAGCACCGCCGCCCGGTGACGCACCACCCGCACCCGCACCCGAGGACGCGCCGCCGGCGCCTGCACCGGATGATGGAGCCCCACCGGCGCCTGCCCCGGAGGATGCTCCACCGGGTCCGGCACCTGGCCGGGCGCCACCGGCTCCGCCGCCCGAGGACGCACCACCCGCGCCTGCCCCGGAGGATGCTCCACCGGCGCCTGCCCCGGAGGATGCTCCACCGGGTCCGGCACCTGGCCGGGCGCCACCGGCTCCGCCGCCGGAGGAAGCGGGCGGGGGGGCTTCGGCCGGGGTGGCAGCGGCCTGCCCGCGGCCTCCCCCTCCGCCGGCCATGCGCTTCAGGCCCTGGGCGTAGTAGGCCGCCTGCATGCCACCCTGTGCCGCCCGCACCGGGCTGCGGCTGATGCCCTGGGCGATGACCGCCCCCTCCACGATGGGCAGCAGCCGCAGCACGATGAACGGCGAGAAGGCGGCCAGCAGCATCAGCGAGGCCCCGGTGAGCATGCCGGCGAGGTCCATGCCCGCCTGGGTGCCGAGGTCGCCGGACCTGGGCCCGCCGCCGGCCAGGGCGGCGGCGCCGAGGCCGAGGGCCAGGGCGATGGCGAACTTGGACACAATCAGGGCCAGGCCCAGCTCGGCCAGCCGCCGCCACGCGCCCCGGGCCGCCGGCCACACCCGGGCGGCCAGGGTGAGCGGGGCGGCGGCCATCAGCAGGTAGATCAGCGACGAGCGGACCACCAGCTCGATCCACACCAGGATGGCGCCCAGCAGGAACACCGCCACCATGAGGATCCCGGCGAAGCCGTTGGTGGCGATGGTGGCATCGTCGCCGAAGCCGGCGAAGAAGTGGCCCAGGGCCTCGGGGACCCCTGAGAGCACCATGGCCGATGCCCCGTCGACGAGGCCCAGCAGCAGCTGAGTCACCGCCACCAGGGCCACCGTGGCCGCGATGGTCACCGGAACCTCGACCATCGTCGCCCGCATCATGCCGCCGACGTCACCGGCGAAGAGGCCCTGGACGAGGGCTAGCAACAGGAACAGCAGGGTGAGGACCAGGGCCAGGGTCCCGATCTGGCGCACCAGTGTCTGGGCCCGATCGTTGGCCCACCACCCCTCGTCGAAGTTCACCGCGGCGGAGTTGGTGATGAAGTGCATCACCTCCTCGCTCACCTTCTTGGCCGCCCCGGCCAGGCCCCGCACGATGGCCTTGCCGATGGGCTCCAGGAACGCATCGGCCGCCTTGTCGGCCACGTAGCCGCCGACCGCCCCGCCCACGGCGTTGCCCACCGCCCCGGCGGGGCCGGTGACCACCTCGACGGGGTTGGGGAGGGCGGCGAGGACCAGGGCGCTCATTGCGGCACGTCCTTCACGGTGAAGGGATCGAACCCGGCCTGACGCAGCGCCTCCTCGATGACGAAGCCCGTCCTCGAGTCGTACAGCCCGCCGCGGAAGCCGGGTGGAGACCACTCCGAGCGTGGAGGCGTTGCCACCCCCAACATGCGGGCCGCCCGCAGCTGCAGAGAGTCGTAGCGCCGGTGGAGCAGCCGCCGCCGCCACGGCCACACACCGATCTGCCAACGCCCCGTCGTCGCTGCGGCGTCGATCGCTTGAGACACCGTCCGCATCTCTTCGGACACCTCGTCGATCGACTGTGGCTCGATCGACTGTGGCGACCGTCGTCCTATCGTCCTCCCGCTCACGTCCCAACCTCCTGTAGTCGTGTCCAGCTCCCGCCCATTCCCGCCCGGCGAAACGCTTCGCCGTGGCCCCGGGGCGCGACGCCGAGGATCACCGGGTCACCCCCACCGGTCCGAAGCCGGCCAGGGCGGCCTCGAGCTGGCCGGGGGCCGAGGGCTCGCCCCGGGGCAATGGCAGCGGCCGGGGCCCGGGCGTGGACGCCTCGCCGGCCACCCGCCAGTCGTCGCGCTCCCACACCAGCTCATAGCGCTGGGTGGTCCACTCCTCATAGGGCATCGCAGCCGGCGGGCTGACGACGCCGACGTGCCAGAGCTCGACGCGGACCCGATCGGCGTTGGCCGGGCTCACCCGGCTGGCCAGCACGCCGATGCGGTAGAGGGTGGCGCCGCCGGGATAGCCCTTGCGCAGGGCGCCCAGCTTGGCCACCACGTCGGCCACCAAGGCCTCGGCGGCCGACGATGAGGCGATCACGCGCTTGGCCGCCGAGGCGGCCTCGTCGCTCATGGCCACCAGGGCGGAGTCGAGGCGCAGGAAGCCCACCGCCGCGGCCTCGGCCCCGGCCGGACTGTGGGCATAGCCCATGGCCACCCCGCCCACGACCGTGGAGGGACCCACCCCCGCCGGCGCCGGGGGCGGGGGGGAGACGCCCGGCGCCGAGGGGGAGGACATGGCCGCCGGCGGCGGGGCCACCGCAGCCGTAGGGGCGGGCTGTTGGCCATCGCGGCTGAGGAGGACCACGGTGGCGATCACCACCGCAGCGGCTACCGCGGCGACCAGCACCGGCGACGAAAGCCGACCGGGAGTAGCGGTTGAAGATCTGGACACGTCGCCGGGCCTAGGCCGCTTTTGCGGCTTCGCTGAGCAGGTTGACCACCGTTGGTGCCAACCCGGTCAGGCCGGCGCCGATGGCCCCGGCCAACGCCAGCAGCCGGCCCTTGGAGGCCCCATAGCTGTTGCCCACGTGCTGGGACAGGCCGTAGATGGCGGCCCCGATGAGGATCGACACCAGGCTGCCCCACAGGGCGATCTGGCCGACCCAGTTGATGAGCGTCTGGGCGAAGCTGGCCCCCGGCATGCCGTCGCCGGTGGGGTTGAGCTCGACCTGGGCGAGGAAGCCGAACACGGCCCCCGCCAGCCGCGGGTTGGCGTTGGCGAACAGTTGCAGCACCAGCATGTGAGAGTCCCTCCTGGGGTTCGGCGAAATGGCCTTCACCCCTCGACTGGTGTGCGAGAACCGGAAACGCCACAAAGATTTCTGAGATTTCTTTGTGGCGTTTCGCCCGGCCGCACACCAGTCGAGGGATGTGGGGCACGTTTCTCGCCAACTGGTCGACCTCGGGCTCGCCGTTGCCCCGTCGGGGCCGCGCCCACCAGGGCCCAGGCCATGAAGCCCGCGGCGGTGGCCCTGGGGGTGGGTGGGGCGATGATCGCCGGCCTGCTGGCGGTGCTGGCCATCGGCGGGATGATGCTGGGGGCGTCGAAGGCGGCCGGCGCCGGCGCCCCCGCCGGCAACCCCAGTGCCTACGCCGTGGCCGACATCCCTCCCGAGATGCTGGTCATCTACCGCAAGGCGGCCGAGACCTGCCCGGGCCTGTCGTGGTCGGTGCTGGCCGGCATCGGCTCGGTGGAGACCGACCACGGCCGCTCCACGCTGCCCGGGGTGCACAGCGGGGAGAACTTCGCCGGCGCCGGCGGGCCCATGCAGTTCCTCCAGGGCACCTGGGACGCCTACGGCGTCGACGGCGACGGCGATGGCGACAAGGACCGCTACGACCCCACCGACGCCGTCTTCGGCGCCGCCAACTACCTGTGCGCCAATGGCGCCGGGGAACTCGAGAAGCTCCGCAGCGCAATCTGGCACTACAACCACTCCGAGGCCTACATCGACGACGTGCTGGCCCGGGCCGCCCGCTACTCCGACGCCGCCAGCCTGACCGCGGCCAGCGCCACCAGCGCTGCGGCCCTGGCCGACAACCCCAACCTGATCCTGACCGACCGGGCCCGGGCCGACCTGCTCGCCGGCGTCGTCGACCAGCGGGTGGTCGACTACCTGGCCGCCCTGGTGGTCAACCACCAGATCTCAGTCAGCGTGTTCAAGACCGGCCACAACCAGTTCGTGGCCGGCACCAATCGTGTCTCGAACCACTACTCCGGCCGGGCGGTGGACATCTACGCCGTCGACGGCGTCGACGTCAGCGCCTCGGCCGAAGCGGCCCGGGCCGTGGCCGAGCAGAGCCTGGGATCGGCTGCTCCCCTGCGTCCCGACGAGTTCGGCTCACCGTGGGCGGATCTGGAGAAGTACCCGGGGGCCTTCAGCGACTCCGATCACGCCGATCACCTCCACGCTGGGTGGAGAGCTTCGGTCCTGTTCGGGCTCGGCTTCGGCCTCGTCGACGGGCGGCTGGTCCTGCTCGGCGCCGGCCTCCAGCTTGCGCGCGCCGGCCGGCGCCGTCAATGTCGCAAGCACCGCCAGACAGCGGGCGTGCTGGCCGGCACGGGCGCCCAGGGGCAGCCGTGAAACGGGCGCTGGCCGCCGTCGCCGTGGTCGGCGCCTTCGTCGGCGCCTGGGCCCTCTTGCGGCCTCCTGGGACCACCCGGCCGCTCACCTCAGCCAGCGCCGGGGGTCCCTCGGCGCCGGCGTCGTCGTCCACCCCGGCCTCGTCGACGACGTCGACGGTCGCCTCGCCTCCATGGGCCGCGATCGGCGAGGACGCCCCCAGCAGGGCCGGCTACTGGGCCCAGCTCAGCGACCCGGCCCGCTCCAACCTCGGCCCGGCGGTGGCCACCGAGACCAGCCGCCTCGGCGCCGCCCTGCTGCGGGCCGACGCCACCGGAGACGGGCGCGACGCCTTCTACGGCTACTGGGGTGCCGGCCGGGCCCAGCCCTGTTGTGCCAACGTCGTCGTCCACGCCGCCGGCGCCTCGGCCACCCAGTACCCCGACGTCATCCAGGTCGCCGTCGTCTGGTCGGCCTCCCGCCTCGACGGTGGCCCGGCGGTCAGTGAGCAGACCACGGTGTTCTACTTCGCCCGGCGCGGCATCAACTGGGTGGCGATGCACTCCTGGGAGCTCCCGGCGTGAGCACGCACCCCGACGCGGTGGTCGTCGACCTCGGCGGCGTCGGGCGGGCCAGCGCCGCACTGGCCCGCTGGTACCGGGGGCTGGTGGCCACCGGTGAGGGCGACGTCGACGAGCTCGGCCGGGCCCGGATGGAGCTAGCCACCCTGCCCGCCCAGCCCGGCCGCTTGGGCTGGGCGGTACGGGTCATCGTCTGCGGGGGCGACGATGCCACCGACGAGGAGATCGTGGCCGCGGTCAACCTGCTCTGCGACGCCGCCTCGAGGGCTGGTGGACAGTCGACGCCGATCGCCGTCCAGTCCGCTGCGGTGGCGCCACTGCGCCGCCGTCGAGATCGAGGGGCCACCGTCTCCCATCCGACTCTTCCCGGCATGGAACCCGGCGGGGCGGCCTGACCTCACGGAATCATTCCGTCACCCGTTGGGGAGGAAGCCCGTAGCGCGTCCGCCAGGCGTTGCAGAACGTCCCTGGCGGCGCCGACGTCCCCGAGGCCGTGACGCAACAGCGCCCGAGCTCGTAGATCGACCAAGGCGGAGAGACGGTCGGGGACCTCGACACCCGGCCTGTTGGCCGAGTACGCGAGCAGGTCATCCATCCAACACCCGAAGTTGTCGGGGGTGCCGAGGATCGCGTCGAAGAGCACCATCGCGTGGGGACCCTGGGTGCCCCCGAGGTGACCCGTCTGAGCCGCGTTCGTCTCGGGTGGTGGTGGGGTGAAAAAGTACCCGATCGGAAGATCGAACCCACGGGACAGGGCCAGCAGGTCGTCGGCGGAAACTGCTTGATCCGGTCCACCTTCGTTGCCGACCGTTCCAGCGCCGAGAAGCTCGGGCCCGACAGTTTGGCGCCGAGGTAGGGCGCCAGCGCCTCGGCAGCCCGCTCCTGGGTCCAGCCTCGCAACGCCCGGGCCTTGACGACGTTGGAGGCGACGACCTGATTCGGGGTCATGCCGGGCTCGGCTCGGTCTGTAGAGCTCGCGACAACACAGCCCTTGGACCTGAGCGGGAGTGGCAGCAGGGCCGGCCCCTCGTTCACTCGCGCCCACCTGCGACCGGGTCCAGTCGAACGGGGCGCGCCTTTTGCAGCTCCCAGTGTCGGACCATCCCGTGGGCGTAGGTGAAACCCGTCCGTAGGCCCTGTGGGCGGCACTCCCGAACCCCCTCCCACTGCTCCCGGACCAGTTCGGCGTCCGGCGTGTCATCGAGGGCATCGAGGGCCTCGCTCACCCTGGCCATCGTCGCCTCCACGGCGTCAGGGTGGGACCAGCCGCCGACTTCGGCCATGTCGGCGCCGGTGGCGGCGCCCAGCCATAGCAGCGGCCACAGCACCGTCTGGCCGACGCTGGCCCAGAAGGCGTCCGTGCCGTTCGGGCGGCTGCCCCACGCCAGCGCCTTCGCCAGCTCCCGGGCCGTTCGCTCGGCCCCCGCCGGCGAGGCCGAGGCGCCGATCGGGTCCGGTTGCCAGGGCGGGGGACGGCGCCAGCCGGGCGGCCTGGTGGTCACCCCGTGGGCGACGTCGAAGCCCTCACCGCAGTAGGGGCAGTGGACGCGGTTGGGGCCGTGCTTTCGCCGCGCCTGCAGCTCGGCGAGTTGGGAGAGCACGTCATAGGCCGTCGAGCGATCGAGGCCCGTGTCGCAGTCGGCCGGCAGGGCGGCCACGCGACGGCGCAGTTCGGTCACCTCGGCCGGCCTCAGAACCCTGGTGACCAGGGGCAGCACCTGGTCCGTGGGCCCGCCACGGGCCGTGCCGGGCGCACGGTCCGTAGGAACCCCCGACACCACACGGCGAGGATCGGCCTGGCTGCACATTGCGACCAGGTCCTACACCACCACGTTGGCCACGACGTCGACCACCGGGGCGGCGAGCAGGCTCCACAGCTGGGGGTTCATGAGCGCGACGCCGACCGCAGCAAGCCCAAACGCGAGCGCGCCCAGGGCAGGGGCCTCTGAAGGCGCGCCGATAGCCGCATTCAGCAACGTGAGCACGATGAGGACCGCCGTCACCACCACTATCACCGCCAACAGGTTGACCGCCATCGACGCCTCCATCGACGCCTCCATCAGGCCGGCTCTCCCGTAGGAGCAAGGTCACGCGATGCGCCCAACCCGTTCCCTCGGTGCGAGGCGTAACGCGACCGCTGGGACAGATCGTCGAAGCGGACGATCACCCGGCGGAGATCGCCCATCAGCCGTTCGATGTCGGAGGCCTCCTCCGCGACCAGCGCGAACAGCGCCTGCTCCCGGGTGCGCTGGAACTGCTCCCAGGTCAGCTCCGGTGGGAACCCGCCGGCCTCGGCCAGCATGTCGCCTGCGGATCCGGGTCCGGCCTCTCGGAGCTCCTCCATCCGGGCCTTGACCTCGTCGAGTTGGTCGTCGCGACCCAAGAGCAGGGTGACGAGCAGGGCCAGCGACCGGCCGGCAGCAGCCAGCTGGTAGTTGGCGGCACTCGGCGGCGGCAGCAGGAACCACACCACGGGCAGGTCGAAGGCGAGGGAGATGGCCACCAGCTCCTGGGCGTCGAAGTTCCGTCGGCGCTCGCCGTCGAAGGACCGCTCGATACCGGAGATCGATGCCTTCGGAAGCACCTGGCCGAGGTAGGGCGCCAGCCGGCGGGCCGCCTCCTCCTGGGTCCAGCCCCGCAGCTTGCGGGCGGCGCGGAAGTTGTAGGCGACCACCTGGTTGGCGTCCAGCACCTTGGGTGGTGCCGGCAGTTCACCGGCGGGCTCGGTTACCACGACGGGCTGAGGAGCCGGCCCCTGCGGGCGACCCAGGACGGCGGAGACCCGACCCACCCCAGTAGGGACCGACTCCTCACCCCGTCGTGGTTCGTTCACGTCGTGCTCCAGCTTCACCCTCTGAGTCTCGGGAACGGCAGGCCCGCTTCAACCGCTGGTAGAGGCGCTCGGTCTCGTCCTGGAGCGCCTCGGCCGGGTCGATGTGGGTCCTGATGGCCCGTACGGCCTGGGTGTGGGCGGCGTCGAGGCCGTCGGGGTCGCCGGCGTCGAACGCGGCCTGGAAGCGCACCCGGTGCAGGTCCTCGCGCACCGGGACCACGAGCAGGCCCTGGCTGGCGGCCCACTCCGCCAGCTCGGGGTCGCCGGCTTGCAGCGCCCGCTCCCCCAGCTTCTCCGCCGCGTCGGCCACCGCCACCTCGATGTCCGACACCAGGGGCGAGTCGTCGGCCCAGGCGAGGTATGCCGCCACGGTGGCATCCTCGAAGGGCCGGCCCCGCACCAGGGCCAGCGCCTCGCGCAGCAGCTCGATCGCTTCCGCCGACGACGCCGAATCTGCGGCCGCCACCTTGGCCTGGAAACGGCTCCAGGAGCAGCCGTAGCGGGGGCCCAGCGTGTAGGTCCCGTTCTTGGCCGGCGGCAGGTGGGGGCGGCCGAGAGAGTCGTTGCCCAGCGCGGTGCGCAGCCGGGACATGGTCGAGCGCAGGGTGGCGCCCTTGACCGAACCGGCCCGCACGTCGCTGTCGTCGTTGCCGAGGGGCCACAGCGCCTCTTGCAGTCGCGGCCCGGGCACGGGGTGGTCGTCATGGGCGCCGAGGTAGCACAGCGCCGCGGCCAACAGGGCGGCCCGATCGGGCCCGGCGATGGGGTCGACGTCGGCGGCCCAGGTGGCCTGGAGCGGCCCCAGGAAGCACACCTCACCCTCTATCGGCTCCTCGTCGACGTCGCCCGCCGGCGCGGCGCCGGTGGCGGCCACTGGCTCGGGCACCAGGTCGATGACGGGGGCCAGGTCAGCCTGGTCGGCCCGGGCCGCGATCCGACCGGTCAGGGCGGCCACCACGCCGGCGTCGATGCGGGAATCCAGCTCGAGGCCGAGTGGTTCAAGCACCCCTCCACCGTCCGGGCCCAACACCAGCCGCCACGTGGCGCCCGGCAGCGGCCCGGGACCGATGAGAGCAAGCCCGGACCGGCGGGGCCGGGCCCGGGCCGCCAGCTGCGACAAGGCGTCGCCGTCGGCGCCGGGATGCGCCACCACCACTGCGGGGAACCATCCCTCGACGTTGCCCGGGGCCACCCGGGCGGCCAGCGTGGAGGGCGCCCCGTCCAGGTCCTCGTCGTCGACCAGGCTGGTTAGCTGGTCCAGGTCGGCGACGAAGCGAGCCGCGTCGTCGATCGACTCCACCAGGTCCCGCCCGGCCAGGCGTTCATCACCGCCGACCAGGTAGACGGAGGTGTCACCCGCCCACGGGGCGCTGGCCATCTCCAGGGCGACGCCGGCCAGGAACCCCTCGACCCGGGCCGGGTCGCCCTCGACGGCCAGCACGCCGGCCTGTTCCAGGTCGACCAGGACGGGGCCGTCGGGGGTGCTGCCCACGCTGCACAGTGCCGGCACCAGGATCTGGCCCCAGGCCAGCTCTTGCAGCTCGGCCAGGTCCAGGTCGGGATCCAGCGTCCAGGTACGGCCCTCGTCGGCGGAGTCGAAGCGCCCCACCGGCGGGGCGGGGGGGTCCACCACCAGCTCCATGCCCAGCTGGCCCGGACGCACGCACAGGATGCCCTCCACTCCCCCACCGCCGGCCTCGGTCAACACCGCAGTGGCATAGCGCAGGGTGGCGTCGACCCAGTGCACGGTCTCCACCTCGGCGATGGCCCGCACCCGGCGCTCCACCGGTTCCGCCACCGGATCCGGCTGCTGCACCAGCTCCCGGCCCCGCCGGCGACGTCGCTGGGCAGCCATTCCTTCGCGCTTCATGCGCCAGACGAAGATCCCGCCGAGCAGGCCCGACACCCCCACTGCCGCCTGCGCCAGCGGCACGCGCTGGGAAGCAGCACCCGGCCGCTCCTCTACTTGCGGGGCCGACGCCGCCGCCGACGTTGTGGCCGTGACGGCCGTGACCGCCGCAGAAGGCAGGGCCGGGGCCCCGGGATCGACGGCGGCAGTGGTCGGCACCGCGGTGCTCGCCGGCATCGATGCGGATGTGGCCGCCGTGGTGGCAGTGGTGGCCACGGTGGCGGCCGGAGCGACCGTCACCGGCGCCGCCGGCGTCGTCGCGGGAGCCGGCGCCGGCGTTGTGAGCGCAGGCTCGGGGGCCACGCTCACGGCCGGTGCCGGAGTCGATGCGCCGGCGGGAGCGGGCGTCGCCGCCGCAGGAGCGGGCGGCGGGACAGGGGCCGCCGTAGCGGGAGCCACGGCACGAGTTGGGGGGAGGACCTGCACGGCGCCGGCGTAGATCAGGTTCGGGTCGCCCGACGGCACGCCGCCGGCGGACTCGCTCGCTTCGATGATCTCCCGCCAACGGTCCACGATGTCGGCCGCCCGCAGCGTCTCGACCCCCACGCCGCGCTGGTGGGCTACGTCAGCGGCGGCGATGTCCCAGAAGTTGTCCCCGGGCGCGACCACCCACCGCCCGGCTTCGGTGGCGGTGGGCTCGACTGCGTGGGCGATGTCGGGGGGCAGCTCGACGCGGACGGCGGCGGTGAAGGCCGGGGGCGGTGGCGCGGCTACCGCTGCCAATGTCGGGTGCCTCGTCCATCCCCCCGCCGGCTCCTGGGCCATGGCCGGGCCAACGCGGCTGGTCATGGCCGTAGTTATCATGGACACGGCCACGGTGCCTTCGACGATGCGGCGCACTCCGGGCAGCGTGAACACACCGGCGGCGCGGATGAGACCCGGGACACGAAACACCGTGGCCAGGAGGTAGATCGCAGTGGTGACGCCGAGCCACCCGACGATGACCAGTCCGCCCCACCGGGCCAGGCCCGCCACCACGTCCTCGATCGGCGTCGCGTCGAGCCACCGCCCGAAGTGCTGCCAGTCGACTCGCCAAGCCTCGACCTGCCCGGCCTGACGGAGGACGAGCAGCGCGGCGCCCTCGAAGCCCACCAGGGCGATCAGCGACGCCACAGAGCGCAGCCGTCTCATGCGGTGACACCTCCTCGTCGGTAGGTCATGGGCCCGTCGCCGTCAGCACGGGCCGGACCTCGGCCACCTGGTAGCTCCTGGTGGCCGTCCTCGTGGTAGTGCCCAGGTCGACGCTCTGCACTCCACCGGCGGGGTCGGTGTAGGTGTAGGAGCCGGTCCAGGTGACGGTCAGAGTCATCGTGTAGGCGCCCCTCGTCTCGTACATGTAGGTGCCGGCCGGGGGCCCTCCCCGTCCGCCCGGCGCCCACGCCCGACCTGGCTGGGTGCTCACCACCCGGTAGGGCGGGTTCTGGCGCGACTCGGTGTCACCCGGCCGCCCGCCCATCGTCCACTCCCAGCGCACCGGCGTGGCCGTGGCCTGGGCCGTGTAGCCGCGCAGCTGCACCGTGGCATTGACCGCAGCGCCCCCGTTCGGGTCCCACAGCCATGTGCGCAGCCCCGTGAGTCCGATGTCGGGGTTGACTCCGAAGGTGGGGGTGGCGATCGGCGTCCGCGCCCAGATTTCCGCGGGCGTCGGCGGGGGTTGGGGCGCCGTCGTGGTCCCGCTGCCCGGGGCGTTCGGTGCCGGCGTGGCCGAGGTGGCGCAGCCGCTGCGGGTGCTCACCACTTCGCCGGTCTGGGTGTTGGTCAGATTGTCGACGTAGCTAAGGCCCCGGTTGCCGGCGTCGTCGAGGCAGAACGCGCCGGCGCTGACGGCCTGCTCGCCTCGGACGCTGCCGACGTTGGGGTAGGTCCGGACCCATGTGAGCGGCGGCCCCGACGGCCCGCTACCGCCCGAGCTCCCGCCGCCGGTGGATGCCGTCGGGATAACGCCGGTGCCGTTGCCACTGGTGCTACTCCCACTGGTGCCGCTCCCACTCCCACTCGTCGACGTGGGTTGGTTGCCCGGTCCTCCGGGTCCGCCCAGGCGGATGTCCACAACCTCTTGGCCGAGGTTCCCTACGGCCGTCACAGGGGGCGACTGTTGGGCCGTAACGGGGCCGTTGGCCGCCAGGACGAGAACGGCACTGGTGAGGGCCACGAGGGCCGGCCGGCGGCTCACAGGGCGTCAATATCGCCGAGGAGCCACTTCCCGTCCGGCTGCATGTAGAGAGTCCAGATCACCGAGTTGCCCGCCGTGGTGGCCGGCTTGTTAGCGACCTCGTTCCCGGCTTGATCGACCACCCGGTACTGCTGGGCTGGGCCGAAACGTACAAACACAGCAGCCTGTGCCGGCCCTCGGTTGTTGAGACGGACGGTGTCTACCGTCACCGGCCGCCGGGGTGGGTCGTAGCGCCATCCCTTGGTTGCCAGGTTGGTCAGCCCCAGCTTGGTGTCGGCGTAGCCCGGGACTGAGGGCAGCTGGAACCTATCGACCAGGTCGGGGTTGGGGTGCAGGTAGAGCCAGTCGCTGAAGGCCACCATGCTGCGGACGATGGCGTTCCAGTCCTCGCCGGTGTTGACGATCACCGGCTGGTCGACCTGGGCCGCCGCCGTGACCGACGACGTCGGCGAGGCGGCCGTCGGCGAGGTGGCGCCCCCGTCGTCGGTGTTGGCGCGCTGGATGAGCACCGCGGCCAGGCCCACAGCCATGAGGGCGAGGACCAGGCCGAGGATCAGGGTGCGCCACGAGCTCGGCGGCGGCTCCGGCTCACCGGGCGGCGCCGGCGGCGGTGCGCCGACGCTCGGAACCGTAGTGATGTCGCTTCCGGCGCTGTGTCGCCAACTCATTGCAAGTCCTCCTTGTCCATAGAACCATCACGGCGATCGTCACCTCGACGAGATACGCCAACGCAAGGGACGCCAGGACGCTTCACGGTGACCTCCTCGGGGTGCTCTGTCCTTCAGCGTGCACGAGTCGGCCGGACTCGCCGATGAAGCGCAGGAGCAGCAGCTGCACACTGCGATCGGCGGCGACGGTGATGCGGTCGGGTGTGGCCGAGATCGCGACGTCGACGAACAGGTCAGCGTCGGGCTGCTCGGCGAGGGACTGGCGGGCCAGGGTCTCAGCCTGGCCGGGATCCAGCCTCACCGTGGCGCCGGCTCGGAAGGCGTCCTCGTCGATGCTGTTGGCACCGGCGGCGGCGGCGGCGTCGACGGCGGCGGACAGGGCGCGGTCGGTGGCGATCAGGCGCCACGCGTCCGTGACGAGGTAGATGACGGCGAACAGCACCACCGCCAGGCCCATCGTCCAGATGACCATGGTGAAGCCCGCCTCGTCGCGCCGATGAACGGGGCGAAGGAGGGGGCCGACGTGGGGGCGGCGCTGACCGGTCACGACACGCTCTCGAAATCGGGAACCCGCTCGGAATGCGAACGGGAGACGGAGCCGCCGGCGATACGACCAACGCCGGGGATGACGATGGCCGGCAGCACCACCGTCACCGTGGCCCTGTAGATGCCGCCCCGCGACGTCGGGTCGCCCTCGAAGGCCACCTCGATGTCGCCGGTGTCGTAGCCATGGTTGGTCCACACCTCCACTGCCCGGGCCCGTCCGTCCTCGGGCTCGGCGGCGGGTGAATGCACCACCGAGTGCGCGGCCTCGTAGGCCGCTCCCGACGCTGCGTTCAGCCGCCCCGGCCAGTTGAGGGCGGCGGCCGACAGTCCGATGACGGGGAAGATGATGAGCGCCAGGCACAGCAGGAACTCGATCGCCATCGACCCCTTCTCGTCCTGACGCCGACGGAATGGGGGCAGCCCGGTTGCCCGCAACCACGCCCACAGCTGGTCGGCCCGGAGATGACCGGGTGGCGGTGGCGTGCACGTACGACAGTCCCGCCGCGGCCGCTCCGGGCGGGCCACCAACTCGGTCGGTCGGGCGCGGCTCATCGGTGGCCCTCGGAGAAGGCGTCGAGCATCAAGCCGGCGCCAGCTCTTTGCGGGCCGACGCGTCGGCCGTGAGGGTGGAGGAGCGGAATGGCGGGATGCCGCCGGTGACCGGTAGCCGGATGCTCACCGACACCACCCCGGCCGACTCCGAGCAGGTGACGTCGCCCGGGCCCAGGCCCGGCAGGGCGTTGGCCAGTGTCTGTAAGCCCCGGGCCTGGCAGGTGCCCACCGAGTCGACGTCGATGCGGCTTCCCGCCCGCACCGCCTGATCGGCGGCGGCATGGACCACGCCCTGGGCGTAGGCCCAGAGCAGCAGCACCAGCACCATGCACACGAACAAGAACATGGTCGGCACCAGGACCACGTTCTGCACCGTGGCGCTTCCTCGCTCGTCGTTGACCATGCCGTTCGTCTCTCAGGTGGCGTCGACGACCTGGTCGAAGATGTTGTTGGCGGCGTCGACCACGCGATCGCGGGCGGTCGGGATGAGCGCCACCACGACGGCGATGGCCAACATGGCCCACAGCAGGTTCTCGACGGTGTTCGACAGCCCGGCCTCGGGGCCGAGCTCGTCCTTCTTCAGCCGGCCGTCGATGGCCAGCCACAACCTCAGCAGCATGTCGTTCATTTGGAGCCCTTTCTTTCGGTGTGCATTAGGTGATGTTGAACAGCAGGTTGACGGCGGGAGCCCCGACCAGCAGCATCATGACGGCGGCCATGAGCACCGACGGCCCGGCCATGACCACGGTGCGCACGGTGGCCGCGTGCAGGCGGTCGTCGCGGTGGGCGTGGCGGATGTCGGATGCCTGGTCCAGGAGGGCGTGGGCGATGTTGCCCCCCTTCTCGATGCCATCGGCCAGGACCCGGTACAGCCGGGCGGCGAACGGCTCGGCGGTGCGCTCGGCCTGGTCGCGCAGTGCCCGCTCGCCGGCGGCACCGGTCTCGATGGCGACGAGCACGCGGCGCAGCTCGTCGGCGATCTCGCCGTGGGCCTCGGCCACGAACTCGGAGATGACGGCCTGCACGTTGAGGCTGGCGTGCAGCTTCACGGCCAGCAGCCCGTTCACCTGCCACAGCTCGGCGCGCATCCTTTCCCGCCGCAGCTTGATCAGCCTCTCCAGGGCGTTGCGCTTGCGCATGAACCCGATGGGCACGGCGAACGCGGCGATCATCAGTCCCGTACGGGGGCCCGACAGCACGCCGCACACCACCCCCAGGAGCACGCCGGCCATGGCGAAGGCGAACTGCTGGTCGCGGAACTGGCGGGGGGTCACATCGTCGAGGCCGGCGTGCTCGAGGGCCCGGGCCGTGGCGGCCTCGTCGCGGTGGCCCAGGAAGCGGCTCACCCGGTCCTCGACCGAACGCAGCATGGGGCCGAAGAAGCGGGCGAAGGCGTTGGCCGGCGGCGGCGGCAGCAGCACCTCCAGCTCCGCGTCCCGCTCCCCCAGGCGCACGCGCTGGCCGACGGTGTAGGGGTCAAGGCGTGGCCCGAGCCGGCGTGGCACCCGCCAGAACAGCAGCACCACCGACGCGGCGAACACGCCCACGGGCAGGGCGAAGAGGATGCGCTGTGCGATCACGACGCCTCCCCGACCACACGGGGCTCGGGATCCTCCCGTGACAGACGCAGGATCACCACCAGGTTGGAGAGCGACAGCGCGGCGCCGAGCAGCAGGACGACGTGGCCGGCGCCGGTCGCGTAGTAGTCCCGCACCTCGGGAGCGGCGGCGCAGGAGAACAGCAGCGCCAGCCACGGGAACCCGAAGGCGATCGCCCCGGTCAGTCGAGGCTCCTGCTGGGCCTGGCGTATCTGCTGGCCTATCCGCTCGTCCGCTCGTATGTCCTCGGCCAGCGCGGCGAGGATGGACAGGGCCACGTCGGTGCCGTGACGGTTGGCCTCGATCAGCACTCCGATGGCCTTGTCGCTCACCGGCTCGGCCAGCTGCTCCCGCACCCGGACCAGGGCGGCCGCCGGGCTCGACACCCGGGCCCACGCCTCGTAGTTGGCGAACGCCTCGCGCAGCGCCCCCGGCCCGGAGAGGGTGAGGTCCACGGTGGCGCCGTGCACCGACAGGCCGCTGCGGAGGGCGCCCAGCACATGCAGGATGCCGTCGGGCCACGCCTCGGTGACGGCGTTGAGGCGAGCCTTGCGGCGCTTGGCGTACCAAAGCCGGGGGGCGAAGCCGGCGGCGATGGCCGGCACCAGGCCGATGGCCAGCGCGCCGCTGACCGCCCACGCCAGGGCCATGGCGGCCAGGCCGCTCAGCCCCGAGATGGCGGCGAACTGCACGGGCGTGACCGACAGCCCGGCCTGGGCCAGCCACGCCTGGCGGGAGAGGCGGTTGCGCCGCTGGCCGCCGAGGCCGAACCGGTCGAGGTGGCCCCCGCGCCAGCCGACGACCATGAACACACACACCGCGGCGGCCAGCGCCCCGAGCAGCCTCATGGCCGAGTACCGGCGAGCACGTCGCGCAGGTGGACCCCGGCCGGCAGCAGCCGTTCGAGGCGATCGACCACCGGCGCCGGCGGCTCGAGCTTGGTCCACCGCATGGGGGTGCCGAGGCCGTCGGGGCGCTCGAAGATGAGATCGGAGGTGAAGCTCCGGCTGGCCTCGAGGGGGGGCACCACGGCGCGCACCTGGGTCACCTGGTGGAGGTACTTGCCCTCCACCGACATGCCACGCTCGCAGTGCACCACGAAGTGCAACAGATCGCTGAACGTCTCCCTGATGGCCTCGGGCTCGGGTCGGTCGGCGTGGCCCCGGCTGAGGCGGGCCAGGCGCTCCAGGGCCCGTTCGGCGTCGGGACCATGAAGGGTCGCCAGGAAGCCCGCCCCAACCCCAGCCGCTCCAGTTAGGTCCCAAGCCTCCCTGCCCCTTACCTCGCCCACAGCCACCAGGTCGGGGCGCAGCCCGAGCATGAACCGCAGGAGGCCGGCGATGGACCTCTCAGGCCGGTCGTCGACCGGGCCGGGCTTGATCTGGAACGCGCCCCCCAGGTCATGCTGGAAGTCAATTTCCCGGTAGTCCTCGACCAGCAGCGGGCGCATGGACGCGTCGACGCGCGACAGCAACCCGGACATCACCGTGGTTTTTCCGGCCCCCGTCTCCCCGCTGATGATCACCGCGCCCCTGGCCCTGAGGTCCAGGCTGAGGAGCTCGGCGGCGGGCTGGGAGAGCATGTCCCACTCCACGAGGTCGTCCATCGACACCGCCCGCACCACATAGAGGCGAATGGTGGCGTCGAGGACGGCGGCCACGGGGGGAATGGCGGCGGCGAGGCGGCCGGCTCCGTCGAGGATCTGCACGCGGTCGACGACAGGGTGCTCCTGGTCGAGGGGCACGCCGGCATCGGCGATCAGCTGCATGATGACGTGGCGGTTCCGACGCTCGGTGGTCGGCAGGGTGGGCGCCTTCCACCGACCGTGCTGGAAGTAGCGGATGCGGGAGCCCCGGATGGTGATGTCCTCGACTCCGGCCTGGCGGAACACCCACCCCAGCACCCCGTAGTCGCACACGTCGGAGACGATCTCGGCGACCGTCACCTCGGGATGGGCCAACGGGGGGTGGACCCCGCGCCCCGCCTTGGTCTGGTAGTCGCCGACGGCGTGCACGGCGACGCGCTCCACGCCGTCGCGGTCGCGAGGGCTGATGTTCTCGGCCAGCAGCAGCCGGTCCACATCGTCATAGAGGCGGTCCAGGGGGTCGGGCCCCATGTCCAGCGCGGTCATGCCCGCACCTGCGCAGCCAGCTCCCGGGCGGCGGCCGCCAGCTTGCGGTCGGGAGCCACCCGCCCGTCCCAGGACCGGGCACGGTCGCGCCGGCCCGGTGCGGGCAGCAACGTCACGGTGCCCGGCCCCGGAGCCAGTCGAGCCACCTTGGCCAGCGCCTCGGCCACGTCGGCGCGCTGTGACCGCGACAGGTCGCTCTGGACCGCCACCGGGTAGACCGGCGTCCCCTCGGACGTCCGCACCGCGTCGGCGATCCACCCGGTCAGGGCGGCGATGCCAGGGGGGGTCGCCTCTCCCACGGCCACGATGCCCTGGGCCATGGAGAGCGCAGTACGGCTCATGGTGAACCGGGGTTGGTCCTCCACGATGGGCCCCACCAAGGCCACGACGTAGGCGTGGGCCTCGGCGAGGGCCTGCACCGTGCGCCGCAGCGCCTGGCCGGTGACCGTGCTCCACTGGGCGGGGTCGGCCAGCCCTACCAGCGCCCACACCCGCGTAGCAGGCACCTCCTGGAGGTCCTCGGCCACCAACTCGGAGAGACAGGTGCTGGGCCGAGCGGCGGCGGTGGCCACGTTGGGCTGGGGATGCAGTCCCAGGCGCACGGCCAGTGACGGGTCAACCTCGTTGGCGTCGACCACGCACACCGGCAGCTCCCCCCCGGCGAGGGCGCCGGCCAGGGCCAGCGCCACTCGCTCCGGGCGCGTCCCTGGCGGGCCGCCGACGGCGATGATCGGGCCGCCGCGCCGGGTGACGGCACGGGCCGTCGGGCGGGGGTGGCTAGTGGCCCACACCCTCGGTGGCCAGCGGGCTGCCACCGCGTGCACGGTGGCCACCAGCTCCGCCGGCTCGGCGTCCCACTCCAGCGGCACGTCTGCTCCCGCATCGAGGGCCCGCTGCTTGCGACGGGCGTCGCCGGGGTCGTAGATGGCCACGATCCCCCGGGACCGGCGATGCACGTCCTCACAGAACTCGGTGGTCAGCCATGGACTGGCGGCGTCGATGACGAGCACGCGCCATTCGCTCTCCCACAGGTCCCCGGGGTCGGCCACGATGGCCACCACCTGCACGTCGGTGGAGTAGGCGTGCAGGTGGCGGTTGAGCCGCTGCTGCCACGGATGGGAACTGGCCGCAAAGGCCACGGGCACCAAGCCGCTCACCTCCGGACGGTCGTGCTCGTGGTCGGCACCGGGGACGGCGACGCCGGCGGCGCCCCAGTGGCCCGAACGACATCGACCTTGCCGCCGGTGATGGCCTGGGCCACCCGGAGGGCGGACCGTTCGTCCACGGCGATCGTCACCGCGTACTTCCCGGGTGAACCGGCGAGGCTCTTGCCTCCCTCGGGAGCGCCGACGGCCAGCACCCGGGCGTCGGTGACCACGTAGAGGGACTCCCCGCTCGAGCTGTCGACCACGTCGACCACGTCGCCCCGCGCCAGGGTGCCGCTGACGGCATGGGAGGGGTCGATCGGGATGCTCATTGAACGCTGCTGGTTCGGCGCCGCGGCGGTGGCGACGTCAGCATGGGCGACCGGCGCGCCTTCGGCGATGGAGTGCGTCGTCACCTTGCCCGAGATGGCGGCGACGTCCGCGGGCCGCAGCATCGCCTTCAGCGTGGCGTCCGGCAGCCGGGCATTGATGTAGCGGAAGTCGCCGGGGGAAAGCTGCTCACCGGCCGCCAGCTCCCGGGCGGCGACCGCCACCTGTCTGCCCCCGCTCTCGCCCGTCGCCACCAGGAACGCCAGCATGGCGAGCAGGCCGGCGACCACCGCGACCCATAGAGGGGTAGGGACCTTGCTTCTTCCTCGCCGCTTGGGCAGCGGGCGAGCCGTCGCCGTCGGCGGCGGAGCAGTCGCAGGTGGGGCGGTCGTTGCCACGGTCGTGAACCTCCTATGAGGCCGGGCGTAGCCCGGTGGACGTCGTCGGGGTCGTTCTGGCCCTCACTGTCGCGGCGGCCGTCCCGAGCGCCGTCAAGTCGCACTCGCTGGCCCACCGGGCGCCGGTTGCGTCGCCGGCATCGCGAAGTGCCACCACGCTGCGCGGAGAATGTGCGGGCCGCGTTCGCCGGCGCCGCGGGTCGGGCCCGCCCTCCACTGCGGCGTTGGGGGAAGTGGCCTGCCGCACGGTTACGCCCGGGAGCTCACCACTTCGGATGTCCGTCCGCTCAGCCCGCTCACTGGCCGCCCCCCGGATAGGCGTCTCGCCCCGGGATCGTCCCATCTGCATCCTCCGAACGCAAGGGTCGACACCACGCCGCGCCGTCGGCCGAGCGCAATCAGTAACCGCCGGCGTCGACGACAACTGATGGCGCCCGCGCCACAGTGTGCGCGCCCCTTCTGGTTGGGAGGGAGGACTTGGCGGCGCCCCGTCCTCCGATGGGCCCGTCGCCGAGGCGGCGGTCGCACCACCGATCGGCGACGCGAGCCGATTTGCAGAATATCGGACTCGGCCGGCGCCGGCCACCATCTCGTCGTCACCAGCCATGGCCCGTTTCAACCCCTTTCTCGACCGGGGTGCGACCCCGCTACCTACCGACTGGTGTGCGAGAACCGGAAACGCCACAAAGAAATCTCAGAAATCTTTGTGGCGTTTGGCTCCGCCGCACACCAGTCGAGTGATGGAGGCCTTCTCCGGAGGACGTCGAGCCATGGGCTATGACCGCAACGAGGTGCTTGGGCGCACCGATCTGGCCGAGCTGGCCGACCAGCTCGTCGGCCCGCACAAGGGCCGGGGCGCCGGCGCGACCTGGCCCTGCCCCGACCCCGGCCACGGCAACCAGACGGGCAAGACGCCGCCGGTCAGCATCTTCCGCACCGGCTACGGCGACGAGCGCTGGCGGTGCCATTCCTGCGGAGCGGGCGGTACGGCGATCGACCTGGTGATGACCACCCAGGGCGTGCGCTTCCCCGAGGCCATCGAGCTGTTGGCCCGCCGGGCCGGCGTGGCCGAAGTGGACCGGCCCATCGCCCCCCTTCGCACCGCCCGCATCCAGCGCCCGGAACCGCCGCCGCCGCGCCGCCCCAGTCCCGAGGTGGAGCGCTTCGTGGCCGCCGCCGAGGCCCGCCTGTGGTCGGAGCAGGGCCGGCCCATGCAGCGGTGGCTGGCCGAGCGGGGCCTGGGCGAGGAAGTGCTGCGGGCCAACCGCGTCGGCGCCGACCCCGGCCCCGCCACCCTCGACCGGCCCCGGGGACTGCCCCGGGGCGGCCCCGCCGTGGTGCTACCGGTGCTGGGCCCGGACGGTGAGGCCCGCTATCTGCAAAGCCGCTACCTCAGCCCCAACGGCCACAAGTACGACAACCCCTCCGCAGCCCTGGCGGGCAGCCTGCCCCGAACCGCCGAGGTCCGCCTGCCCCGGCCGCCCGCCGATCCCGGCGTGGTGGTGGTCAGCGAGGGCATACCCGACGCCCTCGTGGCGGCCCAGGCCGGCTACCGGGCGGCCGCCGTGCTCGGCGCCGGGGTGCCCGACGAGCGGGCGGCGGCCGACCTGGTGGAGCGCTTCCCAACCGAGCGCCTGGTGGTGGCCTTCGACGCCGACGGGCCGGGCCAAGCCGGGGCCGAGCGCCTCCAGGAGCTGCTGGGTGAGCGCGGGGCCGGCGACCGGGTCAGCCGCCTTGAGGTGCCGGTGGCGGCGGGCGATCTGAACGGCTGGCAGCAGCTGGCCGGCCCGAGCTTCGGCGAGCAGCTGGCCGAGGCGATGGCGGCACGAACGACGACGACAACCGAAATGGAGCGATCAATGGCAGTCGACCCGTCCCCCTCAGCCGTCCCCTCCCCGCCGCCGGCGGCGGCCGTGCCCGTGCGGGAACCCGAGCCTGTGACCCGAAACGGGCTCTATGCGGCTCACGGCGAGCCGGACGGCACCTTGGCCGCGGCCATGCCCACCGATGCCTCGACCGGTGTCTACGTGGCCCTTAGCCGGCGAGGCGACACCCCCGCGGGCCCGGTCATGGCACCGGAGCCACGGGCGGCGCTTGGTCTCGACAACGATGGCCTCCGGGAGGCGCAGGCGGCGGCCGCCCGGCAGGTGGCCGCTGAATGGGCCAAACCCGACCTGCTCGACCGCTTGGAAGCCATCCGGTACCAGCATGTCCTGGTGGACGACCCGCAGGTGGCGGCCGCCACCGTGGCCCGCGTTGAGCAGGCAACGGCGTATTGGACAACGGCGACGGTGGCGAGGATGGACAGTGCGGTCGACCAACCCCTCCCGCACCCGACCGCCGGGTTGCCCCCGGCGCCGGCGATGGCCGAGCTCGACGAGCGACTGGAGGCCCTGGCCTACCAGCACGTGCTCGTCGACGATCCCTACCTGGCCCAGCTCAATCTCGACACCACCATGTCCACGGTGCGGGAATGGTCGACCGATCTCGGGCACAGCGTGGACACGGAGTTGGTCAAAGCCCACGTCGACCCTGACCTTGCCGGCGCCCAACGGTGGGCCTTCGATCACGGCCTCACCCATACTCCCGACCTCACGTCTGCCGCCCCCGTGATCGAGCCCCCGGCGCTCGACGGGTTGGGCATCGACATCTAGGTCGATGCCGGGAGGGCGGGATGGGTGCGAACGGGTGCGAACGGCATGGTACGACGTTTCTGGTTGTCGATCGAAGGGCTCCCTCCGGGCGGGCCATCGGCACCCTGCTGCCGATTTCGGGCATGCGGGACCTTCCGCTGGCGCGACACGGGACGCCACGATGAAATTTGAGATTTCTTTGTGGCGTTTGGCCCGGTCGCACACCAGTCGAGGGTATGGGCACTTTTTCCGAACCACTCAACCAAGCCACGTCGTTGCCGCTCCGTCCCGGCCCACGCCGAAGCTGACGGCCATGGCCGTGCAAATGGGCGTGGGCGTGGGCGGCCAGTCACCGCTGTGCTTCTGGCGCTGGTTGGTCGTCGGCAGCCTCCTGATGGACGTCTTCCGACGGCCGGCGGCACCCCGGCCCGCACCGGAGCACCCTCGCGGTGTCGGACTCTCCCGCCGAAATGCTGGCAATCTACGGGAAGGCGCCGGCGGCGATGGTGACGGCGTGAAGGACGTCTACAGCCCGGCCGACGCCGTGTTCGGAGCAGCCAACAACCTGCGCCAGCTTCCGTCCGGGGCCCGGACGCGTCACCTCAAGACCCTGTGGGTCACCGGCCCCGGAGGATGCCGCAACGGCCGCTGCGAGCCGCAGCTGCGCTCCGGTTCTCGCTGGGCCTCCGCCCCGCCCTTGACCCACCCCGGGAGGGTGAGCGCTGTCGCGCCCACCGATCCGATTGCGCTCCCCGCCACTTTCGTGCGCACCGGATCGTGACGGACACCGCGAAACAAGGAGGTCGGACATGATCAGGCAGCTGTGGCAAGCGGTCGGCGGGGACGTCCGGGTCGCAGTCGACGAGGCCGAGTGGTGGGGAGCATCGCTAAGCGTCCTCATAGCCGCCGTTCACCACCCCGACGCCCTGGTCACCCGCCAGCCGGAGACCGATCCGCTGGTGGTGGCCCGCGACGTGCTCGCCGATGTCGCCGAGCTCTACGCGGCGGCGGACGTCGCCGACGCCCAGGCCCGGCGCGCCGACCCGGAGGATCGGCCCGCCTCCGTCTCGGTACGGCGGGACGGTGCCGAGATCGTGTTCGCTCCGGGCGCCGAGGTGGCCAACCTGGCCCGGTGCCTGGAGCTCTTCGCTTCGGCCGTCGTCGACCCCGGCGGGGCCGAGGCCGCTACAGCCCGGGGAGCGACCGCGTACGCCGCGTCGGCATGGTCGGCCGACATCGGCAGGGCGTCGGGGACACTGGGTGCAGTCGACCCTCCTCGCCAGCGCGGCATCAGCTCCGAGCCGGCGGCCGTCAACGGCGGCCATGATCGCCGGGCGGCGTTCGGTTCCGGGCCGGGCCGATGAGCGGGCTGCGCCCTCGACGCGGCGGTCGTGTGGTTCGGAGTCCGGGCTGGGAGCCGCCTCGTGCGATCGGATCGCGCTCGGTCCTCGACGCCGCCCGGTCCTACGGTGCGGAGGGATGGCCGGTCCTGCCGGTGGCCGGGGTGTCGTCGACGGGGGAGTGCGGGTGCGGGCGGTCGTGCGAGGGCCCGGGCAAGCACCCGCTATTCCGCCACGGCGCGCACGAGGCCACCACCGACCCGGTCCTCATCGAGGAGTGGTGGCGGCGGTCACCGGGTGCCAACGTGGGGATCGCCACGGGGGCGGCGTCCGGACTGATCGTCGTCGACCTCGACCTGCCCAAGGGCGGGGAGTCGTTGCAGACGCTGGTCGCCGCCGGGCACCAGCTGGCGCCGACCCTCACCTCGCGCACCGGGGGGAGAGGGCTGCACCTGTTCTACGCCCAGCCGTCGGGAATCGCCATGCCCAGCAGCGTCGGTCGTCTTCCCGGTCTGGCTCAGGCCCTACCCGGCATCGACCTGCGGAGCGACAGCGGGTACGTCGTCGCTCCGCCGAGCATCCACGCCAGTGGCCGCCGGTACCGGTGGGACCGCCGACGGATCGCCGAGCTGCCGTCGTGGATGTTGTCTCGGCCGATGGTGCCGACCCCAGCGACCAACTTCTGTCTCACCGGAGGCGCCAGCGCCTACGGCGCCGCGGCCCTGAGCCGGGAACTGGAGGCCGTTCGGGGCCTGGATGTAGTCCAGCGCAATGACGGGCTTCACCGGGCCGCATTCTGTCTGGGCCGACTTGTCGGCGGCGGCGAGCTAACCGAAGCGCTGGTCCTGGAGACCCTCCTTTGCGGGGCACTCGCTGTCGGGCTCGGCGAGTCGGAGGCCGCCGCCACGATCCGAAGCGGCATGCGAGCGGGGATGGCGGTCCCGCGGCGGGCCCCGGAAGGGAATTCGGGATGGCAGCCCCTGCACAAGCCGAGGCGGCGATGATTCGCCGGGCGTGGGCCGAGCCGATCCGGCTTTGGCGAAGGGAGGGCGGGGCAGGTGTCCACCCAGCCGGTTGAGGGCAATGCCCTGCTCGACATCGCAGGGGCGGCCGCCTACCTCGGGGTGACCGACGCCTTCGTACGCCGCCTGGTCCTGGAGAAGCGGATCCGCTACTTCAAGGTGGGCAAGTTCGTACGCTTTCGCCCGGTCGACCTGGACGCGTTCGTGGAGGCGGGCCGACAGGACCCGGTGGAGACGCGGATCCATGTCCGGTCAGCACGACGGCGAGCTGCACCAAGTGCCAACTGAGCGGTGACGGCGACGCCGCTCGTAGCCCCTGCGAAATGGGAAGATTTCAGCACGAACGTCCATTCGACACAACCAATGTGAGGCTAAGCGGCCCTACGCCCGGAACGGCACCTACGGGCTATGCGGGGTAGGGCCGCTGGCTCGGATATGGGGCTCTCCTTCTGGGACACCCTGAGGCCGTGAGCCGGCGCCGATCTCCAGGCGATTCACTCATCAAGGCCGCATACCCACGTGTCGATCTGTCGAAGATGGGTTGCTCGATGCATTCCGGGCCAAGTCCTCGGCATGCTCACGCTGGCACTGCGTGGTCGCCGTGCGGGACCTTGACGGCGCCAAGAGCCCCGTCTCTGCGACTCGGCCGTCGCCGTGCCGTACCTCTAGTCGTCGCCGCCTCTGTCATTTGGGGCTGCGTTCATCACGATCCTGGCCATCGTTCACCGCTGACGCGGAGACCGTACAGTTGGCTCCGGTGTCTGCAACGGCCGATCACATCAAAGCGTTGGTCAAGAGCCACTCGTCGGGCGACGACGAGGGGTTCTATGCGGTCGCACTGCAGGTCGCCGCCAAGGCCGCACGACAAGGTCACCACCGACTCGCGGCTGAGCTGAAGGACCTCGTCGACGCGGCTCGGCGACAGTCCAGCGCCACGGTCGTCACTCCCATCGCACAGCCTCGGGGCGAGATCGCCGACCTCGTGTCGGCGTCGTTTCCGGAAGTCGGACTCCGTGATCTGGTCGTCGCCGACGAGGTCCGGGCACAGCTTGACCAGGTGCTAGCTGAGCAGCGGCAGCGTCACACCCTCATGGAACAGGGTTTCCATCCGGTCCACCGTCTCCTGCTCGAGGGGCCGCCAGGTACGGGTAAGACGATGACCGCGGCGGTGATAGCGAACGAGCTTGACCTGCCGCTCATGACGATCCGCCTGGACTCGGTGTTAAGCAAGTACCTCGGCGAGACCGGAAGCAAGCTCCGCCTGCTCTTCGACGCGGTGGCCAGCCAGCGGGCCGTCTACCTCTTCGACGAGTTCGACGCGCTGGGTGGCGACCGAGCGGGCAACGACGTCGGTGAAGCACGTCGGATCCTCAACTCCTTCCTCGTGTTCCTTGAGCAGGCCAGCCCCGAGAGCGTTGTTATCTCCGCCACGAATCATCGGGCCATCCTCGACCGGGCGCTGTTCCGCCGATTCGACATGATCATCAGCTACCGGCAGCCCACACCCGACGAGGCAGTCACCGTCCTGAAGGCTCGACTGGGTCCGATGGGCAAGGGGATCCGGTGGCCCTCAGTTCGGCAGTCGATGAAGGGGATGAGCCACGCCGAGCTCGTGAAGGCCGCCGAGGCAGCCGCCAAGCGAACGCTCCTCGCAAGCGCCGACCGGGTGGCGACAGCGACCCTGGTCCAGGCGCTCAGCGAGCGGAGCAACGCGAGCGTTGCCTGAGCCGGGGGAGCGCCTTACCCACCTGCTCGTCCTCGATCAGATCGAGGATCGCGAGTTCACGCGACAGGGTCAAGGTGATCGGAAGGTCCGGGATGTCGAACGGCGGGCGCACGGTGAGACAATGCAGCGAGAGATAGCGACGGCGTTGGCCGAGCAGGACCACATCCGCGAGGAGGGATCGCTCGAGGAACTGGAGGCCCTCGGGGTCATCGTCACGATCGAGGCGAGCCCGGGTTTCCCGCTCAGTCTCGACTCTCTCGAACAACTGAGCACCCACCGTGCTGCGCCTCGTCCGAAATGGTTGCTGCTCAGCGTCTCGCCGGAGAGGGGAGACTGGCCGGAGCGAGCACTCGTCTGGATCAGCGATGAGTACCGGGAGGCATTCCTTCGGCTCTTTGAGGACTACCTGACCAAGGACACACCCGGGGGCAACCCGCGTAACAGGGCACTGATCGCCAACATGGCCCGCATTCGGGCGACCGTCGTGCGTGACCTCTGGCAATCCGACGGAGAACCGCCAACCACGGGAGTCCACTGGTGGGAGGTCTGGCTGCGCCCGGACCCCGACGCCGTGGACCTTGCTCAGGAGTACGCCACTCGAGCGCAACTGCGGATCGCTCCGAACCATCTGCGATTCGACCGGCGCCACGTAGTGTGGATTCAGGCGCGTTGGGACCAGCTGTTGCCCTTGCCATTCACAGCGGTGCCGATCGCGGAGCTACGGCGCCCGCAGTTCATCGACACCATCGAGGACCTGGACCTCGGAGAGCGGATGGAGTGGACCGAGGACCTTGCCGGGCGGGTCGTACCCGCGGACGCCGCAGCCCCAGCGGTGTGTCTGCTCGACACGGGCGTTCGACGCACGCATCTGCTCGTCGAAGCATCGTTGGCGGAGTCCGACATGCACTCGATAGTGGGACTACCGACCGGCGACCTCACCGGTCACGGAACCCTGATGGCGGGTCTGGCCCTCCTCGGCCCGCTGGACGATGCACTGCTTGGGAACCACCGCATCACGCTTCGACATCGACTGGAGTCTGTCAAGTTTCTGCCCGACGCTGGCCAGCTGCCACATGATCCGTTGGCATACGGGGTTGTGACGGCTGAAGCAGTCGTGGTCCCCGAGATCACGCACACTCGCAGCCGCGCATACTGCATGCCGATCACGAACACCGCCGACCGCTCAGGCGAGCCGTCGCTCTGGTCCGCAGCCGTTGACGCACTCGCTGCAGGAACGGACGTCGGTAGGTCGACGACGGGCATAGCGCTCCTCGGCCCGCCGGATCCCAATGCGGTTCGGCTCTTCATTGTCTCCGCCGGAAACATCCGCGATGGCTTCGACCTGAACTACAGGCAGATCGCCGACCTATCGCCGATTGAGGATCCGGCCCAATCGTGGAATGCACTCACCGTCGGCGCACACACTGATCTAACGCAGGTCCCTTTGGACCCGACCTACGCCGGTTGGCGCGCGATCGCCGAGAAGGGAGACATCTCACCCCACAGTCGCACCGGCGTCATCGCCGGAGGGTCGCAGTGGCCGATCAAGCCGGACATCTGCATGGAAGGCGGCAACATCCTCACGGATGGGGAGGGTGACTTCCACGGAAATCACCCGCTCCTCTCGCTTCGGACCACCGATCGGCGCGACGACGCTGCATTGGGCTCCGCGAACGCCACCAGTGCTGCGACTGCGCAAGCCGCACGTCTTGCTGCTCTTGCCATGGCCACCTACCCGTCCTACTGGCCAGAGACGATTCGAGGACTCATTACGCACCACGCTGAGTGGAGCCCGATAATGAGAGCGGCGATCGACGCCGAGCCCGGCAAGAAGCAACGGCGGTTGCTGCTGAAGCGCTACGGCTGGGGTGTTCCACATCAGCAGAACGTGCTGAGCTCAGCGACGAACGCCGTGACCATGGTGGTGCAGGACCAGTTCGTTCCGTTCACCGGTGATGACTACAGGATGCGGAACTTCCGGCTCCACCAGTTGCCATGGCCGTCGGAGGTTCTTGCCGATCTTGGTGCTGCCGATGTCGAGCTGCGCGTGACACTCTCATACTTCATCGAGCCGTCAGCCGCCCGCCGGGGCTGGCGTCGCCGCTACGCCTATGCGTCCCACGGGCTTCGATTTGAACTGCGAGGTCCGAATGAGACGACTCCGGAGTTCGTCCGGCGCGTGAACCGAGAGGCCAGCGTGGAGGAAGAGGGTGGCACACCACCCGCGAGGGGCTCGGACAACTGGACCGTCGGACCCAACCAGCGCAACCAAGGCTCCCTCCACCAGGACATTTGGTCGGGATACGGACCCCAACTCGCCGGGACCGGAGGCGTGCTCGCCGTCCACGCGGTCGGAGGTTGGTGGAAGAACAATCGGCGCAAGGACCGCATCGACCTGCCGGTCCGCTACGCCCTCATCGTCTCGCTGCGCACCAGGGCCCAGGACGTCGACATCTACACCCCGATAGCGGCCGCTCTCTCGATCCCAGCCGAGGCCGTCGCCATCGAGATTTGAGAGGTCGACTTCTACGGCCCCGGATACGGGGGGGCTGAGAGCGCTTGGCAGATCGCGCATCCCATATGGACGACCATCTCAAAAGAAATTCCCGCCCTTGAACGCCGGTCAGGCGTCAGGGCTCGAGGAGGCGGTCCCGGAGCGCTTCGAGTTCCTCCGCCTTCAGCCCGCCAATGGTGAGGGTCTCCAGAATGGGCTCGGCGACAACGGCGGAGATGGCCCTTTCGATCGAGGTCCCGTGACGCTCCAGAAGCGTCGTGAGCTCCTCTGCGTAGCCCGGGTCCCGCTCGATCATCTGTTCCATGCTCAAGGCATAGTCAGAAGCGATGTCAGCGGCCGAGACGCCGCAGAGATGCAAAAGCAAGAGAGCCAGGAAGCCGGTCCGATCACAGCCGCGGCCGCACGAGATCACGACACCTCCGGGCGCAGCTCCAGCGACGGCACCGACGGCAGCTGCGGCGCGGGCGGGCCAGCGGCGGAGGGCGTCAGCGAAGTAGAGCGGAGTTCCCCAAAGGCCGTTCCGGACAGGCTGGTCCGCGAACTCGCGATCAGTGACGTCCTCGACTACGACACGGACGAACTCGACATCGTCGGGAACCTGATCGTCAGTCGGCTCGTCATCAACGGCCCCAACGGTCCTCAGTCCGATGACCGTTCGAACGCCGTACGATCTCAGCTCCTGCCATCCTCGCGGTGACAGGCGAGCTGGATTGTCCGATCGCACCACCGAGCCGAACCTGGTGGGGCGGCCGTGATTGGTCGTGTAGCCGCCGAGGTCGCGGACATTGACACAACCATCCCATCGCAGCGTGCGACCGAGAGCAGACACTCGCGCAGCTATACGCTTCGCCGCACGGGCACGGGAACTGCCAGCTTGCGCAATTCTTGGCGGATGAGTTGGCACGCCCAGGGACGAAGCGGTGGGGTCCGCCAGACGTGGTCTTGAGCAGCGAGGCTCGGGTCCGACGTTGACGCCATGTGAGCCGCCGGGCAGCGGTCCCGCCCACGAGGGCCCATCGGGTCGCTCACCCGGACCGGCCGGGGGGTGAGCTCATGGCGCCTCCGGAGGTTCGAATACGACGAAGTGGTCGTCATCGCCGCCGGGCCTGAAGTACCGCCAACACTCCTCGGAGGCAGTCGTCACGGGCAGGACTTCCAGCACTAGGCCGCCGGTGAACCCTACGGAGACTCCGCCCCAATCGTTCCCGACGATCACCTCGACGCCGTGCTCACGATCCCCGCCGTCGGAACTGAGCTGCGCGGCCACCGGGTCGAACGCCGCCTCACCTTGGGCCAGCTCGCCGTCGGCCCCCTCATTCGACCCGGTGGACCGGTGCAGGTCCCAGCTGCCGACGAGCGGGATCCCGAGCAGGGTCAAACGCCACGGACACTGAAGGTGCATGGCGTGCTCGGCGAGCACGCGGGTTCCGCCGCCTCGACGAGGTACATCGACGTCGCGGCCGATGCCCACCCACACGAGGTCGGTGGCCCTGCCGATGTAGCGCAGTCGCTCTCCCAGCATGGCCACCAGAGCCGACTCGACCGCCGCGCCCACCCCGTGGCCGGGAGCGCTCGGGCTGTGCATCCCCACATCCTGTCTGCTGTCGTCGCCGCTCAGCCGCGAATTCCCCGCCTCAAGCGTAACCGCCTACCCCGTGGGTGAGTCCTCTCGTACCGCCCGACCTGGCAAACGCGGACAGGCCGCCCACGACGCTGGGCCAGTCGGCAAACCGCTCGACACGATGTCCCAATATCATGGGGTCGCCGGCTCCTGGGGGGCGCCCACAACGCCGGCATTGTGAACGGGGCAACGCCAAGGTACAGGCCCGCCACCGGTTGACGTGCTGGAGCCGGAGCACGAGCATGCCGATGACCCCACCCCCTGTCCGTGCGGCCAGAGCTGAGCGAGCGAACCGCATCGCCGGGGCCTAGAATCACGAGCTTGTAGTTCTACGCAGGCAGGTGAACGCAAATTGGCGCAGACGGAGCACGGCCCAGGCGGAGAGCGGCTTGCGCCTGAGTTGGTCAGCCTGATTCATCACGCGGAGCTTCACCGATCGGGCTGGTGGGATCGCGCACTGGAGCGGATCGTGCTCGTCACCGTCTGGCTCCGTGGTAGGACGACGATTGAGGAGGTTCTGAGTGTCCTGACGCTTAGCCTGGACGGCCGGCTCGATCGCGAACGAGTTGAACGGACCGTTGAGCGCGCCCTGGCTGATGGAACGCTTGTCGAAGCGCAAGATGGCTGCCTAAAGGCATCTGAAGAGCAGAGTGAGGCACTACGTCTCGAACTCGCCGATGTCACCGCATCCGAACAACGGGTTTACGCGCGACTGATCGCGCTCGTGCAGATTGCTGGGATAGACGCCGACGACGCGGCACTTTGGGATGACTTCGAAGACATGTTCATGCATCCGCTGGTTAAGGCGGCGGGGGCGCGGATATACGAGGTCTTGACATCGACGGCCGACATCAACGTGGCGGTTCCGACCTATCGGCAGATCGTCGAGCCGCTGTGTCAGAAATATGGCACGGAAATGCGTGAGCTCTTGGTGGAGTTCTTGAATCCTGAAGACTCAGATGTGCGGAACTATGTGTTGAGGACGCTGAACGCAGATTTCGTCAGAGAGGCTGCAGGAATGGAGGCTTCGTCCCTCGATGCCCTCAAGGCTCGGGCGGGCCCGCCCGCTGGAATCCAAGTGTTTGTTGACACAAACTTCCTATTCTCTTTTCTACGCCTACATGATAACCCCGCAAACGATGTTGCCGCAGACCTAGTTCAGGTCGCAGAACGCGCCAGTTCGTCTATCCGAGTTGAATTCTTGGTATTGCCAATTACCGTGGAGGAAACGCGCCGCGTACTTCGCAGCGTGATGTTTCGCCTGTCAGGTGTGATCCCAGGACCAAGAATCGCTGCTGCAGCGCGCGACGTTACGTCGACTGGTCTGGTTACACGATACTTCGAGGCGGCCGCTCAAGCGGGCATGAGCGGTCTAACCCCGGATGCATTCTTCGGTCCGTACGAGTCTGATCTCGCGACTATCTTGAGGGAACGCGGGGTTGAGATTCTCGACGTCGACCTTGAATCACTTCGGATTGATTCTGAAGTTATCGACGATCTGCACGATCAGGAGCTTGTTCAGCGCCAACGTCGGCGACTCGGGCCGAAGCCGTACGAGGCAAATCTCCATGACATGGTTCTTTGGCATTTTGCTCATGAGCGTCGTCGATCGCCCGGCGCATCTCCCATAGGCCTTCAGACCTGGGTCTGCACTGTCGACTTCGGCCTCATATCGTTCGACAGACGAAAGGTGCGCGGTACGGATGAGGCCCCAGTGTGCTTCAGTCCAAGCACGTTCATACAACTCCTGCAGTTTTGGATTCCCCGCTCGGAGGCCCTGGATAAGGCGCTCGTCGGCGCTATACGAGAACCTTTACTCTTTCTCGACTTTGATGCATCGACAGAGCAAACGACAATCCGTATCCTCCGCACTATCTCGCGATTTGAGGGAATCAACGATCTATCAGTTCCTACGATCTACAATGTGCTCACAAATGATGCGCTGAGAGCTCGCCTAGCCGACTCTCCGAATGCCTCGACCGCCGTCGAGGTGTCGCTAATCGAGGCTGCAATCATTGAAGAAGCGCAGAGGCTGGAGAGCGACCTAGCTACTGCGCGCGACGAAGGAACTCGCATCGCTGATGATGCCCGTCAGGCTGTCGCAAGTCGGGATCAGAAGGTTGAACAGCTTCGGACAGATCTGGACCAACGCCAACGCCAAGTGACTGACCTGTCGAGCGAAATCGATCGCCTCAAGAGCCTTCACCTTGAGGAGCAGGAGAAACATCTGCAGGGGGCGAATGAGATGCTCGCTTCTCAGGCCCTACTAGAGGAGAGTGTGCGACGCCTCGCGGAGGAAGCGACGGCCAAGGAGGAGTGGCTCCGAGAGCGCCGGAGTGTGACGGTCGCGTTCCTCGCGGTTACACTTGCGACGGGTGCCGCGACAGTCCTGGCGGGGTTCGGACTATCCGGGCGGTTGCCTGGTGGTGCCTGGGTCGCATGGCTTTGCGTGGCTATTGCCGCCGTGTTGGCGTGGTCTCTTATATGCGGGCTAGTCTTGCAGGCGAAAGCCTCGATGCGAGACGGGAAGCTGGCCTACCTACTAAGGCGCAGCCGCTGCTGGGTAATTGGCACCTTTGTGGCCGTCTGGGGAAGCGTTCTAGCTTCCGCTATATGGGAGAGCATCAAGTCCGGTTGAGTCCCGCCGGGAACCGGCCGGAGCCGATAACGCACCGAGATGCTCGCCTGAAAGGCCTCGATCGCCGGCCGCTCCACCTGGATGTGTCGCGTGGGCGACGCACACCGAGCGCCGGGACTGGAGAAGAGGAGTGAAAGTCGTCGTATCAGGGGGACATCGGCGCGCCGGCCCGACAAGGGCGACGGATTTCGACGTTCTCATGGTCGGCGCAGATGCACGTCCTGCTCATGGAACGACCGCTATCAACCTCCGAAAGGAACGCCGGTGCGACGGGCCGCTGACAGGATACGTCGCACCGGACCTCCTACGCATCCCCTAACACCACGACGCGCGCCGGCGGACACGCGCCACCTAGCGCCGGACGGTGGCGCACAACGATTGTCACTCCACACCGTCGGTCTCGGGAGTCAAGCGTCCCGTCGGCCTCGAACGCCGTGACGGCGACGATGCGACCGCCGTCTCCACCAGATCCCGATCGGGTGCACAGGACGGCGCGAGCCGAGCGCCCCTCGGAGACGTGGGAGGTGACTGGCGCGCATTCCGACCGGCCGGGATGACGACCGCCGTCGACCGCCTCGTGCCCGGGCCCATGAACGATCACCTCCGGTCTGGCGGCGACGCCGGTGGTAACCGGTCCGGTGCGAGGCACATGCCCCGGCCGAGGCTGGGAGCCCGGTAGGGATGGCTGGGCGTCGACCCGTGGGATGTACGCGTAGCCATCTGCGGTGCAATCGCCCGACCCCGGTGGCCTTGGGCCACGGATGGGCCACAACGAGGGCGGAAAAGTGCGCAACAGCGAGCAGCACCGAGCAATGCTGCACCCCCTCTGACCTGCGGGTTTGTCCAAATCTGCTGGTGGGAGGGCTGGCTCCGTTCAGCTTCCCAAGCTGAGAACGCGAGTTCGATTCTCGTCGCCCGCTCCACACAAAAGTCCAGGTCAGAGGCCATAAACGCCTCCGGGACGGTTCGGCGGCCCCCCTGTGACCGCCGTCGTGCCATACCGTGCCATTGCGAGTGGCACGGGGTACCCTGCGTGCCATGCCACGGCGACGAATCGACTGGCGGAGCAGCCGGAAGCTGCCGTCGGGCCGGTACCAGGCCCGGTACCGGGTGGATGGCGTCGAACACGCCACGTTCCAGACGCGTAGCGCGGCGGCTGACTACCTGGCGCAGGTGCGCACCGACCTGGGCCGAGGCGCTTGGATCGACCCCGCTCGCAGGCCTGGCCGGCATGTGGGAGCAGCGCGAGACATACCGTCGCTGGGCCGATGACCATCCCGAGGCATCTGGTCGCCTCGATCACCTGGCGGTCGAGATCGAGACTCTGGAAGCGCGCCTGTATCACAGCCGCTGCGCCCAAGACCGCGCACGGGTCGTCGAGACGCGAGGAGTCGTCCTCGACCGTGGCCTCGGCATCGACTTGTAACCCGGCAGAAGGCACCGACCAACGCGCGAAGTCTCGGATGTCACCTACCGGCACTTATCTCAAGCCCGTCGAGGACCGTCATCGATGTAGCCGACGAGGGCTTGACCGCCCGTGGGAGACACTCGGACTTCAGCGCGTCACCGACGCAGCCATCGCCGATTCCCCCTTCATTGCCGCCCTTCTGGCCGGTCAGCGCCCCGATGGAGCCTGCGTCGATGACATGTCTACGACGCAGAGGCTCTTGCGCCGCAACGGTTTCAGAACGCCGGCTCAAGATAACGGCACTGGTGGGCTATACCGGGCCCGCCGACGGCCGGGATATTGGGGCGCTAGTTCTGGGCTGCCCGGGCGTCGGCGGCGAGGTGCCGAACGGCAGTCCCTTCGACTGTCTACGTCTTGCCTGCTCCGACGCGACCTGGCAGCCCCCCCGGCGGTTCCGGGTTCCAGTCGCACCCGGGGGCTACCCTGGAACTCCATGGCGATGCCCCAGGACAGTGCAGGCTCGACGCCACTGCTCGACGACTGGATTGCGGAGGCTGGCGAAGCCGCCGTCGCCGCGGAGGTCGAGGAAGCCAGGCGACGGATTGACGAGGGGTCGCTCCCGAGCTTTGACAATCCTGCCGCCTTGTTGGCATTTGTGATGCGAGGTCGTCAGCAGTCAGCGTGAGCTGGCGGGTCGTCGTCACCGAGACCGCGCTCGAGGGACTGAGCGACGCCGAGAAGGCGACAGTGACCGCCGAACTTTTCGCCTGGGTCGAGACCGGCCCTCCCCGACAGAACCGACGCCCGGTCTTCGGCGCCCCGCTGTTCGAGGACTCTCTGCCTTCCGGTTTCGAGGTGGCCTACTTCGTGGATGAGTCGGTTCCCCACGTCGCCGTCGTCCGCGTCCGAAGGTAGGACCCCAGCTGTGCCCGCAACTACCCAGCGCGTTTCTCGTGCGTCTTGTGCTCCGCGCCAGAACGAACAATCTCTTCGGTGGCCACCCAGCCTCTCAACAACCGCTTCGCGATCCCCGAATTGCGAAGCCCCTGTGCTCCGTCGCCCGCCCCCGTAGGCCGGTTTGCCGACATTCGCGGGAACGACGCGCTCAGGTCTTGAGCGGCATTCCTCTTGCGGCCTCTGGACACACGTTGTCATGCGTCGGACGACGGCCCGCTGTTGTCCCACCACTCGAGCGGGGCTCCATCATCGTCGTAGACGTTGCCGAAGAACCACTCCGCTGTGTCGGGTCTGGCCGAGATCCACCACGCAATCGCAGCCTCGATGGCCGGGAACCCCGCAGACACTGGGACGGTCACGACCGCGAACCGGCGATGAGCCGGAACTTCGACGAGTCCACGGAGCGGGTCAAACCTCCCTTCTAGGTCTTCAATGTCCCGTGCCTGGAGCGGAGGCTTCGAATAGATGTGCACGGCGACGTTGCCCCCCCGCCGGACGACAGCGAATATTCCGTCGTCGCCGACTCGGATCGTGTCTCCCGCGGCGCAGCCGTAGACAATTCCCGGGGTTGCAAGCACCAGGAACATCTCCTTGCCCAGAGGCCTCTAGCTGGAACCAGTTCGTCCACATCGAGATGAAGCCGCACGTGTTCCGAGTGGTCTTCCGTCACGTCCATAGGATGCCGGAACCGCCCGGTGTGTCGCTCGACTCGCACGCTACGAACGAACGCCGGCGGCCGACGCCGGCGCCGACTCGAAAATGGACGCGGTCCCTCTGGAGCACTGCCCGCTGTCCCCGAATGACGACCCCGGGTGAGCACCGGTATGCCCCAGACCGCCGGCTCCGAGAGCGCCCGGACCGCGGACGGCAGCCGCCTCTGGGTTCCGAGGTCTGATAATCTGATCTAGATGTCGGAGATCACAGCCACCGAGGCGGCAAGGAGCTTCGCCGACCTCCTCGACGCTGTGGAACACCGTGGCGAACGCTTCACCATCCTTCGACGAGGCAAGGCGATCGCGATCTTGGAGCCGATGAATGACGGCCACGGCGCCGATGTCAAGGCGTTGCTCCGCCGCCACCGACCGGATCCTCAGTGGTCGAAGGACCTGGCTGCCGTCCGCTCCGTCGTCGAGATCGAGGAACGGCCCTGACCAGGCTCCTCTTTGACACTACCTTCTTGATCGACGCGGAACGTTCGGTAACCGACCTCGACGACGCTTTCGCCGACGACGACGAAGTGGCGATCGCCGCCATTACCGCGGCGGAGCTACGAGTCGGAGTGCACCTGTCCTCCGGAAAGAAGCGAGCGTCCCGCCTCGCCTTTCTCCAGGACGTCTTGGCCGTGATCCCCCTCCTCGACTACGACCGCGCGGTGGCGGAGGCCCACGCCGAGTTGCTCGTTCACGTCCGACGCGAGGGACGACCTCGCGGGGCGCACGACCTGATCATCGCCGCAACTGCGAGGGCTACCGCCCGCATGGTCGTCAGCGCCGACGACACCGCCTTCACGAACCTCCCGGGCGTTCAGGTCCGAACACATCGCTGAGGGCGCCCATAACCGCGGTCAAACCGAACCGCCGCGGAGCGCCCCGAACGCCGGGTAGGTCGGACACCCGCCGCGAGCGGTCTCCCGCTCACCGCCAGCGGACGACCGCCCGGGAAACGGCACCACTGCGGCGCCCGATAACAGCGAGATGGGTCCACCGGAGAGGCCACGACACTGTCAATGGCCGTGCCGCCGATGCACCTGTTCGCTGGCTCCCTGGCCCCGTCCAGAACGCCGAATATGGGCGGCCACTCGGGTGTGATCCCTGGGTTCCCTACTGAGGTGTCGATGCCCACGCCCTGACGCGCGCCATGGGCTCGTCCACGTAGACTGCCTTCTCGTCGACGTACCGCATTCGTTCGTTGGCGAATCGCTCGGCGAGCTCAAGTTTCATGGCGGCGTACGCCTGCGCTTCTGCCTCGTGGGTTCGCAGGTAGTCGCGAAAGGCGAGATGGTCGTAACCCTTTGGGGAGCTCCTGGCAACCACGTGCAGGTGATGGGTCCGCTTCCCAGCAGGGTTGACCTTGCGGAAGAACAGCTGGTCATGACTGGACGTGAGGGACGCGGGTCGGTACTCGTGACCGAGCGCAGCGAGCGCGTCTCGGTGGTGAAGCATCTCCTGCACGTCGTCGACGAGCACGAGGATGTCAATTCGTCGGCTTCGCTGGGATGCCGGGCACGGCTGTGCTGCCGATGTGCTCGATCGTCGGCGTGAGAGCAGCGAGCACGTCTTGCAGCTGCTGTGCCTCGGAATCGAACTGATCCCGCCATCGGCTGTCGTGACCGACGACCTCGACGGTCCCATCCGGTCTGTTCCCCGTCAGAGCTTCGTCAGCGGTCACGCGGACGATGATGGCGCGAGACACTGCGTCTGGACCAGCACGCCTCAGTACGCAACCGATCGGCGGTTCTGGTGCGCCCTCGACAGCCACCTGTACGAGTACTGCGCCGGCGACCATCGAATCGCCGGCATTTCATATCAGTTTCTCGGTGACGTGGTGACGACGTCAGGGCCGCTCTAGTTCGAGGTGGCCGCCGGCTGCGCCAGCAATGGCTCTGAGATCTTCTGGGTCGGACGTCACGACGAGATCGCGGCGTCGCAGCGCCCCTTCTGCGACACACGCGTCGACAACGTCCGATGCGCCTGCCTGTGCGGCGAGAGCGCCGACGGCACGCGCTCGGCCATCATCGAGCACCTCGACATCGCAACCACGAAGGAGCTGGGCAAGTAGGGCTTGGCGCCCACCTCCACGCCAACCCTGGGCAACGACGGGCGCCGGCACCGTCGGGACTGTGCGAAGCGCCAGGAGTGCGCGGTGCCGAGCCCACATCCGCCGCTCACCCCGGTCGGCGGCGACGAGGGCACCCGTGTCGTACGTCACGCCCATCAGGCGCTGCGACGTGGGGCGGTGCCGGTCCGACGCGAACGGACGACTGCGTCGGACGCCCAGGCCTCCGCCTCGGCCAGCTCGGCGTCGGTGAATGCACCGTCCGTCCGCTCGAACTCCGCCACGGCCTCCAAGCCGTCCTGAACGAGGAACTCTTTGCGGGCCGCCGCCGCGAGCCACGCGCTGTACGTGACACCGCCGGCCTTAGCAGCGTCCTCGATCTGTGCGTCAAGGTCGGGCGGCATCGAGATCGACCGCTTCTTGCGTCCAGCCATGCCGCTCATGGTAGTACAGGAGTAGGACAGGGGGCACTGCGAGCAGCGGGTGGACGCTTCTTTCCGCCTGGCTATCGGAGAGGGCGAAAGGGCCGTTTCGTGCCATAGTCGTGCCATATCTACCGCGAACCAGGGTGTCGGAGGGAACAACAGCGGTCAGTCGTATGGCCTGTGACCTGCACTTTCGCGGATTTGGCAGCTCAGCGAAGTGCCTCCGGCCGACTTCCCAAGCCGAGAAGGCGAGTTCGATTCTCGTCGCCCGCTCAAGGGTGGTTTTCAGCCGCTGTGACGGTCTCCAGTTCGGCTCCGATCCGGCCGTGGGCCACAAGACGCGCCACAACGACTCGGCGCCGCGATGACATCAGCTGCGCCTTGCGGCCACCGCCGATGTCCGTGGCAGTCCGTCGCGGAGCGGGCCACCGGACTCGTGGCGTCGTACAATCAGGCTGTGAGCGCCACGAATCCAATCGTCGGGAAGGATCTTGTCGTTGCCGCGGACGAGAGCATTCCGGCCGATCAGGTCGCCCGTCTCGGCCTTCGGCCCGGCGCACATCTCCGGGTGATCGAGACCGATCCTGCCGTTGGCGAACCGAGCGGCCTCGCTGGATCGCTACCGGACCTTCCCGATCTTGACCGGGAAACGTTCGAGCGGGGCAGCACCTTGGCTCGGAGCGACCTCAGCGCGACGTGAGTTGCCAGTCCCTGAGAGCCGGGACCAACCCTGGACGTACCAGACGATGGCGTGTGAGTCGGCGACGACCATCCATGTGATCGACGTTGCTCTAGCTGACGCCTTCACGCTGATCCCCGCACACTTCTCACCGACCCGTGGGACCGGTTCATCGTGGCGACGGCCAAGGCGCTCGATCTGCCGTTGGTGACGCGCGATGGCGCTATCCAAGAGTCCAACTTGGTCGAAACCATCTGGTAGCGAGCCGGTCGTCAGCCGTCCATGGCAGTCAGGCGTCCATGTGGCTCCGGGAGCCGTACCCAGCCTTCGACTTCTCGATGGCATCTCAAGATCCCGAGGGCGACCCGCTGCGAGTCGACATCCATCCTCAACTCGAGAACCGAAATCGGCTGACGGTCGGGCTGCGGTTTCTCTGGATCATTCCCATCGCGCTGTACAGCTTCTTTGTGGCCATCGCGGCCGTGTTCGTTGCCATTGCGGCCTTCTTTGCCGTCCTCTTCACGGGCCGGTGGCCGGAGGGCATGCGCCGGTTCATGATCGGTTCGCTCCGCCTCGGAACCAGGGTCAGTGCCTACGGCTACCTCCTCGTAGACGACTACCCCCCGTTCGCGATCTCCTGACCCGGCGGCAACGCCATCGTTCGCGGCCCTTCGCTGAGCGGTGTGCCTATCCGTACCGGACGGCCGATGGCATGCTGGAGCCTGGCGCTGGAGGACCAGGGAGCTGGTGGATGTGGCCGCGACGATGAAGATCCTCCTCGTGGAGGACAACGACAACAACCGCGACATGCTCGTCCGTCGGTTGCAGCGTCGCGGCTTCGAGGTTTCCATCGCCGTCGACGGTGAGGAGGCACAGTCCGTCGCCCACGCCGAGATCCCGGACCTCATCCTGATGGACATGAGCCTTCCCGTCATCGACGGCTGGGAAGCCACCCGCCGGCTCAAGGCCAGTCCCACGACCGGGCGTATCCCGGTCATCGCGTTGACGGCGCACGCCATGGCCGGCGACCGGGACAAGGCACTGGAAGCCGGCTGTGACGACTACGACACGAAACCGATCGAGTTGCCCCGGCTGCTCGGGAAGATCAGCGCCTTGCTCGGCACAGCCGGATCGGACTAATGGCGCTCGGCGCGCCGACCGAGCTGCGTCACGATCTCTTCACGCTCTTCAACCACGTCGTCGGGTATTGCGAGCTCATCCTGGAGGACGACGAGCTCCTCACTGATCCAGTTCGGCGTGAGCTTGTGGCCATTTCGCGGGCCGGTCGCGACGCCATCTCCGCCCTCAGAGCCGTCCTGAGCGAAGAGAGCATGGCCGCCGGGCCGGTCGACCGCCTCATGCTCGCCGGTGCCCTCGAAGGGCCCCTCAATACCATCGAGCGTCGATGCGGCGAGCTGCTCGCCGCGGTCGGTACCAACGGGCTGGAGGCTGCGCTCGCGGACCTCGAACGCATCCAGCGCTCGGCCCATAGGGCCCGGTCCCTCGCCTACCACGGGAAGGATCCGACGCAGGAGGTCGCGAGGCCGCGCCGGCCCCCGGTCGCACCTGCGCACGAGCCTTCGCCTGCGGCAGGAGACAGTGGGGGACTGGTCCTCATTGTCGACGACGACGCCGACACGTCTGAGCTGCTGGCCCGCCGGCTGGGCCGGCTCGGCTATTCGACACTGTCCGCCGGGAACGGCGCGGAAGCGCTCGACCTCCTGGCAACCCATCCCGTCGACCTCGTCCTGCTCGATCTCCAGATGCCCGTGCTGGACGGATTCGGCGTGTTGGAACGGCGGCGGGACGACGAGAGGCTGCGCGACATCCCGTTCGTGATGATCTCGTCGCTCGACGATGTGGGCAGTGTCGTGCGTTGCATCGAGATGGGGGCGGAGGACTACCTCCCCAAGCCGTTCGACCCGGTACTGCTGAAGGCCCGGCTGGGATCATGCCTCGAGCGCAAACGCCTTCGCGACCAGGAGCGGGAGCTGGTGCAGCAGCTGGCAGAGTGGAACAGCACGCTCGAGGTACGAGCCCGAGACCAAGTGGAGGAGATGGCCCGGCTGTCCCGGCTGCGGCGATTCCTCTCGCCGCAGCTCGCCGATGCGGTCGTCTCGGCCGGCGCCGAGAGCGTGCTCGCGACGCACCGCCGCCAGATCGCAGTGGTGTTCTGCGACTTGCGCGGGTTCACCCGCTTCGCCGAGACGGCCGAACCGGAGGACGTCATGGCTGTGCTCCGGGACTTCCATGGCGCCATGGGCCGCACGATCCACGACTTCGGTGCCACGGTCGGGTACTTCGCCGGCGATGGGTTGATGGCGTTCTTCAACGACCCCGTGCCGTGTCCCGATCCGGCCCACCGGGCCGTGCGCATGGCGGTCGCCATGCGCGACGAGATGGACGACATGACGCCGGAGTGGAAGGGCCGGGGGCACGACCTCGGTTTCAGCGTGGGCGTGTCTTTCGGGTATGCGACGCTCGGCGAGATCGGCTTCGAAGACCGGTTGGAGTACGGCGTCATCGGCAGCGTCGTCAACCTCGCGGCCCGGCTCTGCAACCGGGCCGAACCAGGCGAGATCCTCATCAGCCAGCGGGCCCGGCGCGAGGTCGACGGCGCGGTCGAGGTCGAGGAGAGGGGGTTGCTGACCTTGGCCGGCTTCCACGACCCGGTTCCGGCCTTCACCCTCGTGAGCGTCTCGGAGCCCGGCTGACATGCGCTTCATCACCTCGCGCATCTGGCGCAAGCTCGCCGTGGTGGCGCTGACCTTCGCCGTCCCCCTCGCCCTCACGACGTACTTCCTACTCCAGGAAGCGAGCACCAAGATCGACTTCGCCCAGCACGAGCGCGAAGGGGTGCGGTTCCTACGGCCGCTCAGCAGCGTCCTCGTCCACGTCCTGGAGCACCGGTCAGCCGTGGAGACCCGGGCCGACGTCTCGGCGGCCGCGGCCCGCGTCGATGCCGATCTCCGTGATCTTCACGCCGCGGACCGGGCCCTTTCCCGTGCGCTGGACACCGATGTCCGGGTGGCGAGCGTCGCCGCCGACTGGGAACGGGTGCGGAAGCTTCCGCCCGAGCAGGCCCTCGGTCCGGACGGCTACGACAGCCTGGTCTCGCGGATCCGGCAGCTGATCACCCACGTGGGTGACGCATCGCAACTGATCCTCGACCCCGACCTCGACACCTACTACATCATGGACGCGCTGCTGCTGCGCCAGCCCGAGCTCGCCGGCCAGTTGAGCGGCCTCAGTGGCGTGGTCACGAGGCTCCCGGCCCGCGAACTGCAGCCCGGGGAGCGGGCCGACGTGGCCGCCCGGGTGGCGCTCCTCCAACAGACGGCCGACAGCCTCCGCTCCGACTTCGAGATCGCGGGCCAGGCGTCCAAGCGACCCGAGCTCGTCGCCCTGCTCGGTCCCGACGTCGGGGCCACCTTCGACGCCGTCTCCGGCTTCAACCGGCTCGTGACCGACAGCGTCGTCGTGAGCCCGACGCCGCCGACCACCCAGGCGCGGCTGCTGGAGGGTGCCCGGGCCGCGCACGAGGCCTACGCCCGTCTCTGGCCGCAGCTGCTGGAGCGGGAGGACGCGTTGCTGGAGATCCGCCGCGACCATCACTTGGCGGGCCGGCGGTTCGCCCTCGAGCTCGTCCTGATCGTCGTCGCGATGTCGTTCGCACTGACCCTCGTCGTCGCCCGGCGCATCTCCCGCAACGTCGGCGCGGTGGCGTCGGCGGCGGGTGAGCTGGCCGAGGGCGATCTGAACCGGCGGGCCGAGGTGCGCACGTCGGACGAGATCGGCGCCATGGCCGGCGCCTTCAACGCGATGGCGGGCCGGCTGCAAGAGACGGTGGAGACCATCGAGGCCACCGTCCGAGAGCGCACCAGCGAGCTCGAGGATCGCACCCGCTCGCTGCAGCTCCTCCAGGAGGTGTCGTCGGCGGCCAACGAGGCGACCACCACCGAGGAGGCGAGCCGGATCCTGCTGGCCCGCGTCTGCGCGTACACCGCGTGGAAAGCGGGTCACGCATGGCTGGTCGAGGAGCCCGAGCGGCCCGGGAGCGCGCGGCCGGTGCTGCTCACCTCGCATCCCGCGGCCCGCGGGCTGGCCGGCGTGACCCTCGACGACACGGCAGCCCGGCAAGCCATCCTCGCCCGCCGTCGAGCCTGGACGCCGGCCCGCGGCGCCGGCGACACGCCCGCGGGCGGGCGCATCGCCTTCCCGGTGATCCTCGGGCGGGAGGTGGCCGCCGTACTGGAGTTCGACACCGGCGAGCCGACCGAGCCGCCGGCGTCGCTGCTCCATGTGATGGGCGACGTCGGGAACCAGCTCGGGCGGGTGATCGAGCGGGAGCGGGCGGCGGCGGAGCTGCAGCTGTCCAAGGAGGAGGCGGAGGTCGCCAACCAGACCAAGAGCGCGTTCCTCGCCAGCATGAGCCACGAGCTCCGGACGCCGCTCAACGCCATCATCGGCTACAGCGAGATCCTGCAGGAGGATCTGACCGATCTGGGCGAGGATCAGATGCTCTCGGACGTCGAGAGGATCCGCGGTGCCGGGCACCACCTGTTGGGTCTGATCAACGACGTGCTCGACCTGTCCAAGATCGAGGCCGGGAGGATGGAGCTCTTCCTCGAGACGTTCGACGTGCGGGCCATGGTCGACGACGTCGTCGCCACCATCCGCCCGCTGATCGACAAGAAGGGCAACGCCCTCGCGGTCACGGTCCCGGACGACGTGGGGCAGATGCACGCGGATGTCACCAAGGTGCGCCAGGCGCTGTTCAATCTGCTTAGCAACGCCACCAAGTTCACGGAGAGCGGCACCATCCGGCTGGAGGTGGTCCGAGAGGACCGCCAGGAGCCGAGCCTCACGTTCACCGTCGCCGACGATGGCATCGGCATGACGCCCGACCAGATGGAGAAGCTGTTCCAGCCGTTCTCCCAGGCCGACTCGTCCACCACCCGCAAGTACGGCGGGACCGGGCTCGGGCTGGTGATCAGCCGCCGTTTCTGCCGCATGATGGGCGGCGACATCACGGTGGCCGCCGAACCGGGCAAGGGCTCGACCTTCACCGTCCGGCTCCCCGCGGTCGTCCGGGACCCGGACGTCGTCGCCGCCACCGCCGGCCGGGTGATCGCCGAGGAGCACCCGGTCGCCCCCGACGCGGCGTCGGTCCTGGTCATTGACGACGACCCGACCGTCCTCGACATGCTGCGGCGCTGGCTCGGGCGGGAGGGGTACCGCGTGGTGACCGCCGGGTCGGGCGAGGAGGGGCTGCGTCTGGCCCGCGAGTCCCGGCCGGACGCCATCACCCTCGATGTCATCATGCCGGGCCAGGACGGATGGGACCTGCTGGGCGAGCTGAAGGCTGACCCCGATCTGGCGGACGTACCGGTGATCATGCTCACCTTCACCGATCAGCGAGCCCTCGGCCTGTCGCTCGGCGCCGCGGACTACCTGACCAAGCCGGTCGACCGGGACCGGCTGGTGAGCCTGGTCCGGAAGAACTGCGGCGAGTCCCCCGCCGGCCCGGTGCTCGTGGTCGACGACGACGAGGTCTCCCGGGCGCGGATACGCGACATCCTCGACAAGGCGGGGGCCGAGGTGATCGAAGCGGAGCACGGCCGGGCCGCGCTGGACGCCATGGCGTCCCGCCGCCCGATCCTCATCTTCTCGGATCTGCTGATGCCCGTGATGGACGGCTTCGAGTTCATCACCGCGGTGCGGGAGCACGAGGAGTGGCGGGCGATCCCCATCATCGTCGTCACGTCGAAGGACATCACCGCCGACGACCGGCGCCGGCTGGCGGGCAGCGTGGAGTCACTCCTCGAGAAGGGGCAGCTCGACGACGAGCGGCTGCGCGAGGAGCTGCGGGCGAGCATGGCCAGCGCCCGGCGGGCCCGTCGCTGAGCGCGAGGCGTCGCGGTAGCGTGAGACCGTGGGCGACGAGCATCGAAACGCGGCCCGGGTCCGCGCTGCGCTGGAGGCCCATGACCGGCGCGACGTGGACACGATGTTGGCCCTTTGGTCCGCCGACGCCGTGTTCCACCACGGCGGGCCCGGGCCCCGGGGCGGCACGTACCGGGGCGCCGACGCCCTCGCCGGCCTTCTCGCCGGCCAGCCGGCGACGGCGCGGAAGGTGAGCGTCATGCACCCGGTCGAGGTGCTCGCCGACGAGGACTACGCGGCAGCCATCCTCCGGGTGCCCACCCAACGGGACGGAGCACGGGTCGACGCCATCGTCGCCTACGCGGCCCGGTTCGACGCCGACGGCAACCTGCGTGAAGGCTGGCTCCTTGCGAGCGACGAAGCCGCCTGGGACGCGCTGTACGGCTGACGTGGCTGAGCACGCCAACGCCGGCGCGGCGCGCCGCTTTCTGACCGCGTGGTTCCAAGGCGACGTCGAGACGTGGCGATCGCTGGCCACCGACGATGTCATCATCCGCATGCGCGGGAACCCGGGAGCCGACGATGCTCCGGCCGACGTCGACATCCAGGACGTCTTCGCGGATGACTCCCGGGCGGTGGCGATCGTGAGGGTCGTCTACAACCAGCCGCCCGGCCCCGTGGAGCTGTCGTACGCCTGCGCCCAGAAGATCGACGCGACCGGGAAGATCTGCGAGGTCTGGAATCTCTCCGACAATCGCGACGCCGAGAACGACCTGTTCGGGGCGGGCGGGAACGGGACGGGCGCATGACGCCCTCGGCGAAGGCCACCGAGTGGTCGATCGCCGAACATCCGGGGGTCGTGCGCGCCCGCCAGTACATGGACGCGTTCCACGCATGGGACGTTGAGGCCCTGCGGGACTTCTACGACGACGATGTGCTCTGGCACGTCGCCGGCTCGCACCGGCTTTCCGGCGACTACAGGGGCAAGGATGCGCTGTTCGACTACTTCCGCCTGGTGCGCCAGCTGACCGGGGGCAGCCTCCACTTGGAACCGGAATCGATCCTCGCCTCCGATCGACACATCGCCATGTTCATCCGGGTCACGGGCCGCCGGAACGACCGGGGCCTCGACGTGCTGCTCGCCCAGGTGATGAAGGTCGGCCCGGACCAGCGGTGGACCGAGTACTGGGCCGTGGCCGACGATCAGGAGGCGGTGGACGCGTTCTGGGCGTGACGGGGAGGAGGGTCGTCAGTCCCAGAAGTTGCCGACGGCGGCCCCGTCGCTCGGCATCCCGAAATACTCGGTCCACCGCCCGTCGGGCGTCATGCGGAGGATCTCCACCAGCTCGACGTCAAGCCCCCGGCCTTCCCGGCGGGCCGTCACGCGCGTGAACATCACGGTCTGGGCGTCCGAGGCGAGGATGGAGTGCGGTTCCAACCTGAGCGTGCCACCCGTGAGCACCCTGACCTGGGCGAAGTAGTCGAACACGGCGTCGATGCCCCGGTAGACGCCGCTGAGCTTGTGCCGGCCGCCCACGTGCCACACCACGTCGTCGGCGTAGAAATGCCGCATGGACTCGAAGTCCCCTCGATGGAGGAGGTCGACGTACTGCCTGGCGCGCACGACGGCGCGGTGCTCAGGCATGAGCCGCTCAGCCCGGCTCGAAGCAGTACCCGACGTTGCGCACGGCCCGCAGCCAGCGCGGGTTGGCGGGATCGGGCTCGATCTTGTGCCGCAGGCGGCGGACGTGCTCGGTCACCGTGGCCAGGTCCTGCCACTCCTCCGACGACTTCCAGACCTGCTCCAGGAGCTCCTTGCGGGAGACGACCTGGCGCGGGCGGCCGGCGAAGTAGGCGAGCACGTCGAACTCTTTCGGGGTCAGGGCCGCGGGGCGGCCTGAGACGAGCGCCTCCCTGGTCGCCACGCGGATCTCGAGCGGCCCGAAGGTGTAGGTGGTGGGCACCGGGGAGGGGCGGGTTCGGCGTAGGAGCGACCGCACCCGAGCCCCGAACTCCCTGGGCAGAAACGGCTTCACCACGTAGTCGTCCGCACCCATGTCGAGGGCGAGGACCCGTTCCGTCTCGGCGCTGCGGGCCGAGACGATCATGATCGGCACCTGCGACGAGGAGCGGATCCGGTTCAGCAGGTCCAGCCCGGCCATCTCCGGGAGGTCCAGGTCGAGGACCACCAGATCGGGGTCCCCCCGTTCGAGTCGGGAGACGGCCTCCTGGCTCCCCGGCACCGCCTCGACCGCAAATCCGTCGCGTTGCAACAAGGTGGTCAACAGGCCACGAAAGACCGGGTCCTCGTCGATGACCAGAATGCGGGCGCCCGCGTCGCTCACGGCCTTGGATCGTACCGATCGGCGTCCGACTTCGCCCACGGAACGCCCAAAAAACGCCCAACAAACGCACAACACGGACGGGTCGGAAGTTGTGCCGATGCAGCGCGAACCGTGCTGGCATCAGGTGTCGCCCCCGGCGATTCTGGTGGGCGATGGAGCTGATCGGTCGGCAGGTCGAGCTGGAGCGGGTGGGGGATCTGCTGGCCGGCGGCGCCGCCGGAGTCGTCCTGGCCGGGCCCGCGGGTGTGGGCCGGAGCCGCTTGGCGGACGCCGGCCTCCAACTGGCGGGCGGCCGGGGCCTCCGCACCGTCCGGGTCGCCGGCGGGCGAGCCCTGCGGTCCATCCCCCTGGGCGCGTTGGCGCCGCTGCTGACCGCGCCCGACGGGAGCCCCGTCAGCCCCACCGGGCTGCTGGCCCGTCCCGAGGCGCTCCTCGCCGGCGACGCCCGGCCGTGCGCCCTCCTGGTCGACGACGCCCATCTCCTCGACGATCTGTCGGCTGCGCTCGTCGGCCGGATCGCCTCGGAACGGCTGGCCACTGTGATCCTCACCGTGCGCAGTGGCGTGGCCGCGCCGGATCCCATCGTCCAGCTGTGGCGGGACGGCATCCTTGCGAGGATCGACGTCGCCCCGCTGGACGACGCATCGATGGACGCCCTCGCCGACGCGCTGCTCGACGGCCCGGTCGAGCCTGCCACCCGCCGGCGTCTGGTCGCCATGAGCGCCGGCAATCCCCAGAACCTCACCGAAGTGATCACCGTCGCCCGCGACGGGACCGCGCTCACTTACCACGACGGTCTCTGGCGGATGGCGGGCGATCTGCCCGTTCCCTCCCGCCTCGTGGAGCACTTCGACGCGCGCTACGGCACCGTTGACGACGACGAGCGTGATGCCCTGGAGACCGTGGCCCTGGGGCAGCCTCTCGGCCTGGCGACGCTGGAGCAGCTCGCTTCGCCGAAGGCCGTCGCCGCCCTGGAACGGCGGGGGCTGCTCGCTGTCGAGCAGACCGAGAACCGGCAGACCGTGCGCATCGCCGACCCGCTGTACAGGGAAGTGGTGCTCCACCGGATCCCCGCCTCGCGCGTCCGAGCCGTGAGTGGCCTCCTCCTCGACGACCTCGAGGAGACCGGCTGCCGCCGGCGGGACGACGTCGTTCGCCGGGCGACCTACGCGGCCGCCGCGAACCACCACCTACCTGCCGAGCAGTTCTTCGCCGCCGCGGAGGTCGCCCGGCACCAGGGCGACCTGACACTGGCCGAGCGCCTGATCCGATCGGCCGTGTCGGCGGGGGCGGGGTTCGACGCCGCCCTGCTGGACGCCGAGCTGGCCTGGCTCGACGGCGACACGGAGCGCGCCGAGGCCAGCCTGGCCGCCCTCTCGGCCGGGGCCGGCGACGAGACCACACAGGGCCGCATCGCCTGCCTACGCGTCGAGAACCTGGTCAGCATGGGCCGCTTGCCCGAGGCGTTGGAAGTGGCGCAGCGGGCCGAGACGCTGATCGGCAGTGCCGGGATGAACGCCGAGGTCGCCGCGGCCCGAGCCGCTGTCCTGCTGGAAGAGGGCGACGTGGCGGCCGCCTACGCGGTGGTGGTGCCCCTCCTGGAGCGACCCGAGGGCCGGAGCGCCGGCGTGAGTCGCATCGCTTCGGCATGTCTGGCCCGGATGGGGCGGCCGGTCGAGGCGCTCGCAGTCGGCATCCAGGGCCAGGCGTCGGTGGCGCCGACGGCCACGCCGACCCACGCGGCCCCCGAGAACCACTGGGCCACGAGGTCGCTCGCCCTCATCCAGTCGGGGCGTATCCAGAGCGCGCAGGACCTGCTCGCCCGTGAGCACGCCCGGGCCGGCGCCCACGGGAACGCCGCCGCTGAGGCTGCCCTCGGGCTCGCCCTGGCCAATGTCCTCCTGGTGGCCGGCCAGCCCGAGAAGGCGGTCCCGCTCTGCCGGGAGGCCGTCGTCCTCTACACCGACAAGCGGTGGCCCCACCGCCAGCGGCTCGCCATGATCCGACTGGCGCATGCCTTGGCGCTGGCCGGCCAGGCCGCCGAAGCACGAAGGGTGCTCGATGGCGTGAACAGCGTGCTTCCGCACTCGCCCAACAAGGGCGCCGACGCTGCGTTCCTGCGGGCGCGTGCATGGCTCGCGGTGACTGACGGGGAGCTGGGAATGGCCCGCAGGCAGCTGACCGAGGCGGCCCGACTGGCACGGGACGGGGGCGACGGGACAGGAGAGTTCGACTGCCTGCATGACCTGACCCGGCTGGGCCAGGCACCCGCGGTCGTGGACCGTCTCGAGGAGTTGCGCGCCGCGAGCGCGGCAACGCTGATCGATGTGGCCGCCCGGTACGCCGCCGCGTTGTGCGGGCGGGACGCCGACGGCCTGGAGCAGGCATCGGCCGCCTTCGAACGGATGGGCTCACCGTTGTTCGGAGCGGAGGCGGCGGCCGAAGCGGCGACCCTGCGCTACCGCTCGGGTGAGCCGCGGCGGGCCGCCCAACTCGAGGCCCGCGTCGCCGAGCTGGCGCGCCGCTGCGACGTGGTGGTCACCCCCGCCGTCGTGAACACGTCCAGCCAGGCGATGTTGACGGCGCGCCAGCTGGAGATCGCGACGCTCGCCGCCGCCGGCGTGCCGAACCGCGGCATCGCCGAACGGCTGTACCTCTCGGTCCGTACCGTTGAGACGCAGCTCCAGCGGAGCTACGAGAAGCTGGGGATCGACAGCCGCTCCAAGCTCGCCCAGGCCCTGCACGTCGCGGTGTCCTAAATCCATCCGGTCGGCAAGACCCCCGATTTGGCTGCACTTACGTGCCTATAGGCACGTCACTGCAGCCAAATCGGGGGTCAGGGTCACTCGGTGGCCGTCCCGCCGGGGGTGATGGGGGCGATCCACAGCGCCTGCCAGGTGGTGGGGCCGATCACCCCGTCCACGACGAGCGCCTTCTCGCCCTGGTACTTGCGCACGGTCGCGTCGGTCTTGGGCCCGAATTGGCCGTCGACGGTGATCCTCCACCCTCGCTCGCCCAGACGGCGTTGCGCCCGGCGCACATCATCACCGTCGACGCCTTGCTGCAGGAGACGACCGGGCCAGACCGGGACGGCCCCCGTGTCCGGCGCCGGCGCGCCGGCGCCGGAGAACAGCGCGCACTCCGCGGCCCGCCGGCGGGAGAGTCCCTCGAAGACTTGGCCACCTGCCTTGCTCCACCAGCCGATGGCCTCCGGCACGCCGGCGATGTCGCCGGCGTTGAAGCGCTTGCACGCGGTCGAGTCCCTGAAGCCGCCGACGCCGATGTTGTAGGCCAGGCTCGTGAGGGCGGCGTGCCGGTTCGGGGTCAGGGCGGCGCGGTTGGTGATGCAGGCCTCCACGGCATCGGCGAACTCCTGCACCCGCCGCTTCAGGAGGTCGAACGCGTCCTGCTGTGAGATGCCGCTTCGCCGGTAGCGCTCGATGATGTCACGCCGCGTCTCGCCGTAGCCCACGGTCTCGACGCCGACGGCGTCGAGGTACACCTGCTTCACGAAGCCCTCGAAACCCGCCACGAACCGGGCGGTGAAATCCAGGTCGATCATGGCCCCCCTCGCTTCTCCCCGGCCACGATACGGTCCCGGCGGCACGCCCGCCGGCGGGGACATGGTCTAATCGCCCCTCGTGGAGGAGCCCGCCGGAATCCCTGACGCGTACCGATCGACGAACCCCATCTTCGACCCACTGTGGGGCGAGCCGTGGTCGGCGACCGACGATGACGTCGCCGCAGTGCAGGCGTCACTGGCTGCGACGATCGACGACCTTCCCCGCGGCCAGCGCGACGCCCCTACGCCGAACGGCTGGCAAGGAGCCGGCGGGGCGGCCGCCGCCGACCTCCAAGCCCTCTTCTACCTCTTGGTGGGCGTCGGGTCGCTCATCTCGGGCGCGGTGGTGCCGCGCCTGTTGCACACCCTTGACCCGTGGCGAACCGAGCCCTACAACAGCGACGAGACGGGTTGCGTCGTGCGCCAGACGCCGTTCCGCCCGCCGGCCACGAGGCTGTTCTGGGCTGCCGGCGGGGACCGGCACATGCGGGCCGGCGCCGTCGACCAGTTCGTCGTCCAGTGCCGGGCGTGGGCGACGGTGCCGCCGCTGCGGGCCAAGGCCGAGGCCCTCGCCGACCTGGCGACCCGCCAGCGTGACCATCCCGCGACCTCCGACCGCTCGATCGACGGGATCGGGCTGGCGCGGCTGTGGGCGTCGGCCGCCGACCAGGCGACCCTGGACCTGGTCCCCGAGCTCTACGGGCCGGCCGGCTACATCGAGTGGTGCGTACGCCGGCTCGACACCCTGAGCGCGGTCGCCGCCCGGGTGCTCGGCGAGCCGCGCGACGACGTCGACGTCGAGGTGGCGGTGCAGCTCAAGCGGCTCGGCTTCACCGCCGTGCCCGCGCTGCTCGAAGCCGCCCTCGAACGGATCGAGGCGGGCCGGGCGGCCCGGGCCCGGGCCCGCCTGCCCGACGCCGATCCGTCGACGTTCGCCGACCGGGACATCGTCCAACTGGGCCAGTCCGGGCGCCTCCTGCTGCGGGGCCGGATCGACGTCGGGCGTGCGCTCGTCGACACCCGCTGCCGGCTGAGCGTCGCCGTCGCCCTGGGGGCGTCCGCGTCGGACACCTGGAACGTCGCCAACAACCTGACGTGGGTCGGGGACCGTCTGGCCGAGCAGGCGCAGGCGCTCGTCGTGTACCCGCGGCCGCATCCGGCCCCGCCATCGCCGGGAGACCACGGTGGCCCGACAGCACCGCCGCCGGCCGACGATCCGTTCGTCGACGTGACCGAGCAGCCGGATCTGGTCGCCGAGCTGCGGGCCTGCGTGCAGATCGCCCGCGGCATGGCGGGCACCTACGGGCCGCACGTGCTCATCACCGGGCCCGACGGCACCGGGCAACGCATGGCGGCACGCGCCTACGCCCGCGCGCTGGCCGGCGTGGGGGTGGGGTCGGGCGCCAGCCGCCTCGTCACCGCCACCGACCTCGTCGGCCCCGCGACGTGGCAGCTGAACCCGCTCGTCAAGGTGGCGGAGTCGTTCGACCGGGCCGGCAACGGCGTGCTCTTCGTCGAAGGGCTCGACTGCCTGGTGACCGCCGACGGCGGCGCCGCCGCCCTCGAGCAGATCCGCCGCCGGCTCTCTGACAGCCGCGGCGCGGTGACCCTGGTCGCCACCAGCTCCGCGGACGGCGCCGGCTCGCTGGCGGCGGCAAACCCCGACCTGGCCCGCCGCTTCCGCACCGCCCGGACGTCGGACCTCGGGACCGCCGCCCTCGTCCGCCTGTTCGTCCGTCTCGCCACCGCCCGTGGGTTCGCGCTCGATGCCGGCGCCGACGCGGCGGCCGCCGAGCTGTTGGGTTCCGCCAAGCCGGCCGGCAGCTTCCGCAACGCCCGCATCGCCGAAGCTCTGCTGGAGCGCGCCCTTGCCGAGCACGCCCGCCGGCCCGGCGCCGGCCCGGTGCTCGTCGCCGAGGACATCCGGGCCGCCGGCCTGCCCAAGCTGTCGACGGGCTCGGCACCGGCGGCGTCGGATGTCATGGCCGAGCTGGAGCAGCTCGTCGGCCTGGCCGACGTCAAGGCCGAGCTCAGGCGCATGATCGCCGAGGCCGCCCTCGCCGGGCCGCGCTCGCGGGCCGGTCTGCGGGTGCCGAGCCCGACCCGCCACATGGTCTTCACTGGGAACCCCGGCACGGCCAAGACGACGATCGCCCGGCTGCTGGCCCGGGCCATGGCCGCCCACGGCCTCCTCTCCACCGGCCAGCTGGTGGAGGTCACACGCGCCGACCTCGTCGCCCGCTACATCGGCCAGACCGCGCCACGGGTCGCGTCCCAGGTCCAGCGGGCGCTCGGTGGCGTCCTCTTCATCGACGAGGCCTACAGCCTGGTGCAGGGGTACGGAAACGACTTCGGCCACGAAGCGGTGGCGATCCTGCTGAAGCTCATGGAAGATCACCGCAACGAGTTGGTGGTCATCGTCGCCGGCTACCCGCGGGAGATGGCGACGTTCCTCGACACCAACCCCGGCTTCGCCTCCCGCTTTGCCCGCACGCTGGCGTTCCCGGACTATGACGGCGCCGAGCTCCTCGCCATCTTCGACCTCTTCTGCCGGCGGGCCGGCGCCGTCGTCGAACCGGTCGCCTACGAGCGGATCGGGGAGTACCTCGGGACGGTGCCGCGCGACCGGACCTTCGCCAACGGGCGGACCGTTCGCAACCTGTTCGAGCGCCTGCTCGCGGCCCAGGCCGGGCGGGTCAACGCCCTCCCCGAGCCGACCGACGAGGAGCTGCGGACGGTCACCGCCGCCGACGTGGCTGCGTCGCTCCAGGTCAAGGCGGCCGACTCGCAGTTCCCCGGCTACGTCTGATGGGCGCGCCCGACGACGTGGAGGTCCGGGCGTTCGCCGACGCGGCCTCCTGGGAGTCGTGGCTGGCCGACAATCACGGGCGCCAAGCCGGCGTCTGGTTGAAGCTGGCCAAGAAGGACTCTGGCATCGCGTCGGTGACCGCCGGCGAGGTGGTCGACATCGGGCTCTGCTACGGCTACGGCTTGGCGTAGGTGGCCGCCGTGGTGGGGTCGAATTCGAGGCCGACGACGACGTCGTCACCGACCACCCATGCGTCGTGCCCGGGCTGGATCTCATAGACCTCGCCGGACGCGAGGTCGATGGCCGAGCCGTCGTTGTGCTCGACGCGCATGGCGCCGCTCAGGATGACACCGAGGTGGTGGACCTGGCACGAGTCCGTGCCGACGATGGGCTTGATGCACTCGGACCACTTCCAGCCGGGCTGCAATGTGATGCGGCCGACCTTGGCGCCGTCCAGCTGGACCGACTGCACCAGCGTCTTGTCGGGGGTGCGGGTCTCGTCGGGCGCGTCCAGGTTGCGGCTCGTGGCGCCTGCCATGTGATGGTCCTCCTCTAGGTCGGGTACTTGCCCTTCAGTCTCCGCAGGAGTGTCGCCGTTTCACATTCGGCGCAGTTCCTGCCGGGGGAACGGTAGACGTACGATGCCAGGCATGACGGCCGAGGAGGTTCTGCGGGCGTCCAAGGTCGTCCTGGTCGTGGACTGGCCGTCGCGCGAGGTGCCGGACACGCTGGTGCGGGCGGGGTACGACGTGGTCGTCCACGGGGGCCCGGCGCCCGACGACTACTCGGCCTATGTGCTCGGAGGCGGTGAGGTGGTGGCGAAGCGGACGGGCGTCGCCCCGGACCACGTCGATCTCGTCTACTCCTACCGGCCGCTCGACGAGCTGTCCGGGATCGTCGAGCAGGCACAGCGCCTCGGCGCCGGCGCCGTGTGGGTCCAGCTGCCGGCGGAGGAGTCGGCGCCGGCCCGGACGATCGTCGAAGCCGCCGGCCTCGCCTTCGTCGACGGTCCCTACCTCCCGGACGCCGTCCGCGCCCTCGGAGGTCGTCCCTAGTGCAGGAACTGCATGACGGGCGGTTCGGTGGCCCGCTCGAAGACCCACTCGGTGGGGAACTCCAGGGACACGGCGCCGGCGCCGGCTCTCGGGATTGGTCTTCTCGGCATTCTGGTTGACGAGCTGCCGCCCTTGCCGCGGTAGATCAGCAGACCGGAGTAGCGGTCGGGCACGGCATCGAGGGCGGCCTGGACGGCGGTGCTGGCCCGGAAGCGCTCCCAGCCGCTCTCCTCGGCGAAGTCGATCTCCAGGACCAGGCCCCAGTCGAAGCGTTGCCAGCGCCACTCGACCACACCGCACTGCAGCGCGGCCTCCACCAGGCTGTCGCCGTGGGCCTCCATCCAGAGGTGGGCGGGGAACTCGCCGTCCAGCACCTCGATCGACATCTCGTATGCCATCGGCACCGATTCTACGCCGGAGGTCGTCGGAACCCAGGGGTCGCCTCGGGGTTGTCCCTGATCCGCCTGGGACGGCCCATCCGTAGACTGCCGGCGTGACGAGACTGCGGCGGGTGCCACCGGTCCGGAGCGGAGCCGCCCTACGCCCACGGGCCCGGCTGGGGGCCGTCGCCGTGGCGTTGGCGCTGGCCGCCGCCGCGTGCTCGGGGGGCGGGGGCGACGAGGGCGCCGGCCTCGACGCCGAGTTCCGGCCGACGCCGGGCGAGCGCGACGTCCAGTTCCTCGGCGCGGCCAAGTTGAAGATGGGCGCCACGCTGGCGGTGCCCGAGGGCGCCAAGGGCGCGCTCCCCGCCGTGCTGATCGTGCCGGCGCCGGGGGCGGCGAACCGCGAGGGCCCGCTTACCGCCCGGCCGGCGGACCACCTGTACAAGGACCTCAGCGCCACGGTCACCGCGGCCGGCATGGTCACGATGCGCTACGACCACCGGGGGATCGGCGACAGCCAGCTCGAGACCGGCCAGCAGCTCAGCTGGGACGACATGGTTGCCGACGCCAGGGAGGCCCTCGCCTTCCTGAGCCAGCGCCAGGAGGTCGACGGCTCCCGGATCGCCGTGGTCGGTCACGACATGGGCGGGGCCATCGCCCTCTCCATCGCCGCCGGCGACAACCGCGTCAAGAGCGTGGCCCTGATCTCCACACCGGGCCGTCCGCTGGTCGACGTGATGGCCGACGGCTACAAGTACACCCACGGGCCGGTCTCGGAGAGCGCCTACCGGGCCATGATCGACGGGCTGATGACCACCGGCGCCCTCCCGCCCCGCGAGGCGATGCGACCTGAGTTCCAGACCAACCTCCCGCCCAACCAGGACGCCTTCTTCAAGGGCATGTTCTCGGTCGACCCGGCCACGCTGGCCCGGGCCGTCAAGGTGCCCGTGCTGATGGCGACCGGCGAGCGGTCGGTCACCGTCACCGCGACCGACACGCAGCGCCTGACCCAGAACCTGGGCGGCAAGGCCGAGGCCGTGCTGGCCGTCAACTCCAGCGCCACCCTCCAGCAGGTGCTCCAGCCGGTGATCCGACCGTTCGACCCGCTGGACATGGACTCCCACGGCCTCGGCCCGCCGGTCGCCGATGCGCCCCGCCAGCAGGCCACCCTCGACAAGATCGCCAGCTTCGTGGGGGGGTCCCTGGGGGCCCGCGCCACCTGACGGCCCCCGGCCGGCTACCTCGCCTGCCCCCCGATCCGGACCAGCCGGAGGACGTCGGTCGTCCGCACCGGCTCCTCGGGTGAGCCGACCAGCACGGCGACGATCTCACCGGTCTTGACCACGCCGGTCTCCACCGCGGCGATGACCGCGAACCACACGATGTCGTCGGTCGTGGCGTGCTCCTCGACGACGATCGGCGTGATCCCCCAACCGACCGACAGCTGGCGCGCGGTGCGTAGCGAGGGCGTCACACCCAGCACAGGGATGACGGGGCGGAAGCGGGAGATGGCCCGGGCGGTGGTGCCGCTGTTGGTGCAGGCGATGATGGCGGTGGCGCCGGCGTCGTTGGCCGCCCGCCACGCGGCGGCGGAGAGGGCGGCGGTGATGCGCACCGACGCCGGCGCGCCGCGGTTCTCGGCGACCTGCTGGATGCCCCGGCTCTGGCCCCACCCCTGGTAGTCGAACTCCCGCTCGGCCCGGGTGGCGATGCGGGCCATGGTGGCCACCGCGTTCACCGGGTCGTGGCCGATGGCCGTCTCACCGGAGAGCATAAGGGCGCTGGTCCCGTCGAGGACGGCGTTGGCCACGTCGCTGACCTCGGCCCGGGTGGGCGTCGGTGCCCGCAGCATCGACTCCAGCATCTGGGTGGCGGTGATGACCGGCCGGCCGTAGGCGACGCCGGCGGCGATGATGCGCTTCTGGTAGTGGGGGACGTCCTCCAGCGCGCACCGGATGCCGAGGTCGCCCCGGGCGACCATGACGCCGTCGGCGACGGCGATGACGTCCTCCAGGGCGTCGACCGCCTCCTGAGTCTCGATCTTGGCCACCAGCATCGGCCCGTCGGGGCCGGCGGCCTGGCGGACCCGCTCGACGTCGGCGCCCGAGCGCACGAACGAGATGGCCACCGCGTCGACGCCGGCCACGCACACGGTCTCCAGCAGCCGCAGGTCCTCGGTCGTCGGGGAGTCGAGGGGAAAACGCGAGGCCGGCAGGGCCATGCCCGGGCGCCCGATCAGGCGCCCACCGGAACGGACCCGGGCGACGGCCCGGTCACCGTGGACGGTCTCGACGGTCAGGGCGATGCCGCCGTCGCCGACCGGCATGGTGTCCCCCTCCCGCAGGTAGGCGACGATGTCCGGGTAGTCGATGGCGATCGACTGCCAGTCGCTGGTCGCGCCCTCGTCGGCCTGGACCAGCTCGATATCGTCGCCGGCGTTCAGGTACACCTCGCGCTCGAAGCTGGCGGTGCGGATCTTCGGCCCCGGGAGGTCGACAAGGACGCCCACGATGCGTCCCGCCTCCTCGGCCACGGCGCGCACCCGGCCGATGCGCTCGATGGTCTCCTCGACCGGCCCGTGGGCGAGGGACAGGCGGGCCATGTTCATGCCGGCGTCGATCATCCGCCGCAGCACCTCGGGCGAGTCCGACGCCGGTCCCAGGGTGGCCACGATCTTCGTCCGTCGCTCCATCCGTCTGAGGCTACGGCGCTGCATGATGGGCCGGTGCGGGTCGCCACCTTGAACCTGCGCAACACCGCGGACCGGTGGCCCGCCCGCCGGCGGCTCCTCGTCCGCCAGCTCGTCGCCCTCGCGCCCGAGGTCATCGGCCTGCAGGAGCTGCGGATGGTCCCCGACCAGGCGCGGTGGATCGTCCGCGAGGTCGAGCGCCGGAGCGGCGGCGGCCTGCGCTACCGGTGCCAACGGCGGGGTAAGACCGGCGTGGCCGGCCTCTGGGAGGGCATCGGCGTCCTGTCCCGGGTGCCGGTGGTGGCGACCGCCTGGCTCGACCTCGGCACCCAGTCCCGCGTCGCCCAGTGCGTCACCGTCCGGGCCGAGGGCGGCCTGATCGACGTCTACAACGCCCACCTCGGCCTGGGCGGCGAGGTCCTACGCACCGCCCAGGCCCAGCGGCTGCTCGACTGGATGGCCCGCCGCTCGCCCCTGCCGGCAATCCTCGTGGGCGACCTCAACGCCCGCCCGGGCTCGCCCACCATCGAGCTGCTCATGGGCCGGCTCCGCTCGTCGCATTTCCATCACCACGGCCACGAGCCGGACCGCACCGTCCCGACGCCCCTGCGCCAGGGCGTGGTCGGCGCCGGCAGCGTCCTCGACTACATCCTGGTGAACGACCTGCTCGACGTCGGTGACGCCCGGCTGGCCTTCGACGAGGCCGACCCCGACGACCCGTGGCTCGCGGCGTCGGACCACTACGGCCTGATCGCCACCGTCACCGCGAACTGCTTCCCCGCTCGCTAGTCCCGGGTTCCGCACATAGCGGCGGTTCGGGCAAAGTGGGAAACTTGTAATTCCTTGCAGGAGATTCGTGGGGCGGCCGCGAATTTTTCTGTATGGCAAGAAAACGCATTGTTC
>JAHFUP010000040.1 GCA_023265025.1 Acidimicrobiia bacterium | reverse complement strand
CCGGAGGCCTCAACGCGTCCGCCAGACCAAGCAATAGCGGCCCATCCCGCCGGGCGGACCGTCCAACACCGGGCCGCAGGGCGCCGGCGGTGGTCGCCCGGCCGTATGCGCTTGTTTTAGGCCTAGGTAGACCTACCCCCACGCGCTCCCAAGAGGTTCCTCCTGCGGGACCCGGTCGTCGTTCCTGCTGCGGGACCCGGTCGTCGTTCCTCCTGCGGGACCCCGGTCGTCAGCCGCCAGAACCGAAGGCGCCGGAAGCTCGACCATCCTCAGGACCGTGACTGCGACGACGTCCACAAAGGAAGCGAACCTTCAAGGCATGCCGGCGGCGACTCTGGCGAACCTCACCACAGCTGAGGCGATCCGATCCACCATGTCAGCCCGGGACGGGGTGGGCCGAAGTACGCCCACAATGCCAACGGTGAACAACAGCAATGACAAAACGGTGAGAGGTACGACCGCGGCAAGCCGTCTCGCAAAGCCGGAACGACTGATCACGCCCTGACCTTCCCTTCTTGGCCTGGTGCCATCACCGGACCATGCTCCGGCTCCGCCGTCCCCGTCGAACGCTCTAGTATCACCTCAGTATGTCGATGTCGCCTGAGGATCTGACGTCGTGGTACGTCGCAGGGTTCGGCGATCGCGGCGCGGAGATCGGGCGGTCGGCGGTGGACCAGACTCGCTGGTCGAGACCGCACTCCCTCTGGCTCGACCAAGGTCGGCTCTACTGGCAGGACGCTCACGAGACCGACGACGGGCGGCTCTCCTGGACCGTGGGCGAAGGCCACTCAGCCGAGGTGGAGCGCGACCTGTTAGGTCAATTCATAGCCACAGGGAACGACCGAACAGGTGAGGAAATCCTGACGTTCGCCGCGACGTACGGGGTTCTGGACCTCTGCAGTGTCGGGCTGCCAACAGGCCACGGCGCAAGCCTTTTTTCGGTAAGCCAAGGGGTCACGCACGGCAGTTGCGTGCCGACCGGATGGCCGTACCCGTACACCGACCTGACGATTTGGCGGCAGTGGGCGAGTCGCGCAGGAGCGCTATTGACGGTCTTCGCCAAACTGCAGGCGTCTGAACTTCCCGACGTCGAGACTTGGCAAGCCGTTCAACCGTGGCCCACTGTGGAACCCCGGCAGGTGATGAGCTGGCGGGGCGCTATGGACCCTGCAGACGTGATGGAGATAGAGCGAGGAGTCGCCGATCTACTCCTGAACGAGTGGCTCACGCTGGGCCGGGTCAGCCTCGTAGCACGGTGGGAGCCCGCCGCCGCGGCACCGGTAGCGCGGACTGCCGGAAAGGGACTATTCGGCGCCCTGGCGCTGCAATTATTGCTTACGACAGCGAAGTCCGAGGGATTGGCGGTCTGCTGCTCGTGCGGACTCCCGTATGCGCCCCGACGGAAGCCGCCCGCTGGTCGGAGTCATTACTGCCAGGCTTGCGGAAAGCCGGCGGCCCGTCGAGACGCATCCCGCAGATGGCGCGCCAAGAAGCGATCTGGCATCAGGACGGCGTCATGACGTAACGCTCCATCCCGCAAGCCGATCCCCAAACGGGACCCGGCCTACCAATCACGCAGGTCGTAGCTGTGGGCATAGGCGCTACGGACCATCGGCGACCTCGTGCCGTACAAAGCACCAAGCGAACCAGGCTGTGGATTCTACGTTCCATCCATGAAACTGCGGCTGAGCGTTGCCGGGACGGCTCTCGAGTGCCACGACGGCCTCGGCAGTGACATGCACTGCATCCGAGGGGACTTGTGCCCAGTCGGCGGCGTAGAGAGGACTGCTGCGCTGGTCGGACCATCGTTTCGGGTAGGCGTTGGCCAGGTCTTCGTAGTCGGCTACGGAGGCGATGACGCATAGCCGCGCGTCCTGCCTTGGCCATAGCTTCCACAGTCGACGGTCCTCGCGAGCCCGCTTGGGGTATCGCTTGATGAAATCGACCCACGCGGTCGAGCCGGTCGTCCGGTTCCATGAGGACGTGTAGAGACACGACGGCTTGGCCTGTGGCCCCGGGGTGGGTCCGGGTCGAAGAACCTGGGTGGCATCGGGCTCGCGAGGGCCGAACCAGCCCTGAACGCCGAGACCGATTTCAGCGACTGTCAGAATTGCCGGGGCCACCCTTCCATCGTCACGCGCCATGAGGGATCTCGACAATCCGACTCGGAGAGCGGAGTTTCAAGCAGTCGGGGGCACTACTCGCTGGTAGCTCCGGGACGGTCCGCGAGTGTGCCGGTCGTCGTTCCCCCTGCGGCACCCAGTCGTCGTGCGGGCTCCGGGATGCGGTGGCGCGCACCGAGGCTGGCGCGCGAAACTCGTGGCCTTGGCGGCGATCACGGTGGATCGAACGGCGGGGATCACCGCGGGACTCGACGACCTGCCAGATGCCCTCGGCCTACTGCGGCGCCGACAACTAGCGATGGCCGAGGGCCTCAGCCCCGAGAGTTGGGCCGGTCGCAGCCGCTGCGATCGGTGGACTGCCCATGAAGTCCTCCGACACGTCCGTGACGCGTGCCGACTACACGTGTGCGGTCTCCGGCGCGATCCGTACTGGCCCTTCGACAAGCCTTTCGATAGCCGGGCTACGCCCGACGAGTGGCTCTCGTGGTCGGCGGGTCAGCCGCCGGAGCAGACGCTCGACGAACTGCGGCGGTGGAGCGGCGAGGAGGCTCCGGCCTTACTCGAGCGGATGGACGGTGGCGACCAGGACATCGTGGTCGGGCCCTACGGGCCCATCCCATGGACGGTCCTGAGCTTGCACGTGCTCTGGGACGGCTGGCTACATGAACGCGATGTCGTCGCGGTGACGGGGGGCGGCTCGCCTTCGAAGCACCTCGAAGACGCCGCCGTCGCCGCGTATGCCTTGTTCATCGCGTCAATGGTGGCCCTCCTGCAGAACCAGCCCCTCGACGTCTCCGTCGCTCTGGGCAGCAACGACCGTCACTTCTTCGCCGTGGTGCGGCCGGGCCATGTCGAATTACGCACCGTTGCCTCGCCGGCGAGCGCAGACCTCCACGGGACGCTGGACGTGGTCGTGGATTCACTGGCTGGTCGCGGGCCCTTGCTCGCCGACCTCCTGGCCGGGGACCCGGCCAAGCGCGAGCCCCTCACCTTGCTCCGTCCCATGCTTGCCCCACGAGACCCGCCTCCTGATTGCGAAACCGAACCGTGAACACCAGCCTGGCGAATGCAGCCATGTCGCCCCGAGCGCGCAATGCAGCCTGGACAGGCAAGCTTGATGGGGTCCCACCCACCCCAACCACGTCGGTCGTCGTTCCTCAGCGGCACCCGGTCGTCGTTTGTCCTGCGGCCCCGGGAACTTCGCCGACGGCCGCTATAGTCGGCCCTATGCAGAAGCGGTTGGTGACGCGGTATTCCACGAAGTCGGCGGAAGCGGCCGAAGAGACCAGCGGCGGGTCGCAGCGGTATTCGACGAGCTGGCCGCCGCCCGGCCCAACAATGTCAGCTACATCGTCCTGCGGCTGGCAGACGGCTCATTTCTGCACGTTTCGTTCCACGACCACGGCGACGACGAGGTGAACCCGATCGCCGCGACTGCCGCCTTCGCCCACTTCCAGGAAGGTCACGCCGATCGCCGCGCCGGCGATGTCGACCAGCAGACCGCCACTCTCGTCGGCGCATACGTCACCACGATTGCCTGACCGCTCGTCAAGCCTGGTCAGTTGCGCAAGACGGGGTTGACATTCGGCGATCTGCTAGCGCACGACAACCTGGAACCTTCGGCATGGCCAATGGTCATGCCTCCTTGCGCGAAGGGCTCGCTGAAGTCGAGCGATTCGAGGAGTAGGCGGAGGACGATGTCGAGCTCGGGCGGCGGACCGGCGGCGGTATCCGCCTCGTCGTGGACCAGTCGGACCCGGGTCCAGTGCCGGGAGTCGGTCGCCGTGAGCTCCCAGGTGAGCCACGAGTCCAGCACGGCGCCCTCGGTGGACACCGAGTGGACGAGTCGCGCCGGCCGGTCCACGACGATCTGCTCGGTCATCGACGGCCACAGGCCCTCGACGAGACGCTCGACGCCGGCGAACACCTCGTCGGGTTCGCCATGCGCCAGCGTCTCGGCGGTGGTGGTGTGCAGGTTGGCGCCCATCATGCCGCCACGGGCGCCGGCGCACCGGGGAGGGCGGCGGCCACCAGCTCGTCGAGCAGAGGCTGGCCCGGAGGCGCGACGATGGGACGTCCGGCCATGGCCCGCACCCGCTCGAAAGCGTCCGGTATCGCGCCACCGGTGAGCACCGGCCCGTGCGCAGACGCAACGGCCAGCAGGCCGAGCCCCTCGACCGCCTCGGTGTGGGCCCGGTAGCGGACGGGGTCCAGCCACTGGTGCCAGGGCGAGACCAGGCTGTTCAGGAGCCGGAACGACTCGTCGAACATCTCCCGGGGCACGTCGGCCACGTCGTGGACCGCGCCGGGCGTCATGGCCGCGAACGAGTCGACGGCCCACAGCACCGCGGTCGTCTCGTCGTACAGCCCCCGCGTGGTGGGGCCGTCGAAGATGGGGGGCACCATGAGGTGAAGGCGGCGGTCGCCGGCGTCGAAGGATTCCCCGGGGCCGACCCACCGCATGCGGCCCAGCGGTAGGGGCCGCTCAAGCGACATCCGTTCGGTGAGGAAGAAGTTGGCGACAAGGGTGGCCGCGGGGCAAAGCTCGAGTAGCTCGTGCAGGTTGCCTATGTGGTCGCCATCGTCGTGGGACAGGAAGATCCACCGGACGTCCTCGGGGTCGACCAACGAGAACACCTGCTCGAACCAGTGGTCACGATGGATAGGGGCACCGGTGTCCACGACGATGGGCTCGGACCCGCGAATCAGCATGCTGTTCACCGGCAGGAAGGCACCCGGCCCGACCGGGACGATGTTGGGGATCAGCCAGGTGTCGCCGGCGATGCGGTAGGGGCTGGTGGTCGGGACGACGGTTTCCATGAGGTTCCTCCTGAGGTCGAGAGCGATAGGCGCACTGTGCGCCCGGGAGCCGCTTGTGGGTAGACCACGTGTGGGGGTTCCAGGCCGGCGTCGAAGCCCCCATTTGGGGGGTGGACGGTAGAACGGGCCGGGCGTATCGTCACCGCATGCGCACCCGAGCGCCCGCTTCGAGGGCTCCCGTCGCCGTCGAGCGGGCCTGCGCCGAGGCGCAGGGGGCGGACGAGATGCTGGAGGCCGTCGCCGTCGAGGTCGCCAAGGCGACACCGTTTGACGCCTCGCTGTGGCTTGGGGTCGACCCTGCGACCCTGCTGCCGACCGCCCCCGGCCGCATCACCGGGATTGAGAGCAGCGGGTGCTCGCCGTACTGGTCCCGCGAGTTCCAGGTCCAGGACGCCAACCTCTTCCGCGACCTGGCCCGTCTGCCGGTGCCGGTGGCCACCCTCCGAACCGCCACCGACGACCAGCCGGTCCGCAGCGCCCGCTACCGCGAGTTCATGGAGCCCCAGGGCTTCGACGACGAGCTGCGCGCCGTCTTCCGGTCCGGGGACAATGCCTGGGGCGTCCTCGGCCTCTACCGCGAGAAGAACCGCCCCCCGTTCGACGCCGATGACGTGGCTTTCATCAACGCCATCTCCGCCCCGCTGGCAAACCGGCTCCGCACCTATGTGGCCGCCGCGGCCCCGTGGCTGGCCACATCGGCGGCGCCGGGGCTGCTGATGTTCACGCCCGACGCCACACTCGTGTCGTCGAACGCGGAGGCCACGGGGTGGCTGGAGCAGCTCAGCACTTTCAGAGGGCACTCCGGTGAGGCGTCGCCGAGCTCTGACTGGATCCGGTCCCTGGGCGAGCCAGGGGTCCCCGACATCTGCGTTCCTCCCGCCCTCATCGCCCTCATCGCCCGTGCCCAGGCGGTCGCCGCCGGCCACGAGCGTGGGCCGGCCCGCCTGCGCCTACGCAGCCGGGGCGGGCGCTGGCTGGTGCTTCACGCCTCCTGTCTTGAAGGCGTGGCCGGCAGCATGGTGGCGGTAATGATCGAACCGGCCAAGAGCGCCGAGATCGCCCCTATCATCATCGAGGCCTACGCCCTCACCACGAGGGAGCGTGACGTTGTGCGCGGCATCGCCCAGGGCCTGTCGACGGCGGAGATCGCATCCGAGGTGTTCCTGTCCCCCCACACGGTGCGGGACTACGTGAAGTCCGTCTTCGACAAGGTCGGGGTCTCGAGCCGGGGCGAGCTGGTGGCCAAGTTGTTCGCCGAGCACTACTACGACGCCCTGCACGCCGGCGTCGGCCACGGCGACTGACTGCCACGCCCCGGGCGTCGTCACTGCCAGCTCGTAGCCCTCAACTCCGCGCATCGACTTCCTCACTCTGGCAGCCAAGCCCGTAGCGAGCGCCGCACGCATATCGACCGGGCAGCTCGTCACCCGCCCTCTTGGTCGATTCGTTGGGGAATGGCGAGTCGCTACCAAGACCGTGCCCCCTGGCGGGACATGCGAAGGCCGGCGCCGGCCTCCCCCGCTCGCTCGTCGCTCGCCCCGCCTCAGCCACCAGAGGAGTTCTCGGGGCTTCCCAGTGCGCAGCGCTCCGAGGTTCATGGCGGCCGCAACGGGCCTGACGGCCCGGCGTCCGCCCGAGGAAGCGCTGCTGTAGCGGGCCCGGTGCGACCGTCATCGGTTGGCGGCGCTGGGGGGACGCAGTCCTATGTCAAGGCCGCTGCGCACCCTCGCTGCAGGCGAGGCCCGTGGCCGCCTGCGGCGGCCGCCTCCTCGTCCTCGGGGGGCTGGCGCCCCCCTGTCCCCCCTGCCTCACCTTCGCTGCGGGCGCTCCACTCTCCGGCCTTCGGCCTCCGACCTTGACATTCGCTCCGGGCCCGCTGGTCGGGACGCCCCCCGAGAACGACTCGGGGAGCGAAAGGAGCGTCGCCATGACCTTTCCCCTCAAGACCACCTCCACGGAGTGTCAGTGCCCGATGACGATCGACCGCCTCGGGCCCCGCGGGACGGTGGAGGTGCTGCTGGTCTTCGTCGATCACGACGCCGACTGCCTCGTGCTCGCCCTCGCCGGGATCGAGGCCGCGGCCGCCGGCGGCGAGCGATGACCGACTTCGTCCCGCCCCTTGTGCGGCGGCTCGTCGATCGCTTCGGCCTCTCACCTGTTGCCGCCACGCCGCCGGGCGAACAGGGGTTGCACGACCCGGGCCGCACCCTCGGTGTCTGGCGCGGCCCGGCGGGGCTCGTCGACGGGTACTCCTTCATCGAGGTGCTGGTGGAGGAGTTCGGACTTCGCCCGGACCCTCGGTATGGCGAATGGCCGCTGGTCATCGAGGCCTTTCGCGTGCACGACCCGAAGGACAATCCGCCCGACGAGCCCGACGGGTTCTTCCAGTGCGTCCGAGTCACCTACGACGAGGGCGTCGTCTGTGTCGCGCTGTACTGGACGAAGGCGGACGCCGTCGCCGACGCTGGAGGGGGGCGATGATCGAGCCGCGCTCCGGTGACCTCCGACCCGACGACACCTGCGCTCAGTGGGTGCGGAGCCCGTCGCCGCAGGCGCGGGCAGCGCCGAGCGGTCTGCCCGAGCCGTCCAGGCGCCTGGTCATTGGGGAACACTCGCGAACAGTCAATTTTCGTGGCCCCTGGGCTCTCTGCCGGTGATACTCATGTTCGTGCGACGGATGTTCCGTGGTCGAATGCTGCTTCTCCTGACCCTGGCTGGCTTGGTCGTAGCGGGTCAGGCCGATTCCCCCGCGGATGTATTCGGCTTCGGTTCATCGAACGTCACGCGGTTCACCGGCCGTCTTGATGGCGACACCGATTCAACAGTTGAGGTGAAGGTGGGCCGCATCGTCCAGATCGACGTCATACCGGTCGGTGGAGGTCGGCCGGAGCTGTCCGTGACCGTGTTCAACGACCGAGACGGTTATGGGGGCGTTGTCGTTCCTGTGACCACGAAACCAGGCAACAACCGCTATCGGGCGGTGGGTGTGGGCCGGGTCGAGATTGGAGGCGTCCCACGTCAGGTACTCGACCGCTGCCCGTGTATTGACCTCGTGGGGGAATATCACTTCGTCGTTTCCATCATCGTGTCCGCCTGATGCTGGCGAACCGCTAGCTGTCCCCAGCGGCGCGGGAGGTGGCTTGGCCAAGCCCGGCCGGATTCGAGGCGGGCGGCGGGGTCGGGGTCGGAGGTTGAGCCCACGCCGGTTGTGGCCGCGCCGGATTCCACAGCCGGTGACGAGCTGCGCCGCCCGAGCATCACCGCCCAGCCTCGGTGCCGCCGCGGCGCCCAAACCGCTGGTGCGTCGGCCATCCGCTTCGCCCGCGGCCGTGTTCGGGAGGATGCCATCTCCTGGCAAGCTGGGGCCCTGCGGACGGAGGCGGTGCAGCGAGGTTGACGACGGACAGAAGAAGGCGGGCCGAGGCCCGGTTGACCCCGACCAGGAAGGCCCAGGCCGCCGAGGCCCGGGAGCTGCGGCGGGCCGACGCCGCCCTCGCCGCTGATGCCCGTCGCCTGAATGAGGCCTTCACCGGCATTTGCAATCTCCACCGCCGAGACGTCCCGCCCGCCCTGGCGCCGACCGCCGTCATCGGGGTGGTCAACGAGCGGGCCATCCGGGCCAAGCACCGCAAGGCTGCCCTGGCCGGCATCCCCCGCACCGATCGGGTTCGACGCGCCGCAGCCAAAGCGTCCGCGACTCCGCTGGCCGAGCGGGAGATCGCCGCCGCCCGGCTGGGCATGGCGGCCGCGCAGGACGCGGCCCAGGGTCGACTCGACGCGGCGTGGGCCGAGCTGCTGGGCAACGAGCCGGATGCCGTCATGCACAGCCTCCGCCAGTCCTATGAAGACAACGACATACCGGCGGTGGCCATCGCCCTACGCAACGACGAGGTCGCGCTCGCCGTCCTCGTGCCTGATCCGGCCACCATTCCCACCAAGGCGCCGGTGACCGCCGCCGGCCGGTTGACCCTCCGTACCCTCACGCCGGCCGAGCGCGCCGCCTACTACCGGGAGCTCGTGTGCGGCCACCTCCTCGCCGCCGTCCGCCACACCTTCGCCGCCGCCCCCGGCATCGGGTCCGTTCGCGCCGTGGTGCTGCGGTCTGCGGGTCCCGACGCCTACGGCCGGCCGGCGACCGACAGCCTGCTCGCCGCCCAGCTGACCCGCACCGCCTTCGAGGGCGTGCGGTGGGCGGACGCCGATGCGTCCCGGATCGTGGTCGACACCTCAAACGACCTGCTGACCAACCCCGGAGCACACTCGGCCCGACTGGAGCCGATCGACCTCGCTAGCCGCCCGCACCTCGCCGCGTTGGTGGCCAGGGTCGACCTGGCCCAACTGACGTCGCCGAGACGGCCCAAAGCGGCTCCCGCCCGTCACGCAAGGCGCCCCGCCGCCAGTCCCTTCCCCGCCGGCCGGACGCGGTGGCCGGACCTCGCCCGGGCCCGGGACGCCGGCGCTGATTGGCTCGGGGCCCGCAGCCGCGCCCAACGGGGGGCGCTGTTCGCAGTCGTGGCCTTCCTCCTGCTCGGCGTCGTCGGCGCGCTGGCCCGCACCGAGCCGCCGACGACCGTTGACGCCGGAAGCCGAATCCCGGGCGCCAGAACGCCATCGACCGAGCCCGCCGGTGAGGGCGCCGGCGCCACCACCGTCGTCCCGACCCCCTCGACCCCGGTCATCACGCGGGGGGTCGCCGAAGGCGTCCCTGCCGGCGGCGACGACACCAGCGTGGTCCGCGTCATCGACGGCGACACCATCGAGGTCACTGGCGGTATCCGGGTCCGCCTCATCGGCGTCGACACCCCCGAGACCGTCGAGCCCGGCACACCCGTCCAGTGCTTCGGCCCCGAGGCCACCCGGTACGCCAACGAGATCGTCCCGCCGGGGACCCGCGTCCGCCTCATCTACGACGTGACTCGCACCGACGGCTTCGGGCGGACGCTGGCCTATGTCTACAAGCTCGAAGACGGCCTGTTCGTGAACCGAGCCCTGGCCCGCAACGGCTTCGCCCTGCAGCTGACGGTCCCGCCCAATGTCGCCCACGCCGAGGAGTTCCGCGTCGCCGTGGCCGAGGCGCGTGACGCCAACCTGGGCCTGTGGCGGAACTGCCAGGCCACGACGACGGCCGCGCCGCCGACGCCCACAACCCTGGCGAGGACCACGACCCCGCCGACCGCCGTCACGCCAACGACGCGTCCGACCGTGGCCGTCGCCACGCCCTGCACCGCTACGGTGTCCAACACCTCCCCGACCCGCAACGCCACCGTGACGGTGCGGATCAGCTCGGACTACCCGAGCGCCACGGCATCGGCCACGGCGCACTACAAGACCACCGACACGACCAACGAGTCGGCGACGGACAGCTCCGGCTACGCCACCATCGCCTTCCGCATCAGCTCGGCCACGCCGGGCTACCGGGTCATCATCGACGTGACCGTGGCCGGCACCTCGCGTTGCCAGACCAGCTTCACCCCCGCCAACTGAGCTCTCGCTCTGGCGCTTCATGCAACAGAGCCCGCTGTCTGGCCACCCGTCGCCCGGGCGCCTCGATCGTGCTCGTGGCGGTAGGGCCCGTGCTCGGTCCGCCACGCCGGCGTCTTGATCTTGACCCAGTCACTTGACCGCTGCCCGGGTCGGTACGGCGAGTCCAGCCGCTTGGCCACGATTCCCTCGATGTCGAGGCCATCGCACGCCGCCAGCAGATCGCCAACGCCGACCCCGGTCCAGCACCGTGAGGTGCACCACGCCGGCCCGAAGCACCCAAGGCCCTCCAGCAGCTGGCGCCGCTCCCGGTACGGCCTGGCCGTGGTCCGACGCCCGTCGAGCGCCAGCACGTCGAATGCCACGAAGCTCACCCTCCCAGGCCGGCGGTGCGGCCTGGTCGCCATCAGGGTGGCCAGGCCATAGAAGCTCGACGCCCGGCCGTCGCCGGCCACCAGCTCGCCGTCGAGCACGGTACCCACCGGCACGACCTCGGTGAGCGCCTGCAGGCCGGGGAGCGACCGGCGATGTCGCGGCCCGGCCGGCTGAAGACCGCCAGACCCGACGCCCCTACGTGCACGATCGCCCGCCACCCGTCGACCTTGAGGTCATAGGCCCACCCATCCCCGTCCAGCTGCCCCCTCGCGGTGGCGAGCATGGGCTCGAAGCCGCGGGGATGCATAGCAACGACCACAGACGCCGGACCAGCCGACTTCGTCCCGTGCGAGCCGACACCTGCGTGCCGGTCGCGACCGCGACCGCCATGGCCTACAGGTGGCGCCGCGGTCGGCCGAGAACTGTGACCGCCGCCCTCCGGCGCCTGGCCGTCCGTCGCGGCCGACGCACGGAGGGCGGCACACGTCGGGGGCGACGAACGCCGGACGACGTCGACACGGGGGCTGGGTTCGTCTGACCATCCGTCAGTTCTGCGGAGCTGCGCCCCCCTACCCGGCCCACCTCGGCACCGGGGCTGACGCGCCCGAACCCCCGCCCTCGCGATGCTCGGCTGGCACCGATCACGAAGCCGACACCCGACAACCGACACCACCACGCGGTCGACCACGAGCACCACCACGACGACGAGCATCGACGGGCAGGCCCAGGCGGAACCCGACGACGCCGCCGGCGCCGACGTGGTCGAGGCGACCCGGGTGGGCCACCGATCGCGACGTCGAGGACGGCCCGGCCTTCGACAAGGAGGAGAACCAAGCGCGTTCGCCCGCCACGCCCTGTCCTTCAACCCGCAGTTGCCGACAACCGTTGGGGCTTGACGGCCAACGCCCCGGCGGAACCGATGGGGGACTCTTCTGTCGTTCCTGCGGGGGCCCTCCCCCGCAGTACCACGACCCGGGGCTCCTTCTGGCAAGGGGCCTCCGGGACTCCGCTGGCGCTGCGTTTCCTCGGCGCCCTGCGGGCAGACCCTTGCCAGCGCCCCACGTCGTGGTGGGTCCACCTGACGGCCCCGGACACGCCGGGACCGGGTCGAAAGGAGCCACTCATGGCCGATCAGCACTCGCCGGCATCCGGCATCGAGACCGAGGCCACCATCCACACCGTGCCGCTGCCCGGCGAGGCCAAGGTGATGATGTTCGTCGAGGCCAACGCCCACGTCACCCACGTCATCTCCCTGGCCACCAGCGCCGTGCGCCAGCTCATCGTCGGCCTGCTCGACGCCCTCGACATCGCATCCAACGCCGATTGCGACCCGGCAGCCGGCACCGGTCCGAGCGAGCCGTGAGCGATCGGCGGCGGCGGGGCGGCGGGGCGCCGAACCCGGCCCCCGCCGCTCGGGCGGTGCCGCTTCTGCGGCGAGGACACCTGGCGCGCCACGATCAGGCACCCGTCCATCCCTGCTGTGCCATCCACGCCGTCGACAGCCCGGGCCAGCCCTGCCCCCCGACTGTGAGGCGTCCCACCGAGGCCGTCGCCGGCGATGAGGCGTCCGCCCCGGCAAACCCCCCTCCGTGTTGCTCGAAGAGGAGGTTGACATCGAGGCCGCGGGTTGACCTCAGTCGAGGGTGGGCCCTGGCGGGCCCACGGGGGGCGGCCGCCGCCGGCCTCCCCCGGCCCCCCTCCTCAGGCACAAGGTTTTCTCGGGGGTCTCTCACCTCCCAGGCCGTTGCTTGCTTGCGCCCGCGATTCGGCCCTGACGGGCCGGCGGGCGCGAGAGGAAGGTCCTCTCGTAGCAACCCCGGGGCCACCGTCATCGGTGTTTCGCACCAGGGGGACGCGGTCACTGCGTCAAGGCACGCTGCGCACCCTCGCTGCAGTCGAGGCCCGCCGCCCCTACGGGGCGCGTTCTCCTCCTCCGGGGGCTGGCGCCCCCGAGCCCCCCGCCTCGACTTCGCTGCGGGCGCTGCGCTCTTCGGCCTTGACCCTGGCCCCGGGGTCGCTGGGTGAGGGACATCCCCCGAGAGGAGCTCGGCGGGACTCGCCAACAGGAGGCAGACATGCGCATCGACACCAACAGCCCTGACAGTCACGCCCGCCGGTCCCACCCGATCGACCAGCTCATCTCCCCGGCGCTGCGCAGCCGCCTGGCCGACCTCGACCCCCTGCTGAACCTCGACCGGGTCGTGCGGATGATCAACGTCGAGCGGGCCGGGCGCCGTTCGCACTCGGCGGTCTGATCCGCAGCGCCAGGGTCGGCTCCGGCCGGCCCTTTCGGCGCGTGCCCCCGACAACCCGTCGGGTCAACGAGCAGCGGCGTGGGGACCTCGACCGTCGCCGCCATGGGCGCCATGACCGTCGCCCGCACCGGCCAGCCCGTGCGGCTCAGCGCCAGCGGCCCCGCCGGCGTCGAGCGCCTGGCCTCCATCCTCGCCGGTCCGGTCCCCGCCCCGGACAGAGCGTCGAGGCCGGCCCCGGCCTGACCCTGGCCAACCACCCCACCGAGGACCGCGCCGACATCGTCGACGACCGACCGCTTCAGCGACCACTTCGCGGCCGTCTACGTCGTGCTGCGCAACGACCTTCTATCGCTTCGCCGGTCTCTCGACGTCCCAGGCACCACCGGGGGGCGATCGTGCTCATCGAACCAAGGCCGGCGCTCGGCGCACGCGACGCCGCCGACGTCCTCAGCAACCCGATCGTGGCCGAGCTGCACGTCGACCCCGCCATCGCCCGCCTGGTCCACGCCGGCCTGCTGGCCACCGGCCGCAACATCCGGATCGCCCTCGGCGTCATCGCACAAGCTGCGTCGGTCCAATGAGGCAGGTAGTCGAGGAGCCGCCAGCTCGGGCACCCCGACCGCCCGTCGCGCTCAAGCAGATGGGACCACGACCGCACGACGACCGAAAGAAGGGCCATTGCCGCCATGCCGGCCCATTCCTTGTCGTCGCCGGCGGCACCGGTTCGGTCGTGTGCTGGTTCTCTGACCTCCCCCGCCGCGAGGCCGCATGTGGCCCTCACGGGCCACCAGGGGAAGGGACCTCCCCGGCCCTCCCCCTCGCTCGCTACGCTCGCCCCTCACCCCGGGCTCTGGCTCGTCCCAACTCGCAGGGTCGTTGCTTGCTGCGCCCGCGATTCGGCCCTGACGGGCCGGCGGACGCGAGAGGAAGGTCCTGCTCGTAGCAACCCCGGGGGCCACCGTCATCGGTGGTTCGCACCAGGGAGACGCGGTCACTGCGTCAAGGCACGCTGCGCACCCTCGCTGCAGTCGAGGCCCGCCGCCCCTGCGGGGCGCGTCTTGTCCTCCCGGGGGCTGGCGCCCCCGAGCCCCCCGCCTCGACTTCGCTGCGGGCGCTGCGCTCTTCGGCCTTGACCCTGGCCCCGGGGTCGCTGGGAGGGGACACGCCCAGAGAGGGCGAACGCGAACAAGGAGGAGACATGCCCCGCAGCGCACGCTCAATCGATTTCCGCAGCCGAGCACTTCCGCTCATCGACATCCACTTCGGCTCACCCACCGACACCGACATCCCGCGCCACGACGTTCCGGCATGGATCGTCGAGTGCCTCAGCTGCTGGGGCGCCGGCGACGTCGCTCAGTACCTCGGAGGCTTTCCGTCGGAGCGAGCAGCGATCCACCATGGCGATCTGCACCGCCACGTCGGCAATCTCGGGCTCGGGCTCTGACCACCCGTGGTGCTCCGGGGTCGGCTTCGGCTGGCCCCGGGGAATCACCACCGGTCGCTGTGGCGCGCTTGCCGGTCACGACCGGCGGGGGCTGGCCCCCCGCTCATGAGATCTAGCGCCACCTGTGAGCCTCGACGTTCTGTCAGGCCACGATTGCTCGGGCGGTGCCCACGCCGCCCTCCTCGGGGTAACCGGGGCTGGGTTCAGTGCCGATCCAGGCTGGCACGGCTCGGGGCGAGCGCAAGGGCTGGTCCGTGGCTCCGCTGCGCTGCGCTACTCCCAGGCCTGCGGCAGACCCTTGCCCTCCCCCCCCGATGCCGTGCCGGGCCGATCGCCAGGAACCCAACCCGACACCAGGAGGACACCATGAACACCATCACCCTCATCGGCCGCACGACCGCAGAGCCCGAGCTCCGTTTCTCCGCCGGCGGCACCCCGGTGTGCAGCTTCAGGCTGGCCGTCAACACCCCGCCCCGCGACGGCAAGGACCAGCCGGCGGTGTTCGTCGACGTGATCACCTTCGGCGCCCAGGCCGAGGCCATCGGCGAGCACGTGGGCAAGGGGCGCCAGCTCGGCGTCAGCGGGCGCCTCAGCTACCGCCAGTGGCAGACCGAGGACGGCACCACCCACTCCAAGCACGAGGTCATCGCCAACCACGTCGAGTTCCTGGCCAAGCCGGCCATGTCCGCCGTAGCTGCCCGGCCCACGCCGGCCCCCGGCGACGACGACTTCGGCGAGCCGGTGTAGCGCCGGCCGGCGACGAGGCGGTCGCCCTCCCCCCCGGGCGGCCGCCTCCCCCACGCAAGTGACGAACGGGCGAAAGGTGCTACCGGTACAGCGGCGCCACGCCCACCGCCAGCCCCGCAGGCACGTTCCCACCGCAGCAAGGCCAGGTGGGAAATCCTCATCGGCAACGACGGTGAGCGGCGCCAGCTCGTCGAGGGCCAAGGGCCAAACGGGGCTCCCCGCGTCGAACACCGCCAGCTCCGGCCCCGTCGCCGCCAGCCCGGGGCTGGCCTAGGCGCGGCCTGGGCGCCACTGCCGGCTGGCCACACCGGCCGGGGCGACGTCGTCATCCCACCCTCGATCACCCACCCCACCTACCCCGGGTCCGCCTCGGCGTCGGGCACCACGACGAAGACGGCGGCCGTAACCAAATTGCGGTGGCCAACTGGAACCAGGCGCTCCCCGTCCTCCATGCCGCCATCGCCCACCCCGACGCGGCCCGGCCCCTCAAGCTCTACGGCCCGGACCTGGCCCCCGACGACCTGGCCGTGATCCCCGAGGTCGACCTGCCCGCCGGGCTGCCGGTCTGGAAACGGGCTCGAATCCCCCCCTTCCTAGAAGTGGCCCGGTGGTCGTCGCGGAGCGCCCGCACCGGGGTGTTCTGGGGGCGAGTTCGTGTTCAGCCTCTCCCTCATCCGAGCTCTCGATACGATCCGGGCCCGTGACGGGGGAGGGGGAGTGGATGGACGTCGAGGCGGCGGCCCGCTACCTCAACTTCCACCCGAACACGATCTACCGGATGGTCCGGGACGGGCAGCTCCCGGCCCTGCGGTTTCCGGTCCGCATCCGCCGGGAGGATCTTGAGACCTGCCTTGAACGCTGCCGGATCCTTCCCGGCGAACTGGCGCACCTCAACCCGTACGCGCGCAGTCGGCACACGGCGCCAGTTGCGCCCGTAACCAGATCCGGCACCCCCGACCGCCGTTACGGTCCCCGGATCCAGACCTCGGCCCGGCGCGATTCGTCGGCGCCGACGACCGGTGGCTCGACGCCCGAGCGCCCGGCGGTCCGGCGTCCGCGCACCTGAGGCCGTCCTCCGCTCCGACCCTGCCACCGTCAGCCCCGCCGGCCCGCCGGCCCCACGCCGGCCCCGCCGGCCCCAAGCCCGATCCACAAGGTTGATCTTTCGGGGTCTCCCAGCTCGCAGGGCTGTGCTTGCTGCGCCCGCGATTCGGCCCTGACGGGCCGGCGGGCGCGAGAGGTAGGCCCTGCTCGTAGCCACCCCGGGGCCACCGTCATCGGCGGACGACACCAGGGGGACGCAGTCACTACGTCAAGGCACGCTGCGCACCCTCGCTGCAGTCGAGGCCTGACGCCCCTGCGGGGCGCGTTCTCATCTCCCCGGGGGCTGGCGCCCCCGCACCCCCCGCCTCGACTTCGCTGCGGGCGCTGCGCTCTTCGGCCTTGACGTTGGCCCCGGGGTCGCTGGATCGGGGGCATCCCCGAGAAGCGCTCGCGGGACATGCGGCCCCAGGAGGCAGCCCCCATGGAACGGACCCTTCCCACCCACCTGCACGTCATCGCCTGGCCCGACCCGGTCATCGACCGCCTCGGCTTCGCACCCCAGAGCATCTACACCGAGCTGGCCTGGACGCCGGTTCTCGGCCCGGCCTCGGTCCTGGCCTACCGCCGCATCGCCGGCACCCTGGAGCACCACCCCGACGGCTACCGCCTCGACGTGGCCGAGCTGGCCGGGTCACTCGGCCTGGGCGCCGGCACCGGGGCCCACTCCACCATCGCCCGCACCCTGCGCCGCATCGCCGCCTTCGGCCTGGCCGTGTTCACCGACGACTCCACCTACGCCATCCACCGGCGCATCCCACCGCTGAGCACTCGCCAGTCCTCCAGGCTCAGCCCCAGCCTGGCCCGGGTCGTGAAGGGCTACGAACAGCGCCAGCGAGGCGAAGACGCCACGACGGTCGCCACTACGGCGTGATCCTCGGCGAGGAAGGGGTCGGCTCCGGCCGGCCCTTTCGTCGTGTGCGCCCGAAACACCCACGGGTCGCCCCGACACGAGGAGGCAATTCCCAATGACCCCTACCACCACCAGGACCGACAAGCTCGGCCAGCTCCACCGCCGCCTGGAAGCCGAGGTCCTCGGCCTCATCAGCGGCACCGACTGGCAGTCGATGCTCGTCGTCGCCAGTCGGTTCCACCGCTACAGCGCCCGCAACATCTTCCTCATCCACGCCCAGCGCCCCGATGCCACCAGGGTGGCGGGCTTCGGCCGCTGGCGGGCCCTCGGTCGCCACGTCCGTCGGGGCGAGTCGGGTATCGCCATCCTGGCCCCCTGCGTCCACCGGGCCAAGGAAGTCAACGGGGCCGACAACAACGACAAGAAGAATAACGACGACGACGCACCCCCCGCCTCGGTCCTACGCGGATTCAAGGTGGCCTACGTCTTCGACGAGTCCCAGACCGACGGCCCCCCGCTGGCCGACGTACGGCCACGGCTGCTGGTGGGCGACGACACCGCCCGGCTGTGGTCCGGGCTGGCCGACCAGGTCGTCGGCGCCGGCTACAGCATCGAGCGGGGCTACTGCCGGGGCGCCAACGGCGTCACCGACTTCGCCGCCCGCACCGTGCGGGTCCGAGCCGACGTCGCCGACCTCCAGGCCACCAAGACCCTGGCTCACGACCTGTAGACCGCACCAGTGGGGACCGGACCCGAGGCTCGATGGCCCATCCCCAGCTTTGGGTGTCTGGGATGGTCCAATGGTCGAGTACAGGGACGAGAGGACGACGTGGATCCGAGAGATGTGAGCGCGCTGACGGTCAGCAGAGTCGGCCGAGTGGACACGATCCCATCGGTCGTGGGCGTCCGCGTCCTCGACGGGGCCGGCGCCGAGGTGCTGCCCGTCACCGAGTTCCTGATGTCGTTCCTGGCCACTGGGGCGAGCACGTCCAGCCCCCGCTCCTATGCCAAGGCCTTGTTGCGCTGGTGGCGGTTCCTTGCCGCCGTGGACGTCACATGGGATAGAGCGAGCCGGGTCGACTGCCGCGATTTCGTGCTCTGGATGCGAACCAAATCCAAGCGCCCACCGAACGGCGGCCCGGCTCAGACAGCTTTCGCTCCGGGGACGATCGACCACAACATGGCCGTGCTGCGCAGCTTCTACGACGACCGCATGACCGCGGGGGCCGGCCGATCGTCAATCCCGTGCCTCAGGCCGCCGGGCGAAACGGCGGGCGGCCCCATGAGCATCACAACCCGATGCAACCCTTCGAGCGCTACCGGCGGGCACCCCTTCGCCAGCGAAAGCCGCCGCCTCAACCGAAGGGACTGCCCGACCACCTCTTCGACCAGCTGTTCGCTGCGATGGGATGCGACCGCGATCGCGCCCTCCTCGCCTTCTTCGTCAGCACGGGGGCACGGGCCAGCGAGATGCTGGAGGTCACCGTCGACCACGTCGACGTGGGCCGCCAACTGATCGCGGTCAACCGCAAGGGCAGTCGCCGGCTGCAGTGGCTCCCGGCGTCGGCCGACGCCTTCGTCTGGCTGCGGCTCTACGAGGCACGCCAGTCCCGGCCAGACGGGCAAACGGCGCTGTGGCTCACCAGGCGAGCGCCCTACCGGCCGTTGACCTACTCGGCGATGCGCCGGGCGCTCCAGCGCGCCAACGGTCGGCTGGGCACGGACTGGACGCTGCACCAGCTCCGCCACACCGCCGCCCAGCGGATGATCACTGATCCGAGGCTGGCCCTCACCGATGTCCAGTGGGTGCTCGGCCATGCCCATCTGACCACCACCGAGATCTACACACGCCCGAACGAGGACCAAGTCGTGGCCAGAGTGCTCGAGCATCAGCGGCATCGTGCGGAGCCGCAGCGGGTGCCCCCCGTCGGAGCGTACCGGCCCGAGGTTCTTCGAGCCCTGCTGGGAGGAGGAGCCTGTGTCGACTGAGGCTGCCCCCGCCGGCGTCATCGACGTCTATGCCGACACCGTGCCCGGCCCCCGCCAGCGGGTGCGGGGCCAACGCCCGACCAGCCATCCGATCCCCCCCTCGTCGTCCCATGACTTCCGGACGCCCAATCTGGAGACGCCGAGGATCGAGCGCCCGGCCACGTGGGCAGAGACGGCGGTGGACCGCGACGAGATCCTGGTCCGTACCAGGACGCTCGAAGCAGCAGCAAGAGGAGAGAAGCTCCACCGTCGCGTCGTCGGCGTCAGGGTCCTCCTCGACTGGCTGGAGACGTTTCCCGGAGCTACTTGGCAGCAGCGCTGGCTCGCCTCCGGAGCTGACGCGCGTGGCCCGGAATGGGCAGATGAGGTTCGCATCCCAGGACTACTTGAAGGCCTCGACGGGCGGGCCCAGCTCACGGGAGCGCTGGGCGGATGATCGTGCTGCTGGCACTCAGGCCGTCGTACCGCATCCTCTACCGACTGCGCTCGGCCATGGTGCTCAGGCGCTTCCGTGCCATGCATGATCCCGGGGGCTTCGCCACCATCGCTGGCATCTGCGACGGAACCGCCCGCTTCACGACCACCGATCGCAGCTTCGCCTTCAACCAGCTCACCCGCATCCTCATGCACAATGGAGGCCGGCTGGCCGACGTCACCGTCGACGATTGCATCGAGGCCTACCGGGCCCAGGTCGGCTACGCCTCCCGCCAGCACAGCCACTGGTATTTGCTGCTGCGCCAAGCCGGGTTGCTGACCGCCGACAGCCCGCCCACCATCTGGGCCGCCTCACGACGCGGCCAGCTGAGGGTCGAAGAGCTGGTCGACGGCTACGACGTGGAATGCCGGCCGGTCAGGGACCTTCTGGTCGAGTACCTGCGGGAGCGCCAGCCAGCCATGGACTACACCTCCCTGCGCCAGCTCGCCTCCAAGTTGGTGTTGCTGTTCTGGCGGGACCTGGAGCTGCACGAGCCCGGGATCGACTCCCTGCATTTGTCCGATGAGGTCGTGCGCCGGTGGAAGGAGCGACTGCGCGTCGTCCGCTACGGCACCCACGGTGTCGGGGAACTGCGGGAGGACCCCAACACGGTCTTCATGGCCGTCCGGGCGTTCTACGCCGATCTGGCCGCCTGGGCCCTGGAGGAGCCGGAGCGATGGGCAGTCTGGGCGGCACCCAGCCCCATCACCGGACGCGACTTCCTCGGACAGAACAAGCAGCGCAAGCGGGCCACCGCTCGCATGCACCAGCGGATCCGGGAGCTGGCGCCACTGCTGCCTGCTCTGGTGACGGCCGCCGACAACCAGCGTCGCCACACCGGCGCCGTCCTCGCCGCCGCCCTCGCGACTGCGCCGGGCGAGAAGTTCACCGCCGATGGAGAAGACCTGCGGCGCCTGTGCCTCGTCACCGATCCCGCCCGGGGAGGAACCGGACGCCCGGGGCTCATTTACGCCGCAGCGCCGCGAAGCCACCCGACGGAACCTCACGCTGGAAGAGGAGAACGCCTTCTGGGCCTGGGCGATCGTCGAGGTGCTCCGCCATTCCGGCGTGCGCATCGAGGAGATGCTCGAGCTCACCCACCGCAGCTTCGTCGCGTACGCCCTACCCACGACCGGGGGAGGTGATCCCGCTGCTGCAAGTCACCCCGTCCAAGACCGACCGGGAGCGCCTGCTGGTGGTCAGCCCGGAGCTGGCCGAGGTCCTTACGCTGATCATCTCCCGGGTCCGCAACGGCGCCGAGCGGCTGCCGCTCGTCACCCGTTACGACGGGGCCGAACGCCTTCACAGCCCGCCACTGCCGTTCCTGTTCCAGCGGCCGTGGGGCCTCGCCAATCACATCCTCACGCCGCACAGAGTCAAGCTGCTGCTGGACCGCACAGCGGCAGCGGCGGGGCTGACCGACGCGAGCGGTGGGGCGCAGCGGTTCACCCCGCACGACTTCCGGCGCATCTTCGCCACCGAGGCTGTGGCGACCGGGCTTCCGGTGCACATCGCGGCGAAACTCCTCGGCCACCAGAGCCTGGCCACGACCCAGGCCTACGTGGCCGTGTACGACCAGGACGTCATCGACCACCATCGGGCCTTCATCGCACGCCGGCGCGGGATGCGTCCCAGCGAGGAGTATCGGGAGCCGACCGACGCCGAGTGGGAGGAGTTCCTGGGCCACTTCGAACGGCGCAAGGTCGAGCTCGGCATCTGCGGTCGGGCTTACGGCACCCCCTGCCAGCATGAGCACGCTTGCATTCGGTGTCCGATGCTTCGCCCGGATCCCAAGCAGGTCGGCCGGCTCGCCGAGATCATTGAGAACCTCGAGGCCCGGTTGGCGGAGGCCCGCGACCGAGGATGGCTCGGCGAGGTGGAAGGACTCGAGGCGAGCCTCGGCGCAGCGCACCAGAAGCTCACGACCATGCAACGAGTACCCAGCTCGGCCTCCTCTCATATCGAACTCGGAGCCACAAGGGGGAGAATTTGAGGCCCGGTCGATCACCGACCGGAGATAGGAGCGTGCGGCTCAGGTCCCGCGTTCCTCGTAAAGGATTTCCTTGGACAAGTCGACGCACTCGTTACAGATCTGGACCGCCGTTCCAGAAACGAGCCCACCGACATGGGCACGCCTCTTCCCGCAGAAGCTGCATTTCGTCTCGGCCTCACCTGGGCCGACCGGAACCAGCTGGATGCGGTCCCTCGTCCGCTCCTCGCCGGTGGTGAGGACGTCGTCACTGAGGGCGATGCAGAGGTCGCAGATGTACACGCCGGCACCGGCGATCAGCTTGAAACCATCGCCTTGGGTGCGGCCGCAGAAGGTGCACTCCAGATGGGCTCGCCCGCGAGCTGTCGGCTCCCCCGTCGTTCCACCTCCGGTGCTCTTCCCAGCCTCGTCGCTGTCCTCGCCCCGAGAGCGTTCCGGCCTCGATTCCCCATTGGTGTGCTCGGGGTCGACGGAGCGCACCGAGTTGGCGATGCCACGGCGTATGGCCTGGCGCACCCACCAGCTGGCATAGGTCGAGAACCTGAAGCCCCTGCGCCAGTCGAACCTCTCGACCGCATGCATAAGACCGAGGTTGCCTTCCTGCACGAGGTCGAGGATGGGCAGCTCCGAAGCTCGGTACTCTTCCGCGATCTCGACGACCAGCCGGAGGTTCGACTGGACAAGGGTGCGGTTGGCTAGAACCCCGTCTCGTGTGATCACGCGGAGCCGGCTCAGGTGCTCGTCGGGAAGGACCACGCCCGCACTCTCCATTTCCAAGCGGGCTTCCTTCGACGCCTCGATCGCCCTCCCCAAGCGAGCCTCGTCATCTCTGCTGAGGGTTGGGTACTGCTCGATATCGGCGAGATAGTCCTGGAAGAGGTTTTCCGACACGTTGTCCACGTCCCTTCAGTGCCTCCGTTTCGCCGCAGGGCGGTAATGCTGGGCAGCATCCGTCGAGAGCCGCTGCGGAGCGGTGGCTCGAGCGTCATCGAGGTCCGCGCCGAACACCCTTTCAGGTTCTGCTTGACGCCGACGGATGTCAAGAAGGTGACAAGTTTGCCTTGACGCGACGGCGACAGGCCGCTACGCCGGACCTGCGCCCTTCGACGCCGGGGCCAAGGAGCCTCCGGAGGGACTTCCCGACATAGTGGGCGGAGACGGCGGCGCTTGGCCTGGGCATGGTGTGCCGACTCCGATCGAGACCTGTCCGCTCGCTCCGCCCGCCTTCACGACGAGCGGAAGACACGTGGGTTCGGCAACCCAGTAGCCGCCGGCGTATACGAGCCAGCTGGTAGTCGTCGTGCTGCGGCATCCTTCGATCACCAGATGCCGCGTTCGGATAGGCGGACTTCCCCATCCGATACTGGCCTGGCCGTGCACGCCATCAGGAACGATGAGCTCGACCGATGCACCAGGCTGGATCAACAATCCGTCCTTGGCGAAGAGCTGGCCGCCGAGGTCCGCTTGCGCACTCGGGTTCGCCTGGAGAGCGGTCTCAGTGGGCAGGGCCACCTCGCCGAGCACGACCGAGTGCCCCGGGGAAGGCGAATCGGCGGTTGCGATGACATCGCCGCATCGAAGCATCGTGATGTCCAAATGAGCTGGGCCACTCGCTGGTGGGGTGGTGCTAGCGGTGCCGTGTCGTTCGCCGGCATCAGGGCTTGATGGCGCGACAGAACATGCGGCGAGGAAGACGGCGAGGAGAAGCGGCGCAGTGGCTCTTCTCCGTGCGCCGCTCGCCGTGGCCATGAACTCATCGTGCCACCGCAAGGACCGATCGAAGGGGCAGGAGCGAGGCCGCAGCCCCGTGCCACCTGCGAGGTGATGGCCGGCGCGACGCCCGGCCCTGCACGCCGATGCTCAATAGGCTCCGGCGGCGTGGCCAGTGGTCGGTGGTTCGTCAACGACGCGATCAACGTGACGAGCGACAACAGTCAGGTCCGGATCCACTCATCGAGCCGCGACAAGAGTCCTTTGAAACCGGGTACGAGGCCGCGGAGCCACTGCGGCGGCCTCCCGATGGACTCTGCAATCCATCAATCGCTAGCGCCTTCTCTTGCTCCGGCCCCGCCGCTGACCGGCGGCCCGCTATGTCATTGGCGTCCTCGCGACTCTCCTGCGCGACTCCGGGAGATTTGGTGAGCACGAAGGCCTCGCCGTCGAAGGTGCCCGTGACATGCCAGCGACCCCACGTCGTCCCGTTCAGGCTCGCGGCTCCCTCGACCGATGCCCAGTTCCACCCTCGGACCGGGACGCCGCTGCAATGCGGTGGAAGAGACTCTCGGACCGAGTTGCACAGCTCCGGGCCATGCTGCGGCGACTCAATCACCGTGAAGGACCCTTGATAGCGCTGGGGCGCTCCAGGTCCGTCGCAGGCGGCGACGCCGACCGTTACGACGACGCCGACGGCAAGGCGCCCAAGGCTCATCACGCCCACAGCTTGCCCGATCCTCCATCACGTCGACCGGGCCGGCACACCTTGACTAGTGCAGGAAAGAATTGGCCTATGTCCTCCTGCACGCACCGGAGGGCGACGGGGTCGCATCCCATGTGGCCGAGGTCGAAGCCGAGAGCGTCGCCTACGTCGTCTGCCAGGCCGCCGGCATGGCCACCACCGACTACAGCCTCCCCTACCTGGCCCGGTGGTCCCGGGGCGACGTGGGCCTGATCACGGCCACCACCGAGCGCGTACTCACGACCGCCCGCACCGTGCTGGCCGGCCTGGGCATCGACGCCGCCGCCGGGGATCCGAGCAACTGACCACGCCCTACAGCCCCGCTCGCCGGCGGCTCGCTTCCGCGGGTCAGGTCCTATCCCGATCCAGAGCACGGTCTCGTCGTGGACGGTCATTCTCCCGTCGGAGGAGCGCTCATCGAGCACGGCGCGAAGGCCTCGGAGCAGGCGCGCTCTCCCTGGCGCAGCGACGCCGACGACGTAGCTGTGAGTGGCCTGATCGGTCGTCCACCGATCGACGAAGATCTTGCGTTCCCACGGCACGACGATGGGCTCCGCCACCTCGAACCTGCCCGTCCCCGACACCGTGGCTCCCCAGTCCGTGTCGCGCTGGCGCGGTTGGTGCCGGGGCACCAGCGCTCGAGGAGCGACCAGTAGGCGTCGAACTAGTCCTTGCCGTCCTCCCGGGCGTGGGACCACCAGGCCGCCCAGCGACCCCCTTCGATGAGTACCCGGTGGGCCTCGATCACCCTGGTCGCCCCGGCGAGCCAGTGCCAGGCCTGGGCGAAGCAGATCAGGTCGACGGCGCCGTCTCGGACCGGGAGTAGTGCGCCGTCGGCGAAAACGCAGCAAAGGCCCGGGGTCCGCCGTGCGGCAACGGCCAAGATGGCGGGTCCGGCGTCGACGGCGATCACCGACGCACCTCGTGACAGGAGTTGCCTCGTCGCGATTCCACTGCCAGCGCCAACGTCGAGCACGACCTGCCCGTCCAAGGCACCAAGGGCGTCGTAGATGCCCTGCGGGTAGTAGGGCGAGCTGCGTCGTACTCGTTACCACGGCGTCGAAGGAAACCACCCGGGGATCCTGATCGATGAGGCGCCGCCGCGGGCCGGTATGCGCACTTCCGACCACTGGCGTCGATCGAGGACGCAGACGCCCAAGTCGGGCCTCCACACGTCCTCGGACGACTTCCTCGGGCGCGCGAGGCTCAGCCGGTGGGTGATCCCGATGCGGGATCCTCTTCCGTCACGCGACCGTTGCGAACGAGGTGCTCCACCCGGGAGCCAGTGGCCGCGCCGCCAGAGGTTCCCGCGCCGGATCGCAGGTGTAGGCATCGACACTGTTCCGCCGGGCCGCCTTCTGTGCCAACGAGCCACCTTGCGGGCGCGACCTGAACCGTCGTTATGTAGGGGCAGGGAGTCGGGTCAGGTGCGACCCAAGTCGATGTTGGTCGGGAGCGCCCGACCGCTGCATCGATGAAGACCGCGTAGCCTGCCGCCGTGCGCTTGTTCATCAGCCACGCTGCCACAGATCTGGAGGTCGCGGAGGCATTGCGTCTGCGTCTCGAGGAGATCCCTGGGATCGAGTGCCTCCTCCTGGCGACTCACGTTGCTCCCGGAGACGACTGGGAGCACCGAATCCGGCGCGCTGCCAGCGAATGCGACGCGATCGCCTGTCTCGTGACCCCCGAGTACATCAAGCGTCCGTGGTTCTACGCCGAGTGGGCTTCCTTCTGGTTCCAGGGCAAGACGTGGTACTTGCTCCTCCTCGACTCGTCGTTGGACGACGTCTTCGAGGTGATGAGGCGTCGCCAGAGCGCCTTCCTTACGGACCGCCGTTCGGTCGAACGGTTGCTGCGCGCGCTCGCAACAGGTGAGCCGCCGCCGCGTGGCCTTGACCTCCTTGCCGATGAAACGGTTCGCGCCGTCACGGAAGCCCGTCGCCGCGGCGCCCGCGCCCTGTCAGAAGCCGACTTGGCCCGGCTCGCGGCCCGCCTGCGGGGAGGCGACGAGAACGTCTCTGGAGATGTGATCGAGCGTCTGCTCCTGGCGCAGCGAGTTGAGGACATCGTAGGAGTCGCTCGAAATCCATCGAGTAGCAGCTCGACAAAGCGCCGACAGCTTGCTGTCTTGCTCGTCCAGCAGGGCGTTGCGGATGCCGCAGCTCGATTCGACGAGCTGATTTCAAACAACGCCGAACGCCGAACGGTCGGAGTGGCCTGCTTGGACCGGCTCTCGCAGCGCACGGACAGCGAGGCGGAGAACCTCGTCCTCAAGATCTACCGTGCCGTGCGAGATCCCCAACGGCGAGACCTGCGAGGTCACGCGGAGGCGCTGGGACTTGCGATCCGGTGGCCAGAGGTCGACCCCATTCCGTAGTGCGCTTCACGACGGACCACTGCTGGAAAGGCGCAGCGCCGACCCTGAGGCGATAGCGTCAGGCTGCGCCCGAATCGATCGGGTCGGAGCCGCAGGCGTCGAATGTGCACCAGAACGCTCGGCTCCGCCCACGCCGGCTCGCCGTCGCAGGAACGCCCGCGTAGGAGGGACCGCGCGGTGGCTGGCAGAAGGTTGTACGGCCGCCAGCGTCGCCGCCGTCAGTTCCCTGCAGCGTTCCTCCTGCGGGACCCGGTCGTCGTTCCGCTTTGGGACATTCTGCGCTCGAGGCCTTCGACGCGCGATTGGGCAGTCTGGGCGGTTCGGACGGGCAGCGCGAGCGGGCGGTCAACGGCATGGGCATCGCGCCGCTGGAATCAGAATGTGCCAACGGTCGGCGTCTGTCGCCGCCAGCGTGAGCGGCGGACCGGTGTTGTTGAAACCGGCGTCGTCCGGCCCCCGACGGGAATCCCAGCTGCGACCGCCGTCGTCGGTCACGTCGAACACGGTATAGCCCATCATTCCCGTCGGGACGTTGACCTGCAGCACTCCGGCATGGCCGAAGAGGGAGAGGGCCATGAAGCGAGGGGGGAAGGCCCGACGTGGTCGGCGCGGGGGCATCGGCCCCCGGTCGCGAGGCCCACGCCGACCGCCTCACGGCCGCGGGCCGTCGCCGAACCCATCCCCACGTGTTCCCACGCGACGCGGCCTGCGAGAGTGCCGCCAGGGCGCCGGCGGGCAGGACCTCCCCCGCTCGGTCGAGGCGCTCGCCCGGGTGGAGTTGGTCACCGATCGCCCTTGACCCGCGGCGGATGACGCTCTGGCGGAGGTGTCCCAGGGCAGCGGAGTCGGAGGTCGAGCCCAAGCGGGACGTGGCGGCGGCGGTGAGGAGCTGCGCCTTTCGATGAGCGCCCGGGGTGATGGCGGCCCTTGGGCGTTGCCGGCCTGGCCGGCGTCGAGGACGAGCACGAACGCGTCGAGGCCAGGGTTCGTGCTCTCCCGCCGGCGCGGGGAGCCACCCACGTCCTCCTGCACGCCCCAGAGGGCGACGGGGTCGCATCCAACGTGGCCGAGGTCGAGGCCGAGAGCGTCGCCTACGTCGTCTGCCAGGCCGCCGGCATGGCCGCCACCGACTACAGCCTCCCCTACCTGGCCCGGTGGTCCCGGGGCGACGTGGGCCTGATCACGGCCACCACCGAGCGGGTGCTCACCACCGCCCGCACCGTGCTGGCCGGCCTGGGCATCGACGCCGCCGCCGGGGATCCGAGCAACTGACCACGCTCCTCCGCCCCGCTCGCCGGCGGCTCGCTTCCCCCGTTCCGATCCACCAGGTTTTTTTCTCGGGTTTTCCATTCCGCAGCGCAGCTGTGTCTACCCAGGCGCAACGGGCCTCCGGTCCGGCGCCTGGCGAGGATGCGCTGCTGTAGCGGGCCCGGGGCGACCGTCATCGGTGGGAAGCCACCAGTCCACACAGTCCCTCTGTCAAGGCCCGCTGCGCACCCTCGTTGCAGGCGACGCCCGTGGCCCCTGCGGGGCCGCCTCCTTCTCCTCGCGGGGGCTGGCGCCCCCGAGCCCCCAGCGTCACCTTCACTGCGGGCGCTGCGCTCGGCGACCTGCGGTCGCCGGCCTTGACAGTCGCCCCGGGCCCGCTGGTCGGGACGTACCCGAGAACGACTCGGAGCGAAAGGAGCCGGCCATGCCCGCCACCCAGACCACTGTTTCCTACTGCGACATCGGCGACCACGAGATCCTCGGCGAGGTGTACGAGAGCCGCACCGGCAACTGGCTCGCCCCCGGCGACATGGTGTGCGTGATGACCGCCTGCGCCGACCACGCCGCCGAGGCCGCGGCGCACCCCCGGGCGTGGTGGGACGAGTGGCTGCGGACCGAGGGCGCCAGCTTCGGCTACTCCAGCCTGTCCTAAGCAGTGCGAGCTCGGAGGGGTCGGCCTTGGCGCCGGCCCCTTCGGCGCGTGCCTCGCCAGCCAATCCAGCACCCAACTGGGCCGAGGCGAAAGCGCACTCGTCGGCCAGCCGGCCGGCACGGCTCGACGAGATCGATCGCCAATCCCGGAACCAGCCGGCGTCGGCGCCCGCGTCCCCCTCCGACCCAGCGCCGCGACACATCCCGCGACCCCGTGGTCGCCCGGCTGAAACGATCCGCTCGACGTGGTCAAGGGCAACGACCAGCACGAGGGGTGACGGTCACGGTGGCTTGGGGGCGACGCCGTGGCCGTATGGGCCCGCGCCCCTGAGCCGCCCTCCGGCGCTGTGCCCAGGCCCCTTAGGGCCGAGGTTGCATGTGCTCGATCACGCTGCAGTAACGGCCTTCGGAGCCGCCCCTGGTGGCCGCCCCCGACTGCAGCTGCTTGAGCTCGTCACGCAAGCTCCGCATCTCCCGGATCCGTCGGTCGAGGTCGCTGACCTGCCGTTGCAGGACGTCCGCCACGTAGTCGCAGGGCTGCTCGCCCCGGTCTCGGAAGGCGATGATCTCCTTGATCTCCTCCAGGCTGAGCCCCAGGCGCTGCGCCGTCTTGATGAACGTGAGCCGCTCGGCGTCGACCTCGCCATAGGCCCGGTATCCCGAAGGGGTTCGCTCCGGGTCTGGCAGCAGGCCGATCGACTCATAGAACCGGATGGCCTTCGTGGTGACGCCCTGGCGCCCGGCAAGCTCCCCGATCCGCACGGACACATTCTAGTTGGATGGAATGACTGACCCCTGTCGACATTCGGGGCCGTCTCCCCTTGACCTTCCCCTCAAGGGGAAGGCATACGGTCGCCGTGCAGGCCAACCCGAGCAGGAGGACGACCGTGGCCGAAGAGACCGCAACCATCGCCAGGCGCAGGGTGGAGATCTTCAGCGCCGGCTGCACGACGAGCCGGCGCACCATCGACCAGCTCCGCGAGCAGATCGACCCCCGCCACGACATCATCGTCCACGACATGCACAGTGACGGTGCCGCGGTCACCAGGGCCGAGGCCTTCGGGATCCGGACCGTCCCGGCGGTGATCGTTGACGGCCATCTGCTGGCGTGCTGCAAGAACACGGGCCCCACACTTCGGGAGCTGCACGCAGCTGGCCTGGCTCGGCCCGGCCACCTCCGCCTCGAGTCGTCCTAAATAAAACAAACCGGCCAATCCCGCCCGAGCCCTCGGCCCGTCAACCGGGCCGACACGGCCGAGTGCCACGGGACCGCTGGGCCCAGCGACGACCCGGTCGCCCTCATGGCCACGGAGTCACATGCCTACGCCCCTGCCATCGCGGACCGCCTGCACTCCGCCTGACAATGCCCGACGCTCGCCGACTCGTTCGCGGCGGCCAAGCGCTTCAGCATCGACCTTGTACGGCGGAGAGGCTCAGGTGTCGACGACACATGCAACGCCGCCGGTAAAGACGTCAAGAGGCTCCCGATCTGCCGGAGGCGAAGGCGTCGACGAGCGACTCCGCCAGGTCCCTTGAACACGAAGGTCCGGAGCGCCGCCAGGTGGCCTCGGAGCGGGAGCGCCCGCGCACCCCCCTTCGATCCGGCCAGAGGTGCCGTCCGCCGCGCGCCACCCTCCGATCGTCTGCGGCCGAAGCGAAGCCCCCACCGCCGGCCCCTCCCGCGCGCCCCGCACCCCCTCGGAAACCGGCCCAGCCTGGGCGAGCCCGGTCCTTGGGCCGTCAAGTCGCCCAGCCGCCTGGTGCACATCGGCGTCGCCGGCCACGGCCGCTCCGCCACCAGTCGTCAACGACGGGGACTTGACCGCCGGCCCGGCCCGCCAGTGCCGCCGGCGTCCCGAGACGGTCCCGGGGCAGCCGACCGGGAGGTCCCGTCATGGAGCGCTCACTGCCCGCCGAGCCCTTCGCCCAGGAGGTCGTCCTCCTTCTCGCCCACACCGGAATCGCACTGGCCGACTTCGCCTCCTCCATCAGCGTGCACCCCCGCTGGCTCCAGCAGGTGCTCGCCGGGGAGATCACCGAGCTGCCGCTGCTGACCGTGGTCGGGCTGTGCAAGGCCCTGCGGGTCATGCCCGAGGACGTGTGGCCCCCCGACGTCGCCGCCCGGGCCTTCGCCGGCTGGCCGGTCAACACCTTCGATGTCGACGAGGAGTAGCGGGCTCGAACTGCGCTGAGAAGCACGCGGAGGCTAGGCAACCCTCGTGGGGCTCACATCGCCAGGCTGTGGAGGCCGCCGGCCGCCACGCTGGTCACCGGGCCGAGGCCGATGGCGGCGGCGAGGACGCGCCGATCGGTGGTGGTGCCATCGCCCAGCTGGCCGAACAGGTTCCAACCCCAGCCGACGCCGACGCCGTCGACCACGGCCAGGCTGTGGCCCATGCCGGCCGAGATGGAGGTGGCGCCACCGTAGAAGCCCGGGACCAGGACCGGGGTGTGGCGATCGGTCAGCGTGCCGTCGCCGAGCTGGCCCACGCCGTTCCAGCCGAAGGTCCAGACCTGGCCCTCCAGCGTCAAGAGCATGCTGTGGTACGCGCCCGCGGCGACGCCCGCGACATGGGCGCCGACGGCCAGGCGGAACGGGCTGTGGCGGTCGGTGGTCGTACCGTCGCCGAGCTGGCCGTAGGCGTTCCAGCCCCAGGTCCAGACGTTCAGCTCGGAATCGGAGGCCAGGCTGTGCAGCCAGCCGGCGGCGATCGAGGTGACCCCGGTCAGGCCGGGGACGGGGTGGGGAACCAGCTGGTCGGTCGTCGTGCCGTCGCCCAGCAGGCCCAGCCCGTTCCAGCCCCACGACCACACCCGGCCGTCGCGCCCGAGGGCGAGCGTGTGGTAGGCCCCAACCGACACCGACGCGATCCCTGAGAGCCCGGCGACCTGGACCGGAACGGACCGGTCCACCCTGGAACCGTCGCCGAGCTGGCCGAACGCGTTCCATCCCCACGCCCAGACCGTGCCGTCGCGCTTGACGGCGATGCTGTCGGCCAGGCCGGCGGCGATGGCGACCACATCGGTCAGGCCGGCCACCTTCACCGCACCAGCCGCCGGCGCCGTCGTCGCGTTGCCGAGCTGGCCGTACCCATTCCATCCCCATGCCGAGACCGTGCCGTCACGGCCGAGAACCAGGCTGTGGTAAGCGCCGGCGGCGATGGCCACCGCGCCGCCCGGGACCGGGGCGGGCAGCCGGGTGTCGGTGGTGGCGCCCACGCCGACCTGCGCGAGGCCGTTCCAACCGAAACCGGTCACCTTCTTCGGAGCGCCCGGCTGGTTGAGCACATGGAGCGCGGGGTGCTCGCCGCCCAAGCTGGAGTCGCCGGTGACGACGTAGAGCCGGGACGCATCGCCGGTGAACGCCATTCCCCTCGGCACCACCTGGCCGTTCATGCTGGCGACCCGGAACGGCTCGTCCCCGCCGCGGGGCCAGAGGCGGACGCGGGTCCTCGTGCCGTCGAGCTGCGCCCCGACGGCGACGACGGACCCGTCTCCGGTGATGGCGGTCGCGTACTGGCGGTCCAGCTCGCTCAGGTACCGGGGGTTGACCTGGGTGACGAGCGTGACCGGGTCGACCGGGGCGGTGTCTGTGAGCATCAGGGTGGAGCCGTCGGCGCTCAGCCGGGGGTCGAGGCCACTGGCCAGCTGGTCCTTGAACGCCAGCTGCCGGGGCGGCGTGGTCGAGACGTCGTAGCGGCCGGTCTGGCCGTAGTAGCCGCCGGCGATCAGCAGGTAGGGATCGGCGCTCGTGGCAAAGATGCCGGACTGGATCGGGCCCAGCATGTGGTCCCAGATCCACAGGTCGTCGGGCGAGGAGAGGTTGAACGACCCCCAGCCACCGCCGCTGTCCTCGATGTCGTGGTACCCGAAGAAGATCTGGTTGCCGGCTTCGGCCAGCATGTGCGGCATCTCGGCCAGCGCACCAGTTGGCCAGCGGCCCACCTCCACCAGGTCCGCGGTATCGATGGCCGCCACCGCGTTGGCGGTCGAGAGGGCGACAAACAGGGTGGTGGAGTCGTGGCTCAGGGCCAGGCCGTGGGCGCCCGGCAACCCGATGATCGTCCCGGTGCGGTTGCCGTCGAGGTCGGTCACGGCCACGACCCCGCCGCCCACGTCGCTCACGAAGACGCGGCGGTGGAGGTCGTCGACCGCGAGGTCACCGAACTGCGCCAGTTTGAGGTCGTGGTCGGTCGAGGCGACGGTGGGGACCGGTGGCGCCGCGGGTGTAGCCGCGGTGCCCAGGACGCGGAGCGACCCGGAGGCGGATGCCGGCGGATGGGCGGGATCGCCGGACCAGGTGAACCGGTAGGTGTACCCGCCCGGGCCGGGCGGGACGTCGGACAGGGCGAAGCTGCCGTCGGCCAGCGTGGTCACCGGCGGGAGGGCACGCCGGCCGTCCGGCCCGCTCCGGGTGACGGCGACGGAAAGCCCGCGCGGCGACGTGCCATCGGTCATACGGACGGCGCCGCTGAGCGAGGCCGGCGCTCCCGCAACGAGGCCGGTGGGCGGCGTGGGCTTCACGCTCACGCGGGCCGGGTCGACCCCTAGCCCGTTGAGGATCGTCAACGACGGCGAGTTGTCGGTGTTCCGGCGGAAGATGAAGGCCTTGGAGCCGTCGGGGGCGTACGCCACGGGGGCGGCCGGCCCCTGGAGCTCGGGGTAGTTGCGGGTGTGGGTGGGTGTCGGGACGCCGACCGGGAAGACCCAGACGTCGGACCCCAGGGTGCTGCCCGCGGTCATCGCCACGTGCGAGCCGTCCGGGCTCACCGCGATCCCCGACGTGTACGGCGACGTTCGGTAGAACGGGCCGCGCGTCAGGTCGGGCACCGAGAATGACAGGGCGCCGTAGGACGCCAGGCGTCCGGACCCGTCGATGCCGAGCACGAACACCGTCTTCTCGTCGGGCGTGATGGCGACCGCCGACGCGTAGTAGATGCGGTCGGAGTAGTACGTGTTGGTGCGCACCAGGGCGGCCGACGACGCGTCGTAGAGGTCGACGGTGGACTCGACGAACGAGCCGATGGCGGCCACGACCACCATCGAGGTCGGCGAGGCGGACGCGATTTGCGGCGGCGTGTAGTAGCGGGCGTCCGGGGGCGGGGGAAGCTGGACGGCCGGCAGCGCCGGGTCCACGGAGACGATGGCCGCGCGCTCCGTGCAGCCATAGCTCACCCACAACCGGCCGCCGGCCGTCGCCAGCCAGCTGGGGCACGTGAAGGTGCCGGTCGGGATGCGGCGGCGCTCGGCGAGGGTGGCCAGGTCGATGACGCTGATGGCGTCGCCCTCCCGCAAGGCCACGTACAGCGACGTCCGGTCGGCGCTGATGGCCATACCGAGGGCGCCCGTCTGGCCGTCGATCGTCTTCAGGAGCGTGCCGGCCATGTCGGTGACCATGACGGTGGAGATCGGGAAGCCCGTGGCCAGGAACAGATGTCCACGGGCCGCGTCGACGATCGACGTCCGGGCCGGCCCCGTCGAGAGCGGGGTGCGCGTGTCGGGCGGGTCCTGGAGCAGCGGGGTGGGCGTCGACACGGCGGCCGCGGCCGGTCCCGGCAGGGTGGCCGCGAGCGCGGCGGCCAGGATGAGGCCGGCCAGGAACGCCCGCCCAATGCATCCCGTTCGTGTGCCCATATGTCCCACCGGCGTCCCCGACGCAGTCCGTTGGCTCAGAGCGATGGGCGCGTCATCGCTCGCCACTCGGAAGTGACCATCGGCACCCCACCCCAACGCCAACCCTCGCGGAACCCAACGCCAGCCCAACTCCTCCGGCGGGTATCCGCTTCGAGGGCGTCCGCTTCACTTACCTCGGCACCAACCAGTCGCTGACCGGTCACTGTCCCGCCAGCGATCCCGCCCGCCGAGCCCTTTGCCCAGGAGGTCGTCCTCCTTCTCGCCCACGCCGGCATCGCCCTGGCCGACTTCGCCTCCTCCATCGGCGTGCACCCCCGCTGGCTCCAGCAGGTGCTCGCCGGGGAGATCACCGAGTTGACGCTGCTCACCGTGGTCGGGCTGTGCAAGGCCCTGCGGGTCATGCCCGAGGACGTGTGGCCCCCCGACGTCGCCGCCCGGGCCTTCGCCGGCTGGCCGGTCAACACCTTCGACGTCGACGAGGAGTAGCCCTCCTCGCCGGACCGGCGGGCAACCGCCGATCAGGCGACCTCGGCGAGCAACTCCCCCAACGCGGCCAGGTACCCCCACGGATCGCGCTCGGGGTGGGCGGTAGCCCGCGCCCGTTCGACCAGCTCCGGGCGGTCCGCGCTCCACACCGAGAGCCAGAACGCCACCTGGCTCTGAAACGACGGCACCGGCAGATCCGCCTCGTGCTCCACCGCGCCGTTGCCGTCCACGCCCGCCATGGTAGGCGCCGCTGGCCCCTACGATCACCCAGGTGGCGGTGGACGAGTGGCTCGACCCGGCGGAGGCGGCCCGTCTCCTGCAGCTACCCGAGCGCTTCGTCTACACCCTGATCGAGGAACACCAGCTGCCGGCGCTCCGCTGGCCGGTACGGATACGGCGCTCGGACCTCGACCGGTGCCTGGAGGCTTGCCGCATCCGCCCCGGCGACCTGTCCCGTCCGAACGCGCCCGCAGCCGGCGCCACACCGACGCGACCTGACCGGCGAATACGTCCCTACAGTTGGCCCATGCACAACGAGCTAAGGCGTTGACGGCGGCAACGGGTTCGGAGACGACGAAGAACCACGCCGCCTTCATCTGGTCGGTTGCCGACCTGCTGCGCGGCGACTACAAGCAGAGCGAGTACGGCAAGGTCATCCTGCCCCTGACCGTCATCCGCCGGCTCGACTGCGTCCTGGAGCCGACCAAGGCCAAGGTCCTGGCCACCGCCAGCCGGCTCGCCGGCAAGTTCGAGAACGTCGACCCTGTCCTGCGCCAAGCCTCGGGCGAGGCGTTCTTCAACATCAGCCCGCTCGACGTCCGCCGGCTGCTGGACGACCCCTCGACCATCGCCGACAACCTCCGCAGCTACCTGGCCGGGTTCTCGCCCACGGCCCGCGACACGATCGACCACTTCGGGTTCGACCAGCAGATCGACCGCCTCGACCAGGCCAACCTCCTCTACCTCGTCGTGTCGCGCTTCGCCGACCTCGACCTCCATCCGACCGTCGTGTCCAACCTGGAGATGGGCTACCTCTACGAGGAGCTGATCCGGCGGTTCTCGGAGCTATCCAACGAGACGGCGGGTGAGCACTTCACGCCCCGCGAGGTCATCCGCCTCATGGTGAACCTGCTCTTCGCCGAGGACGGCGCCGCCCTCAGCCGGGCCGGCGTGAAGCGCACCCTGTTCGACCCCGCGTGCGGCACCGGCGGCATGCTGTCGGTCGCCGAGGACCACCTCCGTGCCCTCAACCCATCGGCCCGGCTGGAGGTCTACGGCCAGGAGCTGAACGGCGAGACGTTCGCCGTGTGCCGCTCGGACATGATGATCAAGGGCCAGGACGCCTCCCACATCGCCCTCGGGAACTCGTTCTCCGAGGACGCCTTCAAGGGCGACGGGTACGACTACCTCCTGGCCAATCCGCCCTTCGGCGTCGAGTGGAAGAAGGTCGAGAAGGTCGTCAAGGACGAGGCCGCCACCCGCGGGTTCGCCGGGCGCTTCGGGGCCGGGCTGCCCCGCATCAACGACGGCTCGTTCCTCTTCCTGCAGCACATGATCTCGAAGATGAAGCCGGTAGACCAGGGCGGGTCCCGGCTTGCCATCGTCTTCAACGGCTCGCCGCTGTTCACTGGGGCCGCCGGCTCAGGCGAGTCGGAGATCCGCCGGTGGATCATCGAGAACGACTGGCTCGACGCCATCGTGGCCCTGCCCGATCAGCTCTTCTACAACACCGGCATCTCCACGTACTTCTGGATCGTCACCAATCGCAAGATCCCGGCCCGGCGGGGCACCGTGCAGTTGATCGACGCTCGGGACCTGTTCGTGAAGATGCGCAAGAGCCTCGGGGAGAAGCGCAAGGAGGTCAGCCTGGCCCAGATCGCCGATATCACCCGGCTCTACTCCGATCACACCGAGGGTGACCGGGTGAAGATCTTCCCCAACGAGGCCTTCGGCTTCATGCGCATTACCGTCGAGCGGCCCCTGCGGGTCCATTACGAACTCAACGCCGACACCCTCGCCGCCGTCGAGGCGGACCGGGTCGTCGCCACCCTCGACGGCACCGAGCAAGAGGCCCTCCTGCGCGCGCTGCGATCGTGGGAGGGCGAGCGGTGGGAGTACGACTCGAAGGACCTCCCCAAGCGGCTCGGCGACGTCCTGGCCGGTTTGCCGGGACCGCCGAAGAAGGTCGAGCAGGCGATCCTCAACGCCCTCACCGTCCGCCACCCCGACGACCCCATCGTGACGAAGCGAGGCGGTCAACCCGAGCCCGACCCCGACCTACGCGACCAGGAGAACGTTCCTCTGCCTGCCGTGCCGGTCGTCTACGAGGACGATGTGACCGGCCGCCTCGGCACCCCCGCCTACCGGGTCGCCATCGACGAGTACGTCGACGCCGAAGTGATCCCGTACGTGCCCGACGCCTGGGTCGATCACACCAAGACGAAGGTCGGCTACGAGATCCCGCTCACCCGCCATTTCTACAGGTACGTGCCCCCGCGGCCGCTGGCCGAGATCGACGCCGAGATCAAGCAGTTGGAGGCCGAGATCCAGGAGTTGCTGCGCGAGGTGACGGAATGAGTCCCGTCGCAACCGTGCCGCTAAAGTTTATCGCCGGCATCAATCGGCGTGCGCTAGGCGAGACCACAGCCGACAGCTTCTCATTCCGTTACGTCGACATTTCGGCGGTCGGTCGGGGCGCGATCATATCGGAGCCGCTACCGACAACATTTTCTGAGTCGCCGAGCCGCGCAAGGCGCTTGGTCCAAGCGGGCGACACAATAGTTTCGACGGTTCGAACGTACCTACGTGCCGTAACACCTATAGTCGACGAGGACGAACCGGCGTCGCTTGTCGTCTCGACCGGCTTCGCCGTGCTGACTCCGCGGCCGCCACTGTGCCCAAAGTTCTTCGCTTGGGTGGCCCAAAGCGATCCCTTCATCGAGGAGATCGTCGCACGGTCTGTCGGAGTGTCGTACCCGGCCATCAACGCATCGGACCTTGGACGTCTGGCCGTTCCGTTACCCCCCCCCCTCTGAGCAGCAAGCGATCGCCGACTACCTAGACGCTGAGACGGCCCGCATCGACGCCCTCATCGCCAGGAAGCGCCACCTCATTGAGCTTCTCGACGAGCGCTTCTGGCGAGGTATTGCGACGACGATCGCGTCGATGGACAGTCCCATGGTGCCGCTCCGTCGGATGATCCTGAGGATCAGCGATGGTCCGTTCGGCAGTTCGCTCACGTCGGCCCACTACCGGGATGGAGGAGCGCGCGTTGTCCGATTGGGCAACATTGGCTTCGCCGAGTTTAAGGACGCCGACAAGGCGTTCATCTCGTTCGAGCACTACAGCGACCTGACTCGCCACCGTATCGCCGAGGGCGACCTTCTGATCGCGGGGCTCGGTGACACGCGTAACCATGTCGGCCGAGCCTGCGTCGCGCCCGCCATTGGGGAGGCGATCGTCAAGGCCGACTGCTACTGCGCTGCCATTGACCGTGCTCGGGCGATCGCTGAGTTCCTCGCCCTGTTCCTGTCTTCCCCGAGCGGGGCCGACCAGGTTGCCGTGGCCGCTCGGGGCACCACTCGGAGCCGCATCAACCTCGACATTGCGAAGGAGATCGCAGTCCCGCTCATGTCGCTAGAAGAGCAGCGCCGCGTGGTCATTTTGGCCGGACGCGAGCGGAACCGCGTTACACGGGCCTCGACCTCCGTCACGCGACAGATCGACCTGCTCGTCGAGCACCGGCAGGCCTTGATCACGGCGGCGGTGACCGGCCAGTTGGAGATCCCCGGAGTCGCAATGTGAAGCCGGACGAGGCGGTCTTCGAGGAGTTCATCGCCGAATGGCTTATTGCCGATGGCGGCTACGACGCCGTCAAGATCGGCACAGCCCAGGGCCAGCCCACGGACTTCGATCCGGTCCGCGGGTTGGATACGGCGGAGATGTGGGCGTTTATCGGGGCCACCCAGACCGACACATGGGACGAGCTCCGCAAGCGTTTGAGCGCCGACCCCGACGACGCCATGGCCAGATTCGCCGATCGGGTGGCGTCGGAGATCGACAAGCGGGGGACGGTGGACGTGCTGCGCCACGGCGTGGTCGACCACGGAATCACCATCCGCCTGGCCTACTTCCGGCCCGCCCACGGGCTGACGCCCGAACTGGTGGCCCGGTACCAGGCCAACCGGCTGACGGTGACCCGCCAGTTGCCCTACGAGGCAGGCAGCGCCAAGACCCTCGACCTGGCCTTGTTCATCAACGGGTTGCCCGTAGCCACCGCCGAGTTGAAGAACCCGCTGACCGCGCAGTCCATCGAGCACGCCATCGCCCAGTACCGGACCGACCGGGACCCGGCCAACCGGACGCTCGCCAAGCGGGCCGTCGTCCACTTCGCGGTCGACACCGAGGCCGTGGCCATGACCACCCGGTTGTCCGGCAAGACCACCCGCTTCCTGCCGTTCAACCGGGGCCACGGCCGGGGCGCCGGCAATCCGCCCAACCCCGCCGGGCACCGCACGTCGTACCTGTGGGAGCGGGTCTGGGAGCGCGACGCGTGGCTGGACCTGTTCGCCCGGTTCGTACATGTGGAGCGGCCGTCGAAGGGGGCGAAGGCGCCGCCACCGTCATCTTCCCAAGGTTCCACCAGTGGGACGCGGTGCGGGTCATGGAGGCGGCGGCCCGGGTCGAGGGGCCGGGCCACAAGTACCTCGTCCAACACTCGGCCGGGTCGGGCAAGAGCAACACCATCGCCTGGTTGGCCCACCGGCTGTCCAACCTGCACGACGACGCCGACCACAAGGTGTTCGACAAGGTCGTGGTCATCACCGACCGGGTGGTGCTCGACCGCCAGTTGCAGGACACCATCTACCAGTTCGAGCACGCCCACGGCGTGGTGGAGCGGATCGAGAAGTCCTCCCAGCAGCTGGCCGATGCCTTGGCCGGCGAGCAGGCCCGGATCGTCATCACGACCCTCCAGAAGTTCCCCTACGTCCTCGACAAGGTGAAGTTGCTCCCGGGCCGCTCCTACGCGGTGATCGTCGACGAGGCCCACTCCTCCCAGACCGGCGACGCGGCCAAGGAGATGAAGCGGGTCCTGGGCTCGGCGAGCGAGGGCACCGGCGACCTGGAGCCGGGATCGGTCGAGGAGGCGCTGGCCGAGGCCGTCGCCGCCCGGGGCGCCCAGCCGAACATGAGCTTCTTCGCCTTCACCGCCACGCCGAAGGGGAAGACCCTTGAACTCTTCGGGCGGCGCAACCCCACGACCGACCGGCACGAGCCATTCCACCTCTACTCGATGCGCCAGGCCGTCGAGGAGCGGTTCATCGAGGACGTGCTGGCCAGCTACACGACCTATGAGATGTTCTTCCACCTGGAGAAGGCCGTCGCCGACGACCCCCGCTACGAGACCCGAGCGGCGCGGGCGGCCATCGCCCGGTTCGTGACCCTTCACGAGTCCAACCTCGACCAGAAGGCGTCGGTGATCGTGGAGCACTTCCGCAACCACGTGGCCGGCGAGGTCGGCGGCCGGGCCAAGGCCATGGTGGTGTGCTCGTCCCGCCAGCACGCGGCCCGGTTCTGCCTGGCCCTGCGGGACTACGTCCGCGAGCACGGCTACGACCTCGGAGTCCTCGTAGCCTTCTCCGGGAGCGTCGATGACGCCGGCGCCTCCTTCACCGAGGCGGGCATGAACACCTTCCCCGACACCCAGACGGCCGAACGCTTCGACACCGACGACTACCGCATCCTGGTCGTGGCCGAGAAGTTCCAGACGGGTTATGACCAACCACTGCTCTACGCCATGTACGTGGACAAGACCCTGACCGGTCTCAACGCCGTGCAGACCCTGTCACGGCTGAACCGCATCCATCCGGACAAGAAGGGCACGTTCGTCCTGGACTTCCGCAACGACGCCGAAGCCATCCGCGACGCGTTCGAGCCGTACTACGGCGAGACGGTCGCCCCGCCCTCGGACCCGAACCTGCTGTATGACACCCGACACGCCCTCGATGAGTTCGGCATTCTCCGCACCGACGAGGTCACCAGGGTTGCCGGCCTGATCCTCAGAATCGCTGGCCCCGCCGACCACGCCCGCATCCATGCCGCGCTGGCCCCCGCCATCGACCGGGTGAGGGACCTGGCCGAGGCCGAGCGCGACCGGTTCCGCGACGCCCTCCAGCGCTTCGTGCGCACCTACGGGTTCCTCTCCCAGATCGTGTCGTTCACCGACGCCGACCTGGAGCGGGACTACGTCTTCTGCCGGGCACTGGCCGCCTTCGTGGCCGACGCCGCCGGGGCCGCGGTCGACCTCGGCGCGGACATCGAGCTCACCCACCTGCGTCTGGAGAAGCAGTTCGAGGGATCGGTGTCCCTCGACTCCGACACCGGCGAGGTCCGCACGATCTTCTCCGGGACCGGGCCGCAGCACGAGCCCGAGCCCGAGTCGCTCTCCACCATCATTGAACGGTTCAACGAGCGCTACGCCACCGACTGGTCCGACGCCGACAGGCTGTTCCCCGACGCCATCGAGGAGGACCTTGTCAACGACGACCGCATCCAACTCGAAGCCGCAGCCAACGACCTGAACGCCTTCAAGGTCGGCTTCGACACCACCTACCTCACGGCCATCGCCTCGCGCCTGGACCGCAACGAGAAGGTGGCGGGCCAACTCCTCGACAACGACGAGCTGCGCGACGCCCTCATCGCCGAGTACCTCCCCCGCATCTACGCCCGGGCCCGGGTCGCCCGCCAGCGAGTGTGCCCTATCGGCGACCTGCTGGGGCCCGACCGCGAGGACAGCCACCTGGAGTACAAGTCCACCCTTCGCTGGGACATCCGGGCCGAGTCCCACAAGACGGGCATCCCCGAGAAGGGCGTCGTGAAGACCGTCGCCGGCTTCCTCAACGCCCCCTACGGGGGCACCCTGCTCGTCGGCGTTGCCGACGACGGCCGCGTCTACGGCCTCGAAGCCGACTACAAGACCTTCTCCAAGCGAGGCCAGCGGGGCGACCACGACCTGTTCGGCCAGCACCTCCAGAACCTCCTCGTCGGCCGCCTCGGCGACGCCGCCGCCTCGCTCGTCGGCTGGGAGTTCCACAGCATCGAAGGCGACGACCTCTGTCGGGTCAGCGTCGAGCCCGCCGACTTCCCCGTCTATGAGGGAACCGGCGACGACGACCGCACCCTCTGGTGGCGCTACCCAACGGGGACCAAAGCCGTCACCGGCGCCGACGACCAACAGGGGATGATCCGCCGGCGCTTCGGCAACGGCAACAACTGATGCGGCTTTAGCCGACGCAGGTCGCGAACATCAGGCCGTTCACTCCCGACT
>JAHFUP010000039.1 GCA_023265025.1 Acidimicrobiia bacterium | reverse complement strand
CGATGAGCAGCGAAGTGGCCAGGTCCCGGCAGACCTCCCGGCCGCCGCTGTGACCCAGCCAACGCTTGTGACGAACGCGCGCCGATTGCCCATACCGAAACCCTGGCCCGCCTAGCACCTGTTGCCCTCCCCTTACGTTTCCGCAGTACCGCGAGAGAAGGCTACACGCCATACGGCGAGGTTGGTCGGGGAGCTGGCGAGGTGGCTGCGCCCGGCCGTCATTGCACGTTTGGCGGTCGGCGCGTGCCATGGATGAGCAGGAACCACCCAAAGCGGCGCCCGAGGACGGACGAGACGACTGGGGCCACGCGATGGTCCCACCGCGTCAATGTCGGCTCGACGGACAGCTCGTCGAGCGCCGGCAGCATGCGCCGGACCTCGTCGGGGGTGAACGCCTGGGTGCCCGGGCTCTCGACGTGGGCCACGCCGGCCCGCAGGCCCCCGCCAGGGCGGCCACGGAGGAGGCAGAACCGCACCCAGGCGGCCACCGCCACCCAGGACCGGCGGTGGTACAGCATCATCCGCAGCTCGCCGCCGGGCGCCAGCACCCGCTGGGCCTCGGCCAGGGCCTGGGCGGGGTTCGGGGTGTGGTGCAGCACGCCCCAGGAGTAGACGATGTCGAAGGAGCCGTCGGGAAAGGGCAGCTTTTCGGCGTCGGCGACCTGCACGTCGGCGGTGAGCCGCTCCGACGCGAGACGTGCCGTCGTGAGCTCGACGGCCCGTTCGGTGAGGTCGACGCCGGTCGCCACGGCGCCGGCGCGGACCCATCGCAGGAAGTCCGCACCCATGCCGACGCCGATCTCCAGCACCCGCTTGCCGGCGGCCGACTCAAAGCCGGCGAAGCGCAGGATCTCCGGCTCCAGCTCGTAACGGATGCGGTCCTGGTCCTCCCCGTACCGCTCGCCGCACGCCTCCCGCTCCCAGAAGCCCTTGACGTCCTCCTTGCGGACGGGGTTGGTCGCGCTCACGCCGCACAGCCTTCATGGGACGCGAGGTGGGTCTGGACGATGTCGCGGGCCCGGGCGAAGTAGGCGCCCTGGCGGAATCCGTGCTGGCCGGCCTGCTGGCCGGCCCCCACCCGCTGCGCCGGCGAGGCGAAGCCCCGCTTCGGCCGGTGGGCGACCTTCGGCGACAGCTCGACGGCGGCCAGGTCCCGAGTCAGCCACTTTCCGCGGCCCCGACGCAGCAGCGCGTCGTCCGGCAGGGACAACGTCCAGCGGACGAGCTCCAGGTCGAGCCAGGGGACCCGGATTTCGACCCCGAACTCCATCCCGGCCCGGTCGACGTAGGACAGCCCCAACCCGGGAAGGTAGACGGCGAGGTCGAGGGCGAGCGCCTTGCGGAGGAAGGAGAGGCCGGTCGGCAGGCGGTCGAACACCTCGCGGTGGCGTTGCCAGACGACCTCGTTGCTCACCTCGGCCTCGTCGCACCCGAGGGCGCCGGCCCGCTCCACCGCGGTCGAGTATGTGCACAGCTGCATGTAGGCCCCGAAGGCGTCGGGTTCGCTGCACGCCCGGGCGAGGCGGGTGGCGTACTCGTTAGAGAGCCTGCCGGCGGGCAGCCGGAGGAGGGAGCGCTCGAGTGCCGTCCCGAGACGGCCGAGGCGGAGGCGGGCGACGACAGAGGCCATGGCGTGGCGCCGGTAGCCGGCGAACAGCTCGTCGGCGCCCTGGCCGGACAGCAGCACCTTGTGGCCGTGCTCCCTCGCGGTACGGGCGATCAGGCGGGTCAGGTCGTACGCCGGGTCGGCGAAGAGGTCGCCGCTGGGGGGCACCGTGTCGCCGGCTGCCGCTCCCGGGAGGTAGCTGACCGGCGTGCCGAACCGCTCCTCGAGCTCGACGACGGCCCGACGGTCGTCCCCGAGTCCCTCGAAGTCCCCGGCGTCATCCCAGGTGATCGTGTATGCCCGGTCGAGGGTGCCCTTCGTCGCCCACCAGAGCAGCCCGCTGTCGACACCCCCGGAGGCCATGAGGCCGATGGGCACGTCGGAGAGCAGCTGCCGCTCGGCGGCCTCGCTGAACTGCTGCCGCACCTGGTCCAGCAGCGCCTGGTCGGACAGCCGGTCGGGCGCCGGCTGGGGAACGAGCGGGTCGCCGTAGTCGAACAGCCGGCGACCGTCGGCGGTCCAGCGCAGCGCCTGCCCCGGCTCGAGCGACGTGGCGCCGGCGAACGGCGTGCGGGGGTCCGGGATCCAAAGAAACGTCAGGAACTGGGCCAGGGCCACCGGATCCGCTCCGCCGATCGGCGCACCCGCGGCCCGCAGCGCGGCCAGCTCGGAGGCGAACCAGAGCGAGCCGTCCGGGCCCTCCGAATAGAAGAGAGGCTTGACCCCGAGCGGATCGCGGGCGAGGACCACCTCGCCGGTCGTCGTGCTGGCGACGGCGACCGCGAAGATGCCGTTCAGCCGGCGCAGGCAGGCATCGCCCTCCATCTCCCACAGGTGGAGGATGACCTCACCGTCCATGGACGACCTGAATGTGTGGCCCTTGGCCTCGCAGTACCGCCGCAGCTCCGGTGAGTTGTAGATCTCGCCGTTGAACACCATCACCAGCGAGCCGTCCTCATTGGCCATCGGCTGGTCGCCGGCGGAGGAGAGGTCGACGATGGAGAGCCGGCAGTGCAGCAGCGCCCAGGACGCGCGGTCGCCCGACCAGGCCTGGCCCGACTGCGCGTCGGGGCCCCGGTGGCCGAGGGCGGCGAGGGTCGCGCCGCCGAGCGCAGCCGAGGATCCGCGTGAGGCCGTTCCTGCGATCCCGCACATGTCTGCGCCGATTCTTCCACCTGCCCGGTGGAAGACACCTCCGACGGCAGCCCCGGGCGCAATTTCTCCAGGGGGTATCCTTCGAGGGTGCCTGAGTTGACATCCCTAAAGGTCCCCGCCGCGATTCGTGACCGGTTCGCGACCGCGGCCAAGGTCCGGGGGTTGACTGTGCGTGCGTTGCTCGATCAGCTGTCCCATGAAGTGGCCGACGCGGCGTTGATGGAGCAGGCGGGCCGGCAGATGTCGCAGTTGCACGAGGCTGACCCCGACGCTTGGAACCTCTATCTCACCGAAGGGCTGCGCTGGGAAGAGGGAACGGCTGAGCCTCTCAGGGCCTGAACGGGGCGAGCTCTAGCTCGCTGCGCTCGACCCGGTCGGCGCAGGTGAACAAGGCGGCACACGGCCGGTCCTCGTGGTTTCGACCAACGTGTTCAACGCCTGGCCGGTCAATCTGGTCATCGTCGTGCCGCTCACCACGCGCGACCGCGGATTCGCTCACCACGTCGTCGTCGCCGGGAGTGGGCTCGACCGGCCTTCGTTCGCCCTGCCCGAGTACGTGCGTTCAATCGCGCCGCGACGGCTGCAACACCGCCTCGGCGCCGCGGGACCGATTCACCGTCGGCACCGTTGAGGAGTGGCTCCGCCGCCTCACCGGGCTGTCGTAGACCGCGGGCGGGGATGGGCGGCACCTCTGAAGGGTTCGGGCCACGAGGGGACGGCCCGAGCCGCCCGGGTAGCCTGGCCTTCGTGCGAGCGGTGTGCGTGGTCGGGGCGCGGCCGAACTTCATGAAGATCACGCCGGTCATCGAGGCCCTGGAGCGCAGGAGCGCCGAGGTCCTTCTGGTCCACACCGGGCAGCACTACGACCGCTCGATGAGCACGGTGTTCTTCGACGAACTGGGCCTCCGGGCCCCCGACCGGTGGCTGGACGTCGGCTCCGGAACCCATGCGGAGCAGACCGCAGGCATCATGACGGCGCTCGAGCCGGTGATCGACGACGTGCGCCCCGACGTCGTCGTGGTCGTCGGCGACGTCAACTCGACGATGGCCGCCGCGCTCGTCGCGGCCAAGTCGCCCGCCCGCCTGGCCCACGTCGAGGCCGGCCTGCGCAGCCGGGACTGGACCATGCCGGAGGAGGTGAACCGGCTGGTCACCGACACCGTCAGCGACGACCTCCTCGCCCCGTCGCAGGACGCGGTCGACAACCTCCTGGCCGAGGGGCATGCCCCGGAGCGGATCTATCTCGTCGGCAATGTCATGATCGACACCCTGCTGGCCAACCTCGAGCGGGCCAAAAAGGGCGACGTCATGGCCCGTCTCGGCGTGGCGGAGGGCTCGTACGGCCTGGTCACCATGCACCGGCCGGCGAACGTCGACGACCCCGACATGCTGGCCCTGCTCCTCAAGGCCCTCGGCGAGGTCGCCACCCGCTGCCCGTTGCTCCTCCCGGTCCACCCGCGAGTGGCACCCCACATGGCCGCCGCCTACGTCCCGGCCGGCGTGCGCGTCATCGAACCGCTCGGGTACCTGGACTTCCTGGCGCTCGAGGCCGGCGCCCGCCTGGTTCTCACCGATTCCGGCGGGGTACAGGAGGAGACGACCGCCCTCGGCGTACCCTGTCTCACCCTCAGGGACACGACCGAGCGACCGGTCACCATCACGGAAGGCACAAACGTGCTCGTCGGGCGGGACCCGGATCGAATCATCGCCGAGGCCGACCGGGTCCTCCGCGACGGGGTCGTGCCGAGGCGGCCGGCGCTCTGGGACGGCAAGGCCGGGGAGCGGACCGCCGACGTCCTGGTCGACGAGGGACGGTGCCGGCGGTGACGATCCGTCAGCACCCGCGTGACCCGGCGTGACCGGCCCGGGAGGCCGGTCCCAGCGGGCATTCACTGGGACGCCATCGGAGATGGCGAACCAGTGACCGAGCTGGTCAGGCCGCTCCGAGTCGCCCTGAACGCCGTCGCCGCCCGCCCCGGCGGTGGGCTCTCCTACCTGCTCAACCAGATCCCCCATCTCGACCGGTCGGTGGAGCTCGACGTGTTCGTGGGGCCGAGCCTGGTCGGCCCGCTGCGTACCGCGTTCGACGGCCTGCGCATCCGCTCGCTGCCGTCCTGGGCCCATTCGCTACCGCTCCGGCTGTTCTGGGAGCACGTGGTGTTCCCCCGCCTCGCCCGGGACGCCGACGTGCTCTATTCCATCGGGAGCTTCGCCTCTCTGACGCGGCGCAAGCCCCAGGTGGTAGTCGTGCTGATTCCCTACGTCTTCGGGCCCGAGGGACAGTCCGTCATCCGGACGACGAAGCCGCCCCGGTCCTTCCGGGCCAAGGTCGCGGCGCAACGGCTCTTGGGCCGCCTGACCCTCCGTCGGGCGACGGTGTTGATCGCCACGTCGGAGTTCACCGCGTCCCAGATACGGGCCAGCGCGTCCGGCGACGTCGACATCAGAGTCGTCCCCATCGCCGGTGCCGAGATCCCACCCAATGAGCACACGAGCGGACCGGACCGCACCTTCGCCCGCCCGTTCGCCCTGAGTGTCGGCAGCGACCCTCCACACAAGGACCAACTCGGACTGATCAGGGCGTGGCCGCCCGACTGTCCGCTGGACCTCGTGCTGGCCGGCAACGCCGAGGCCGTGCCGTCCAGCCAGCTGGACATCGCGGTCGGCCGGCGGGACGACATCCACTGGATCGGCCCGGTTCAGGGCTACGGCAGCCTGTTCAAGATCTACCGCGAGGCGTCGCTGGTCGTGGCCCACTCCCTCCTGGAGGGCTTCGGGATGACGCCCCTCGAGGCGATGGCCCAGAGCACGCCGGTCGTCGCCAGTGACATACCCGCCCACCGCGAGGTGTGCGGCGAGGCGGCCGTGTATTACGACCCCCTCGACGGGGCCAGCCTCGCTACGGCCATCGACCGCGTGCTGCACGAGCCGGGTCTGGCCGACAGCATGGTGGCGGCCGGGAAGGAACGGCTGCAGCTCTTCAGCTGGACCGAGAACGGCACGGCGATGTGCGAGATCCTCCGCGAAGTCGGCCACGCCACGCCGGCGTGAGATTTCACAGTATCTAGTGGTTTGACGCGCCCTATCGCGCGCGAGGTGGTAACCTAGCGGGGTGCGCCAGATGACCGGGACCACACAGAAGGTGCAAGGCGGGAGGCGGACAAGTGAGTGACGCGCAGCGAAGGGTTGATGGGGACCACGGGAGGCGCGTCCCGCCGATGTCACCAACGGCTCGACGGCGAGCCGAAGCGCTCGCGACGACTCATGTCAAGACGGCGGACTTCCAAAAGAAGCTTGCTATAGCGAGGCAGCGACTCCGGCAGGCCGCGAGCGGTACAACCGACTAACCAGCTTCCCGCGGCAGTCTCCCGGTGGAACCGACTCATCGCGTTCTGTGGGACGCACCATTTCACGAATGGCTACGGAGCTTCCGGCCCTCGGGAACCCAGTGCTTCCATCTGTTTGATTGGGTCCTTGATGTCACTGAGTTCGGGCCCGATCCTGACGACCCGGACGCTGCCGAGGACGGCGTCAAGGTAGTAGAGCTGGAGGATGCAGGCATCGCGGTGTTCTATGTGCCGTGGGTTGACCCGATCGTGGCAGTAGTCGAGATTGTTAGCTGGACTTGATCGTCGATTTCACCTCCCCTCGAGCAGCAGCGCCACAGCGGTGGCCAGCAGCTCGTCGTCGCCGGCGTAGGTCGCCGCCAGCCGGCGGTTGGCGCGGATGCGGTCGGGGCTTCGGGAGGAGAACAATGTGACGCCGGCGGGGTTGTCCCGCTGGGCCATTGCCAGCGCGAGGCCGGCCACCACGTCGCTGCGGGTGCAGTCGACGCCGAGGCTCTCGGACCACCGTCGTGCCTCGTCCGGTCGGCGCCAGACCCTGTCGAGCACGGTCTTGACGCTCGAATGCGAGATCGCGAGCTTCCCGTCCCGGGTGACGTCGCCGCCGAGAGCGGTCCAGGGGAACTGGACGACGCCGGGGAACGGGTCCCAACGCGCTGCGATCAGATCGGTGGAGGCTCGTGACGATGCCGTGCCGATGGCCAGGGCGGCGCCGTTGGCGACGCAACCGTGGAGAAAGTCCACGATGTCCTCGGTGACGTGCTCCGGGGCGCACTCGTGCAGGAGCAGGATGTCGACGTAGTCGGTGCGCAGCGCCCGGAGGCTCCGCTCGAAGCTGGTGCGGACGGCCGCCACGCCGAAGTCCGTCCTCGGCCCGAGCGGCCCGCGCAGTAGCCGGCCTGGTAGGACGCGGCGGGCCGCGGCCGGCGGCGGGAGGATCCCGACCTTGGTCGTCACGGTGACCCGGTCGCGGTGTCGCGACAGAAAATCGCCGAGCAGCGCCTCGGCATGGCCCAGCCCGTACATCGGCGCGGTGTCGAGGTGGGTGATCCCCTCGTCGACCGCGGCTTCGACCACGGCGGTCACCGCGGCCCGGCCGAGGCCCCGCCAGAACGAGGCCGTCCCGAGCGCGAGCGACGACGGCACGGGGCGGCTCATCGCCGGGTCATGGAGGCCTTGAGGTGGTCGGCCAGCCTGATGGCGAGGGCCACGAGCGTCAGGGTCGGGTTGGCGGCGCCGGCCGCCGGGAAGACGGAGCTTCCGGCCACGAAGACGTTGGCGAGCCCGTGGACCTTGCACGACGCATCGACGACTCCGGTGCGGGCGTCCTCCGACATGCGGGTCGTGCCCATGTGGTGGAAGGCGTCCGTGACATGCGACGACCAGGAATGGGGGTCGTCCAGCCACTCCATCGGCTCGGTCACGGCCAGGTCGAGGCGCCGGAGCTCGGCGCCGACGACGTCGACCATGGCCCGCATCGTCCGGCGGGCCTGGTCGCCCAGGCGCCAGTCGACGGTGGCCTCGGGCAGCCCGAGGGGGTCTGGGTCGCGGCCGAGCGTCACCCGGCTCCACGGGTCGGGGGCCTGCTCCGCGCGCACGTCCAACCACATCGGCCCTCGGCGTGGCGCCGAGCTGAGGCCGCGGCGGTACCGGGCCGCGGCCGACACCAGCTCGGGCACGTCGCCGGCCAGAGTGGCGAGGCTCCGTGCCCTCCCACCCAGGGTCTCGGATGGACTGAGCAGGGAGCGGAGGGCCGGGCCGCTGGCCGGCGGGTCCCAGCCGACGTACGCGTGGCACGCCAGAACCGCGTGCTCCCGCTGCTGGTTGGCCGACAGCGACAGCCGGGGCATCCGGGTGCGCCCGCCCTTGCGCAACAGGGCGAACTGGTCGTGGAGCAGGGGCCGGTCGAGCGGTTGCAGGCGCGCCACGCGAGCCAGGAGGTGGTCCTGGAAGTACCCCCCGAGCGCGCCCAGCCGCAGCTCGAGGTCGCCGGAGAGCAGCAGCAGGCGGGCGTTCTCGATCCCGCCGCAGCACAGCACGAAGGCCCGGGCGTTGATCCGCCGGCGATCGCCATCCAGGGTCGAGACTTCCGCCTCCCCGACGGACCGGCCCGATCGCGTCAGCAGCAGGCGGGTGACGGTCGCCTCCAGGAGCGTCGTCACCGAGTGCGACCGGCGGAACGCATCGAGGTGAGCCCGGCCGGCGGACAACGGATCGGCGAAGAGCGACGCCCCCACGGTCAGGTGTCGCTCGTCCACGCCGGGCGGCTTGACGCCGGCGGCCGACCACGGGTCGTCTGCATCTTCCTGCGACGAGATCCCGAAGAAGTCCGCGGCGAGCCTCGAATAGGCCTTGAGGTGCTGGGGGCCGATCGGCCACCCGCTCCCCGGCACCCACGACCGTGGCCCGAACGCTTCCGGCTCCTGCGCCACGCACTGGCCGGCCCACGCCCATGTCGTCCCGCCGAAGGCCCGAACCCGGCCTTCCTCCAGGCCCCGGAACGCGGCGCCGACGCTCCGACCCTTGTTCAGGACCTGGTCCTTCGGTCGGGGCTTGACGCCGCCGCTCTCCACGACCAGGACACGGAGGTCGCCGTCGAGAAACTCCCGGGCCACGGCGATGCCGGCCGGGCCGGCGCCGATCACGCACAGGTCCGCCTCGATGCGGGTATCGGGCCGGTACTGGGGCAGCGTGACGATCATGGGTCGCTTCGACGTGACCTGGCGTAGAGCACAGGTCCCCGGGCTGCGGCGGCGGCGAGGTGCCGCCGTGCGAGCAGCGGCGCCGTGGCGCGCTCCGGGCCGACGTGCCACGGTTGCCTCCCGCCGGCGGCACGGCGAAGGATGTAGCCCAACGTTCGCGCCCGGTAGCCGGGCTCCTCCACGAGCAACAGGGTCGCATACGCGAACGTCTCGGCGATGGACCGCCGGTGCGTGCTCACAAGGACCTCGACGGTGTCGGGGTGGGGGTGCGCGACGACTGCGTCCGGCGTGTACACGACTCGATAACCGAGCTTGAGCAGCTCGAAAAACGCATAGTGCTCCTCGCAGCCGGAGATCGCCGTGCCCCGCCCGATTGATTCCCGGAAGCCCGGCCACACTCGGTACACCTCGCGCCGGATCGCCATGTTCCCCCCGAGCCCGAGTCCTCCGAAATTCGAGATCTCGAACCAGAGGGGATGGGTGCAGTCGATCGAACGCGGCTCGTCGCCGAGGTCGATCCAACCCGTCTCCACCGAGAGCCGTTGTGCTGCGGTCGTCCTCTCGAGCGGCACGATCCTGCCAGTGACCGCCATGACGTTCGTATCGGCAAAGGGCCGCACGAGTGCCGCCAGCCAAGAGGATTCAGGGATTGCGTCGTCATCGATGAGCGCGAGCACCGCGTGGTGCGCCGCCCTGGCACCCGTGTTCCGTGCTCGACTCAGACCGACTCTCGGTTCCTTCACGTAAGAGGCACCGTGCGCGTGGGCGACGGCACGCGTCTCCTCATCGCCGGCGGAGTTGTCGACTACCACCACCTCGTTCGGCTTCGGATCGAGCTGGTCGACGGCCGTGAGGCATCGGCTCAACAGACCGGCCCGGTGGCGGGTGGCGATGACGACGGACGCTGACAGCAACGGATCGGCGCTCACTGTGACATCTGCGACCGGGAGGCGACGGGACACCCTACCCTTCCGCCTGATGAGCACCACTCCTCCGTCGGGCCTCCCAGGCGTCTCCGTCGTGATCCCGACGATCCGCCGGCCTGAGCTGGTGCGCAGCGTCGTAGAGTCTGTGCTGGCCGACCCGGCCACCGTACAGGTAGTGGTGGTGGTCGACGGGGTCGACGCGGCGACTTCGGCCGCGCTGGCGCCGATCGCCGCCGCCGACGACCGGCTACTCGTGACCGCGACCGGCGCCGGCGGCCCGGCACTCGAACGGGGCCAGCGGGCCCGGGAGCACGGCGTGCGACTGGCGACCGGCAAGGTGGTGCTTGCACTCGACGACGATGTCGTGCCTACCGGGCGCCTCGTCAGCGGCCACGCGGACTGGCACGCCGGCGCCGACGATCTCGTTGTCCAGGGCTACATGCCGGTCTTGGGCGACCGCCGGCGCCTCTCCGGTCCGGCCCGACTCTACGCTCGCGGTTACGAGCGGACGTGCGCCCGGTTCACGGCGGACCCGTCGCATGTGCTCCGTAGCCTCTGGGGTGGCAATGTCTCCGCCTGTCGGGACAACTGGCTCGCCGCGCTGGACCGCCCTGCGGCCGGCGGCGCGTACCACGGAGACCTGGAGTTGGGCCTGCGCTTCGGGCAAGCCGGCCTCCGAGCCATCTTCGACCCCCGACTCCGGGCCGACCACTGGTACACCCGCTCGCTCGGACAGCTTGTCGACGACGCCCGCGGCTCGGCGGTCGGCCAACTCCAGCTCCACGAGGCCTACCCGGCCATCGTCGACCACCCCCGGCGGGCGGTCCCCGCGACAAGGGCCGCCGCGGCGCTGGCGATCGTCACCCGGCCGGCGGCGTCCTGGGCCGTCGCCCGCACCGCCCTCCAAGGACTGTCCCGAGCGGCGTCCGGACTGCACCTCGACCGGATCGAGGACCGGTTGGTCCGGGCTCTTTGGCGGCTGTCGTTCGAACGGGCGGTTCACCAGGAGGGCTCGCGGCGATGAGTTGCCGCTACCCTCGGCACCGTGGGCGCGCCCGACGTGTCGGTCATCATTCCAACGAAGGACCGTCCCGAATGGCTGGCCCGTGCGGTGTCGAGTGTCGCTCGTCAGGAGAACATCGTCGCCGAGCTCCTGGTCGTCGATGACGGCTCCCGCCGGCCGGTACCGGGCGACTTCCCTGGCCCGCAGGCGATCACGATGCAGGTGCTACGGCACAGCAGCTCCCAGGGACAGGCGCGTGCCCGCAACGCCGGCATCGCCGCGGCTCGGGGCCGGTGGGTCGCCTTCCATGACGACGACGACCTTTGGAGCCCGCAGAAGCTGCACATGGTGGTCAACGCGGCCGAGCGGGCAGGGACGACGTTCGCCTATTCGGACGGCGTGGTGGTCGACGCACGCGGAACGGTGCTGAGTGCGTCGCCGGCACCGACCGCGACAGGTTCGGCCCTACACCGCCTTCTCCTGCAGTCGAACGTGATCCCATGTGGGAGTTCGAACATCGTCTGCCGGGCGGACGTGGCGAGATATCTCGGCGGTTTCGACGAAGACCTCTCGACGGTCGTCGATTGGGACTTCAACATCCGCCTCGCCGCCAATGAGACCGGCGTGGCCGTCCGCGAACCGCTGGTCGCGTACACAGTGCACGCTGACAACGCACACCTGGACGAGCGTTCCGCCTTCGCCGACCTTGGAAGGCTGGAGGCCAAGCATGCCGTCGCGCGACTCCATGCCGGTGTGGATATCGACCGCGAGTGGTGGCTGAAATGGCGGGCGTCGACGCACCGCGCCTCGGGTGACCGACGTCGCGCGGCGTCGGCGTACATCCGCCTGGGCGCCCGACAGCGAGATGCCTCCCTCGTCGCCCGGGGCGTCGTCCTCGGTCTGGCTGGGCCCGGCCCGCTCCGCGTGGCGCGCCGGCTCCGGCCCGCTCCCGGCCCATCCTCCCGGCCCGGCTGGCTCGACCTGTTCGCCCCCGTCGCGTCCTGCTGATGGAGGGCGGGCCTCCGGTCGAGGTGTCGGTCATCGTCCCGACGAGGGATCGTCCGGAACGCCTCGCCCGCACATTGGCGACGGCGGGCCGTCAGGAGGGCGTGGCCACAGAAGTCGTCGTGGTGGACGACGGTTCCGAGGTTCCTGTGTCGCAGCCTGCGGCCGACACGGTCCGACTCATCCGCCATGCGACGCCGCGTGGGGTGGCCGTGGCCCGCAACTCCGGGATTGCCGCATCGCAGGGTGAATGGCTGGCGTTTCTCGACGACGACGACTTCTGGGCGCCGACCAAGCTCGTTGCGCAACTCGACCGGATTCGGGAGTCGGGTGCCGACTTCGCCTTCACCGACGGTGTGGTCATCGATGATCGCGGCGAGGTCCTGTTCGCCGACGATGCGCCGACCCGACCGGGGATGAGCCTCCACCGCCAGCTCCTCGAGTCCGACGTGATCCCATGCGGCTGTTCCAACGTCCTTGTCCGCGCCGATGTGGTCAGGTCCATCGGGGGCTTCGACGAGACGTTCGGGACGCTGGCCGACTGGGACTTCAACATCCGGTTGAGTGCGGTGGCCGCCGGCGTGCCGGTTCCCGAGCGGCTTATCGCCTACACCCTCCACGCCGGCAACATGCACCGTGACGAGCAGGCCCTGGCCGAGGAGCTCGGCCGGTTCGACGACAAGCATGCCCCGGCCCGGGCCCGGGAAGGCGTCGTGTTCAACCGGACGCAGTGGCTCCGGTGGCGGGCCTCCCGTCATCGGTCGGCCGGCGACTGGTCACAGGCGGCGTCCGCATACTGGCGTCTGGGGCTCGCATGTCGCGATCCTCTCCTGTCTGTCCGGGCGATTGTCCTGGCCGGCCGTGGTGAACCGGTCCTGGCCGCCATTCGGCGGTGGGTCGGTCGGGACGCCCCGCCCACCGTTCCTCCGCCCTGGCTGGCGTCGGCGCTGTCGGCTGCCGGCGGTCGGTGATCGTCGGGGGAGTCCGAATGCGACGCCGGCGGCAATGAGCGACCGCCGGAGTCGCGTCGTCCGGTCAGGTGCGTACGCGTTCGTCGCCTCGCTGTTCGTGCGGGTCATCGCCATCGTGCGCGCCGTGGTGTTCGCCCGGCTGCTCATTCCATCCGAGGTCGGTCGGTTCGCCCTTGCCGCCGGCGCCATGGCGACGATCGACGCCCTCACCGATACGTCGCTTCGGTATGCGCTCGTCCAGCGGCCGAACGTGACCCTTCGAGCGGCGCAGACGATGTGGACCGCCCTCATCGTTCGCGGTGCGGTCCTGACCGGCGCAGGCGTGGCCCTTGCGCCGACCGCAGCGACGCTCCTGCACGCCCCCTCGACCATCGGTCTCATGCGTCTGGTCGCCTTCGTGCCCCTCCTGTCGGCGCTCCAGAGCCCGGCAGGGTGGCTCCGGGCCCGAGACGTCGATCTCACGCCACAGGTTCGACTCGAGTTCGCCGCCGCCACAGCGGAGCTCCTGCTTACCGTTGGGCTGATCTTGGCGACGCACTCGGCGTGGGGCCTGGCCGGCGCCACCGTCCTCGGCGGTTGCTTCCGGGTCTTCTGCAGCCACCTCATCGCCGGCTTCCGGCCGGCCATCCGGTTCGACCGGCGGGAGCTGCTCGACTACCTCTCATTCGGCGGATGGATATCGGTGACGACTGCGTGCTGGTTCGCTGCGACGAACGCCGACGACCTGATCGTTGGGCGCATCGCCGGCACCGGTCCTCTGGGGCTGTACCGCCTGGCCTTCCGCATCGGCCACCTCCCCGTCACCGAGGTGTCCGAGACCATCCAGAAGGTCCTGTTCCCGACGCTCTCCCGCATGTTGGAGGCCGGCGATGACGGTGGTGACGCGATGTTCGCTCGCAGCCTGATGGTGGCGAGCGGGCTCAGCGCGGTGATCCTCGCGATCACCGTGCCGCTGGCCCACGACCTCGTGCTCGGCCTTCTCGGTCCCCGCTGGCTCGGCGCCGTCGGACCGCTGCGCGTGCTGGCGGTCGCAGGCTTCATCCGTGCGGTGACGGGGCCGGCGGTGGCCCTGTTCATGGCCGCCGGGCGGCCTCGGCTGAACGCCGGCGCGACGGCCCTGTCCGCCATCGTGCTCATCGTCGGTGTGGCGCTGGTCGTCGGCCCCTTCGGGATCACCGGCGCCAGCGCGATGGTGGTGGCCGCGGTCGCGGTGCCGTTGCCGCTCTGGGGCGCCGCCCTGCATTCCGTCGGACTGTCTCCGTGGCTGTGCCTCCGGATCATTCTCGAGCGGGCGCCGGCCGCGCTCGTCGCCGGCGCAGCCGCCGGCGCCGTCGTCCTGGCGATCCCCTCGCCAACGGTGGCCGCGGTCGCCGGTCTGGCGGTGGGCGGCGCGGCCTGGTTGCTCGCCGTGTCGATCCTCGACCGCCCGTTCTGGGGAGAGCTCCGCGGGATCTTCGGCGCCATGCGGGGGGCCCGGCAGCGGAACCCAGTCGATCAGGGCGCGGTCGACCGGGACTGAAGCAGCGACACCAGCTGCTCACCGATGCCGGCCGGCGAGAAGCCATCTTCCGCCCGGGCCCGGGCGGCGCGCGCCATCGTGGCCCGAAGCGGGGGATCGGTCAGCAACCGGGCCAGCGCGTCGGCCATCGCGTCGACATCGCCGATAGGGACCACGATCCCGCCGGACTGCTCACCATCCGGGAGGATCTCCCGGATGCCGCTGACGTCGGTGGCCACGACGGGTACACCGCAGTACATCGCTTCGAGGGGGGCCATAGGGAACCCCTCTCGCCGCGAGCTCAGCACGTAGACGTCCGCGGCCGACAACATGGCGCAGATCTCAGCCCGATCCATGACGTGCGCGGCGATCCAGGTGACCTCGGTGGCGGGGTACCCGGCGAGGCGGGCCCGGAGCGCAGCGGCGTCCGGCCCCGTACCGACGAGGAGCAGGTGCACCGGCTGGCCGGCGCCGGCGCCGGCCACCGCGCGCCAGGCGTCGAGCAGGACGTCGAGCCCCTTCAGTTCCATGTACACCCGGCCGTGCCAGGCGATCACGAAGTGGTCCTGCGGAATCCCGTACCGGGCCCGGGCCTCGGTGCGGTCCGCCGGGACGAGGTCGGAGGTGCCCAGCGGGTTCGGGATCCTCGCTATCCTCCGCACCCGGTAACGCGTCTGGACCCGCTCGGCCTCGGAAGCGGGGGCGACGACGACCCCCGCCGCGAGTCGCATCGCCATCGGCCGGACTGCCGGTTCGAGCGCCGACCGGCGCGGCGCTCCACCCTGGAAATAGCCGAAGACCGGAATGCCGATGAACCGCCCGAGGGCGACGAGCGCGTCGAACCGGGCGTACTCGTACTCCTGACACATGACGGCGGAGCAACGCTCCTTGCGCAGCAGCCGAGCCAGCTCCACCAGCGGCGTCTGCAGGTAGGGGGCGGCGGTGCGCCACGACGACTTCAGCAGTGCCGGCCCGGCTCGGCCCGCTCCGGGCCCGCCCGATGCGCCCCCGGCCTGGCTCCCGCCTCGCCCGTGCAGCCGGCGGTACAACGAGGTCATCGGGATGCCCATGACCCTGACACCCGACGGGACGTGCACGTGTGACACGGGCCGCTCGAATCGAGTCGAGAGGCAGATGACCATCGACGACTGTCCGGCGGCGGCCAAGGCCTCGACGTAGCCGTAGAGCGCTCCTCCGGTCATGCGGGCAAAGTCGGCGAACTCGAGCCCGAGCGGTTCGAGGTAGTCCTCCATGACATCACCCCAGGGGATGAGGGCGACGGGGCCGGGCGTGCTCACCGGTCGCCGCCCGGCGCTGGTGCCCGGAGGTCGACGAACACGAATCGATCGTTCTGCTCAGCGATCCGTCCGAGCGCGAGGAGTGGCGCATATCGTCCTGGGTCTTTTCGCAAACTCACGACGTCGACAACCAGGAGTGAGGCGTGATACTTGTCGAGTATCGACCGGCGCTGATCTGCGGAAGAGCCGGCGTCGAAGAAGGCCGCGACGTCGAGCGCTCGGGTGCGAGTATCCACGAAAGCCTGGGGCCGATTCACGTCTACCACCTTGCTCCCGAACACCGGTATTTCGAGGCTGGTCTCCCTGCTGGCGAAGACGACCGGGTACTCCTGATGATGACGCCCCACAAAGCCGAGCGCCTCCGCTTCGTCCGGCAGGACATAGCCTCGGGCAACGCCGAAGGGCACCCGGGCCAGGACGCTGCGTGGGGCGGCGGTCAGCCCCTGCCGCAGGAGCACGAAGCCGGCCAGCACCACACCGACGGTCATCACCCGGGCGCCGTGGAGCGTCCAGGGACTGGTAGCCCTGTCCGGCACCATCACCCGCTCCTGGGCCAGGACGATGGCGACGACGACCTGCAGCGATGACGCCAGGCGGCCGAACACCGGGTCACCGACGAGGTAGCCGTACAGGTAGAGGAGCAGGAGCCCGGCGAACATCACGACGAGGGGGTCGCCTCGCCACGACCGCATGCGCCGCCAGACGAAGGGCACGACGAGCAGCGCCAACCCGAAGCGAGGGAGGACCTGCGAGTAGAGCTTGGCGTCGTCGGACCGGAACTCCCGCCGGTACCTGGCGGCTTCGGGGCTGACCACAATGTGGGTGATCGACATGTACGGCCAGGCGACCGAGACGACGACGGCCGCAGCCACTACTCCGAGCGAGACGATCACGCGCTTCGTCCGGGCGCTGTCCACCTGCGTCACAGCCAGGGCCACCAGGCCGATGGTCAAGGACACCTGATCGATGGGGTGGGTGAGAACGGTGACGACGGAGATGACCAGGGTCGGGAGCAGCCAGCGCTTGCGATCGCTCTCCAGGTAGTTGATGTGGGCCAGGAGCGAGAAGAAGAGCAGCCCTTTCACGAATGTCGACGGGTAGCTCAGGATGGAGAAGAGCACCCCGAAGTGCAGGAATCCGCTGTATGCCCACGCACCCGGTCCCCAAAGACAGAGCATGAACAGCAGGGCGTAGAAGTCCACATGCGGGCGGCCGATGAGCCTGTTGACGAACAGGCGAAGACCGGCCAGCAGCAGCACGAGGTTGAAGATGCCGGCAGCGCCCAAGGCGGTGATGGCATCCAGGCGCAGCACCCGGGCCGCGATCCCGACGATCAGGAGATACGGGGAGAAGTACTGGTGTGGCCGGTCGACCGGGAGGAGCGGATGGGCGGGGTGCAGCGGATGAGCGGCGAGCTCGCGAACCGCGGCGGCGTGCTCCCAGGCGTCCAGCCCCACGGGCAACGTGTGCTTGAGCGCCTGGGAGGCGGCCAGCAGCGCGAGGACGGAACTCAGCAGGAGGTACCGGTGTCGCGACGCTCCGGCCAGGGCCCGACGGGCCCCACGCCCGCTGGTGGTCGGTCGGTGCTCGTTGGCGGGCCGCTCTAGCGCCAGATGTGGTCCCGGGCCGACCCGCGCCGCCGGCCGCTGACCTTCGACGGCTCACTCATGCGGGCAGGCTAGCTCCGGCCGATTCCCTGCGGACCGTGTCGTGGCCGGAAAGGCCGCCGGGCTCAAGGCGTGCGGTAGAGGAATGCGATCTGGTCGTAGAGGTGCATCGCCGCGAGGTGGTGACCAGTGCCGCCTGTGTCCCACCAGCGTCTCAGGACATGGTCGGTCAGCTCCTTGAGCAGCTCCATCTGCGTGCCGGGAGTACCCGGGGGCCCGCCGCGTATGTCGCCCCAGGCGAGGTACGCCGCAGCCAGGTCCTCGATGATGTAGACGCCGCCGGGAGCGACGTGCTCGAACAATGTCTCGAAACTGATCCGGACGTCCGGTCCGAGGTGGCTCCCGTCGTCGATCACGACGTCGAAAGGCCCGTGGCGGTGAGCGACATCCGTGAGGAAGCGGGTGTCGTTCTGACTGCCCTGTTCGGTGAATATGCGCGGTCCTTTGACCACCTTGGAGGCGATGTCGATGCCGATGATGCGGGCATTCGGAAAGTAGTCCTGCCACATTCGGAGCGACTGACCCCCTTCGCTCGTGTCGTAGCCCGTCAGTGACGTCGTTCCTCCGATGCCTATCTCCAGGAGGCAGCGAACGTCACGCCGGCGAGCACCGAGATGCGCACGGTAGAGGCTCGTGTAGCCGTGGGATCGGCTGGACTTGTCTGTCCCGTAGATCCGCGCCAACGGATCGAGCGAGGACCGGAACGGCCTGGCGACGATGGCTTGCAGCCGATACTGCCTCGACCATGCCTCGGTCATCTCCGCCCCTACCCGGCGAAGCACCGCCTTGATTTCCGGCGGGAGCCGGCGCTTCAACGTCAGCATGCGGGAGCAGACCTACCTGTAGCCGGCGGCCTGGAGCTCGAAGAGCCGGGCGTAGGTGCCGCCGGCGGCGACCAGCTCGTCGTGGGTGCCTAGCTCGACGATTCGGCCACCGGCCATGACTGCGATCCGGTCGGCGACGCGCACGGTCGAGAACCGGTGGGAGATCACGATCCCGATGCGGTCGGCCAGGATCGTGCGCAGATTGGCGAAGATCGCCGCCTCCGCCTCGGCGTCGAGGGCCGACGTCGGCTCGTCGAGGACCCAGATGTCGGGGTTGCGGAACAGGAGCCGGGCGAGGGCCAGCCGCTGCCACTCGCCGCCCGAAAGATCGTGCCCACCTTCGAAGAGACGCCCGACCGGCGCATCCAGCCGGCCGCCGAGGTCGTCTAGGACGTCATCGGCCCGAGCGGCCCGCAGCGCGGCCAGGGTGGCCTCGTCGGTCGGTTCCCGGTCGACCCGCCCCAGGCCGACGTTGTCGCGGGCGCTGAGCTCGTACCGGATGAAGTCCTGGAACAGGACACCGATCCGCCGGCGGGCCTCGGCCGGGTCGGCCTGGCGCAGGTCCACGCCCCCGAGGGACACCGCGCCGCCGTCTGGGTCGTAGAAGCGCAGGAGGAGTTTGATGAGCGTCGTCTTGCCGGCGCCGTTCTCGCCGACGAGGGCCAGCAGCTCGCCGGGCCGGATGTGCAGGTCGATGTGCTCCAGCGCCGGCCCGTCACCCGTCGGATAGGTGAACGAGACGTCGTCGAACCGCAGCCCGTCGTCGAGCGATGCGGGCAGCGGCACGGGGTCGGCGGCGACGGGCACGATGCGATCCAGACGCAGGAACGAGAAGTAGTCGTCGAGGAAGGTCGCGCTCTCGCTGATGTCGAAGAGTGACCGGAGGAGGGTGCCGAACTGGCTCGATGTCGCCGCGAAGGCGCCGATGACCAGGGCCAGGTCGCCGGCGGTCAGGGAGCCCTCCAGTCCGCGGGACGCGACCAGCCAGTAGGCGGCGGCGAGAGCGCTACCACTGGCCGTGGCGGTGAGCACCAGCAGGCTGTCGGCGCGGGCGTGCAGGCGGCGAAGCGCCCTGACCCGGTCGCCGGTGACGTCGGCGTGGCGGCGGAGTAGGTGGCCGGTGAGGCCGAACGCCCGCACCTCCATGGCCGTCGCCGGCAGGCTGAGGAGATCCCGGAGGTAGTGGCGGTGGCGCTCGTCGGCCGTGGTCCGGTGCCAGAAGTCGTAGGTGTGGCGGCTCATGCGGCGCTGGGCCAGGGCGGGTGGCACCACGGAGGCCAGGGTGAGGCAGGCCAGCCACGGCGAGAGGGGAACGAGGAGGGCCAGCATGCCGGCCATGGTGACCAGGGAGCCGGCGACGTTGGTGACCGCGTAGGCCATGCTCGCCGGCCGCCAGCTCACGTTGCGGGCCGCCCGGGCGGCCCTGTCGTGCCACTCGGGGTCGTCGAACCAGCCGAGGTCGGCGTCGGCCACCCGTTCCAAGAGCCGGCGCTCGGCGTGGAGCTCGACGACCGTGCCGAACAGAGTCTGGCGGTGGCCCTGGATGGGGACCAGCGCCCGCATGGCCGCGGCGGCGATGCCGAGGGCGATCACGGTCGGCAGGACCTCGCCCCGGGTCCGGCCCGACGCCGGGCCGAGGGCGACCATGTCGACGAGGTGCTTGCCCAGCCATACGACGACCGGCGGGATCAGGGCGGCGACCATGGAGAGGGCCACGGTGGTAGCCAGGAGCGCCGGCGATGCCTCCCAGGTGAGGGCGAGGACCGACCGGATGGTGGTGAAGAGGTGCCGGGGACCCCCGCGTCCCTTCACCGGCGGCGACACCGGCAGGACCCTAGCGTCCCGACCCGCCCTCGTTGCCGAGGGTCCTACAGGCCGAGGACCTTGCGGTTCTCCTGGACGTCGCCGGGGGTCACGCTGGCTTTCCCGGCGATGGCGAGGACGAGCTCTTCGATGTTCCCCTCAAAGGTGAGCGTCGGGCGCTCCCAGGTCTGCTGCTGTACATGGCTCGACACTGCTCACCGCCCCTTCCTCGCGTGAAAAACCGCAACATCCTCAGAGCCGCGCACGGGCGAACACCTCCAGGCACTCTAACATGAAGAATTTCCACATCGGGCGATGTGCGTCCCGGTCGGTCTCTCGGATCGCCACATCCAGCCGGGCCAAATCGACGACGCCCAGCTCGGCGAGGGCCGTCGGAGGGCCGACTGATGCCCACAGGGCGTCGAACTGGTCTTTCAAGATCCGCTGGAGCGTGGGGATGGCCTGAATCTTGCGTTGCTGCTTGAAAGCCAGCCCGGGAAACCGTCGGTCAAGTGTCCCCCGCACGATTGCTTTGCTTCGTTCACCTTGACTGAGCACCTCCGGAGGGACCCGGGCCAGCAACTCGATGACGTCCGGGTCGAGGAAAGGGCGGAGAACGGGCATCTGAATCCGCCGGCCCAACTCGAAGAACTCCTCCAGCTCCTGGGCGACCAAGGAGGTCTCCAGCCCCTCCTTGAGTTCCCGCAGGTAGTAGTTGCGGGGCGCACCGCTCGGCTGGAATCGATCGTCGATGGCCCTTCGGAGCTGGGGATCGGGCGCCACCCAGCCAGGTGTCTGTTGCCCGAGTACCCTCCGGTCCCTCCAGGCCAGCAGCGGGGGGACGGAGCCGAGCGCGCGGCGGCCCAGCGCACGGACACCGAAGACCCACAGGTAGGTCCGGAGGAGCTTCGGCAGGCTCATCTGATAGGAGCGCTTGGCTCCCAGCAGGAGCCGGTACAGCCCCGCGACGTCGAACTTCGCCATCAGGTCAGCGGCTATGTAGGGGCTCACGCACAGCCACTCGTCGCCGCCGCCACCGGTCAGGAAGGCATTGCAGCCCTGCTGGCGACCCAGGTGCCCCAGCGTGACGTAGGCGGCCAGCCACGGGTTGAACATCGGGGCGGGCCACGTGCCGGCCAGCTCCAGGGTCGCCTCGAGCACGTTCATCGGCGCGACCGCCTCGTCGAGCCCGATCATGACCATGTCGAAGCCCAATTGGGCGGCCACCGACCGCTGGATATCCTCCTCGTTCACGCCGACGTCGGGGAACCCCATGGAGAGCGCCACGGGTGCCCGGACGCCGCGCGTGGCGGCCGTCTCGGCCGCGAAGGCGGCGACGGTCACCGAGTCGAGTCCCCCGGACAGGGAGATACCTACGGGGCCGACCTCGAAGCACCGGTCGACCGCCCGTCGAAACAGATCGTCGAAGCCCTCCACCTCTTGGGCCGACGCCCACTGGATCGGCTCCGGGGCGGGGTTCCACGTCCGGCGCATCTCCCGTTGCCCGCCGCTGTCGGTCATGGTGTTGCCCGGTGGGACTCGTCGCACGGCGGCGAAGAAGGTCTCCTGGGGGTCTGGCCAACGCCAGCGCAGGTGGTCGGCGAGCGCCAGCCGGTTCAGGTCACGGGAGACCTCCGGACGGGCGAGGAGCGTCTCCGTCGAGTCGGAGATCAGCAACGTCGATCCTGACACGGCCCAGTGCAGTGGGTGGGTTCCGACGGGGTCGTGGGCGGCGATGATCGTGTCTCGCGCACCGTCCCAGATGACCAGGGCGTAGCCGCCGCGCAGGTCGGCGAGGGCGGCCACTCCGCCGCGGGCGTACAGACCCCGGATGAGGGCGGCCTCGTCGGTGGATGGGGCCTGGCCGTTGACGCGCCGCTCCAGGTCCCGGCGGTTGGACAGGAACCCGGCGAACGCCACCGCCATCGGGCCCTCGACCGCGACGCGGAGCACCTCGGTGGGGTTCTTGGCGTCGCCGGCGTACGCCTCAAAGCGCCGAGATCTGCTGCCTTCGACGGTTGTGTGGGCGGGAATGCCTTCCCGGGAAGGCGTAGTTCCGCAGCGGACGAACCACGACCGCGCCGGCGCCTCCGTCAACAGGAGGGGTTCCGGTCGGCGTCGACGACGAGTTGCTCCTCCTCCAACTGGCGGAGCAGCGTCCTGACGTCGCGATGAAGCTGATCGTCGTCGCCGACCTGGTATTCGTCGCGGAGCATGCGCTCGAGCGCCGCGATGTCGAGATTTTGGGCGTCACCGGTCAGGAGCTCCCATATCCGGCCCCCGGTGGGGTTGAGGGTGAAGATGCGGCTCGTGTCCAGGTGGACCAGGACGGTAGCGTCGTCGAGCCGGCGGGCGACGACGTTGGGGTGTGGCACGTATCCCATCGGTTCGCCGACGCTAGTCGGACCTTCGGGAGCGCACCACCCGGAGCGCGGCCCGCAACGCCGGCCTGCTGAGCCGGGCGCGCACCTCCCGACCGGCCGCACTGGCGATCCGGCGGCCACGCCCGTCGAACAGCGGAGGCATTGGCCCGGTTCGGTCTCCCTGGGCGGCAGCCAGGGCGTGGCGGACAGCCGGCCAGACATGGGCGCGACGGGCCAGCGTCTCGACTCCCACCCAGTCGGAAACCAGGCGGCCGGCGGCGCCGATCAGCAGGAGTGACTCGGGCTTGTGGAAGCCCGAGGCCGCTCCGTGAACGGCGAGGTACACCGCCAAGGGCTCGATGCGGGGCTCGCACCAGCCGTCGGCTGAAGGAGCGGCGTCCAACCAGAGCGCCCGCTCCAGCGGCCGAAGGTGGCGGGCCGACACGGTGTGCGCATGCAGGCCCCAGTGGAGGTCGACGGTGACGCCCCGCTTGGTGAACGCCGCCGCCCGGTCGAGGCGCCACAGCACACCGTTTTCCGGCGAGAAGTCCCACCCGTCCTGGAGGAGGAGCTTGAAGACCCGGCGGTGGTGGTGGGCCGGGACGAGGAGGTCTACGTCGGCGCTCCGGTACGATGAAGCGTCGCCGAGAAGTCGGAGCTGCACGGGCGGCCCACGGAGGACCATCAGCGGCACCCCCAGCCCGGCGAGATCCACTGCCATCCGGCGCACCGTCGAGGTGACATGGACGGCGGCGGCCAGCGTGTACAGCCGTGGGTCCTTCCGGTGCTCCCCACCCTCCAGCATCGCGATCACATGGTACGTCGTGGGGCGCCGGCGGCGGTCGTCGGGCGACAAGGGGCCGTAACGTCATGGCGCCCGAACGAACCGTCGATGACCGGAGTGGTAGGTGACCCACGTTGACAGCGGTCCCGGTGCTCTCGCTCTGCCGGGGCTCGACATCAGGCTGGATCCCGCACCGCCGGACCTCGGCCTCGGACCGGTGGTCGATGGTGGCACCGAGTGGCCCGATGTGCATGGGAACGCGGCGGCTCGCACGGCGGTCCATGCGTCGGGCGCCTCCGTCGAGCTCGTAGGCCTCGCTCGATACGCACTCCGCGACGGGTACCAGGTGGCCAGCGCCTGGCCGGAGCCGGGCCGCTTGCCCGGGCCCGTGACCGACGGGTACCACCGCCTGGCTGCCCCATTGCTGATGACCTACCGGGGCGCCCAGCATCTGCACGCCAGCGCGGTGGTGACCTCGGTCGGCGTGGTGGCGCTGTGTGCGACCTCCGGGACGGGAAAGTCGACGACGGCCGCGGCGCTTGAACGCCATGGATTCTCCCTGTGGGCCGACGACGCCGTCGTGTTCGCGACCGGAACCGAATCTGAGTCACCGCTCTCCGTCCGGCTGCCCACCGCGCTCCGCCTCGACGAGACTGCGTCCCAGCTCATCGCGACGCTCTCCGCACCCGGCATGGCGCCCGGCCGTGCCGTCACCGGAGACCTCCTGCCACTCGCAGGCGTCATTCTCCTGGAGCGCGGCGACGCGGGCGAAACGACGACGGCATCGCTCTCGTCCGGTGTGGCGCTCGCCGGCCTGCTTCGGCACGCGCTGTGCTTCACCCCCCGCCAGCCGTCGACGCAGCGCCGACTGGCCGAGGACTACTTGTCCGTGGTGGCTTCGGTGCCGGTCCTCCGCGTCACCTTCGGGCCCGACCGGGAACGCTTCAAGGCCCTGATCTCCGAGCTCCTCGCCGCCATGCCGGACTGACCGGGAACTGCCGAAGGGGTTCGTGCGGCCGAGTAGCTTGGCGAGCAGGTGACGGTGAAAGGCACGGAATCCGGGCGTCTGATGTGAACCTGGCCTACCTGGCAGCCGAGCCGTTGAGTTTCGCGGCCGGCGCCCTGCTGGTCCGGCGCCGGCCGGCGTCGAGGGACGGCGACCCCTTCGTGCTGTTCGCCGCCCTCGCCGGCCTCGCCGCCGCCGGCGCGATCGCCGCCGGCGGCTCGGCGACGGGGTGGGTGCCGCTCGACGTCCTGCTGCTCGTCCTGCTGGGTGCCGGATCGGTGTTCGCCGCCACCCTGGCCAGCCCTCGGCTGATGCTGGTCGCCGGCCTGGCCGCCGCGGCGCTGGGCACGGGCTCGTCGGCGCTCCCGCTGGCGCTCGCCGGGACCGGGCTCCTGCTGGCCAGCGTCCTCGACGACGTCCCGATCCTCAACGCGGCCGGCGGCGCCCTCGTCGTCCAGGCCGCGCTCCGACTCACCACGCCGGGAGGCGACGGGCTCACCGCCCTCGCTGCCGCGGCCATTCTCGTCCCGATCTTCGCGTCGGCGGTCGCCGGCCTCGAGCGGGGGGAGCGGCGCCTCGTCGGCCGGACCGTCCTCGCCCTGGGGGCGTTCGCCATGGTGGGCGCGGTCGGTGGAGCGGTCACGGCCCTCATGACCGTCGACTCCCTGCGCTCCGGCCTCGCCGTCGCCTCCGCGGCCGTGACGACCGACCCGCAGAGCGACCTGGAGGCGACGGCGGCGAAGCTGGCGTCGGCGCGGTCCGACTTCGCCGACGCCCGCCGCACCCTCGAGGCCTGGTGGGCCCGGCCGGCGGCCGCAGTGCCCGTCGTCGCCCATCACTGGCGGGTGTTGCACGCCGCCGCGGTGTCGGGAGACGAGCTGGCTGCGACCGGGGAGCGTGCGCTGCGGTTGCCGATGCTCACCGACATCCGGGTGACCGACGGCCAGGTGCCGCTCGACCGGCTGGCGGCCATCGCCGCGCCCGTCGCCGACCTGGCCCGCCAGCTCACGAGCGCCCGTGGGCGCCTGGCGTCCGCCCGTACGGCCCTGCTCCTGCCCCCGCTCCGGGACAAGCTCGACACCGAGCTGGCGCGCGTCGTCAAGGTCGAGGGAACCACCCAGCGGCTCAACCGGGCGCTGCCTCTCCTCCCGGCCATGCTGGGACGGGACGGCCCCCGCCGGTACTTCCTGGCCGTCCAGACGCCGGCGGAGGCCCGGGCCGGCGGCGGCTTCATCGGCAACTTCGGCGAGATCACCGCCGACAACGGCCGGCTCAGCCTCACCCGCTTCGGCCGGATCTCCGAGCTGGACGACGCGCCCGGTCGAAACGACCGCCAGCTCGTCGCTCCTGAGGACTTCGCCGCCCGCTACGGTCGGTTCTCGCCCGCGGCGGCGTGGACGAACGTCAACCTGTCCCCGGACTTCCCGACCGACGCCCAGGTCATCGCCGGCCTCTATCCCCAATCGGGGGGCGCGCCCGTCGACGGGGTGTTCGCCGTGGATCCCGCCGGGCTGGCGGCGTTCCTGCGCCTCCTCGGGCCGGTCAACGTCGCCGGCTGGCCCGTCCCCATCACCGCGGACAACGCGGTGGAGGTCATGCTCCACGGCCAGTACGTGGTCGCCGACCGCCGGGAGCGGATCGACTTCCTCGGCGACGTGGCCCAGGTCACCTGGCAACGCTTCACCAGCGGCGCCCTCCCGGCCCCCCAGCAGCTACTGGCCACGCTCGCTCCGGCGGCCCGCACCAAGCACATCCTTCTCTCGAGCACCCACCCGGACGAGCAGCGGATGTTCGAGGACATCGGCGCCTCCGGCCGGATCGCCCCCGTCGCCGGCGACTTCCTGGGCCTGGTGACCCAGAACGCCAGCGCCAACAAGATCGACTGGTTCCTGCGCCGGTCCGTCGGCTACCGGGTCGAGCTCGACCCGGGCAGCGGCCGGCTCCAGGCGACGGTCACGGTGACCCTGTCGAACGACGCGCCGGCCACCGGCCTCTCGCAGACCGTCATCGGGAACCAGGTCTACGGGGACGCGCTGCCGGACGGCGACAACCGTCTGTACCTGTCCGTCTACACGCCGTGGCAGCTGGTGGACAGCCAGCTGGACGGCGCCCCCGTCGTGCTGGACGCGGCCGACGAGCTCGGCCGGCGGGTCTACTCCACGGGGGTCGTCGTCCCGTCCAAAGGCGCGATCACCGTGACGATGCGGCTGGCGGGACGCTTGCCCGCGGGCAGCGACGCCTACCGGCTCGACCTGTACCGCCAACCCGTCGTCGCCCCAGACGAGATCACGTCGACGCTGGTGGCCAGGGGGCGGGAGGATGTCTCGACCACCAGCCTGGAGGCCGACACCACCCTGGTGGTCCCACTCCGCCGGCGCTGACCGGCGACGCTCTAGCCTAGCTAGCTTGCGGAGGCGCTCCGGCGCCGGCGGATGGCCATGCCGAGCGGGAGCTGGACCAACAGCAGCAGGCCGACGGCGCCTCCGATCAGCAGGAGGCTCAGGGAGTCGTCGGAGTCGGCCACCGGGGACGCCGGAGCGGCGACCGCCGCGTCCTCGCCGGCGGACGGCGTGTCCACGGCGAGCGGGTACCGGACCCCGCAGATGACCTGGCCGATGATGGTGCCGCTGTTGGGCCCGCTGGTGATCCGGATGGCGTTGCGGAGGACCGAGGTGGGGTCGATGCTGACCTCGTTCAGGATCGCCGTGGTACCGCCGGGATAGGTGACGAGGGTGTTCGGCGTGGCGACCGGGGTGGTCTGGGTCACGACACCGATCCCTGTGACGAAGGTACCGGCGGGGACGTCGACCGCCCCGCCGTTCTGACCGGTGGAGTTCTGGCAGCCGGCGGAGAACCGGAGGCTGGGTGGGACCGGGGTGGCGCCGGCGATCGAGTAGAGGCCCTGGGCGTCGGCCGATTGCGCGGTACACCTGGCGCCGGCCGGTGAGCCGACGGTCACGCCGCCCTTGGTGGAGGTGCCGGCGCTGAGGGCCCCAGGGCTCCCAGCGGGGCAGATCGCCCGCACGAGGGGCGTGCCGCCGACCAGGGCGGTCGACTGGGCGCCGGCCGGGTAGGGCGGCGCGGCAAGCGATGGCGAGGCGCCGACCAGGATGCACGCCGTGGCGGCGAGCGCTCCAGCCAGAAGCGTCAATGGCCTGGCGTGTCGAGTCATGCCCACCTCCTGCTCGGTCCCGACCTCGAAGTCCCCATCCAGGTCTCCGCCCTCATTGTTCCCGAGTACGCCATTTCCAGCCAATAGTACGACGTGGGGGAGTCACCCCCTGATCGGACGAACGTAGCATGCGCGACATCTCCCGACGACGGACACCCGCACCGGGTCGGCTGAGCGCGGTGTTCGCCGTCGCCGGAGCAGCCGTCCTCGTCGCCGTCGCGTCGCTGTCGTTCCAGCGTGATCGGCCGGTCGTGGAGACTCCGGGCGCTCCGCCGACGACCACCTCGGCGCTCACCGGTCTCGATCCGCAGGCCCGCTGCGACCGGGCCGCCGGCCTCGTCACCGCCCGCCGGCGCTGGCCCATGGTGTGCAGCTGGCGAACGCCCGGTGGCCAGCTCCAGGGCCAGGCGTTTCCACCGCCGCCCGGTGACCCGCCGTTCGACGACCCGCACATCGAGATCTACGTCGACCGCTCCCAGTCGGCCGAGGACCTGGCCCGGGCCATCGCCCACGAGCTGGGCCACATGCACCACACCCGGGATCCCCGGTTCGTACCCGCGTGGTTGGCGGCGCGAGGCCTGCCTCGCGGCACGGCGGACGAGATCTGGACCGAGGACTACGCCGAGGTCTTCGCCGCCCTCTTCGCCCCGCCCTCCGAGCGGTGGCGCGCCACGACGCACCGGCCCACCGACGCCGACCTCGCTCGCCTCCGGGCCAGCTTCTTCGGCGACGCCTGATGGGCCGCGCCGGGGAGTGGCGCGCCGTCGCCCGGCGGCCGAGCGCCGTCCTCTACCTCGCGGCCGTCGCCGTCCTCCCCTGGGTGTGGATCGTCCCGTTCCCGGTCGCCCGGGAACAGGCCCAGTGGGGCGACCTCTTCGTCGCCTTGGCGGCTACCGCCTGGCTCGTCGAGCAGCGGCGGCTCGGCCGGCGACCCCGGTTCCGGGCGCCCCACGCCGCCCTTGCCCTGTATCTCGGGGCGTCGGGTGCCTCGCTGCTCGTCTCGCCGGCCCGCCACCGCGGCGTCCTGCTGCTGCTCGGGATGGCGGGGCTGGCGGTGCTGTTCTTCCTGACCAGCGAGCTGACGCAGGACGTCGTGGTCCGAGCAGCCCTGACCCGGGTGGTCGTGGTCACCGCTTTCCTCATCGGCGCCGCAGCCGGCGTGGGCCTCGTCCTGCACTTCGCCGGACGGCCGACGCTGCTGATCGGTACCTACGGCGAGCTGGAGGTGTCGACGCGCTACGCCCGGGTGCAGGCGGGCTTCTACAACTCAAGCCTCCTCGCCAGCTTCTGCACCTTCGCCTCCGCGGTCCTGGCCGGCGGCGCGGCCGACGTCTCGACGCGCTGGCGACGGGCGGCCCAGGTGGTGCTCTTCCTCGTCGTCTTGGCCACGTTCTCGCGGGCGATCATCGGGTTCGTCGTCGCCGCCGCGCTGCGCGTCGGGGCGGGGTGCCGGCGAGGCCGGGTGGCGGCAGCCGGGGTCTGCCTCGCCGGCGTGGCCGCCGTCGTGTTCCTCACCGTGGCCAGCGTGACGCTCGACCCGAGCCGTCCGGGCTCGTTCTCGATCGGTTCGGAGCCCTCGGGCCGCCGGCAGACCGCGGTGGCGTCGGCGAGGACGCTCCAAGCGCACCCCTGGCTCGGAAAGGGATTGGGCTCCTTCCCCGGGGGCTGGGACGGGCGGGTGGGCCAGGCCCACCTGACGCCACTGGAGGTCGCCGCAGTCCAGGGCCCCGTCGCCCTTCTCGCCCTGGCCGCCATGATCGTCGTGCTCTGGCGACCGCGGGCCCGGCCGACCGACATGGCGACCTGGAGCGCGCTGGCCGGGATGGCGGTGGACGCGCTGGCGATGGACGTGCACCGGTTCCGCCACGTGTGGATCCTGCTCGGCATGGCCGACGCCGGCCGGCGGCCGGACGAGCCCGGCAACTGGTGACGGTTCGACAGGCTATGACCGGTTCGATCGTCACCAGTTGCGCGGGCGGTGCGGCCTGGATGACGGTCAGTCGCTCGCGTCGCTCCAGAGCCGGGCCCACGGCGTCCGTTCGAGACGGAGCGCCAGCTGGGTGTTCCGGCCGACGCGCAGGTCGGCGACGGCGTGGTTGGCATCCGCGATGTCGAGCCCACGTGCCTCGACGATCCGCCAGCCGTCGGGCACCGACAGCGAGACCGTGAAGTCGTCGGGCTGGAGCGACGTCTGGTGGAGGACGTCGAGCTGGTACCAGCCGTCGGGGCGGAGGGCGACCTCGCCGGCCAGGTCCAGCCCGATCGTCCTCGACTGCTGGTTCGGCACGCTGACGATCGTGGAGTAGACCCGCCGGCCGAACTCGATGGCCGACTCGACGCCGCCGGCGCGGCCGTCGAGCGTCGAGCGCAGCAGTCCCAGGGGCGTGTACATCGAGACGTAGCTGCGGTTCTCGCCCGCCGCCGATGTCAGGTCGTTTCGGAGGGTCACCTCCAGCCGTCCGGAGAGGGTGGCGGCCCGCTCGCCGGGGTCCAGGGCCATCTCGTACCGGATGCTCCGGTGGAGGTACGAGTCGACGCTCGTCGCCGAGAGGTTCTGGTTCACCACGAGCACGGAGTCGCCGGCGCCGGCCGGAACCTCCCCGGTGGCGCCGAGGCGGCGGAGGACGGCCTGCTCGTCGGCTCGAGTGGCGTAGAAGCGGAGATGGCCGTCCTGCACCGACGGCCCAAGCGACCGGGCCAGCGCCGCCGGCGTGCCGAGGTTGGCGGCCGTGAAGGCCGGCACCGTCGCCCTCACGGTCCCGAGGACTGTCGCCTCCTGGTCGCGGCCCTCGGGGTACGCGCCTCGGACGAGGGTGTCCACGAGCGTCTGGGAGTCGATCGTCCCCGGCCGGCCGTCGACCGACACCGGGCCGGTCACCCCGAGGAGGGCGGCCAGTCCGGGGAGATCCACCGAGACGACGCCGTCGAGCATCGTGCCGACGGTCCTGGCGTAGAGGCTGGTGATCACCCGGCCGGTGACCGCGAAGTCGGGCGAGACGTTCGTGTTCTGCCACGTTCCCGCCACGTCGAAGCCCCGGTAGCGGTCGATGACCTCCTGGGGTACGTCATTACGAGCCGGACCGTCCGGCCGGTCGAACTCGCTCGTCGGCCCGAGATGGGTCAGGCGCAGGCGCCCGTGCTCGGCGACGAGCTCGCCCCAGTAGTGCACGACGCCCCCCGAGCCCCGGAGCTCGGTGTTGTCCTGGATGGCAAGGAAGTAGTGCCGGGTGCCGGCGTCGCCGAGCAGGGCGGGGAGGACCCGGGTCACGTCCGCGGCCCGGCTCGTCGTCGAGGCGGCAACCTCGAGCTGGGCCCGCAGCGTCCGGATGGTCTCGGCCAGCGCCGGCCACAGGTACGGGCGGTTGTAGCCGGCCAGGTCCGCGGCGGCCCGTTGCAGGACGGAGGCGGCCTCGGACAGGGCGGGGGCCAGGGCCTGGGATCCGGCCGCGATCACCCCGTCGCCCGTGAGGGGCATCGCCGACGCCTCGGCCAGCGCCGAGACCTCCTGGGCCGCCCCGACAACGTCGCGCCCCGCGTGCACGACCGCGCGCGTGGTCGCCAGATTGGCCCGCAGGCCGGGCACCACGAGGCCCAGCGAGGTGAGGGGGCGGTGCAGCGCCGCGTCGGCCCGGCGCAGGTCCTCTGAAGCACGATCGAAGAGCATGGTGGCGCGCTGGCTGTCGCCGGCGGCGACGGCGGTGAGCGCCTGACTGGTCGACCTGGCACCGGCGGTACCGGGCCCGCGGGCGAGGAGCAGGCCGGCGACGGCCGGAGCGGTCAGGAGCACCCCGACCGCCACCGCTCCTCCGGCGACGCGCCGCAACCGCTTGGGCATGCCGACGACCGGCTCGGTGTAGACCGGCGCGCCGACGGTGGCTATCACCAGCGCCTCGAACGTGGCGCCGGCCGCGACGAGCGAGACAGGCAGGGAGATGACTTGGCGACCGGTCAGGACGGCGAGCAGGCCGACCCAGGCCTCGACCGAGACGAGCACGCCGACGGCGGCGCCAGGGCTCAGCCCCCGGGACACCAACCGGTGCGAGAGGTGGTCCTTGCCACCCTGTGCGACCGGGCGCCCGCGCCGCAGCCGACAGATCGTGACGGTGGCGGTGTCGAGCACGGGGAGCGCCAGCAGCATCACCGGGACGATGAAGCTGGTGGGTGGCGTGAGCGCCGGGCTCACGTCCATGGCGACGACGGCCAGCACGAACCCGAGAAACAGGCTGCCGGCATCACCCATGAAGATGGAGGCCGGCCGCTTGTTGTAGACCCCGAACCCCAGGCAGGCGCCGACGAGGCCGGCGGCGAGCACCGCGGGCACGGGCTGTTCGTTCAGGACCGCCGACGCGAAGATGGCGCCGGCGGCGGCGGCCGACACGCCGACGGACAGCCCGTCCATGTTGTCCATCAGGTTGATCGCGTTGGTCACGCCGACGATCCACACGATCGTGATCAGCCCGTCGACCACCAGGATGTCCGTGGCGTGGACCCGGAGCCCGACGGCCAGCGCCACCGCGGCGACGACGACCTCTAGGCCGAAGCGGGGCAGGGCGCCGACCGAGCGGTGGTCGTCGAGCAGGCCGAGGCAGCCGATGGCGGCGCCCCCGATGGCAATGACCGCGACCGACGGGGTGAGCTCCGACGTGTACAGCAGCCCGACGAGCACGGCGATCATCAAGCCGATCCCGCCGAGATACGGGGTCGCCTCGCTATGGCTCTTGTGGTCGGCGTGGGGGTGGTCGACGAAGTCGGTGGCCACCGCCAGGCGCCGGAGCAGCGGCGTGCCGACCAGGGTGATGAGGCATGCGGTGAGGAACGCCTGGGCCCACGGCGGCCCCACGGTCAGATCGTCCCAGCCACGCTCGCAGCACGCTCGGCCGCAGCCTCGGCGATCGTCTCGGCGAGGATGTCGTCGAGGGTGCGAGTCGGGTGCCAGCCGGTCAGGTTACGAATCCGGTCTATCGACGGCAGCCTGCGTTTCATGTCCTCGAATCCGAACGGATAGGCATGGTCGTAGGGGACCAGCCGGATCGGGGAGGACGAACCGGCCCGTTGTACGATCCGCTCGGCCAGTGCATAGATCGTCACCTCCTCGGTCGATCCCACGTTGAACACGCCCCCGACCGCGTCGGGATTGTCGAGGAGCCCGAGGAGGGCGTCGACGACGTCGGACACGTGGCAGAAGCAGCGGCTCTGGGTGCCGTCGCCGTACACGGTCAGTGGTGCGCCGGCCACCGCCTGGCGGGCCAGCCTCGGCACCACCATCCCGTACGCCGGGCTCTGCCGAGGCCCGACGGTGTTGAACAACCGCACCACCGTCGTCGGAAGCCCACGCTCCCGGTGATACGCATACGCCAGGATCTCGTCGACCGCCTTGGCGGTGCTGTACGCCCACCGGGCGGTCGTCGTCGGCCCCAGGATGCGATCGTCAGTCTCCCGGAGCGGGACGTCGGAATTCTTGCCGTAGATCTCCGATGTGCTGGCCAGCAAGATTGGCCGGCGGTGGCGGAACGCGGACTCGATCACGATCTCCGAGCCACGGATGTTCGTCGTGAACGAGCGAAGGGGCTCGTCGACGATGAGCTTGACGCCCACCGCCGCCGCCAGGTGGATCACGCTGTCGCACGCGTGCATCAGCTCGTCGACCGCCAGTTCGTCGAGCACCGAGCCCTGGACGAACCGGAGCCCGGGGTCATGGCCGAGGTGGTCGAGGTTCCGGAGGCGGCCGGTGGAGAGGTTGTCGAACGCGACGACCTGGTGGCCCTGGCCCAACAGGGCCTCGACAAGGTGCGAGCCGATGAAGCCGGCACCTCCGGTGACCAGGTAGGTCCGCCTCATTGGGGTCAGAGCGTACCGCCGATCGGGCCGGAGAGCGCCGACGGCCGGCGCCGGCGTACGGATATGGACAATTCCGTCGTTGCGTCCCGACCCGCCATGGCGGCTTCCGGCCCACCTACGATCGCACCGTCGACGGTGACCCACGCGTGTCCTTCGAGTGCCCCCCCTCCCTCGGCCGGCGTGGCGAAACCGACGTGCAGCCGCACGCCGTCGCGGTCGGACAGCAGCGCGCCGACCACCAGGGCCCGGATCAGGCAGGTGTCCCGGGCCCCGAACCACCGGGCCGCCCTCGCCGATGCTCGCAGAGTGGCCCGGTGGGCCGCGTCGGGCGCGACGCCGGCGGGCAACAGAGGCTTCGACGCGAGCACGGCACTCTGCTGAGGCAGGGATGTCCGCGACCCAGTTCCCCTCGCCAACCGACAGAGCCGCAACGCGTGCGCGAAAAGCAGCAGGTCGGTCGGCCGGGTGCGGGATGGAATGACGGCTCCTTGGACGGGAGGTCCAGGCTTCCAGCCCCAGTGCTATCTTCGCCACCGGAGGCGGTTCCCGCCTCCTCCCGGCTCATGACCACCGCCGCCATCCCGCCCGCCGTCGTCGAGCGCCTGCGGTGCCCCCGGTGCGGCGGGCCGGTCACCGGCGAGGGTCGCCTCGTCTGCGTCGACGGTCATGAGGTGCCGCAGCGCGAGGGGTACCTCGACTGCTCCTCCGAGCCCCGAGATGCCGCGACCAGCAGCACCTTTGCCAGTTTCGGCTACGAGTGGACCCGCTTCGACAAGGTTCAGCCCGAGGACGAGCGGTTCTTCCGCGGCTATTTCACGGAGGTCGATCTCCCAAGCGTGCGGGGTGCGGTCGGTCTCGATGCCGGGTGCGGCAAAGGCCGGTTCTCGCGTTTCATGGCCGGGCACCTCGAGGCGATCGTTGCCCTCGACGGATCGGATGCGGTGACCGCAGCTGTCCGCAACCTGGGCGACATCCCCAACGCGTGCGTCGTGCGCGCCGATCTCCGTCGAGCCCCCTTCCATGAGGGCAGCTTCGGCTTCGTCTCCTGCCTCGGCGTCCTCCACCACCTGACTGACCCCGAGGAGGGGTTCCACGCGGTCGTCCGCATGCTGGCGCCCGGCGGCACCCTTCTCACCTACCTCTACAGCCGCCCGACGCGGGTCGGCGTGCGGTCCGTCAGCCTCCAGGCGGCCACCCTGCTCCGACGGCTCACGACCCGACTTCCCCACACCGTCACCCGTCTGATGTCCGCCCCGATCGCGGCCACGCTCTACGCGGGGGTCGTCCTTCCGGGTTCCCTCGGCGAGCGGCAGGGGAACCGCTTCCTCGCCGGCCTGCCCTTGGCGGTGTATCGCGGCAGTCCGGTTCGAGCCCTCTGGCTCGACACGTTCGACCGGCTCAGCGCGCCGGTGGAGACCCGCTATGTATGGGAGGACGTTCGCCCGTGGTTCGAGCGTGCCGGGCTGGACGTGCAATCGGTCGCCGAGCGCGGCGGCCTGGTGATCGTCGCCCGGCGCCCGGGCCATCCGGCCGCCGTACCATCGCCCGGGTGACGCGCCGCGGTGCCGTCAGCAGCCACGCCCCAACGTCAGGGCGTAGAGCAGGCCGAACCACTCGTGCCCGATCACCTTCCGACTGCTGCGCACCTCGGGGGGCGGGACGCTGGCGACCATGGACACCGCCCCGTCCACGCACCGGTCGAAGAGCACGCGGGACCTGGTCACGTGCGGCGTCGAGGTGACCACGACGACGTGGCGCCAGGCGCGATCGGACGCGAGGTCGCCGACGGCCCTCGCCTCGGCTCGCGTGCTGTCGGGCTCCGGACGAAGGCAGACGACCTCGAACGGCTGCGGCGGCTGGCACAGCCGATCGACGTCGGCGAAATCGGGCTCCCCGGTCAGGACGAGCGTCGGGGCCACGCCGCGGCGCATGAGCTCGAGCCCGGCGGCGAGCCGGTCGCCGTTGTCCCCGGAGAGGACGACCACCGCGTCGGCCGTGACCGGGTGATCGCTGTGGGGGAAGACGAAGAACGCCCTCGTCGCCCACGTGGCCGCGGCGACCGATCCGATGACAAGGTCGAGTGCCAGCAGCCCGAGCAGCAACGACCGGCGCGCCATGCGCTCAGGCCGTGGGCGGGACGAACAGGAAGTTCCCGCCCGTGTCGTGGTTCACCTCATCGCGCGGGTGAGGGCCGTCGGGGAGGATGATGTGCATGGAGTAGCCGAGCGGGGTCATGAGGTCCCGCAGCGGCGCCTCCTTGTCGCGTCCGCCGAGGACCTCGGCGATGACCAACGGGTGGTCGCGCCGCAGGGTCCCCGCCATGCCTTCGAGCACCTGGGGCTCGGTGCCTTCGGTGTCCATCTTCACCAGGTCCACGCCGGTGAGCCGTCGTTCGGCCAGGAAGGTGTCGACGGTGGTCACCGGCACCATGGTCGTGACCGAGTGCGGGTGGTACGGCAGCAGCACGTGACCGGCGAGACCGGCGCTGCAGGGGATCCCCGTGGGCACGTGGAAGAACGGCGCCTCGCCGACCTTCTCGCCCACCGCGACCTGGACGACCTCGACGTTCGGGAGCCCGTTCATCGCCAGATTGCGGCGGAAGCGCGCCGCGGTGGGACCGTACGCCTCGAACCCGAACACGCGCCCGGCGGGGTTGGCGTGGCCGGCCAGCAGTGAGTAGAAGCCGACGTGGGCGCCGATGTCGAGAGTGACCCGCGCCGTGCGTGCCCGGGCCCAGAAGATGGCCGACTCCCCGGTCTCGTAGCCATTCCACCCGAACCAGAACACCCGGTTCGGGACCCAGTCGTCCCCGCCCGACCACATCCGCATCCGGGCCCCGTTGGGCAGGCGACTCTGGACAGGGCCGACCCGGGGCAGGTGGGCGGCGACGGCTTCCGGCGGGCGGCGCAGGATGGCCCGCACCGCGGTTGTCGCCGGCCGGTTCAGCGGGGGCCACGCTCGGAGGCCCTTGGCCGCGTCGCGGAGCGTTGTCACCGGGCGCGGCTCGGGAACCGGCGCCGGATCCGCCTGGAGGGGAAGGCGAGGAAACGGGGGAGGAGCGCCGGCGAGCGGACCAGGGCGCGGGCCGCGTGCTCCCCGAACTTCCACGGCCGGCCGGCGACGAAATAGGAGCCGGCGAGCACATAGTGGAGGTTGGCATAGGACGCCCGGGCGTCCGGCGTCGTGCCCGCCTGGGAAGCGAAGGCTTTGGAGAACGCCCGGAGCATGTCCTGGGCCATGACGTCGACGTTGGTATGCATCCCCGCGCCGTGCACGCGGTAGCGCACCAGGACGTCATCGACGAACCCCACCCGGTGGCCGGTGGCGATCCGGTAGTACAAGTCCCAGTCCGCCGAGGTCGACAGGAGCGGATCGAAGCCGCCAAGGCGGTCGAACACCGCCCTGGGGATCAACGCCCCGCTCCCCCCGCCGAGGATGGCCGTCCCGTCGAAGCGCAACAGGCGTTGGGCGACGTCGCCCTCGATCCCATCGGTCCGGATGTCGAGCGGCCGACCGTCACCGTCGATCTCCTCGACGCCGCAATGGACGAGCCCCAGTCCCGGCTCCCGCTCGAGCCGGGCGACCTGCCGCTCCAACTTCTCGGGGAGCCACTCGTCGTCGGCGTCGAGGAATGCGACCACGTCGCCCGAGGTCCGGGCCACGCCGGCGTTGCGGGCCGAGGAGACGCCGGCGTTGCGCTGGCGGACGACCTCGACCCGCCCCACGAAGCCGGCCAGCACCTCCGGGGTGGCGTCGGTGGACCCGTCGTCGACCACGACGACATCCAGGGGCGGGTGCGTCTGGCGGAGGACGCTCTCCAGCGCCCCAGCGAGGAACCGGGCGTGGTTATACGCGGGTACGACGACCGAGACGGTCGGCAGCTTCGTTCCCCTCCCTCTGGCGGACGACGTCGAGGCCCTCGCGCACGCCGCGCATGATGTAGAGGGCGCTGACGGCCCGGTAGAGGCGGAACAGCAGAGGGTCGGGCACCGGGAGGCGCTCCACGCCGGCGACCACGCCGGGCAGCCGCTCCAGCACGGCATCGCGAGCCAACGCGCCCTTCGCCGCCTTCTTGGCCCGCAGCGCCAGCCCGTCGCCCGGGGCAATCGGACGGTTGGCCCGGAGGACGGCGAAATCGCCGTGGATCTCCGGGCGTTTGGCGCAGAACAGCACGCCGTCGTGGCCGAATCGCCGCTGTTGGTGGCAGAACCGGGGCAGGTCGGCGACCTGGTCGTTGTGGACGCAGGTGATGGCGTCGTTGTAGAGGAACTCGATGCCGGCGTCGCGGGCCCGGTGGGCCAGGTCCTGGTCCTCGCACGCGCTGCGGAACTGCTCGTCGAAGAGTCCAGTGCGCTCGAGGTCGCACCGGGGGAGCGACATGTTCCGCGCCGTCGGGACGGTCATCTCCCACACCCCCGGCGCGACCGACCTGGCCTTGCGGGCCTCGTCGTACCCTCGCTCGAGGCGGTCGAGGTAGCGGCCGAACGGCGTGGCCGTCAAGGTGTCGAGCTGCCGGAATCCGCCGACCACCCAGTGGCGGGGGAACCGCTCCAGCGTCTCCACGTGGCGGGCCAGGAAGTCCTCGGGGACGATCATGTCGTCACTGACCATGACGATGTACCGGCCTCGGGCATGGCGCATGGCCACGTTCCGGCCCGCGGAGATCCCGGCGTTGTTCGTCTGCCGGAAGGTGCGCAGCGCGCAGGGCACGGTCTTCGCGGCCAGCTCCAGCACCGCTTGGGTCGCGTCGGTCGAGCCGTCGTCTGTCACCAGGATCTCGTAGCCGGTGGCGGGGACCGTCTGGCGTCCGAGGGCGTCGAGCGAGACAGCCAGGGCGTCGGCGCGGTTGTACGTGGTGATGACCACGCTGGCCAGCAGCTCGGTGGTCATCGAGCCAGCCTGTCGTAGACCTGCTCGTACCCAGCGACCATGCGGTCGGCCGTGAACCGCCCGGCCCACTCACGGCCGGCCCGGCCCAGCTCCTCGGCCCACTCGGGCTCCTTGAGCAGTCGGCACAACGCCTCCGCGAGGGCTCGGGCGTCGCCCGCCGGCACGACCAGACCCGTGACGCCGTCGACGACCACCTCGGGGAGCCCGCCGGCATCGCTGGCCACCACCGGGCGACCGAGGCTCGACGCTTCGAGTGCGGCGAAGCCGAAGGACTCGGCCAGGCTGGGCTGGACGACGACCGTTGACACGGAAATGAGAGCGGCGACGTCGGCGCGCTGCCCGAGAATCCGGACACCGTCGAGCCGCCGGCGGGCCACCTCTGACTCGATCGCACCGCGATCGGGCCCGTCGCCCACGACGAGCCACTGGACCGGGCCGACGGCTGCGGTCACGTCGGGGATGGCGTCGAAGAGCACGCGGTGGCCCTTCTCCTCGTGGAGCCGGGCCATTATCAGGCACACGGGCAGGTCGGCACTCAGGTGGAGGTCGCTGCGGAGGGCGCGCCGCTCGATCTCCGATGGCGCCGTCAGAGGCTCCATGCCGTTGTGCACGACCGTGATGCGACCGTCATCGACCCCCTCGTGGTCGACGAGCACACGCCGGGTCGCCTCGGAGACGGCGATGACCTGGTCGGCGTGGCGGGCGCACCACGAGTCGACCCGGGTGTGCCACCGCTTGCCCATGCGGATGTTGTGGTCCGAGTGGTGGCGGGTGAACACGAAGCGGGTGCCGGTCAGCCGAGCGGCGACCAGGCACAGCAGGGTCGGGTCGAAGCAGTGGGCGTGCACGACCGCGGGCCGCTCGGCCCGGAGGAGGCGGACCAGGCGGACCAGTGCGGCCGGGTAGTGGCGCCGGGTCGCGCCGCCCAGCGCGAAGGTCCGAACGCCGGCCGCTTCCATGGCGACCTGCAGGGGCCCGGCGCCGGCGATCGAGCCGATGGTCACGGGGTGGCGGGCCGGATCGGCGTGGCGGGCGATCGCGTCGAAGTAGCCGGTCGACCGGTTCGCGTCGATGAGATGGATGACGGCGCCGGCGGCGCGCCCAGCGGCGATGGGGTCGCCATAGCGGCGGATGCCCTCCCGCACCCCTTCGAAGATCGCCACCGCCGATGCCAGGTCGTACGCCCTGCTGCTCAGGTTTGAGTCGGGCACCGTCGTGGACGCCAGCCGGCAGGTGGCGTCGACGACCCGATGGCCGGCGCCGGTCGCCAAGGCGGCTTTGGCGACCTTCTTGGCCGAGCGCGAAAGGGGCTCACGGCCGAACCGGAGCGGGCCGCCGGCGGTGACCAGGTCCCAACGGGGGTTGGCATTCCCATACTTGTGGCAGAGCAGGACGTCGGAGATGCTGTACAGCCGCTGGCGCTGGCAGAAGCGGGCCAGGTCGACGGCCCAGTCCTCGTGCACGGCCACGATACGCGGGTCGTAGAGGATCCGGATGCCCCGCTGGCGGGCCCGCATCCCCAGCTCCCAGTCCTCGCCGCTGGCGATGGTGAAGTCCTCGTCGAAGCCCCCGAGGGCGCGGAAGTCCTCGGCCGGGAGGGAGAGGCTCTGGGCGGTGACGCCGTCGGTCGGTGACGGCCGGTCGGGCAATTGGCCACGGTGGAACCGCTCCTGCAGCTCGTCGAGGTAACGGCCGAACGGCGTGCCTCTCATCCGCGGCGGCAGGACCACCCGGCCCACGATCCAGCACCCGGGGTTCTCGGCCAGGGCGGCCACGTGGCCGGCCACGAACCCGTCGGAGGCCACCATGTCGTCGTCCATGAAAATCAGGTTGCGGCCGCCGGCCGATGCTGCGCCGGTGTTGCGGGCCGCGGCGGGGCCGGCGTTGGCCTGGCGCACCAGCCGGACGGGCGCACCGGTGGTCTGTGCCCATGCTGCGACGGCATCCGCTGTCCCGTCGCTGGACCCGTCGTCGACCACGACGACCTCCCAGTCGGGGCCGGGCCTGGCGGCAACGAGCGCGTTGAGTGCGGCGATGACTCTTTGGCCCCGGTTGTAGGTCGGGATGACGACAGTGGCGTCGATCATCGGTGCCGGTCGTTCGCGACCAGAAGCCTCCCGGCGGCGCGAGCGTGGAAGCGGAGGGTCTCGCCGGGAATCGTGGCCGAGCGGTGGCGGATGCGGGCCGCGAGCCACTCGACACCACCGCTGAGGGCGCTCGCCGCGTGGAGCGCCGCCATGCGGGCTCGGCTCCGATGGCAGGCGACCGCCTCGAAGATGCGCTGGTGTATCAGGGCGCGGCGCATGGCATCGGACTGGTCTGCGGGGGCGCTGCCGGCCCCGCGGTGCGTGACCTCGGCGGTGGGGCAGAACCACACCTGCCACCCCGCCTTCCTCATCCGCAGGCACCAGTCGACGTCCTCGCCGTAGAGGAAGAACCTCTCGGACAACAGACCGGTCTCCTCCACGGCCTGCCGCCGGCAGATGAGCGCGGTGCCCCACGTCCAGCCCACCTGCTGCTCGACGTCGTATGCGAAGTAGGGCCCGAGCAGGAGCCGGCCGCGCACCCGTCCCGGAAGGAGCTTGTGGAGGCGGAGGGTCTCCAGCAGCGTGAGGAGCGCGCTCGGCACGGCCTGCGCGCAGTGCTGTGGCGAGCCGTCGACATTCACCAGGCGGGCGGTGGCGAGGCCGGCGGCGGGGTGACGGTCCATGAACGCCACGAGCGCGTCGACGGCACCGTCGCCGACCTCGGTGTCGGAGTTGAGCAGGAGCCAGTACCGGCCGGACGCGTGTGGCCATGCCTGGTTCACCGCCCGTGCGAAGCCGACGTTCTCCTCGTTCTGGATGAGCCGAGCCTCGGGGAACTCGTCGCGGACGACCTCGGGACTTCCGTCGGCCGACGCATTGTCGACAACGAGGATCTCCATCGACGCCTGCGAAGGCCGGCGCCGGAGGGAGTCGAGGCACCCACGAAGCAACGGCTTGGTGTTCCAAGACACGATGGTGACGGTGACATCAGGTCGATCCGCCACTGGTGGGCCTGCGGTGGACACGCAGTGCGAGTCTAGAGCCGGGCCCGGGAGAGCGCCCGCAGGGCTCGGGTGGTCGTCCGACGTCGAGTCTTCCACCTGGCTACCGGGCCGCGCCGACGTGTACAAATAAGGTTGGCCGTCGCCGCATCGGTGCGCGAAAGGGGAGACCGTCCTGCATGCGTGCTAGTGAGCTCGATTGTCGTGGGCCCGATCCGGCGTCCGACGGCTAGAAAGAGCCGGATGCGGATCGCGATTTGGTTCAATCTGCCAGCGGGGGGAGCCAAGCGCGCGCTTTACACCCACATCAAGGGACTGGTGGATCGCGGCCATCACATCGAAGCTTGGTGCCCGCCAGCGGCCGATCGATCCTTCCTGCCCCTGTCATCGCTCATAACGGAGCATGTCGTCCCCCTCCACCACGGCGAACCCCCTTGGTGGCCATCGGGGCGTCGCGCCGCTCTGGCCAATCCCCGTCCGCTGATGGATGCGCTGCTCGAACACTCGAGGCTATGCGCGGCAGCGATGGCGAGAGGGAGCTTCGATTGCTACCTCGCCATGACCTGCCAGTACTTCGGGTCACCGCCGATCGCTCGTTACCTCCCCCCACCCCGTGCCCTCTACCTGCAGGAACCACAACGATGGCTCTACGAGGCGAATCCGACAAATCCCTGGCTCGCTCCTGCATTTCCGGATTCCGTAAGGGAGCGGGTGCGATACCCGGCGAGAGTCGTGGTGGGAGCAGTCCGTTCATTTCGTCGAGCCCAGCGCGCCCGGTTCGAGGTCGAAAACGCTCGCCGATTCGACGTCTTGCTCGTGAACTCGCTCTACAGCCGGGAAAGCGTCCTGCGGGCCTACGGCATCGATGCGGAGGTATGCGCCCTCGGTGTGGATACAGAACGCTTTCGGCCGACCGGTCGGCCGAAGGATGACATGGTCGTCGGCGTCGGTAGCCTTTCAACGCAAAAGAACGCTGTCATGCTTATCGAGGCGGTGGGTCATATCGACAGGCCGCGACCCCGAGTCCAGACCTCCTGACATAGAGCGGCGGGCACCCTCCTGACCAGCACCTATCCGCCACTTCCCGTCCTGGGAGTGCGATAATTGTTGCACTGAGGCGAGCGGCCGGGGAGGGTGCTG
>JAHFUP010000135.1 GCA_023265025.1 Acidimicrobiia bacterium | reverse complement strand
CAGCACCCTCCAGGACCGCGGCACTCGACATCATCTATTATCGTCGTTGGACGGTCGGAGATGGTGGATGGGCCCTTGCACGACAAGGGTTTCAGCGGGCTATGTCAGGAGTCCTGGAATCTTCCGCCCCGCCCAGGCCGAAAGCAATGTTTCGAGCGCGGCATAACAATCACCGATTGCCGTGATGTCACGTGCTCGGCCCACCTCCGATACTTACCGACCGCGCAAGGGCGGGCGGGGTGCAGGGGTGAGGGGGGTGGCAAATGGCACGACGGCATTCGGAAGCAAGCCCGCGCCGCGCAACGTTGACGCGGCCGGCGTGCCGCCGCTGGACGCCCCTGCCCGGCCGCCTCGACTGGCAATCGCAGCTGCCCTCATTCGTCGGTGTATCGGGCAAATACGTAGTGACTACGCACGACCGTGATGCGGTCCGCGTGTTCTCCTAAGGCTGTCTCTTCACAGAGGGGGGAAGGTCCATGTCTCGCATGCGCAAGAGCCTGAGGTTCCTCGCGGTCTCGGTCATCGCCGGCCTGGGAGTGAGTTCCCTCCCAATGGCGGCGAGCGCCGAATCGCTGTCCGGGGCCGCGGGCTCGATCCTCGCGCGTGAGCGGCAACTCAGGCCGGGGAGCCTCGGCAACGGCGCGCTCGACGGACTGCAGTACGGCGACCCGACGGAGGCATCGACGTGGTCCAGGCCCCCGAGGCCAACAATCAGGGCAGCGGCCAGGTCGAACTGCCGCTGAGCATCCCCCCGGCCGGGGCGGCGTGCAGCCCGATCTGACGCTGCGCTACGACTCCTCGGGCGGCAACGGCTGGCTCGGCCTGGGGTGGGACCTCAACCTGGGCGAGATCAGCGTCGATACCCGATGGGGCGTTCCTCGGTACGACGGCACGTACGAGACCGAGACGTACGCCCTCGACGGCGCGGTGCTCAGCCCGACGGCGATTCGCAGCGAGGGCGACTTCGAGGGACGTGTCGTCGAGCGAGCCGACTTCACTCGGCGGGTCGAGGACCAGTACGACCTCATCATCCGCCACGGCGACAAGCCGTCCAACTACTGGTGGGATGTCCGCACCAAGATGGGCGGCATCAAGTGGTACGGGGGCCGGCCCGACGAGGGCGGCCCGACTGGTGCGGCCACCATCGAGGTTCTGGACGAGACGACGCCCGACCCGGACGACACGCGGGACAAGATGCTCCCCGGCCTCGGCGGCTCCTTGGACCCGACAGCCGTCCTCCGCACGAGCGATGACGAGAACGCCCCCATCTACCGCTGGGCCCTGGCCGCCGAGCGGGACGTCGGCGTCAACATGATGCGCTATTACTACGACCGGGTCACAGGAAAGCGGGTCGGTGTCCAGCAAAAGACCCTCGGCTCGCAGCTGTACCTGAAGGAAGTCCGGTACACCGCGACGTCCAACGTCGGCGGCCGGGACACCGACCCGATCGAGGACCCCGCCTACCAGGTCCTCCTCCTCCGTGACGGCGCCCCCGGAACCCCGCCCGGCGCCGTGCGCAAAGACGTCATCGTCGACGCCCGCGGCGGCTTCATCCAGGTCACGTCCGATCTCCTCCGCCGGGTCGAGGTCCGCTACGGCGACCCGCCGGCGCCGTGCACCGTCGCGGAGGGGCCGGACTGCTTGGGCCACAAGCGCAACTACAACCAGCTCTTCCGGGCGTACAACCTCCTCTACGACGAGGGCCCGTTCGGAAAATCGTTGCTGAAAGCCGTCGACCAGATCGGCTCGGACGGCGTGAGGTTCGCCACCAACGCGTTCGAGTACTACGACGACATGAAGTCGGGCGGCTTCACCAAGGTGGAGGGGGGCTACGACTCCCAAAACGACAACCTCGGCCAGTCCCTCCTCGGCCCGGTCGAGACCAGCGCCCTCGGGTCGTCGCGCACCTTCGGCGGCGACGTCCACGCTTACCTCGGGTTCGCGCTGACCCCGCTGAAGATCGTCTCTGTTGGCGCCTCGCTCACCGTCGACGGTGGCGCCACCGAGGCCATGACGGAGATGCTGGACCTCAACGGCGACGGGCTTCCGGACAAGGTCTTCAAGGACGGCGGCGGCGTGCGGTACCGGCCCAACCAGTCCGGGCCGAGCGGCGGGACGACCTTTGGCGACGACGAGGCCGTCGAAGGCCTGGATCGCCTCTCACTCGAGTGGAACATCGGCGTCAGCGGGGCGGCTGAGGCCCACGCCGGCGTCGGCATCCAGTTCAGTGTGGGCGGCGACGTGACGGTCGGCGAGGACTACTTCGCCGACGTCAACAACGACGGCCTCGTCGACCTGGTCAGCGCCGGTCGGGTGTTCTTCAACCACCTGGAGAAGCGAGACGGTCGGCTTGTCCCCGTCTTCGAAGACGACAGCAGCCGGACCCTCGTCCCGATCGACTCTGCCCCCTTGGACCTTTCCGGCCTCGGCGACATCGACAAGCTGAAGGAGGTCGAGGACAGGCAGCGCGAGCAGTCGCCCCTCCAGGACACCGTGAGGATGTGGATCCCGCCGTTCAACGGCGTCGTGGCGATCACGGGCGCAGTCACGTTCGACCCGCCCCCGGACACCCGGATCGGCGCGCCTGCCTACGACGGCGACGGACTGCGGGTGACGATCCAGCAAGGCCAGATCGAGTGGTGGGCGACACAGCTGCTGACCCCCGGTCAGAGTGCGACGCCCAGCAACGTCGGCCAGCTGCCCGTCCAGAAGGACGTGCCCATCTACTTCCGCCTTCAGTCGATCAACGACGGGCGCCGTGACCAGGTCCGGTGGGACCCGGTCATCCAGTACCTCGATCCGTCCACCGGGTTGGCACTGCCCGCGAGGTTCGACGCCGACGGGCTGGACGTCTTCCGCTACCAGGCGTCCAAGGATTTCACCCTGGCGGGCCGCCCGAGCTCGGTGAGGTTCCCGCTCGACGGCCGGGTACGGGTGGCCGGCGTGGTTCACAAGAGCAAGGTCACCACCGACGACATCACCGTCTGGGTGGAGCACAACGGGGCGCCGGTGACCCTCACCCCGCCCGTGCTCATGGCCAACTTTGTGGGCGACGTCCCCGTCTCGTTGGAGTTCGACGTGCTCGGCGCGCGCGGCGACGACGAGGACGACATGGACACGGCGTCGCTCAAGCTGAAGGTGGACTCGCCGATCGACGTCTCCGCGGTGACGTGGACCAACGGCACGGGTGACGACGGGCCTGAGTTGTACTACCTCACCGCTACGGACCCCGACGGCAAGCCGGTCCAGACGCGGCACCCCGTCGACAACACGCCGCTCCTCCAGCTGCACCCTCTCTACACCACCGACATGTACTCGGCCAACACGCTCGACGCCCCCCAGGGATTCCTCGTCCCCGACGACGGCGACCCCAACCACAACGAGAAGATCACGATCGACGTGGACGCGGACGTGGTCGTTCCCCACGGGGGCGTCCCTGAAGCCTTCCCGGCCGAGGTGGTCTTCACCGTGAAGGGCGGTCCTGAGGGCCTGGCCTGCAAGAGCAAGGCCACGTTCGTGTACGTCGCTCCGCCGGCGCCCGGCTTGCCGGACCCTGGGAGCAGCTTCGCCGACGTCGGCTGCATCGCCGAGGTGACCGAGAACCAGCGCTACTTCTTCGACATCACGACGTCCAACGTGCGCTTCGCCCGCCTCGTCGACGCCCACTACGACGTCGAGGTCGACGGGTACGGTGACGTGCCCTTCGCGCGCAACTGGCCGGCGGAGCCGATCCCCAAGGTCGACCTCGTGACCGTGTTCCCAGAGCACTTCCGGGGCTGGGCGTCCGCGGGGTACAACGGCGACGGCGCTCGGGCGACGGCCAAGATCAACCCGCTCGCTTTCGTCCTCGACCGGGACAACTTCCCCGGCGATGAGGAGGAGCCGGACGGCCACTTCGAGGACGGCCGGTACGAGGACGACGACTTCGAGGACCCAATCAAGAAGGGCACGGCCTATCCGTTCATCCCCTGGCACCTGAAGCTGACCGACGCCCAGGGCAAGGTCGTCGGCACGACTCCGTCGTGGCGGGGGCCCAAGGACAACATCGTCGTGACCCCGGACTCCGCCCGCTCCTCCCGGGCGGGCGCGGACGATCCCAGGCTGGTCCAGCCGGGCGTAACCGTCTCCGGTGGTGACGGCGTCTCGGCCGTACGGCGGGTCGGCGTCACCGCACCGTCACTGGGGATCGTCGCCGACGTGGCGGGCATCGTCAGCGGTTCGTTCGCCGCCGCCCCCAGCTTCGGCCTCCTCGACTACATGGACATGAACGGCGACGGGTTCCCCGACGTCGTCGCGCCGGGATACATCAAGTACACCGGGCCGCGGGGCGCCTACACGGACGGCAACGGCGGCGGCGTGGGCGTCGTGGGCCGCGACATCAGCTTCTCCATCGGGGCCGGGTTCAGCGGGTCGGCGCTCGACATCGAGGGCAACTCCAAAGGAGACGTCGGCAGCGGTGGCACCGCGCCAACCAGCGGCCCCTCGGGGACGCCGGGTCGGACGGAGCGGCCACCGAGGGCGGCGGCGCCAGCGGCATGCAAGCCGGCGCGTCGATCGGCGCCAGCTTCGACGTGGCGGCGACGTTCACCAACCCGGCGGACCCCACGGGCCTGGGCGGAGTCATCTCAGACGTTGATGTCGGCCTCGAGGAAGGGCTGGTGGACGTCAACGGTGACGGCTTGCCCGACAAGGTCATCGCCGGCCTCGGGGGTGTCAAGGTCCGGCTGAACACGGGCTACGGGTTCGACAGCGAGGAGATCCTGTGGTCGGACGGCGGCCTCGAGACCGGCGTGTCGGTCAGTGGGTCGGTCGGCGGCATGCTCGGGTTCAACATCATGAGGATGGGGTTCTCGGGCGGCATCTCCCTCAACGAGGGCATCGACTTCCCGATCTACTCGTGGGCGGACCTCAACGGCGACGGCATCCTCGACCGGATGTTCAAGGACGGCAGCAGCATCAAGGTGGCCTTCGGCACCGGCGCCGGCGTGTTCGGTGGCGGGAGCGACTTTGGGGACTTCCAGGACGGCAACTTCACGTTGGCCGGCGCCGATGCCATCCCGACCGGCGACCAGGCGTCCATGTCCCGCAGCCAAGGGCTGGGCGCGGGGTTCGACGTCAGCATCTCGATCGGGCCGCTGTGCCTCGCCACCTGCTTCATCATCGTCAACCCGGGCGTGCACTTCGAGACGAGCTACTCGAACACCCAGGTGCAGGTGGCCGACATCAACGGCGACGGCTACGCCGACTCGCTGCGATCCGACGCTGACGACAACATCGCCGTGCAGCTCAACAACCACGGGCGCACGAACCTGCTGAAGTCGGTGACCAACCCGCTCGGCGGGACGATGAAGCTCGATTACGAGCGCGACGGCAACACGGTCGACCAGCCGTACTCGCAGTGGGCGCTACGGAGCGTCGAGGTGAACGACGGCCGGCCCAACGACGGGCCCGACACGACCCTCACCACCTACGAGTACACCGGCAACCGCTACAACCGGCTGGAGCGGGAGCTCCTCGGCTACAGCAAGGTCGTCGAGCGGCAGCGGGTGTTCGTCGCCGCCGGCCCCGACCCCGTGATCCGGTCGATCGAGCGTTACTACCGCAACGGCAACGTCTTCGAGAGCGGCCTCCTGGAGCGCGAAGTCCTCGTGGACGCCACGAACAAGCCCCTGAAGGAGACGCGGCAGGAGTGGGACCTGATCGACCTCGCCACGGGTGACGAGCTGGTCTTCAACCCAGACGACGTGGCCGGTGTCGGGCTGCTGGCCAGGTCAGTGGCCGCCGAGCGGACCAAGGTCGAGCACCGCTGGTTCGACGGCAACGGCAACGTCGGCCAGCTGACCTGGACGGACTTCACGTACGACGACCTCGGCAACGTCATCGAGCAGCACGACGAGGGCGAGCCCGAGTCCGATGCGGACGACGTCATCGCCAAGACCACGTTTTCCAGCTGCCAGGACTCGGCGTCGAAGGAACTCCAGGAAGCCTTCCCGTGCCCGGCCCCGTCGCCGGACCCGAAGTGGAGGGTCTCGCCGATATGGTCGGACCTCCGGTGCCCCACGTGGACGAGCATCCCGGCGACGTTCCAGGTGCTCGATTGGCAAGGCAAAGTCCTGCGGGAGCGCAACGGCGCCCCGGCGCTGTGTGACAACAGCTCGATGACCCACGAGGAGGAGAGCATCGGCAACGGCGTGTTCGCCGTGACCGACCTCGCCTACGACGAGTGGGGGAGCTACAACCACATCGTGTACCCGGCCAACGCGGACGGGGAGCGCTTGCGGGTCGACTACATCTACGAGCAGACAAGCCACGGCAAGGTCGGTACGACGATCGAGACCCGCCCGGCCAACCGGGCCCACGACGATCCCGACGTTCTCGGCGACTACCTCGGCACGACCGACCCGCCCGAGCCCAACCCGCTTCCGATGCTCGTGAGCACGGCGACGTTCGACGGCCGCACCGGGCGCATCGCCTCCCGCACCGATGCCAACAACCAGAAGACGACGTACACCTACGACGCCGTCGGTCGGCTGAAGACGATCACCGGTCCGTACGAGCAGGGCACCGGGCACGCGACCGTCACGTTCGAGTACTTCCCGACCGGTGGGTATGCCTACGCCGTCGCCAACCACTTCGACGCCTTCAACCCCGACAACTCCATCAACACGGTGGCCTTCGCCGACGGCCTCGGGCGGATTACACAGACCAAGTCCGACGCCACCACCTTCGCCGCTCCCAACCAGCCGGCGACCGATGTGATGGTCGTGTCCGGTCGGGTCGAGTTCGACGACCTCCGGCGGCCGGTGAAGGAGTGGTACCCGATCCAGGAGGCCCTGGGCACCGCCGGCACGTTCAACGAGTCCTTCTCGCCGGTCAGCCCCACGGTGACCACCTGGAACCTCAAGGACCAGGTGACGGACGTCAAGCACCCCGAGGGGCGGCACACGACGACGGAGTACGGGTACGGCAGCCTGCCCGGCCCCGAGCCCATGGTGTTCACCGAGACCGTTACCGACCGGGGCGGCAAGGTCCGCCGCTCATTCACCGACACCCGGGGCAACCTCCTGGGCGTCGAGGACCGGCCCGGATCGTCGGTGATACGCACGAAATACGTGTACGACGGCCTCGGCCAGCCGATCCAGGTGATCGACAACGGCGGGAACAAGACGACCCACACGTACGATCAGCTCGGACAGCGGACGTCCACGAACACGCCCGACGGTGGTCTGGTCGAGCAGCGGTTCGACCCGGCCGGCAACCTGGTGGCCACGATCACGCCCAACCTTCGGGCATCCGGCGCCCAGATCACCTACCGGTACGACGCCGACCGGTTAGTAGCCGTCGACTATCCCGACAGCACGCCGGACGTGGCCTACACCTGGGGCGCGATGGGCGCGGGCGGCAACGGCGCCGGCCGGGTGATCGCCGTGAAGGACGGCGCCCGCGACCAGACGTTGACCTACGACCGCCTCGGCTTGGTGGCCTCGGACACGTCGACGATGCTCGTCCACAACCTGGGCGACACCATCGGCCAGAAGAAGACCTTCACCACGAAGTTCTCCTACGACGCCTTCGGGCGCCTGGGAACGTTGACGTACCCCGACGGAGAGGTGCTGACGCACCAGTACGACTCCGGCGGCCTCCTCAAGAACGTCTCCGGAGTGAAAGCCGGCGTCACCTACAAGTACGTCGACCGGCTGGAATACGACCAGTTCGGTGACCGGCGCATGCTGAAGGTCGGCAACGGGACCCAGAGCGTCTACGGGTTCGACGCGGAGACCCGCTGGCTCGCCACCCAGACCACCAACACGCCGGTGCGGGAGGTGCAGGACTTCAAGATCGCCTACGACCCCGTGGGCAACCCGACCAAGATCGAGAACCTGCTCCCACCGCCGGTCTCGTCCCTCATGGGTGGCCCCGGCCAACAGACGTTCACCTACGACGAGCACTACCGGTTGACCCAGGCGCAGGGGTCGTACACCGTGGCCGCGGGCAAGGTCCGTGACTACACATTCTCGACGTCCTACGACAAGAACGGGAACGTCTCGGCCAAGAAGCAGACCGACGTCATCAACGGCAAGTTGACGCAGAAGCCGACGACCTACGACTTCAAGTCGATGGGCTACCGGACGGACAAGCCCCACCAGCTGGCCGCGATCGGCAAGAAGACGTACTCCTACGACGCCAACGGCAACTTCACCGGCTGGCAGGAAGGCTCCGACCGGCGGATCGTCAGTTGGGACGCCGCCGGCCGGATGAAGCAGATCGCCGACCAGGGCAGCACGACGGACTACACCTACGACGCCGCCGACCGGCTCGCCATCGAACGGGGGCCCGCAGGTGAGACCGTGTTCGTCAACCAGTGGTTCACGATCCGCAACGGCTCCAACCCGTTCAAACACGTCTTCGCCGGCGACGACCGGGTGGCGACCAAGCGCTCGGGCGATCCCGACGTCGAGAAGCTGCGGTTCTTCCTCCACAAGGACCTGATGGGCAGCACCAACATCGTCACCGACGACCTCGCCCTGGTGTACCAGCACCTCGAGTACTTCCCGAGTGGCGAGCAGTGGATCATCGAGAAGAGCAATGAGGACCGGACGCCGTACAACTTCACGGGCGCCTACTTCGACGAGAGCCGCCAGCTCATGGACCTCGGCGAGCGGTGGTACGAGCCACGGGAGCAGTCGCTGTACAGCACGGACCCTGCGCTGTCCGACGACCCCATGGCGGTGACGGGGAATCCCGAGCTGTTGCCGGCCTACAGCTACGCCGAGTCCAACCCGATGAAGTACGTCGACTACGACGGGCGCGACCCCGAACCGGCGGGCCTGGCCTTCGAGACGCGCTTCGGCATGATGGTGCGGGCGCTTCTGGTGGCGGTGATCAACTACAACGCCGCGCAGGAAGCGGCCACCTCGGCGACCCGGTCGTTCCAGCGCCAGGCGTTCATCGGGGGGGCGCCGGCGCTGCGGAAGGTGATGGCGTCGCCTCCGCCGGCCGGGCTGCTCGAAGCGCCGCCCGCCAAGGCGGCCGCCGACGGGGCCAAGGCGGCGCCCAACTGCTTCTGCCAGAAGACGGACAAGCTCGGCAAGAGTTTGAAACCATTCGAGGAAGCGGTCGGTGACGCACCGCTCATCAAGATCAAGCTGGTGAAGGGCAAAGGCAAGGGCTGGCAGCTCAACAACATCAAAGTGGCCCCCGGCCTCTTGAAGGCCACCCAGTTCAAGATCAAGTCCGGTGCCGGCAGCAAGGTCGCCCAACAGAAGGTGGCCACGAAGGCGGCCAACAAGCCCCCCGGCTCCGCATAGGCCGCCCTTTCGTCGGGGGTTCGAGGGATGACGCCGCAGGTGTCACCCTCGAACCGCCCGTCGTCGGTGCGGACTTGCTTGATCGTTACGACTTGTGCCCTGACCACAAACGTTCGCCGCGTTCGTGGGGTTTCCCGTCCGTGGCCGCCGTCGCCGCCGGAGGCGGCCCCTCCGGCCGCGGACACGAGGGAGGGACAGGGCGGAGGCGGCGCGGGCTCCGCTCGCCCGCCGGAGCACGATCACTTCGACCGAATGGAGTGAGCGAAGCGAACGAATGAGGTCGAGGCACTAGTACTGCTGCCGATAAGTACAGCAGTGTAACTTTGGGGGTACCTACCCCTGATCGTCGCGGAGGTTTCGGTGTCTCGTCGGTCGCCGTTCGTGGTCCGGTTGTCGAGCGAGGACA
>JAHFUP010000134.1 GCA_023265025.1 Acidimicrobiia bacterium | reverse complement strand
ACTGCCCTGCTCTGCTTCGACGCGCCCGGAGATCTGTTCCGAACAAATCTCGCCGGGACCTTGACAAGCCGTTCCACATCAGTGCCCTGACCACAAACGTTCGCCGCGTTCGTGGGGTTTCTCGTCCGTGGCCGCCGTCGCCGCCGAAGGCGGCCCCTCCGGCTGCGGACACGAGGGAGGGACAGGGCGGAGGCGGCGCGAGCTCCGCTCGCCCGCCGGAGCACGATCGCTTCGACCGAATGGAGTGAGCGAAGCGAACGAAGGAGGTCGAGGCACTAGACCGGTGGCGCCGGGTCGTACTGGATGTAATGGCGGACGTCGCGGGCCCGCTGGTCGCCGGCCAGGCGGGCGACGAGGTGCAGAGCCATGTCGATGCCAGCAGAGACGCCCGCCGAGGTGACGACCTCGCCGTCGTCGACGTACCGGTCGTCCGGCCGCACCTCGATGGTCGGGTCGAGGGCGGCCAGCGTCTCCAGCGACGCCCAGTGCGTGGTCGCCGGGCGATGATGCAGCAGGCCGGCCGACGCCAGCGCCAGCGACCCGGTGCAGACGCTCGTCGTCAGCCGATCGTCCGCCGCCTGCACCCGCAACCACGCCAGGTGGGCGTCGTCGGACATCAGCCGGACGGTGCCCTGGCCGCCGGGATGGACGAGCAGGTCGATCGGGCCGGCGCCGTCCAAGGCGACGTCGGGGACCATGACGAGCCCCTTGGCGCCGCGAACCCGATCACCGCCGGCGACGCCGGCGGTGATCGTCCGCCAGCCGTCGTCCGGCCACACCCGAGTCCACGCCGCGAGGACCTCGTAGGGCCCGACGGCGTCGAGCTCCTCGACGCCGTCGAACAGAAGGATGCCGATCGTCTTGGTCATGCAGAACGCCTCCACGTGGATCAACCTTGGCCGCCGACGGTAACCGAGCACCCATCGGATTTGTCGCCCGGGTCGCCGGCGGGGAGGATCCATCGATGACGTCACCGGCGTTCGAGTGGGTCTGCGAGATCGAGCCGCCCACCCGGCCGGACCTCATGCACGTGCGCCACCAGATCGGCGTCCTGAGCAAGGTCGCTTCCGCGTACCTGATCCCCGACAACCACGTCGGCCGGGCGACCGTGTCGAGCATCGCCGTGGCGCACGAGGTAGACCGCATGGGCGGGCGGTCCATCGCCTGCCTGAACGCCCGGGACCGCAACGCCCTGGGCTTCCGGCGCGACCTGCTGACGGGTGCGGCGTATGGCGTCGACGAGTTCCTGTTCGTCTACGGCGACGACCCGGCGTCGGGCTCGCGCACCGGCCAGCTCACCGTCCGCTCGATGATCGACGAGCTGCGCCGGTTCGGCGACGAGCAGGGCGAGCGGGGCGCCTTCCGGGCCGGCGTCACCTCCCGTCTCCGCCCGCTCCCTGACTGGAAGCGCGACGCCGACTTCCTCTTCGTCCAGGTCTCGTTCGACCTCGACGCCCTCCTCGCATGGCGCGACACCGTCCGCTTCGACGGCAGCGTCTACGCCGGCGTGATGGTCGTCCCCAGCGCGTCCATGGGCCGCAAGCTCATGGCCGCAATCCCCGACATCGTCGTGCCCGACTGGTGGTTGGGCGCCATCGACGCCGACCGCGGCGCCGGCGTGGGCCTGGCGTGCGACCTCGCCACTGCCATCGGCGAGAGCGGGGCGTTCGACGGCGTCCACCTCATCCCCGGCCTCCGGTACCGGGAGACCGCCGCCCGCCTCGAAGGTCGCTGACCTCCGCTAACCCGCCGGCGCCCGTTCGGCCTGGCGGGCCACCTCCACCCGGGAGGACACGCCGAGCTTGCAGAAGATGTTCCGCATGTGCGACTCAACCGTCTTCAGGCTGAGGAACAGGTCGGCGGCGATCTCGGAGTTGGTCCGCCGGTCGACGACCAGCCGCGCCACCTCGAGCTCCCGGCCGCTGAGGGCCTCCAGGCCGGCGCCGGCGACCTGGCCGGGGGCGCTGCGCCGGTGGACCCGGTGGCCGAGCCGGCGCAGCTCCTGGCCCAGGTGCGGGGCAGGTCGACCTGTTCGGCGATCTCGATGGCCCGCTTCACCGAGAGCCGGGCGTCGTCGACCCGGCCGAGCGCCAGCTGGCAGCGGGCCTCCACACCGAGATAGGTGGCCCGCCAACCTCCCGGGATGGTGGGCAGGGCGTCGCCGCCGCATCCTGTGGGCATGACGTCCAATGCCCGCGCCGGCTCGGCGGTTTCGGCCAGCACCCAGCCGTAGACGACCGCGGCAAGGGCGGAGACGAACGATTCGCCGGAGATCCCGACCAGCTCGACGCTCTCCAGGCTCGTCCGCATGGCCACGTCGAGGTCGCCGGCCATGAGCGCATTCAAGGACAGGTTCGCCAAGCCCCATGCGACCCGCGGTCCTGCGCACCGGTAGCCTCCCCGGGCGATGCCCGGAGACGGCGACGACGACGCGGGTCCGAGCGATCGGGGCAGGGCGGCGCTCCGCCTCGCCGGCCTGTTCCTCGTGCTGCTCGTGCTGTGCGCGCCGGTGGTCGCCCTCCAGGCCGACCGCAACCCCGCCCTCTTCGTCCTCGACGAGTTCGCATACGCCGACTACCTGTACAAGATCGACGCCGGCCACGTGGTCGTCCGCCACGGCGAGCTGAGCGGGCAGCCGGCGCTGCGGGCGCTGGCCTGCCGGGGCTACACGCCGGCCATCTGGAACGACCGGCCGCCATGCGACGCCGCCGCCTTCGACCCGTCGGTCTACCCCAACGCCGGCATCAACAGCGCCGACATCCATCCGCCGACGTACTTCCTCGTCACCTACGCCGGCGCCCGCGCCCTGGTCTCCCTTGGCGTCGCCGACGACCTGGTGGACGGCGGGCGCCTGTTCGGCGCCGTCTGGATGGCCGCCGGCCTGCTCGCCCTCTGGTGCCTGCTCCGATCGTTCGGTGTGGACCGGTGGGCGGCGGCGTGCGGGGTGGCGCTGGTCGCCGCCGGCCCGATGCTCCTTCAGCAGTGGTACTTCCTCACCCCCGACGCCGCCAACGTGCTCGTTGGGTCGCTGGTGTTCCTCGCCGTCCTGCGGTGGGAGCGGGCCGGCGCCGGCCGCGGCTGGCTGGCGGCCGCCGGCGTGCTGGCCATGGCGTTCAAGGCGCCCAATCTCGTCGTCGTCGTCGCCGGCGCCCTCTACCTACTGGCCCGCGCCTGGCTTCGCCGGCGGGAGGAGTCCGAGGTCGTCGAGCTCCGCTCGCCAGGCGATACCGAGCTCCGCTCGCCAGGCGATACCGAGCTCCGCTCGCCAGGCGATACCGAGCTCCGCTCACCACGTGAATACGTCAGCGCCGCTGTCGCGCTCGGGGGTGGCGCGGCGGTGACGTCGGTCGTCTGGTTGGTGACGAGGGCCGTGCTGGCCGGTCCGGGGACCTCGCCGATGGAGCGCGACGAGCAGGTCGGCATGCTGCGGCCGGGGCAGGTGATCGAGAACATCGGCCGGTTCGTCAACATCTGGGACCGCGAGCCGTCCACCCTCTACCCCCTGGCGGTGATCACGTCGTACCTGTTGGTGGGCTCCCTCCTGGTCGCCCTGGTCGCCGTTTCGAACCGGGACCGCCGCTGGGCGCTCGCCCTGGTCACCGGCGTCGTCCTCGTCGCCGGCCCACTGCTCCTGGTCGCGCTGAACTTCGTCGTGCGAGGGACCTACACGATCGTCGAGCCCCGGTACGGCAGCACCCTTGTGCCCATCCAGTGCGCCATTGCCGCGACTTTCTGGTCGGGGCGCGCCCTCTACGCGGTCGGCGCACTGGCGGTCGCCGCCCCGCTGGCCGTCGTGCTTCGCGTCGTGGTCTGACGCGGGCGCCCGTCGTCCAACTACGTTTGCTCCGGTGCAGCTGGGATTCGCCCTGCCGGTGTCGGGCTCGTGGGCCACGCCGGCCAACGTCGTCCGGGTGGCGCAGCTGGCGGAGGCTCGCGGGTACAGCTCGTTGTGGACGTTCCAGCGCCTGCTGTCGCCGGTGGACGCGGCCGGGACGCCGACGCTGCCCCCCCAGTACCGCCGCGTCCTCGACCCGCTCGCCGTGCTCGCCTACGTCGCCGGCCAGACGTCGACCGTCCGCCTCGGTGTGGCGGTGGTCAACATGCCGTACTACGCGCCGACCGTGCTGGCCACGCAGCTGACGACGATCGACCACCTCTGCGGTGGCCGCCTCAACGTGGGCCTCGGGATCGGCTGGCAGCCCGAGGAGCTGGTCTCGGTGGGTGGGACGACCGCCCGTCGGGGGGCGCGGGCCGAGGACTTCCTCGGCTGCCTGAGGACCATCTGGACCGACGATGTCGTCGCCTACCGGGGCGACTTCTACGCCGTCCCCCGTAGCCGGATCGACCCCAAGCCGGTGCAGCGGCCACACCCGCCCGTCCTGCTCGGTGGCGGCGTCGAGGCCGCGTTGGCTCGCGCCGGCCGGATGGCCGACGGGTGGATCAGCAGCAGCCGGGCCGACCTCACCCGGATCGGGGAGTCGGTCGAGGCGGTGCGGCGGGCGGCGACCGACGCCGGCCGCGACCCCGACCGGCTCCGCCTGGTCTGCCGGGGCGTGGTGAAGGTGCGCACCGGCGAACGGGCGCCGTTGGTCGGCTCGTTGGAGGACATCCGCGCTGATCTGTCGGACTTGGCCGGCAAGGGCCTGACCGAGACCTTCGTCGACCTCAACTTCGACCCCGAGATCGGTTCGCCCGACGCCGACGCCGGGGAGTCCATGCGCCGGGCCGAGGAGATCCTCCGGGCCCTGGCCCCAACCGGTTAGACGTCGGCGTCCTCATCGACCTCGGGCGGCGAGCCGGCGGCGGTCACGCTTTCGGGGTCGGGGGCGGCCAGCGGGGGAGCGGAGGGAAGTGCGTTCAGGGCGTCGATAAGGGTACGGAGGCGACCGTGGCTGGCGCGGTCGAAGTGCAGGGCGATGCGGGGCAGGTCGAGGTGGTCGTTCCCCGCCACCTCCGGCGGCTGGGGCGGTGCGCTCTCGATGCGCCCGCGGGTGAGGATGTCTCCGAAGTGCGCGTTGAGGTCGGCCAGCTCGGCGCGGGTGGGGGCGGCGCGCAGCCGGATCACGAGGCGGGCGCCGACGTACCGGAGCGAGTGGTAGTTGCGGAAGAACCCGAAGATCTCGGTGGTGGCGGCGTCCACGTCGTCGGTGATGCGGAACAGCTGGAGATCCTCTGGGGAGACGAGCCCGCGGGCCACCACCTCGTCGCGCACGAAGCGCTCCCAGTTCTGCCAGTAGGTGCCGCCAGGCACCTCGAGCAGCACGATGGGCGCCGGCGCAGCCTTGCCCGTCTGCAGGAGGGTCAGGAGCTCGAAGATCTCGTCGAGCGTCCCGAAGCCCCCGGGCAGCACCGCGAAGCCCGCCGACTCCTTCATCAGCATGAGCTTGCGGGTGAAAAAGTACTTCATGACGACCAGCCGGTTGTCCTGGTCGAACGCGGGGTTGGGCTGCTCGAACGGCAGACGGATGTTCACACCGATCGAGTGCTCCGGCCCGGCTCCCTCGGCGCCGGCGGCCATGATCCCGGGGCCGGCTCCGGTCACGACGATCCAGCCGGCGCCGGCGAGGGAGCCGGCCAGGTCCCGGGTCTGGAGGTAGAGCGGGTCGTCGGGCAGCGTGCGGGCGGAACCGAAGATGGTGACCTTGGGCACGTCGCGGTAGGGCGCGAAGACCTTGAACGCCTCCCGCATCTCCTTGAGCGCCGCGTTGGTGATCTTGAGGTCGAGGCGGTCGGCGCCGTCGCCCGCCAGCCTGACCGCCGAGACGAGGATCTCGAAGAGCTGGTCGACGTCGCTGGTGGCGCCGGCCGCCTCCAGCAGCCGGAGCACGTGCTCGTCGAGCTCCGGGTCCCCGGTGCGATAGCGCGGCCGTTCCGTCACTTGTCCACTCTCCCTCCGGGAGCGTGTCCCAGTGAGTTTCGTTTGGACCGGCCTCCCGGGCCGGTCATGACCACACCCTCTCACGGGTCCATCCTCGTTTCGTACCCGGCGCATCGGGCAAGATGAAGACATGTTGTCCCCGTTGGTACTGGTTCCCGTCTCGCTGGGGCTGATCAGCCTTCTGCTGTTCGGCATGTCGTGGTTCGAGCAGCGGGTGCTGTCGCCCAAGGCCCTGATCGTGCACGCCGCCCGGTCGCGCCAGGCGCGGCCCGATCACGTCGAGAAGCTGGTCGCACTGCAGTCCGAGGCGCTGCTCCAGGGCGTGTCGATGAGCCCGGCGGACCGCGCCGAACGGGCCGTGTCCTAAGCGGAGCTCAGCACCCGCCCGTAGAGGGTCGTCCGCTGCTCCAGCGGGCGGCCGAGCGGCTCCACCATGGCCCGGAAGGCCGCTTCGTCCATGCGCTGGCCGTGGGAGGCGCCGGCGGCCCGGGAGATGTTCTCGTCCATCAGCGTGCCACCCACGTCGTTGGCGCCCGCCTGCAGGATCTGGCGCACGCCGCCGGCGCCCAGCTTGACCCAGGACACCTGGATGTTGTCGAGGTAGCCGGCGTAGGCGATGCGGCCGACGGCGTGCATGAGCAGCGTCTCCCGGAACGTCGGCCCCCGGCGGGCCCGGCCCTGGAGGTACAGCGGTGTGGCCATGTGCACGAACGGCAGGGGCACGAACTCGGTGAACCCGCCGGTCTCGGCCTGCAGGGCCCGGGTGCGCACCATGTGGCGGGCCCAGTGCACCGGCTGCTCGACGGCGCCGAACATGATCGTGATGTTCGACCGCAGCCCGATCGAATGGGCCACCCGGTGGGCCTCCAGCCACTGCTCGGTGTCGATCTTGTCGGGGCACAGGACGGCGCGGATCCCGTCGTCGAGGATTTCCGCCGCGGTGCCGGGCAGGGTGGACAGGCCGACGTCCATGAGTCGGCGCAGGTAGTCGACGAGCGGCTCGCCGAGCCGGCGGGCCCCCTCGGTGACCTCCAGGGCGGTGAACCCGTGGACGTGGATGGCCGGCGCCGCCTCCTTGACCGCCCGGCAGACGTCGACGTAGTAGTCGCCGTCGAAGCTCGGGTGGATGCCCCCCTGCAGGCACACCTCGGTGGCGCCGGCCTCCACCGCCTCGACGACCCGGCGCTGGATCTCCTCCACGCCCAGCAGGTACGGGTCGCCCCGGAGGTTGAGCGACAGCGGCCCCTTCGAGAAGGCGCAGAACCGGCACTTGAACGTGCAGACGTTGGTGTAGTTGATGTTGCGGTTGGACACCCAGGTCACGGTGTCGCCCACCGCTCGCCGGCGCAGCTGGTCGGCCACCTCGGCGACGCCGGCCACCTCCCGACCCCGGGCCGAGAACAGGGCGACGATCTCGCCGATCCCGACCTCCTGGCCGGCGACCACGCCGGCCAGCACCTCGCCCACGACCGAACCGGCGCGGGGCGTGCCCGGCAGCAGGCGGGGCGGTTCGATCGTGCCGCCGGCGTGCCAGTCGGGGCGATCGCGGCCCAGGCCTTCGGCGTCGCTCCGGAGAAGAACCGGCGTGTGGAGTCCTGGGTCGAGCCACTGGTCGGGCGCCAGCGCGTAGCGTGGGTAGATCGTCAGCCGGGGCGCCAGCTCGAACCCCCGGGCCTCCGTCACTGCGACCAGCCGCTCGATCTCGGGCCAGGGGCGCTCGGGATTGACGTGGTCGGGGGTGACGGGGGAGACGCCGCCCCAGTCGTCGATGCCGGCGTCGAGGAGGCGGCCGAAGTCCTCCGACAGGTTCGGCGGGGCCTGGAGCGACACGTCGGGCGGCAGCAGCAGGCGGGCGACGGCCAGCGCCCACAGCTCCTCGTCGGGTGGGCAGGCCGGCGCCGTCCACATGGCCGTGCCCGGCTTGGGCACGAAGTTCTGGACGATGACCTCCTGCACGTGCCCGTGGCGCCCGTGGCTGGCGGCGATGGCCGCCAGGGCGTCGATGCGGTCCTGCCGGCTTTCGCCGATCCCCACCAGGATTCCGGTGGTGAACGGGATGGCGAGGACGCCGGCGGCCTCCAGGGTGGCCAGCCGGCGCGCCGGCTCCTTGTCCGGTGCCCCCCGGTGGCAGTCCAACGCCGGGTTGAGCGACTCGACCATCATCCCCTGCGACGCCGAGCTCGCCCGGAGCCGGGCGAGCTCCTCGGGCGACAGGGCGCCGGCGTTGGCGTGGGGCAGCAGGCCGGTCTCGGCCAGGACCAGGGCGCACATGGCCGCCAGGTAGTCGACGGTCGAGGAGTATCCGTGCTCGTCGAGCCAGTCCCGCGCCGCGGGGTAGCGGTCCTCGGGCCCCTCGCCCAGTGTGAACAGCGCCTCATGGCAGCCGGCGCCGGCGCCGGCCACGGCGATGGCGATCACCTCTTCGGGGGACAGGTACGGCGCCGGCAGGCGGGCAGGGGCGGTGGCGAACGTGCAGTACCCGCACCGGTCCCGGCAGAGGCGGGTGAGGGGGATGAAGACCTTCGGTGAGTACGTCACGCGGCGCCCGTGGGCCCGGTCCCGGATCGCGGCCGCCTCGGCCAGCAGCTCGGGCAGGGGCGCGCCCAAGAGCTCGGCCGGCGTCACGTCCACAGCGTAGGGGCACGGCCACACGCCGCGGTGACACCGGCGCGACGTGCTGGTTACGGGCCGTCGTCAGGATGGGTACCTGAAACTTTTGGTGTATCCTATACACTGACGATACACCTATCACGCCGGTAGGATTTGCGGCGTGAAGGGTGCCAGCCGGACCGCCGTCCTCGTGTGCCAGGGCCGGGCCGTGGCCCACGGGCGGCTGGCGCCGGGCCGGTTCGACGACCCCACGGCGATGGCCCTGCTCCGCGACGACGAGCGGGCCGCGGTCGGCCGGGCCCGGTCCGGTGTGGCGCCGCGGGCCATGGCCGAGCGCATGGGGTACGAGATGCTGCTGGCCAACGCCGTGGTCATGGTGCCCCTGTACGACCTCGACGTCGCCTTCACCAACAGTCAGGCCGAACGTGATCTGCGACCCACGAAGCTGCACCGCAAGATCTCCGGCTGCTTCCGCAGCCAGCACGGCGCCGAGCGCTTCGCCCACCTCCGCAGCTACCTGTCCACCACCCGCACGCACGACGTCCCCGCCATCGACGCCCTCGTCCGCCTGTTCAACGGTGACCCATGGATGGCGCCCGCGCCATCGGCTACCTGCACACTTGCGTTGATAGTCGCCTCGGGCAGCAATCTCGTCACTTCCTGCTCCGGCGCTCAACACCCTGCCCGCAGGGTCGACGTGGACGTGGAGCGCGGACTGGGTTGATCAGCGGCAGAACGACATCCTTGGGCGTCGAGGCCTCCGCGTGCGCGTCACCCGACCTCGGCGGACGCCACGACGGTTTCGACCTCCGGCTCATGGCGCTGCTCGAAAATAGCGATCTGCGATATGGGTAGAAGCCAGGCTCGGTGCTCCTCGACCTTGACATCCCCGTTCGGACAGGACGACTTCCAGAAACGGAACTCCGCGGACCGGTCTCCGACCGGCCGGAACCCGGCATCGACCAGATCGACGCGAGCCGGGCTCTGCGGAAGGGCACCGAGGCACGACTTCGGTATCAGGCTGTCGACGGTACCGGTGAAGCCGGTCTGGACACGGAGCGTGACATCACCGCGACCGCCAGCCAATATGCCGACGTACACCGTTGGCGGCGCGCCATCCGACCCCCATGCCGGCGGGGTGTCGAAGGTGATGGTCCCGACGCGAATGACTCTGGCGACGGTCGTGGATGTCTGGCCGCGGGTGGCGCTGGTCGTCGACGTCGGTTGCGCGGAGGTGGAGCCTGGGCTGAGCGCCGATGACGTAGGGGTTGCGACTACAGGGTTGCGCGGTAGTCGGCGGGCTATAGACCGAGGAGGGTGAGTGCTCGTGTTGCGTTGCGGGCGATGTGGCGCAGCGCTCGGGCGATGTTGGTGTGGCCGTTGAGGCGCAGCACGCT
>JAHFUP010000038.1 GCA_023265025.1 Acidimicrobiia bacterium | reverse complement strand
CATCGTGATGGAGATGGCGCCGATGTGCGAGCGGTTGGCGGAGTTGCGGGATGCGATGGGTCGCTACGCGGCCGGGTTCGACGCGTCGCTGCTGGGTGCCGAGGCCGCCGGTCTGGCGGTGGCCGAGGCGGCGGCCATCGAGCGCATGGCGGCGACGGTGAAGGGGCTGGCCGCGGCCCGGGCGGCCGATGGCGGTGAGTGGAAGCGGGCCGGCGAGCGATCGCCGGCCCACCACCTGGCCCGCTCGACGGGGACGTCGGTGGGCCAGGCGTCGGAGACGATCACCACCGCCCGCCGGCTGGGGAAGTTGCCGGCGGTGGACGCCGCGGCTCGTGCTGGTTCCTTGTCGGCGCAGCAGGCGGCGGCGGTGGCCGATGCGGCGGCGATCGATGGTTCGGCCGCCGATCGGCTACTGGCCAAGGCGGCGACGTCGTCGCTGGCCGAGCTGCGGGAGGAGTGCGCCCGGACCAAGGCGGCGGCGCTGCCCGACCCCGAGGCCCGGCGGGCCAAGATCCACGACGAGCGGTTCCTGCGCACCTGGGGTGACGCCGAAGGGGGCTGGAATCTCCGTATGCGCGACAACCCTGAAGTCGGGGCCGCGATCATGGCCGCCCTGCTGCCCATTCGGGACCGGCTGTTCCGCAGGGCCCGCTCCGAAGGGCGCTCCGAGCCCTCCGAGGCCTACGCCGCCGATGCTCTGGCTGAGGCGGTGTGTGCGCCGGCGTCCCGGCCCGCTCGCTCGGGAGCCAAGACGATTGTCCGCATCGACCTGCCGGCGCTGCTGCGGGGCCGGGTGATCGAGGGCGAGGTATGCGAGATCGCCGGCTTCGGGCCGGTGGCCGTCTCTGCGGTGCGAGAGCTCCTGGACAGCGGAGATCCGTTCCTGGCTGCCGTCGTGACCGACGGCGAGGCGGTGGTGGGGGTGGCTCATCTGGGCCGGCGGGCCACCGCCAAACAGCAGACGGCACTCGAATGGCTGTACCCGACGTGCGCGGCCGAGGGCTGCTCGGCTTCGACGTGGCTGGAGACCGACCATCGGGTGGACTGGGCGGCGACGCACTTCACCGCGCTCGATCTACTGGACAGGTTGTGTCCCCATCACCACGACCTCAAGAGCCTGGACGGGTGGCGCCTGGTGGCGGGGCGGGGCAAACGGGCTTTCGTACCGCCAGACGATCCCCGCCATCCCCGCCACGGCGACGCGCCGGCGAGCGCGGCATGACCGCGCCGGTAGCCTGGCCCGTCGACGAGGAAGGAACCGCGAAATGCAGCTGGCGATGATCGGCCTGGGGCGCATGGGGGCCAACCTGGTCCGGCGCCTGATGCGCGACGGCCACGAGTGCGTGGTCTACGACGTGAATCCCGAGTCGGCCAAGGCCCTGCAGGCCGAGGGGGCGGTGGCGGCGTCGTCCCTGGAGGACCTGGCGGCCAAGCTCACCCCGCCCCGGGCGGCGTGGATCATGGTGCCCGCCGCCTTCGCCGGCGCCACCGCCTTCGACCTGGCGCAGCACCTCGAGCCGGGCGACATCATCATCGACGGTGGCAACTCCCATTACCTGCTCGACATCGAGCGGGCGGCGGCGCTGGCGCCCATGGGCATCCACTACGTCGACGTGGGCACGAGCGGCGGCGTGTTCGGGCTGGATCGGGGCTTCTGCCTGATGATCGGTGGCGAGCCGGACATCTTCCGCCACCTGGAGCCGATCTTTGCCACCATCGCCCCCGGAGTGGATGCGGCGGCGCGCACCCCTGGCCGGGAGGGGGAGCCGACGCCGGCCGAGAACGGGTACCTGCACTGCGGGGCGAACGGCGCCGGCCATTTCGTGAAGATGGTCCACAACGGCATCGAGTACGGGCTGATGGCGGCCTACGCCGAGGGCCTGGCCATCCTGCGCAAGGCCAACATCGGCAAGCACGCCCGCGACGCCGATGCCGAGACTGCGCCACTGACCAATCCCGAGGCGTACCTGTACGACATCGACACGACCGATGTGGCCGAGGTGTGGCGGCGGGGGAGCGTGGTCGGCTCGTGGCTGCTCGACCTCACCGCGTCGGCGCTCTTCAAGGATCCCGATGTCTCGGGCTTCAGCGGCCGGGTGTCGGATTCGGGCGAGGGCCGCTGGACGGTGCTCGCCGCGGTCGACGAAGGCGTACCCGCCTATGTACTGACGACGGCCCTGTTCGAGCGGTTCAGTTCCCGGGGCGAGGGCGACTTCGCCGACAAGGTGCTGTCAGCCATGCGCAAGGAATTCGGTGGGCACACCGAAAAGACCGCCGGGGGGTAGCGGCGCCGGCGCCGGCGCCGGCGGGTGGAGGGACGGCGCCGGCGGGAGCGGGACGGCGCCGGCGGGTTGCAGGGCTGGCGCCGGCGGGAGCGGGACGGCGCCGGCGGGTAGCGGGGCCGGCGCCGGCGGGTGGAGGGTCGGCCGCTCAGACCCGGGCCCGGCAGCGGGTGAGCGCGCCGGCGAGCGCGGACTGGTCGAGCGGCTTGGACAGGTAGTCGTCCATGCCGGCGGCCAGGCACTTCTCACGGTCGCCCGCCATGGCCGAGGCGGTGAGGGCGATGATCGGGGTCCGGGTCGTTCCGAGCTCGGTGCGGCGGATGAGGCCGGTGGCCTCGAAGCCGTCCATGACCGGCATCAGGCAGTCCATCAGGATGGCGTCGTAGTGGTTGCGCCGGGCGGCGTCCACGGCCGCGGCCCCGTCGCTCACCACGTCGACAACGCAGCCGAGCCGCTCGAGCATGGCCACGCCGACCAGCCGGTTGATGCCGGTGTCGTCGGCCAGGAGCACCCGTGTGCCGGCGAGCCGCTCCGGGAAGGCAGCCGGCAGGTGGGCCGCCATCGTGGGGGCGGGAAGGGCCCCGGAACGGTTGGAGGCCCGCAGGGGAACGTCGAACCAGAAGCAGCTGCCGGAGCCGAGGGCGCTGTCGAAGTCCAGCGTGCCGCCCATCAGCTCCACGAGCTGGGCGCAGATGGCCAGGCCGAGACCGGTGCCGCCAAAGCGGCGGGTGGTCGAGCTGTCGGCCTGGGAGAACGGGTCGAGGAGGAGGTGGCGGAGGGAGGGGTCGATGCCGATCCCGGTATCGGTGACGCTGAAGCGCAGGCGACCGTCGCACAGGGCGGCGACGGCCATCGTCACGTCGCCGGCGTCGGTGAACTTCACCGCGTTGCTGGCCAGGTTGAGCAGGACCTGCCGCAGCCGGAGGGGGTCGCCCGACACCCGGGCCGGCACGTCGGCCGCCAGTTGGAGCCGCAGGATGAGCCCCTTGTCGTGGGCTTGAGAGGAGACGAGCCGGGCGACGCTCTGGACGGCGGCGGGCAGGTCGAACTCGATGTGCTCGAGGTCGAGCTTGCCGGCTTCGATTTTGGAGAAGTCGAGGATGTCGTTGATGAGGGCCATGAGCGTGTGGCCCGACTCCCGGAGGGCGGTGAGCCGGGACCGCTGGGTCACGTCGAGGTTGCTGTCGACGAGGAGCTCGGCCATGCCCAGCACGCCGTTCATGGGGGTGCGGATCTCGTGGCTCATGGTAGCCAGGAACGCCGACTTGAGGCGCGACGCCTCCCGCGCCCGGGTGAGGGCGGAAGCCACGTCCGCCTCCAGCCGCTTGCGCTCGGTGGCGTCGTGGAAGCTCCAGACCCGGCCCACGATCGCGCCGCCGACCCGCTGGGGCTTGGACGTCCGCTCGAAGACCCGGCCGTCCAGGAACTGGAGGACGTCGTCGCTTTCGGCGTCGGGCTGCTTGTACAGCGCCTCGACCTTGGCCAGGAACGCCTCGGGGTCGGTGAGCTGGCCCAGGACGCTGGCCAGCAGGGCGGCGTCGTCGCCGGTCTCCAAGAGCGACTCCGGGAGCCGCCACAACTCTGCGAACCGCCGGTTGTAGCTGGTGATACGCCCGGCGGGGTCGACGACGAGGAGGCCGTCGGCAGTGGCGTCGAGGGTGGCGGCCAGCAGCGACATGGCCCCCTCCAGCGCCTTCTCGTCACGCTTGCGGGCGCTGATGTCCTGAAACTGGCCGACCCAGCTGATCGGATTGCCGTCCTCGTCCCGCAGGAACGTCATGTTGGCGATGGCCCACACCACGGTGCCGTCCGGTCGGACGAACCGCTTCTCGCACTGCCAGACCGAGATCTCGCCCCGGAGGATCCGCCATGCGGCGTCGACGTCGGATTGGCGATCGTCCGGATAGGTGAACTCCTGGTCGCGGTGCCCGAGCAGCTCGGGTTCGCGGCGGCCGAGGAGCCCGCACAGGGCTTCGTTGACCCGTACGTACTCCCCGTCGGTGTTGAAGAGGGCCATGCCGATCGGGGCGGCGTCGAAGGCGATGTCGAAGTACCGCTGGGCCTCGGAGGCGACCCGCTCGGGGTCGGGCTCCACGATGAGGCAGACGGCGCCGGGCCCCCCGCCGGCCACTCGCTGGGCGCTCAGCTCGACGGTCAGGGGGACGCCGCTGGGCCGGCGGGCGTGGAGCCGGGCGCGGAAGTTCTCGGTACCGGGGGCGGCCAGCCAGTCCATGAAGCCGGGCAGCTCGGCCAGCGCCAGGGCCGGCGACGGCCCGTCATGGCCGACGAGGGCAGCGGCGTGGCGGTTCCCGGCGACGACCGTCCCATGGGCGTCAACGAGCAGTGCCGCCTCCGGCAGCAGCTCGAGCCAATCCTCATGAGACGTGTGCAATGCGGCCCACCTTGTCGCGACGTGCCTTTGGCCTTGTCGGCCGGCGACCACCGCTACTTGAGGATCGACGGCGGCCCGCGAATCGCCGGTTGATTCCGGCGCTCCTGAAGCGCATGATCCCGCCACAGGATTCTTTGCGGAAGGAGTCGGTGTGGGGGAGGGACGTCTGGAACGGCTCGCGCCGTTGGCCGGAGTGGCGTTCACGGTGATATTCGCCATCGGCTTTCTCACCTCCGGCGACACGCCGGACACGGATGCGACGGGCGAGGAGGTGATCTCCCACTACTCCGACGAGGGGGGCATCTTTGTCGGCATCATCGCCCTGTTGGTCGCAGCGGTCCTGTTCCTGTTCTTCGCCGGCGCGCTGCGGGGGGCGATGGCCGGCACCGTCGAGGCCCCGGAGTGGCTGGCGACGGTGGCCTTCGGCGGCGCGGTCATCTACGCCGTCGCCCTGGCGATCTTCGCCATGTCGCAAATCATGCTGATCGACGCCGCCGACCTCGGCCAGCCGGAGGTGGCCCAGGCGCTGAACATCTTCGACAACGACAACTTCTTCCCCGCGGTGCTCGGGCTGGCCACCGTGCTCCTGGCGACCGGATGGCACGCCCTTCGATCGGCGGTGCTGCCGGCCTGGCTGGCCTGGGCGGCGATCGTCCTGGGGGTGCTGTCGATGGCCGGCCCGGCGGGCATCGCCGCCTTCCTGCTGTTCCCGATCTGGGTGCTGGCCGCCGCCATCATCCTGTACCGGGCGGGCGCCGGGACCCGCATCTCGAAGGCCTGAGCGACGTCGGGGCGGTCAGGGCGACAGGCGGAGGGTAATGAGCTCGAACGGGCGCACCGACAGGCAGACCGCCCCGTCGTCGACGATGAGATCGTGGCGGGGCCGCTCGAGCAGGTCGACCCGCGACGCAGTCGTGAACGGCTGCGCGACCCGGACCCGCACCCGCCGGCGGCCGCCGTAGGCCTCGTAGCCACGGAGGACGAGGTCGCCGCTGCCGTCGTCCGCCCGCTTGACGGCGACGATCACGAAGGCAGGGTCGTCGACCGTGACAAACGACGTCGACGCCGGCAGCGGACCCGTGTGGGCCTCCACCGGCACGACCGTGAGCGGCGTGTTGAGCGCCGACGCCGCCTCCAACACGCCGCCGGCGAAGGGATCGCCGGCGTGGGGGAACAGGGCGTAGGTGAACCGGTGGCGGCCCCGGTCGCAGAGGGGGTCAGGGGCGGTGGGCGAGCGCAGCAGTGACAGCCGGAGGACGTCGCCCCGCACGTCGTAGCCGTACTTGCAGTCGTTGAGGAGGGCCACGCCGTAGCCGGCTTCGGACAGGTCGGCCCACCGCTGGGCGCACACCTCGAAGCGGGCCTGCTCCCACGACGTGTTCTCGTGCGTGGGGTGGCTGACGTGCCCGAACTGGATCTCGAACGTCGCCCGGTCGGCGTGGACGGCCACCGGGAACGCCACCTTGAGGAACCGGTGGGTCTCACCCCAGTCCACATCGGTCACGAAGTCGATGCGCCGGGAGCCCGGCGTGAGCACCAACGTCTGCTCAATGGACGACTCGCCAAACTCGCGGCGGAACCGCACGCGGCCGGCGCCGGCCTCCGAGGTGTCGATCTCGACGGGGCCGTCCAGCTCGACGAAGTCGTCCAGGTAGCTGCGCTCGACGTCCCAGGCGTCGTACTCCCGTGGTCGGTCGTGGTGGAGGTGGAAGACGTTGCCCCGCCGGCCCTCGGCCAGAACCTCCCGCTCATGCTCGACATCCCAGACCGACGTCAGGCCGCCGGCCGGGTCCCAGGCGACCCGAAGCAGCCCGTTGGAGATCCACCCGTCGCCGGCGTCGACTCCGACGGGATCGGCCGGTGCGTCGAGGTCCACGACCGCGTACCCCATCGCCGGCACCTCGCCGCGGGCGAACGGCGTGGGGTTGAACACCACCGCCGGCCGGCGCACCCCGGAGGTGTCGACCGCCGAAGCGATCGCAGCCATGGCCTCGCCGGCCAAGCCGTCGGCCACCGAGCGGACCTCGGCGTGGTCGGCGGCGGTCTCCTCGAAGACCCAGTGGATCGACGACCCCGGGAGGATGTCGTGGAACTGGTTGACCAGGAGTAGCTTCCAGGCCCGGTCGAGGTCGCCGGCGGGCCACGGGGCGCGGTCGGGCCGGACCGTCGACCACAGCTCGGCGGCAGCCAGGGCCAGCTCGCCCCCTCGGTTGCCCGCCTTGACCGCGGCCTGGCTGGTGAACGTGCCGCGGTGCTTCTCCAGATAGAGGTCGCCCACCCAGACCGGCAGCGGCGCGGGGTCTTCCTCCACGGCGGCGAAGAACTGTGCCAGCGACTCCATGACCACCTTCGGGGCCCCGTCGAGGTCGGCGGCCCGCAGGGCGGCTTCGATCATGTCCCGCGTGGGGCCGCCGCCGCCGTCGCCGTGGCCGAAGGGGTACAGCGACCGGGGGCCGGCGCCGGCCGCCCGCGGGGCACGGAGCAGCTCCGCGAGGGACATGTTGCCGTTATAGGTCTCGGCCGGAGGGAAGTGGGCCCGCACCCTGGTGCCGTCGATTCCCTCCCACCAGAAGGTGTGGTGGGGGAAGCGGTTCACCTCGTTCCAGCAGAGCTTCTGGGTGACAAACCAGTCCATACCGGCCTCGGCGAGGATCTGCGGGAGGCTGGCCGGGAACCCGAAGCCGTCGGGCAGCCAGGCCTCCCGGCACTCGTGCCCGAAGCGGCTCAGGTACCAGCGCTGGCCGTGGACGATCTGGCGGACGAGCGACTCGCCCGACGGCATGTTGCAGTCCGCCTCCACCCACATGCCGCCGACCGGCTGGAACTGCCCTGCGGCCACCCGGTCGCGGATGCGGTCGAACAGCGCCGGCCAGCGCTCCTCGACCCACGCCAGGTGGCGGGCGGCCGAACAGACCAGCTCGAAGCTGGGGTACTCCTCCATGAGGGTCACCGCGTTGGCGAAGCTGCGGGCGCACTTGCGGGCCGCCTCCCGCATGGGCCACAGCCAGGCGGTGTCGATGTGGGCGTGCCCGACGGCGGAGATCCGGTGGGCGCCCACGGGGGCCCGGCGGTCGAGGACCTTGGCCAGGGCGTCCCGTCCGGCGCCGGCGGTGGAGGCCACGTCGTCGGGGTCGACGACGGCGAACATGGCGGCCAGCGCCTCCAGCAGACCGAAGTCGGTGCCCGTCGTGGTGTCGGCGTCGGCCACGTCGGCCAACTCCAGCACGGTCCGCACGTCACAGGCCAGGTCGTAGACGTGGCGCCGGCGCACGGCGAGCTGACAGCGCAGCAGCTCGAAGCCCGGCTCGCCGCCGGACTCGGCCACCAACAGCGGCCAGTCCACGCCGGCGTCGTGCGCGGGGACGGCGGGGTTCGCCGCGGCCTCGACGTAGAGGTCGACCGCCTCCAGGGCCTCGGCCCGCCGGCGCAGGATGGCGTCCTGGCGCAGCCACGAGAGCCCCACCAACGGGGCGCCGTCCCGCCACAGGAGGCCCTCGGCCGGCTCGGTCATCTCGAAGCGGAGGGCGACCTCCTCGCCGGCCCATGCCGGGGGCACCTCGCCCCGCAGCCGGAACCACGTCGTCCCCCACTGCGGGCCCCACCGACCGCCGACATCGAAGGGCGTAAACGGGCCGGCGACCGCGTCGTGGTACGGGACCGGCTCGCCTGGGAGGTGGTGCGCCGAGACCTCCAGCGGCACCGTCGCCCCGAAGACCGCCGGCTGGACGGCCTCGACCAGCAGCGTTCGGGCCCGGCCCAGGATCGACACTCCTCAAGCTACCGGGCCGCTCCTCTACGATCCGCCCATCGAACGGGGACTACGTCGGGGGCTGGTCGTGTGGGCGGTCGTCCTGGCCGCCCTGGCCGCCGCCTGCTCAGGCGATGGTGGCGACGACGGGTCGTCCGCCGGCCCGCCGGGCGCCCCGGGCGAGGTCCGCATCGCCATCAGCGAGGACATCTGGCCCCTCACCGGCGAAGGCCCGACCTCGAAGCACTTCGCCGCCGGCGAGCTCAACGCCGGCGTCTACGAGCCGCTCCTTTCGATGGGGCCGGACTTCACCGTCCGGCCCGGCCTGGCCGAGCGGTGGGAGATGGTCGGCCCGACGACGTGGCGCTTCCACCTCCGGCCCGGCGTCACCTTCCACGACGGCCGCCGCTTCGGCGCCGACGACGTCGTGTGGTCATGGACCGGCCGCCAGTTCATGCCCCGCTCGGTGTCGGCCACCCTCGACAAGGTGGTGAAGGTCGACGACCTCACGGTGGACTTCGTGTCCACGTCGCCCAACCTGCGCCTGCCCGAGCAACTGGTGCACCCTGAGGGACCGATCGTCCCGAAGGACGCCCACAACGACTCGACGCCGCCGGTGGGGACCGGCCCGTTCAAGGTCGTCGACTACCAGCCCCGCCGGCAGCTCGTCGTCGAGCGCTTCGAGGGGTACTGGGGGCCCAAGGCCCGCGCCGCCCGTCTCACGTTCCGGTTCATGCCGGACGCCGATGTGCGTTTGGAGGCGCTCCGGCGGGGCGAGGTCGACGTGGTGGCCGGTCTGCCCCGGGAGTCGACCGCGGCGGTGGAGGGTGACAGGCGGTTCCACGTCGTCCGGGCGCCGGCGGGCGCGACGCAGATCCTTTCCTTCAACGCCGCCAGCCCGTTCGGCGCTGACCGGGCCGTCCGCCGGGCGGTGTCCCTGGCCGTCGACCGGCCGAAGTACGTGGCCGATGTCCTGGGCGGCAACGGCGAGCCGGGGCGGTGGACCTCGCCGCCCGCCGTCCTCGGTGCCGCGGCCTCGACCGTGCCGGCGCCGGCCTTCGATCCCCCGGAGGCGCGAAGGATCCTGGACGCCGCCGGCTGGCCGGCCGGCGCCGACGGGACACGGATGAACGGGCCTCGGCGTCTCGCCATGGTCCTGATCGGCGGCCCCCTCGTCCCGGAAGCCGGCATGCGCCTGGTGGCCGCCCAGCTGAAGGACATCGGTGTCGAGGTCACGGTCAGGAAGGCATTCGACATCCGGACGGGGGAGCAGAACCGCGATCGGGGCTACGACGTCGAGCTCTCCGTGCCCAACCAGAACGATGCCAACCCGGCGTTCCTCCTGACGTCGCGGACGGCACCCGACCCGGAGTACGCCGCCCTCGCGGAGCGGGCGATCACCGCCGGCACCCGTGAGGAGGTCCAGCGGGCGGCGGCGGCCATGACGGCGATGCTCGTGACCAGGGACTTCTCGGTCGTCCCGCTGGCCGGCGTGTTCCAGATCTACGGCCTGCGGGCCGGCGTCGAACTGGCCGAGCCGCACCCCTCCGCGATCAACCAGACCTGGGTCACGCTCACCCCCTCGAGCTAGCCAGCCGTCAAGATGTTCTCAAGCGGCTCTGATCCGAGCCGAAAGTCCAAGGGATGCCACTTCGAAGGACGGCGCCGCTCGCGATCACGGCCGCGCTCCTGGTGCTGGCGGGTGTCAGCGTGGCAGTCCGAGGCGCGGGAACAGATCCGACCGGAACGGGGCCGGATGTCGCTCCGACGGCCGTCGTACTCGACCGTGCAGGCGACTCCGTGCCCGGGCCCCCGGACGCGCCCACCGCCGGCAACGCGGTGCGCTACGACCAGCTCTCGGGCCTGGCGTCGCTTCGGGGCACCCTTGTCGCCGTCGGCGAGCGGCTGAGTCGGGAGAGAGATCCTCGGCCGCAGCCGTCGGAGCCACTGATCTGGTGGTCCGAGGACGCGGGCGTGACCTGGCACCCGGCGCCCACATCCGGCCCCGGCAGGCTCTCGGCGGTAGTCGCGGCGGGCGGCCGCTTCGTCGCGGTCGGGTCACGTCCGACCAGTCGCGGCGCACGGGCGCTCGTCCTGACCAGCGTCGACGGCCGTTCCTGGGACGAAGCGACCCTCGACGGCGAGGACGTGCAGCTGTTCACAGCCGTCCCCACGCCTGCCGGTGCCCTGCTGGCCGGGAACCGCCAGGACGTCGAAGGCATCGCGCCGGTGGCGTTCGTGCCCGATGCCAAGGAGGGTTGGACGGCTGCCGCCTTGCTGGGGGAGCTGGGCGCCTACGAGGGCGAGGTCCGGGGCGCCTGCGCCTCGGGCAGGGAAGTGACGCTGGTCGGAAAGGCCGGCGATCGCAACGGCACTGACCGGGCGTTCGTGCTCCGCTCGTCCGACAGCGGCCGAAGGTGGCGCTCCCTTCCGCTCACCAGCAGCCTGCTCCAGGGCACGAACGCGCGGGCCAATGCCTGTACCACGACGCGCTCGGGAGTCGCAGTCGTCGGCACGGCCACCCTGCACGCCTACGACTGGGCCTTTGTCAGCGTCGAGAGGGGTGGAGCGTTCCCGGATGCTGAGATGCTCGGGCCGCAGCGACCCGACCGTCAGGCCCACACCGCCGCCCGGGGCGTGGCGATCGTGGGGCGAGACATCGTCGTGGTCGGGTACGACACGTCCAATGACGACGGTGGCGACATGGCTGTCTGGCGGACGGGCAAGGGACGAGCGGTGCGACTCGAACGGCTGGAGGCGCTAGGGGCCGGGAGGGGGGTCGGCGACGGACGTTCGATCCTCGTCGAGCGGGGGGTGCTGGTCGTCGGCGGCACGAGCGCGGACAGGGCGGTTGTGTGGCGCGCATCCCTGTCGCAGTCGGTGGCGCAGGAGACCACCACCACGCTCAACGGCTGGTGGCAGCGATACGGCAGGGTGGACGCCTGCACGCTGCTGACCGGTCCTGAGGTCGCCGATCTCACCCGCGGTGTGCCCGTGAACCCCAGGCTCTCGGCGACCAGCGACGCCCCCCGGGTGTCGTGCAACTGGTACAAGACCGACGGAAACTCGGGGCTGTCGGTGGAGCTCGCCCCGCCGGCCAAGCTGCAGGACTTCGCGGCCGCGTATCCGGCGGAGCTACCGCCCCGCATCCCAGTCGCTGGCCCGTGCACGGACAGCTACTACTACCCCGCATTCGTCACCGTCGTGGGAGTCTGTCGGGACACGGGCCTTGCCGTGAGCGGCGTCCCGCCCGAGAAGGCGCAGGGAATGCTGGCCGCGGCGGCCGGCCGCCTGCGACCATCCCGCTGACGGGTCAGATCGGCAAGCCGAGGCGGCTCCATTAGCCTCTGTCCATCGGTAGGGGACCACTGCACTTCGGCATCCTCGGCCCGTTCGAGGTGTCCATCGACGGACGGCCGCTCGACCTCGGCCGTCCGAAGCAACGTGCCGTCCTCGTGGCGCTCCTCATCCACGCCAACCGGGTGGTGTCGCTCGACCGGTTCGCCGATGTGCTGTGGCCGGGTGGGGCGGCCCAGTCGATGGGCAGCCTTCCTGTTTACATCGCCAACCTCCGACGCCTGATCGAGCCCGACCGGCCGGCGCGCACCGCGCCTGGGCGCATCGTCACCCGAGCGCCGGGCTACCTGCTCCGGGTCGAGCCTGGCGAGTACGACGCCGCCGACTTCGAGGCGTTGGCGGCCGAGGGGAACCGGCACCTCGCCGAGGGCCGGCCGCGCGCCGCCCGCCGGGCGCTCGGCGACGCGCTCGCCCTGTGGCGGAGCCGGCCGCTGGAGGAGTTTCCGTTCGCCGAGCTCGAGGCCGGCCGGCTCGAGGGGCTCCGCATCGCCGCGACCGAGGACCGGTTGGAGGCCGACCTGGTTCTCGGCGCCCACACCGCGGTCGTCGCCGAGCTCGAGCGCCTGGTGCAGGAGCACGGCCTTCGGGAGCGCCTGGCCGGTCTCCTGATGCTGGCCTTGTACCGCTCCGGACGCCAGGCTGAAGCGCTGCGGGCGTACACGGCGGCGCGAACCTTCCTCGGCGACGAGCTGGGGATCGGCCCCGGCCCCGACCTCCGCCGCCTCGAGGCCGAGATCCTGGAGCAGTCGCCGGACCTGGACTGGCAGCCGCCGCCGGAGGACGGTGTGCCGGCCGTGCTCAGTGCGGATCCGAGCACGCCGGCCGATCCTGTCCCCGCCGACCCCTTCTTCGGCCGTACCGCGGAGCTGGCCGCGCTCGGGGAGGTTCTCCTCGGGTTGGGTGCGGGGCCGGGGGCGATCGTCCTCGTGTCGGGCGAGCCGGGCATCGGCAAGACCCGCCTGGTCCAGGAGGCGGTGGGACGGGCCGAGGCGCGGGGGTGTGCGGTGGCGTGGGGCCGCGGCGAGGAGGGCGACGGCGCCCCGCCCTTCTGGCCCTGGATTCAGGTCGTCCGCTCGCTCATCGGCCACCCCGACACCGACCTGGTGCGGGCCGCGCTCGCGCCGTTCGCCTCGGAGCTGGCCCAGATCGTCCCCGAGGTGAAGGACGTCGTGGGAGAGGTGACGGCCCCGGCACCGCTTGACCCCGCCGCGGCCCGCCACCGGTTCTTCGAGGCACTGGCCGGCTTCGTCGAGCGGCTCTCCGATGTGCGGCCGGTGGCCGTCGTCCTCGACGACCTCCATTGGGCGGACCCCCCTTCGCTCGATCTCACCGCCCACGTCGCCCGCCGGGTGCCCAGGATGAAGGCCCTGCTGGTCGCCACCTACCGCGACGTCGACCCGCCGCCCGACGACCGCCTCACCGCCACGCTCGCCATCCTCGCCCGCCTGCCCGGCCGTCTCGTCTTCTCCCTGGAGGGCCTGAGCCAGGACGAGGTGGCCGCCTTCATGGGTTACGAGGCCGGGACCGAGGCGCCGGCCGGCGTGGTCGCCGCGGTGTGGGCCCGTGCCGCCGGCAACCCCTTCTTCGTCGGCGAGCTCACCCGCATGCTGGTGGCCGAGAAGGGCCTGACCGAGGCGGCGGCGAACTCCGCCGGTGTGCCGTGGGCGGTGCGCCAGGTCGTCTTGCGCCGCCTGGCCCGGCTGCCGGGCGAGACCCGGCAGCTCCTGACCACCGCCGCGGTCGCCGGGCAGGACTTCGACCTCCGGGTGGTGGCCGGCGCGGCCGGCGTCGACCTCGCCCGTGCCCTGGATCTCGTCGACGTGGCGGTGGCGGCCGGCGTGCTGAGGGAGCACCCCGAGAGCGTCGAGCGGTTCGAGTTCGCCCACGCCCTGGTCCAGGAGACGGTGTACGAGGATGCCACGCCGTTGCGGCGGGCCCGCATCCACGGCCTGGTCGCCGATGCCCTCGAGAAGGTGGGTGGTGCCCAGGCGCCGGCCACCGAGGTCGCCCGTCACCTGTACGAGGCGGTGTCCGTGACCGGTCCCGAACGGGCGGTCGCGGCGGCCATGCGGGCGTCGAGGTCGGCGCAGGCCGCGCTGGCCCACGAGGTAGCCGAGGACCACCTCCGCCGCGCCCTGGCGCTGGTGGCCACGATGCCGGCGGGGACCCAGCGCGACCGGTCCGAGCTCCACGTGCAGGACCACCTCGCCGCCCTCCTGACGCTGGTGAAGGGGGTCGCCGACCCGCAGACCGCTGGGGCGTGGGCCCGGGCCACCGACCTCGCCCGGGCGGTCGACGACGAGCACCACCTCCTGACCTCCCTGTGGGGCCTGCTCAGCTTCGCCTGGGCGAGCGGCGACCTGGCCGGCGCCCGCACCCTGGGCGAGAACCTCCTCCGCCTGGGCGAGGCCTCAGGTTTGCCCGTCGTCACCGCCGCCGCCTATCTGGGCCTCGGCAGCGTGGCTCTCTGCTGCGGCGAGCTGGCCGACGGCAGCCGCCACCTCATGGCCGGCAAGGCCCTGGCGGACGCCATTCCCGATCACCTCCTCGCCGAGGTGACCAATGCGGACCTGCGGGTCCAGGTCGACAGCTGGTTGGGGATGGCCTGCCATCTCCGGGGCATGCACGAAGAGGGCCTCCGCCTCTCTGACGGCGCCGTGGTTCGGGCCCATTCGCTCGGCGGACCGTTCACCATCGCCATCGCCTTGGCCTTCGCCGTCTTCGGCCGGGTACTGAGCGACGCGGACGACGAGGTGCATCACCTGGCCCAGGAGCTCCTCGACCAGTCCGGCACCTACCAGCTCACCGACTTCGCCTTCCACGCCCGGGTGGCGCGCATCTGGACCGGCGCCCGGCGCGGAGAGGCCGAGGAGGATGTCCAGGGGAACCTGGAGCGCCTCCCTGCGGCGTCCGCCGCCGGCATCAGGCCGTGGCGCCCGTTCTGGATGGCGCTGCTCGCCGAGTCCTGGCTCCGGCTCGACCGTCCGGACGAGGCCCGCCGGGTGATCGACGAGGCGTTCGCAGAGGTCGACGAGATGGGGGCGTCGTTCTGCGTCGCCGAGCTGTACCGCCTCCGGGGCGAGATCGTCGCGACCTCGGCGCCGGCGGCGCGGCCGAAAGCCCTCGCCGACCTCCGGGAGGCCGTGTGCCGGGGGACGGAGCAGGGCGCAGCCGTCTACGTCGACCGGGCGAAGGCGTCGATCGCCCGCATCACCGGCGACGCCTGATCCCGACAGGCTTGTTCGGGACCCGCCGTCGCCCGGGCCCCGTACAAACCTTCATTCCACCTGCGCCCGGCCCGAGGAGGCCGTCTGCGGACCTTTGTAGTGTGCGACAGGGCGATTAACGGGGGATGAACGTCCTCCGGTTGCCGGCGCCGCCGGCTCGGCGTAGTGTGCCGGCGGGCCCCGACGTCAGCGGACGTCCGCCGTGTCCGGCTGTGTCGGGGCCCACGCAACGGTGGCTATTCGAGCGGCGCCCGGCGACCTAACGCGCCCAGCTGGGACAGATCGCGTGGGAACAGCATGGCGGTGGTCCAGTCGGCGACCACCCGCACCTTCCGGGCCAGCCCCGGCATCATCAGCAGGTGGTAGGACCGCCCCATCAGCCACGCCAGCACGCCGGTGAAGGTGAAGCGGTAGACCTGCGCCGTGCCCTGGTTCCGGCCCAGCGTCACCGCCAGCCCGCGGTTGCGGTAGGTGAACGTGGTCGGCTCGCCCACGCCGAGGGCGGCGGCGACGTTGCGGGCGCACACCTTGGCCTGGCGGACCGCGTGCTGGGCGGTGCCGGGGCAGACCCCACCGTCGGGGTCGGGTACGGCGGCGGCGTCGCCGAGGGCGAAGACGTCGCGCCGCCCGATGGCCCGTATCCCGTCGTCGACGATCAGCCGCCCGGCGTCGTCGGTGGCCAGCCCGAGGCGGGAGACCAGCGGCGACGGCCGCTGCCCCGTGGCCCACACGATGGTGTCCGACAGGTACGGCTGCACCCCGGGCGTCGAGACGACCACCCGCTTGTCGATGCAGCTCTCCAGCCAGGTCTCGAGCAGGATCTCGACGCCCCGCCGGCGGAGGTGGTCGGCGCTGTAGCGGGCCAGCTTGGGGTCGAGCCCGGGCAGGAGTGAGTCCCGGGCCTCGATCAGGACCCAGCGCAGGTCGCGGCGGCTGAGGCTCGGATAGGTGTGCAGGGCGTCCCCGACCAGCGACTCCATCTCGGCCAGGGCCTCGACGCCGGCGTAGCCACCGCCCACCACGGTGAAGGTGAGCAGCTCCCGCCGGCGGACCGGGTCGACGGTGGCGTCGGCCGTCTCCAGCTGGCGCAGGACACGGTTGCGAAGCCAGATGGCGTCGCTCAGGGTCTTGAACCCGACGGCATGCTCGACCAGGCCGGGGACGGCAACGACGCTGGGCACCGAGCCGGGGGAGAGGACCAGCTGCCTCCACGACAGCTCGTGCTCGGCGCCGGTCAGGTCACGGGCGACGGCCGTCCGGGCTTCGAGGTCGATGGTGGTGACCTCGCCGACGAGGAGCTGCGTCCGGCGCAGCATCTCCCGGAGCGGGATCACCGCGTGGCGGGGCTCGATCGTCCCCGATGCCGCCTCCGGCAGCAGGGGTGCGAAGAGCAGGAAGTTCTCCGGGGCGACCAGGAGCACCCGCGGGCCGCCCGGCCGGCCGCGGGGCGCCAGGAGATCCTGCAGGTGGCGGGCGACCGTCGCGCCGCCGAACCCGCCCCCGACGATGAGGACGTCGAAGTGTCTCAGGGCTGCGACAGTACCGGCGGGCGCCGGCGGCTCCAGACGGCTATTGGCGGGGCGCGCCGAGCTTGGCGCCGAGGAACGCGGTGATTTGGGTGACCGCCGCCTGGTCGCGGTCGGCCGTGTCCGGAGGGCGACCGCCGCCGTGGGCCCGGTGGTCGTTGGGGTCGAAGGCCTGGGGCAGGGCCGGCGTGATCTTCTGGAGGCTGGCGGTCGAGTCGGCGCTGAACACCTGGGCCGAGGTCAGGACGGCCTTGAGCTTGTCGCCATCGATCTGGCTGACGAGCTTGGATTCCTTGCCCGTCATCACGAGCGTCGGCATCTTGACCTTGGCCGCCTCGGCGACCGGGTCGAGGGCGTAGAGGGCCTTGAGGAGGGCGTCCTGGCCCGTGGGCAGGATCGTCTGGTGCTCCGGACGGATCGTCGAGCGGTCCGGGAGGGCGCCCGTCGCCAGGAGGGTGGCGATCACCGAGCGGAAGGCGTCGGCCGACTCCTTGCCGTTCTCGGTCTGGAAGTTGCCGGCCATGATGTCGACCAGAGGGCGGCCTGGCGTCGAGACGAGGGCGACGCTGCGCACCTTGTCGTCGGTGGCGGCCACGCGCATGGCGATGATCCCGCCGATGTCGTGGCCGACGATGGCGAGGTTGGTGGCGTCGATGCCCGAGCGCTGGGCGAGGAACAGCAGCGCCTCGTGGGCGTCGGTGACCATGTCCTCGAACGTCACCTGCTCGCCCGGCTCCATCTTGCTGACCCCCATGCTGCGGCGGTCGTAGCGGAACGCGGCCAGGCCGGCGCCGGTGATGGCTTTGCTCAGGTCCTCGTAGATCGGGTCGCCGGGGACGACGTCGATGTACCCGTTGCGGTCGTTGCGGGCCACCGACGGCACGATGAGCACCGCGCCCACCGACCCGCTCCCGCGCCGGTCGGGCATGGCCAGGGTGCCGCCCAAGTTCAGCTTGGCTGCGCCTTGGAACTGCAGGACCGACTCGCCGCCCTGGCCGAGGCGCAGGTCATCGTCACCCCCGGATCCGCCTCCACCCGAGCACGCGCCGGCGACCAGGCCGACCGTGACCACCAGCAACGTCGACCATCGCCTGAACGAACCGCGCATAGCGCGAATCTACCGCGTTGCCGTCGCGAGAGACTGCCCCGAGACCGAGCTCACGACGCTCACCGAGGCGGTGGCGGGCACCGTCATAGACGGTCTCCTCGTGGCGCTCGAGCCCCGGCCGCGCTCCGTCGTGCTGCCCGGCTGGGCGGTGTGCATTTCTGGTCGCGATCCTATCGGTGTCGTCCGACTTTCACGACCAGAAATGCACACTCGGTGACCGCACGGCGCAGGCCGATACGGTCGTGTCCGTTCCCGAGATCCACAACTACTGGCCCCAGGGCGGGCGCGTCGACGTTGGCCTCCTCGGCGCGGCCGGGATCGACCGCTTCGCCGGCATCACGTCGGTCCATTCGGGTGTCAGGCTGGAGGACGTGTGGGCCGCGACGACTTGTGACCTCCGCACGTCTGACCCCGTGTCGGTCATGCCGGCGCCGACTGTCGTCGAGCTGGACGCCCGGCGGGCGATGACGATATGACCGGCCCCGTGCCGAGCTTCGTCCACGAGGGGGTGCCGACCCGGATCGTCTTCGGGCTCGGTTCCCGCCACGGCCTGGCCGACGAGCTGGACCGGCTGGGCCTGTCCCAGGTCCTGCTCATCGCCTCGGGCTCGTCGCGCGACGCGGCCAACGAGCTGGCCGGCATCCTCGACCACCGCCTGACCTGGCGGGTCGACGGCGTCCGCCAGCACGTCCCCGCCGAGCTGGCCGCCGAGGTGACCCAGGACGCCACCCGGGTCGGGGCCGACGGTGTCGTCACGCTGGGTGGGGGATCGGCCGTCGGCCTCGGGAAGGCGGTCGCCGTGTCGGGCCTGCCGCTCGTCGCCTTGCCGACGACGTACTCCGGTTCCGAGATGACAGCCTTCTGGGGCGTCACCACCGCTGGGCACAAGGAGGTCCGGCGCAATTCCCAGGTGCTGCCGAAGACCGTGCTCTACGACCCGGAGCTCACGTTCGGCCTGCCGCCGTTGGTGACCGCGGCCAGCGGCATGAACGCCCTGGCCCACTGCCTGGAGGCGCTGTGGGCGGCCGGCGCCAGCCCGATCTCGGCGCCTTGGGCCCTCGATGGCGCCCGGGCGCTGTGCGAGGCGGTCCCGGCCGCGGTGGCCGAGCCTTGGGACCCGAAGGTCCGCAGCCGTGCCCTGGTCGGCGCCTGCCAGGCGGGCCTCGCCCTGGCCACGGCGGGGACCGGGTTGCACCACAAGCTCTGCCACGTCCTGGGCGGCCGCTACGACATGCCCCACGCCGAGACCCACGCCGCCCTGCTGCCCCACGTCGTCGGCTTCAACGAGCCGGTGCTGGGCGCCCTGGCCGCCCGCATGGCTATCGCCGTCGGCTCGGGCCGCGCGTCGACCGGCGTCCACGACCTGGCCGTGCGCATGGGGCTGACCATGGAGCTGTCCGAGCTGGGGATGCCGGAGTCGGGGATCGCCGAGGTGGCGGCCGAGGTGGCGGCGTCCCCCCCCGCCAACCCCCGACCGCTGGACGAGGCCGCGCTGCGGTCCTTGCTCCGGTCCGCATGGGAGGGCGACAGCCCGGGGTGAGTGGCGTGTACATCCTCGACGCGGTCCGCACGCCGATCGGGCGGTTCCGTGGCGGGTTGGCCGGCGTGCGGCCCGACGACCTGGCCGCCGGCGTCGTCCGGGCCCTGGTCGACCGGGTTCCCGAGGTGGAGGTCGCGCGCATCGACGACGTCGTCCTGGGCGACGCCAACGGCGCCGGCGAGGACAACCGCAACGTCGCCCGCATGGCCGCGCTGCTCGCCGGCCTGCCGGTGACCGTGCCCGGGACGACCGTGAACCGGCTGTGCGGGTCGGGGATGGAGGCGGTGGCCCAGGGGAGCCGGGTGCTGCTGGCCGGCGAGGGCCGGGTGGTGATCGCCGGCGGTGTGGAGTCGATGAGCCGGGCGCCGTGGGTGACGCTGGACCCCGGGGGCTCGGGGCTGGTCTCGACGACGCTGGGCTGGCGCCTGGTGAACCCGGCTATGCCGACCGAGTGGACGGTGTCGCTGGGGGAGGGCGCCGAGCTGCTCGCCGACCGCTACGGCGTCTCCCGCGACGAGCAGGACGCATTCGCCCTGGCCAGCCACCGCAAGGCGGTGGCGGCCTGGGACGCCGGCCGGTTCGCCGGCGAGGTGGTCGAGGTGGCCGGCGCCGCGGTGGCCTCCGACGAGTGCGTGCGCCGGGACACGTCGGCCGACGCGCTGGGGGCGCTCCGGCCGGTGTTCCGCCCGGACGGCGGCACAGTCACGGCGGGCAACGCCTCGCCTCTGGCCGACGGGGCCGCTGCCCTGCTGCTGGCCGACGACTCGGTCGTCACGGAGACGGGCCGCCGGCCGCTGGCCCGCATCGTGTCCCGGGCGACGAGCGCCGTCGAGCCGCAGCTCTACGGGATCGGCCCGGTGGAGGCGGCGGCCAAGGCACTGGCCGGCGCCGGCATCGGCTGGTCGGATCTGTCCGTTGTCGAGCTCAACGAGGCCTTCGCGGCCCAGGCGCTGGCGTGCCTGCGGGAGTGGCCGGCCCTCGACCCTGCGCTGGTCAACCCCAACGGCGGCGCCATCGCCCTGGGCCACCCGATCGGGTGCTCGGGTGCCCGGATCGTCGTCACCCTGGCCCACGAGCTGCGCCGGCGGGGCGGCGGCTACGGCCTGGCCACCATGTGCGTCGGCGTCGGCCAGGGGATCGCCGTCGTGCTCGAAGCGGGGTAAAGAAATCCGCCCGATTCGCCGACACGGATGGGGATGGTGAAGGACGATCTCGACGACGTCGAGGCGAATGTGAGGGTGCTGATCCGCGAGGAGATGGACGTCCAGCACCGCCTCGGCGAACACCCGACGCCGGCGCAGGACTGCCCGGTGTGCCGGGCTCACGCCTGCTGACGCCGCCCGGTGTGCAATCTTGTACCGCAGTGGTACAAGATTGCACACTCGCTCATGACGGGCGTCAGCCGAGGTGGCGGCCGTCCATGATCCGTAGCGGTTCGGCCAGCAGTTCGATCTGGATGCCGTCGGGGTCCTTGACGTACATCGAGTCGGTGAGGCCCCGGTCGGGGCCGACGTAGGCGACGCCGGCGGCGTCGAGCCGCTCCTTGATGGCCTCGAAGCTGGGCCGGTCGACGGAGATGGCCACGTGCTGGACCGACCCGAGGGTCTCGGTGGCCTCGGCGAGGCCGAGGCCGGGGAAGTCGAAGAAGGCCAGCAGGTTGTCGTTGCCGATGTCGAGGAAGAAGTGGGTGGAGCCGGGGTAGTCCCGGTTCTCCATCACGTCGACCAGCGGGAAGCCGAGCACGTCCTGGTAGAAGCGGACGGTCGTCTCGACGTCGCTACAGATCATGGCCAGGTGGTGGACGCCCCGGGCGCTGGAGGCCGGCCGTTGGTCCGCCGGCTTGAGGTGGGCGGCCACAACCGCCTGCCGGCGGGCCTCGAAGTCGGGTGCGACGGTCATGCCCCGACCGTACCCCGACCGTCCACCCGCCGGCGCTGGGGGTCGATGGTCGCCGCCGGGTCGGCGGCGGACTCGATGCCGGCCCGGAAGACCGAGAAGCGGGTGAGCAGGCTGCCGGCGCAGAGGAGCGCCCCGGCAGTGACGGCGGCCCGCCGGCGCCGCCGGCCGGCGGTGACAGCGAGGACCGCCCCGGTGGCGCTGCAGGCCTCGGCCGCCTTGGCCAGGCGCCCGGCGCGGCCGTGCATGTAGGGGCCGGCGACCGCCTCGTCGAGGCGGGACTCCATGGCCCGGAACGCCCCTAGCTCCAGGGCGGCGCCCATCATGGCGAGGCGGCGGGCGGGGCCGGCGTCGGCGACCGGCGTGGCGATCATGGCGATGCCGGCGGCGCTGGCCGCCGCGCTGCCGACGAACAGGAACGGCAGCTCGCGATGGGCGTCGTGCCACGCCGGGATGGCGGTGTTGGCTACCAGCACCGCGGTGTAGGTGGCGACCACCGGGCCGAGGACGGCGCCGGCGCCGGCGGCCACCCGTCCGAGGCGTGGCAGCCGGCCGGTGACGTCGCTGGCCGCGGCCGCCATCGACGCCGGCGCGAAAGCCGTCAAGACCCAGCTGCCCACGCTCATCGGCGAGGTCGGCTTGGCGACCCGCAGCATGTTCAGGAACCGGCTCGGCTTGCCGAGATCGATGACGAGCAGCGGGCCGCTGGCCGCGACGCCCGCCACCGACGCCAGCATCGCCGAGCGGGCCAGGCGCCGGTTGCCCCGCAGGCCGGCGGCGAACGCCAACGTGGACGAGGCGCCGGCCACGCCGCCGGTGAAGAAGTACAGCGGGATGGCCGACTTCCACACCGGCGCCTTGAGGACGGGCCGCCCGTAGTAGCCCGTCACCTTTGTCGGGCGCATGCCGCGGCGACTGCGCCGACCAGCGCGAGCGCAGCGCCGGCGGCGGCTCGCCACATCCGTGGGAGGTCGCGGGTCGTGACCACGGGGTCGGGCGGCAGGCCGTAGACCTCGGGCTTGTCCAGGAGGAGGAAGAAGGCGCCGAACCCGCCCACGCCGTCGGTCTCGTCCGCCCCGTAGAGCCGGGCGTCGGCCACGCCGGCCTCCCGGAGCGCGCCCAGACGGCCGGCGGCCCGCGCCCGCAGCTCATCGAGCGGCCCGAACTGGATCGACTTCGTCGGGCACGCCTTGGCGCACGCCGGCTCCAGGTCGGACTTCAGCCGGTCGTAGCAGAGGGTGCACTTCCACACCCGCCCGTCGGACTCCCGCTCGTCGATCACCCCGAAGGGGCAGGCCGGCACGCAGTACCCGCACCCGTTGCAGATGTCCTGCTGCACCACGACCGTGTCGAACTCCGTGCGGAACAACGCCCCCGTCGGGCACACCTCCAGGCACGCGGCATGCGTGCAGTGCTTGCACACGTCCGAGGACATCAGCCATCTGATCCCGTTCTCGCCCAAGGCAGGCACCGACACGGGTTGCTCCACAAAGGCCACGTGGCGCCAGGTGTCGGCACTCAGGCCGCCGGTGTTGTCGTACGAGGTGGCGAGGAAGTCGAACCCGTCGTCGGGCACGTCGTTCCACTCCTTGCACGCCACCTCGCACGCCTTGCACCCGATGCAGATTGACGTGTCGGTGAAGAAGCCCATGCGTGTCATCGGGGTCGCCGGCCCGGCTGGATGTCGCATGTCGCCGCCTTGACCTCCTGGATGTGGACGTTCGGGTCGAGGGCCAGCGCGAACAGGTCGTTGGCCGCGTCGCCGGTCACCAGGCCCTTCCATCCCCAGTGGTAGGGGAGCCCGACCTGGTGCAGGACCCGCCCCTGCACCGTCAACGGCTTCACCCGGTCGGTCACCAGGACCCGGGCCTCGATCGCCGTCCGGGCCGAGGAGATCGTCGCCCAGCCGCCGTTGACCAGGCCCCGCTCGGCGGCCAGCGCCGGGCTGACCTCGCAGAACATCTCGGGCTGCAGCTCGGCGAGGTGGGGGAGGAAGCGGGACATGCCGCCGGCGGTGTGGTGCTCGGTCAACCGGTAGGTGGTCATGACGAACGGGTACGCCTTGCCGTCCTCGTCGTTGTAGCGGTTGCCCTTGCGGCGGAACATCTGGCGGGCGGGGTTGGCCTGCTGCGCGTACAGCGGGTTGGTGAAGGGGGACTCATGGGGCTCGTAGTGGGACGGCAGGGGCCCGTCGACCAGTCCGCTGGGCGCGAACAGCCAGCCCTTCCCGTCGGTCTGCATGACGAAGGGCTCGTCGCCGCGCAACGCGTGCTCGGCCTTGGCGCCCTCGACCGGCGCGTAGTCGGGCGGCTTGTCGATCACGAAGTCGGGCACGTCCTCGCCCGTCCACTTTCCCTCGGCCTCGTCCCACCAGATCAGTTTCTTGCGCTCCGACCAGGGCTTGCCCGACGGGTCGGCGGACGCCCGGTTGTACAGGATGCGCCGGTTCGCCGGCCACGCCCACCCCCACTCCAGGGCGTAGTGAGTCTGCTCGTGACCGGGCCTGCGGCGCGCCGTCTGGTTGACCTCGTCCGCGTAGCACCCGCTGTAGATCCAGCAGCCGCATCGGGTTGACCCGTCGGCCTTCAGTGCCGTGTAGCCGGAGACCGTCCGCCCGTCCGGGCCGACCCCGTTGATCTCCCGGAGCACGGTGGCGGCCGCAGGGTCGCCGTCCACCAGCGGGTAGTCCCAGGTGAGGTCGAGCACAGGCCGGTCCCGCTCGTCGGTCGACCCGCCCAGCTTCTCCCGGATAATCCGGCCGAGGTGCCAGTAGAACCACAGCTCCGACCGGCAGTCGCCCTGGGGCTCGACCGCCTTGGTGTGCCATTGGAGCATGCGCTGGGTCTGGGTGAAGCTGCCGTCCTTCTCGGTGTGGGCGGCCGCCGGCAGGAAGAAGACCTCGGTGGCGATCTCCGCGGTCTTCAGCTCGCCGCTGTCGATCTCCGGGCCGTCCTTCCAGAACGACGCGGTCTCGATCTCGACCAGGTCGCGCACGACCATCCAGTCCAGCTTGGTGAGGGCCAGCCGCTGGAGCTTGCCGTTGGCCGAGCCGACAACCGGGTTCTCGCCCATGACGAAGTAGCCCTTGACCTTGCCGTCGACCATGTCGAGGGTGGTCCGGTAGGCCGAGTGGTCGCCGGTGATGAACGGCAGGTAGTCGTAGCACCAGTCGTTCTCGGCGGTGGCGGCGTCGCCCCACCACGCCTTGAGCAGGCTGACGACGTAGGCATCGGTGTGGCCCCAGAACCCTCCCGGCGCGGTGTTCGCCGCGATGTAATCCGCCAGGGTCTGGTGGGTGGCGGCGTGGGGCATCGGGAGGTACCCCGGGAGGATGTTGTAGAGGGTCGGGATGTCGGTCGACCCCTGGATGCTGGCGTGGCCCCGAAGGGCCAGGATGCCGCCGCCGGGTCGGCCCATGTTCCCGAGCAGGAGCTGGATGATCGCCGCGGTGCGGATGTACTGGGCGCCGACGGTGTGCTGGGTCCAGCCCACCGCGTAACACATGGCCGTGGTCCGCTCCCGGCCGGAGTTGGCGCAGAGCGCCTCGGCCACCTCCAGGAACTGTTCCCGCGGCACACCGCACACCTCCTCGACCAGCTCGGGGGTGTACCGGGCGAAGTGGCGCTTGAGGATCTGGAACACGCACCGCGGGTCGTCGAGGGTGGGATCGGTGGCCGGCTCGCCGGCGGCGAGCTTGGCGCCGTGGCCGTGGGCCTCGCCCTGCGCCGCCGCCTCCCGGTGCCCGGCCGAGGGGGCGACCGGCATGCCGGCGTACTGCCACGTCGAGGGGTCGTAGGCCTTCTCTTCGGGGTCCCAGCCGGAGAACAGTCCGTCGAGGTCCTCTGTGTCCCTGAAGTCATCGCCGACGATCGACGAGGCGTTCGTGTAGGCGACCACGTACTCCCGGAACTCCCGCCGGTTGGTGAGGATGTGGTTGACGATGGCGCCGAGGAAGGCGATGTCGCTGCCGGCCCGCAGGGCGACGAAGGTGTCGGCCAGCGCGCTGGTCCGGGTGAAGCGGGGGTCGACGTGGATGACCCGGGCGCCGGCCGCCTTGGCCTCCATCACCCACTGGAAGCCGACGGGATGGCACTCGGCCATGTTCGAGCCCATGATCAGGATGCAATCCGACGTGGCCAGATCCTGAAGGTACTGAGTGGCCCCGCCTCTACCGAACGATGTCCCCAGACCGGGGACGGTGGAGGAGTGTCATATGCGGGCCTGGTTCTCGACCTGGATGGCACCCAGGGCGGTGTACAGCTTCTTCATGAGGTAGTTCTCCTCGTTGTCGAGGGTCGCTCCTCCAAGGCTGGCGATGCCGAGGGTCCTGCGGTTGGGGCCGTCCCAGGTGGCGGCGCGGGTGGCGATCACCCGGTCCGCGATCATGTCCATGGCCCGGTCGAGGGCGAGGTCCTCCCAGTCGGCCCCGCCCGGGCGGCGGTACTTGACCTTGTACTCCCGCTGGCCGCCCGTCACCAGTTGCTTGGTCGCCGATCCCTTGGGGCACAGGCGCCCGCGCGAGACGGGGCTGTCCGGGTCGCCCTCGACCTGGATGACCTTCTCGTCCTTCACGTAGATGCGCTGGGCGCAGCCGACGGCACAGTAGGGGCAGATCGAAGGCACGACCCGGTCGGCGGTCTCGGTACGCGATTCGAGGGTGGCCGACCACTCCGATTGCGCCGACTGGCGCAGGCCCAGCCGGTCAGGACCGGTGAGCTGGCGGACCACGGGCCACGACGCGATGAGCTTGCGGGCGCTCACGGTTGGTCCCGCTCGCTTGCGTACCGGCCTGGGTAGTTTGCGCTCATGCCCATCACCGTCCGGCGTCGGGTGACCAGGATCGTCGACACTACCCGCGGGATGGTCTGCGCCGGCGCCGACGGTCGCCGCCGGCGCCGGCGCCCACCTCCTGGTCGCCCGCTTCGGGGTGGCGGTGGGATCATTCGGGGCGCAGCCGGTGCTCCCGAGGGTCGGTTGGACGGTCCTCCTCGCCACCGCCGCCTGGCTCGCCGGCGTCTTCGTCGCCGTGTCCAGGACGGTTGCCCGCCACCGCAGCCGAGGCGGCGGCAGCCAGGTCCTCGGGCCGGTTGACGTTGAGCGCCGCCGGCCCCAGGTCGACCGTGACGGTCGACGCCGGCAGCAGCCGGCCGGCGCGGGCGCCGGCGCCCAGCGCCGGATCTCCGGCCCGGGCCAGGAGCGCCGGCACCCGATAGGCGGCCAGCAGGGGATTCGGCCCCCTACCCTCGCCCGACGCAGCTGCGTCGACGCCCGGCTGGTCGACGGCGACGAGGAGCCGGCGCAGATCCTCGCTGCGCAACAACGGCAGGTCGACGGCCAGGACCAGGACGAGGTCGCACCGAGGACAGGCGTCCACCCCCGCCAGCACCGCCGGGACCGGTCCACCCCCGGGCGCGGCCTCGGTCACGAACGACACGCCGGCCACCCCGGTCGGCCGGGTCGGCCCCACGACCACCAGCTGGTCGCACACCGGCCGGGCCGCGGTCAGCACCCGGTCGAGCAGGGTGACCCCGTCGACCGCCAGCGCAGCCTTGTCGACGCCACCCATGCGCCGCCCCGCCCCGCCGGCGAGGACAATGCCGCCGATCCCTGGGCCGGCGACTGGCACGCGCTACCGGGTGACGGTGGTGGTGGCCCGGCTCACGCCGAGGGGCGCGACCACCCGGGGCGCCGGCGTCTGGGTGCAACCTGCCTGGCGGCCGAGCTGGCGCCACGCCTGGATGTCGCCCACCCCGTACTCGGTGCGGCTGAGCGTCTGCTCGAGCAGCGCCTCGTGCATGATGGCGTTCTTGCTCTGGACGTGGCCGAGCCCGAACACGTGGCCGAGCTCGTGGAGGATCACCCGGCCCCAGGAGATGCCCTCGCCGTAGCCGTCGGGGACCGGGGTCTCCCGGGAGGCGTCGATGCGGGCGTCGGCGTTGAGGTTGAGCATGCCGGTGACGATGGTGCCGTCGACCACCTGGCCGTTCCCCATGCCGGCGATGACCACGTCGTTGCGTCCCTGGCTGCCGAGCCGCCCCCAGCTGACGACGATCGGCGCCCACCGCTCGCCGTAGCGGGCCGGGTTGTACGCCTGGCGGCCGAAGTCGAAGCGGTCGGCATCGGTGGTGCCGTCGTCGACGAAGGTGTAGCCGCCGGCGTCGGCGATCATCCTGAACGCCTGGCGGACGTCGGCCAGGCCGCCCGCCGGGGCGTCGGCCGGGTTGACGATGAAGTGAATCGGCTCGCACGGGTTGAACCGGACGGGCTTGCAGCCGTCGGGCGTGGTGAAGAGGAACGAGTAGTTGAAGGGCAGGGCCCCGGACGTGCCGCGGTCGCGGTTGTCATGGCCCTTCGCCGGGCAGGCGGGGTCGTCGGCCGCCGGCGCGCCGGGGGCGCCGGCGACGGTCGTCCCCGACGAGGAGGAGGTCGCGGGGTCGTCGCTGCCGCCGGCCAGGGCGATGGCCGCGCCGGCCAGCACCAGCACCGCCACGACGATGGCGATGATGACCGGCGTGCGACCCGCGCCGGTGCCCTCCTGGGTGAAGGTGCCCTCCATCTGGAAGGGCTCGTGACCCTCGGCCTCGGCGACCACCTGGAAGGGCCGCTCGGCAGTGCCCCGGCGCAGGCCCTTCTTCGGCGTGACCCGAAGATTGGCCGACGCCACGGTGCCGGGCCCGGTCTCCAGAGTGACCGGCTCGACGTCGATATCCAGGCTGCCGTCGGGGTCGGTCGCCTTCAGTCGGAAGCGGGCCGGGGCGTTCCCCCGGTTCGAGACGGCCACCGTGTGGTGCGACGGGCCACTGCCCTGGGCGGTGGTCGGGTTGAGGGTGGCGAGAAGGTCAGAGAAGGCGGCGACGTCGACCACGCCGTCGGCCACAGTGGAGACCGCCTTGTCCCGCACCGACTTGACCGTGACGGTGAACGGCATCGGCCCGGCCGGGGGCTTGTGCGACTTGGGCAGGCGGAAGAGGACCTTGACCGATCCCTCCCCGCCGGCGGGCACGGTGACCGTCGGTGGGGTCACCCAGCCCCACTGCGCGGCCTCACGGTCGATGACGAACGCGTACTCGTCCTCCTCGGTGCCGGTGTTGGTCACCCGCACCTCGCCGCCGGTGACGACCATGGCCGACACCGTCAACGGGCGCGGAACGATCACCGCGGAAACCCCCATGCTGGCGACACTAGCGCCGGCCGGCCCGGACCGGCCCTCGTGTGGCGCAGGTAGGATTACGCGACATGACGGGGCCGGAAGCAGACGGAGATCGCCTCGACCGGGTCGCCACCCTCCCCAACGCCATTTCGCTGTTGCGCCTGGCGTGCGTGCCGGTGTTCCTGTGGCTGCTGTTCGGCCGGGAGAACCGGCTGGGCGCGGCGCTGCTGCTCGGGGGGCTCGGCGCCACCGACTGGGTCGACGGTTACATCGCCCGCCACTTCAACCAGGTGTCCAATCTGGGCAAGGTGCTCGACCCGATCGCCGACAAGGTTCTGCTGGTCGTCGGGATGGTCGCCATCCTGGTCGACGGCTCGGTGCCGGCGGTGATCTTCTGGCCGGCCATCGCCCGGGAGGTGCTCGTGGCCGGGACCACCATCCTGCTCGGCGCCATGGGAGCTCGCCGCATCGACGTCAGCTGGGCCGGCAAGTGCGGCACCCTCCTCATGATGGTGGCCTTCCCGCTGTTCCTCTGGGGCCACCGGCACGGCCCGGCGTACGCCCTGGCCTGGGTGGTGGCGGTCGCCGGCCTGATCATGGCCTGGTACGCCGCCGCCACCTATGTGGGGCCCGCTCGCCAGGCCCTGCGCGAGGGCCGGGCCGGACGATTGGCCACGTGACCTTGTCACCGGGACGGTGGGCATGAAAGCCGTGATCATGGCCGGCGGCGAGGGCACCCGCCTCCGGCCCCTCACGTCCAACCAGCCCAAGCCCCTGATGCCCCTGGCCAACCGGCCGATGATGGAGCACGTCGTGCGGCTGCTGAAGTCCCACGGCTTCGAGGACATCGTCGTCACCCTGGCGTTCCTGCCACAGACGATCCGCACCTACTTCGGCGACGGCTCGGAGTTCGGGGTCCGGATGGTCTACGCCACCGAGGAGACGCCTCTCGGCACTGCCGGCTCCGTCCGCAACGCCCGGGACGAGCTCGACGAGCCGTTCCTCGTCATCTCGGGCGATGTCCTCACCGACATCGACCTCTCCGAGCTGGTGGCCGTCCACGAGCGCAAGGGCTCCCTGGCCACCCTGGCCCTCAAGGCGATGGAGAACCCCCTCGAGTTCGGCATCGTCATCGTTCGGGACGACGGGTCCATTGAGCGCTTCCTGGAGAAGCCGACGTGGGGCCAGGTCTTCTCCGACACGGTGAACACCGGCATCTACGTCTGTGACCCGGCCGTGTTCGACTACATCCCCGAGGGCGAGCAGGTCGACTTCTCCAGCGACGTCTTCCCCGGGCTCCTGGCCGACGGCAAGCCGATCTTCGGCCACGTGGCCGAGGGCTACTGGGAGGACGTCGGCACGCTCGAGGCCTACCTCAAGGCGCACCGCGACGTGCTCGACGGCAAGGTCGCCGTCGACATGCCCGGGTTCCGGATCGCCGAGGGCGTCTGGCTCGGGGAGGGGGCCGAGGTCGACCCCGCGGCCAAGATCGTCGGGCCGGCCATCATCGGCGACTACTGCCGGGTCGAGGCCGGCGCCCAGCTCCGGGAGTACTCGGTGCTCGGCACCAACGTGATGGTCCGCGCCGACGCCTTCATTGAGCGCTCGGTGGTCCACGACAACGCCTACATCAGCCAGAGCGTCATCCTGCGGGGCTCGGTCATCGGCCGGTCGACCGACCTGCGGGCCTACGCCCGCTGTGAGGAAGGCGTGGTGGTGGGCGACAACTGCTTCGTCGGCGACCACGCGGTCGTGAACCCCGGCGTGAAGGTCTACCCGTTCAAGACCGTCGAGCCGGGCGCCATCATCAACTCGTCGATTGTCTGGGAGTCACGGGGCGCCCGCAAACTGTTCAGCCGCAACGGCGTGACGGGCCTGGCCAACGTCGACATGACCCCCGAGTTCGCCTGCCGGCTGGCGATGGCCTACGCCACCACCATGAAGAAGGGCTCGACGGTCACGACGTCGCGTGACTCGAGCCGGGCGGCCCGGGCCCTGAAGCGGGCGGTGATGGCCGGCCTGAACGCCGGTGGCGTCGACGTCACCGACCTGGAGATGTCGCCGGTGCCCGTCACCCGGTTCCACGTCCGCCGGTCGCAGGGCCAGGGCGGGGTCACCGTCCGCCTGGCGAGGGGCGACCCCCAGTCGGTCACCGTCCGGTTCCTCGACGCCGACGGCACCGACGTCGACGAAGCGGCCCAGCGCAAGATCGAGCGCTTCTTCGACCGGGAGGACTTCCGGCGGGCGTTCGCGGCCGACATCGGCGACATCAGCTACCCGGCCCGGGCCCTCGAGCACTACTCGGCGGCCATGCTGGCCACCGTCGACGTCGGGCTCATCCCGGGGGCGGGGTTCCGGCTCGTCGTCGACCACGGCTACGGCTCCACGTCGGTGGTCATGCCCAGCGTGCTCTCCAAGCTCGGCGCCGATATCCTGTCGGTGAACCCCTACGCGTTCACCGCCGGCGCCGCGGCGTTCGACCCGAAGGTGCACGGGGAGCGGGTGGCAGGGCTGGTCCGCTCGTCGGGCGCCCATCTTGGCGCCATCATCGATCCCGACGGGGAGCGCCTCACCCTCGTCGACGACGACGGGCACCTGCTGTCCGACGAGGAGGCCTTGCTGGTCCTGGTGACCCTGGTCTCCTCCCAGGTCAGGGACGCCCGCATCGCCCTGCCCGTGTCGGTCTCCTCGGCGGCCGAGCGCATCGCCGCCGAGGCCGGGGCCGAGATCGTGTGGACCAAGGTTTCTGCCACCCACATCATGGACGTGGCCGAGGCGACGGAGGGGGTCGTGCTGGCCTGTAGCCAGGACGGGGGCTTCATCTTCCCGGACTTCCTCCCGGCCTACGACGCCACCGCCTCTCTGGTCCACCTGCTGGAGCTGCTGGCCCGGTCGGGCGTGCGCCTGTCGAAGATCGTCGCCGGCCTGCCCGATGTGCACATGGCCCAGGACAGCGTCGTCACCCCCTGGGAGCAGAAGGGGCTGGTCATGCGCAGGGTGGTGGAGGCCGCCAAGGACCGGGAGGTCGTGCTGGTCGACGGGGTGAAGATCCTCCACGAGGACGGCTGGGCCCTGATCCTCCCTGACCCCGACGAGCCGGTGACCCACGTGTGGGCCGAGGGCTCCTCCGACGCCGCGGCCCGGCACCTCGCCCAGGAGTACGCCCGGAGGATCGGCCAGCTCCTGCGGTAGCGCAGTATGCCCGGCACCCGTCGCGTTGGCGCTAGCGTCTCGCGCCATGAACGTGCCCGAGGACCGGCGGTACACCAAGGACCACGAGTGGGCGCTCGTCGACGAGGGACGGGTACGGATCGGTATCACCGACTACGCCCAGGACGCCCTGGGCGACGTCGTGTTCGTACAATTGCCGGCCGTGGGAACGGTCGTCGAGGCCGGCGGGGCATGCAGCGAGGTGGAGTCCACCAAGTCGGTGTCCGACATCTACTCACCGGTCGCCGGCACGGTCGTGGAGGTCAACGCCGAGCTGGCCGAGGCCCCGCAGCGAATGAACGAGGATCCCTACGGCGACGGCTGGATCTGCGTGATCGAGCCCGCCGGCGAGGCGTCGCTCGAGGGGCTCCTCGACGCCGGCGCGTACCAGGCCCTCATCTCCGGATGACGGACATCTTCTGCACGAACTGCGGGCACCGGAACGCGCTCCGGGCCAAGTTCTGCTCCTCGTGCGGGGCGGCCCTGGAGTCCGACTCCGGCGAGGAGACCACCATCACCTTCGCCCCGGTCGACGCCACCGGCGAGATCCTCGACGACGACCTGGCCATGGCGCTGGAGGAGCTCCCGGAGTCGACCGCCATGGTCGTCGTCAAGCGGGGGCCCAACGCCGGCTCGAAGTTCGTCCTCGAGGGCGACGTCACCCGCGCCGGCCGCCACCCCGACTCCGACATCTTCCTCGACGACATCACCGTCTCCCGCCGCCATGCCGAGATCGTCCGAGCCGGCGACGACTACTCCGTGCGCGACGCCGGCTCCCTGAACGGCACGTACCTCAACCGTGAGCGCATCGAGGAGGCACCGCTGGCCAACGGCGACGAGCTCCAGATCGGCAAGTTCCGCCTGGTTTTCTTCGCCGGCGGGCCGGGCGACGAGTGAGCGAACGACAGTGAGCGAACCAATGAAAACAGAGCCCCGCTCAGCGGGACAGCCGTCGCAGACGGCGACCTGGTGAGCGGAACTGTGGAGGACCGGGCGTACCTGTCCATCGGCGAGGTCCTGGCGCTCCTCAAGGAGGAGTTCCCCGACGTCACCATCTCCAAGATCCGCTTCCTGGAGAGCCAGGGGCTGCTCGACCCCGAGCGCACGCCGTCGGGGTACCGGAAGTTCTACGACACCGATGTCGAGCGGCTGCGGTGGATCCTCCGCCAGCAGCGGGAGCACTTCCTGCCGCTGAAGGTCATCAAAGGCCGGCTACGGGGCGGCGGCGCCGAGGTGGCCGACGAGCCGCCGGCGCCGGTCGTGCCCGATGTCGAGGCTGAGACCGGCGGTGCGGCCGACGCCGGCGAGCCGGATGTGGCGGAGGTCGTCGAGTCGGTCGAGGTGCCGGCGCCGGCACGGCCGGCCGCCCGGCCGGCGGCGACGCGGGCGCAACCCGCCCCCGCGGCACCGCCGGCGATCGCCGAGGCGGCTCCGCTGAGCCTGTCGTCGAGCGGCGTCAGCATGACCATCGGCGAGCTGGCTGCGGCCAGCGGCCTGGAGGACGACGACGTGCGGGAGCTGGAGCGCTACGGCCTCCTCGCCGGTCGGCGGGCCGCCTCCAGCGTCTATTACGACGAGGAGGCCCTGATGGTCGCCCAGCTGGCCGCCGGCTTCATGAAGTACGGCGTGGAGGCCCGCCACCTGCGGATGTACAAGACCGCCGGCGAGCGGGAGGCCGGCTTCCTGGAGCAGGTGGTGTTGCCCATGCTGAAGCAGCGCAACCCCCAGGCCCGCCGCCAGGCGGCCGACGCCCTGTCCGACCTGACCAAGCTGGGCCAGGGACTGCGGGCCGCCATGCTGCGCCAGGCGCTCCGCAAGTACATCGAGGGGCAATAGATCCTCCGCGCGTCCTGATCCCGGCGGAAGAGCTGGCGGCGGGGGCGGCCCGGGTGGCCGCGGAGATCTCCGACGCCCACGCCGACGGCGTCGTGCTGGTGGCGGTGCTCAAGGGCAGCGTGCCGTTCCTGGCCGACATGGTCCGGGCCCTGACGATCGTCCCGATCGTCGACTTCATGGCCATCTCGACCTACGCCCCCGAGAGCGGCCGGGTCCGCATCGTCAAGGACCTGGACATCGACGTCTCCGACCGCGATGTCGTGCTGGTGGAGGACATCGTCGACACCGGGCTCACCCTCCACTACCTCCTCGCCGAGCTGGGCCGGCGGGGGCCCCGGTCGATCCAGGCCTGCACCCTCCTCGACCGGACGTCCCGGCGGATCATCCCCACGCCGGTCGACTACCGCGGGTTCGAGATCGGCGACGAGTTCGTGCTCGGGTACGGGCTGGACTTCGCCCAGCGGTACCGGAACCTCGACCGGGTGGTGGTGGCCGACCTCGCCGTCCTCCGGGACGACCCCGACGCCTACGTCGGGGCCCTCTACGGGTCCTAGCCGCGTTCGTCGCTCCGCCCGGCGCGAGGTAACGTCGGCAGGTGGTCGAGATGCACCTCGTCGGGGTGCGGGTTGAGATGCCCACCAACAGCCCGATCGTCCTCCTGCGCGAGGCCGAGGGCCAGCACCGGGTGCTGCCCATCTTCATCGGCCCGGTCGAGGCCACCGCCATCGCCTTCGCCCAGAACGGCGTGGTCACCGCCCGGCCCCTGACCCATGACCTCCTCCGCGACCTGCTGATCGCCCTCGGAGTCGGCGTGGAGCGCATCGTCATCACCGAGCTGCGGGACCGCACCTTCTACGCCGAGATCGAGATGACCACCAACGGTTCGGGGTACAAGGTCTCCAGCCGCCCGTCCGACGCCATCGCCCTGGCCGCCCGCCTGGGCACCCCGATCTTCGCCGACGAGTCCGTCCTCGAGGAGGCGGCGGTGACGATGAGCGAGGACGACGACGAGGAGGATGACGAGGTCGAGCGCTTCCGCGAGTTCCTCGAAGGAGTGAACCCCGAAGACTTCGCCTCCTGAGGCTTCGACTCGGCGGTCGTTGATATCCGGTGGACAACCCCCTACTCTCGTGACAAGGGCGTAACTACACGGTTTGCGTAAGCGCTCGACCTTGTGGAAAAGGGGATGGGATGGGCGAGGACGATCTGGTCGGGTTTCGGGGGCCGCAGGTCTGCAAGATCGTTGGCATTACCTACCGGCAGCTGGACTACTGGGCCCGTACCGATCTCATCCGGCCCTCGATCGCCGATGCGCGCGGCTCGGGGACGCAGCGTCGCTATTCCTACCGGGATCTGGTCGAGCTGAAGGTCATCAAGGGGCTCCTGGACGCCGGCGTTTCCCTGCAGTCGGCCCGCAAGGCCATCGAGTACCTGCGCGACCACCTGGGGGAGGACATCGCCACCGCCAGCCTGGTCATCAACGGGGCCGGCTCGGTGCTGGTCCGCACCGACGGCGAACTGGTCGATCTGATCCGTCGGGGCCAGGGAGTCCTGTCGATCGTCGCCCTGGGCGGGGTCAAGGACGAGCTCGACGCCGCGATCACCGACATGCCCCGGGCGCAGCCCGTCGGGTCCACCCACCCTTCGCGTAGCGCCGCCGGCGGAGGGGGCTAGTCGTCCTGAGCGAGCTGCGCGACTCCGCCCCGGCGCCGGACGACCTCCCGCTGCCCCACGCCGGAGTCCGCTTCGCCCACAATTCCGAGCTTCAGTTCGCCAAGCTGCTCGACTTCTACGGCATCGTCTGGCACTACGAGCCGCGTACGTTCGTGCTCGAGTGGGACAACGAGGGCCACTCGGCCCAGGCTTTCACGCCCGACTTCTACCTGCCGGCGTACGACCTGTTCATCGAGATCACCACGATGAACCAGAAGCTGGTGACCAAGAAGAACCGCAAGGCCCGCCGGCTGAAGGAGCTGTACCCGGAGGTCAACATCCGCGTCCTGTACCAGCGCGACTACCTGAACCTGCTGGTGAAGTACGGCCTGGAGCCGCCGTCGCAGAGCATCCCGCCGGTGGAGGAGGGCGTCGAGCCGCTGCCCCTGCGCTTCTCCAAGCCGGAGGCCGACGCCGTCCGGCCGGCCCATGGCCGGCGCAAGCCCGCCTGAGCCCCATCTCCGACCTCGACCTCGCCCTCGAGTTGGCCGACATGGCCGACGTCCTGACCCTGGCCCGCTTCCGGCGGTCCGACCTCGTCGTGTCCACCAAGCCCGACCTGACCCCGGTCACCGACGCCGACCGGGCCGTCGAACAGGCCCTGCGGGCCGCGATCGCCGGGGCCCGGCCGGAGCACGGCGTCGTGGGCGAGGAGTTCGGGGCCCAGCCCGGCGGGTCGGGGTGGCACTGGATCCTCGACCCGATCGACGGCACCAAGAACTACGTCCGGGGCATCCCGGTGTGGGCGACCTGCATCGCCCTCCGCCACGACGACGAGGTGACCGTGGGAGTGGTGTCGGCGCCGGCCCTGGGCCGGCGCTGGTGGGCGGCGCGCGGCCAGGGCGCGTGCACCGCTGACGGGCTCATCCATGTCTCCGCGGTGGCCGACGTGGCCGACGCCCTGCTCAGCTACGACAGCGTGCAGGGCTGGGAGCCCTTCGGGCTGGGGGAGCACTTCATGGCCCTGGCCCGCCGCTGTTGGCGCACGCGGGGCCTGGGCGACTTCTGGTCGCACGTGCTCGTCGCCGAAGGGGCGGTCGACGTCGCCGTCGAGCCCGAGGTGTCGGTCTGGGACGTCGCCGCCGTCCAGGTCATCGTCGAGGAGGCCGGCGGGCGCTTCACCGACCTGTCGGGCGTCGCCCGGCCCGACGGCGGCAGCGCGGTGTCCACCAACGGCCTCCTCCACGACGAGGTGCTGGCCGCGCTCACTCGGTAGCACGCGTCGCCGTTCTGTGTCCCTGAACTGTATGTTTTTGACGCTCTCAGGGACGCGGAACGAGATCGTGCCGGTAGCGGCGGGGCGCCGGTAGCCTCGGGAGCCATGTCCGAGCGCCACTCGCCCCTCGATGCCGCGCACCGGGCCCTCGGCGCCAAGATGATCCCGTTCTCGGGTTGGGTGATGCCGCTGTCGTACCCGACGGGGACGCTCGCCGAGCACCGGACGTGCCGGACGGGCGCGGTGGCCTTCGACGTCAGCCACCTCGGCACCGTCCGCCTCCACGGCGCCGGCGCCTACGACGCCATCCAGCGCACCCTCACCAACGACATGGGCAAGATCGGCCCCGGGCGGGCCCAGTACACCCACCTGCTCGACGAGAAGGGCTCGGTCCTCGACGACATCATCGTGTGGTGGGTGGGCCGCGACGAGTTCCACGTCATGCCGAACGCGGCCAACACCGAGCGGGTCCGGGAGGCGATCGGCGGTGACGACATCACCGGGTCGAGGGCGATCGTCGCCGTCCAGGGGCCGGAGTCCCGGCGGTGGCTCGCCGACGTCATGCCGGAGGCGGCGGCGGTCGGCCGCTTCCACGTGGCCACCGTGGGTTGGCGGGGGACGACCTGCGTCGTCGCCGGTACCGGCTACACCGGCGAGGACGGGGTCGAGATCGCCATCGCCGCCGGCGCCGCCCCCGACCTCTGGGAGGCCCTCCTCGACGCCGGCATCCTGCCCGCCGGCCTCGGTGCCCGCGACACGCTGCGCCTGGAGGCCGGCCTGCCCCTCCACGGCCACGAGCTCGGCCCCGGGATCACGCCGGCCCAGGCCGGGCTGGACTGGGTGGTCTCGTGGACCAAGGGCGCCTTCAGGGGCCGTGAGGCGCTGGAGGCCGAGCGCAAGCGGGGGATCGAGCGCGTCCTCCGGGGCTTGGAGGTCGACGGCCGCCAACCGCCCCGTGCGGGGTACAAGGTCATGCTCGACGGCGCCGCGGTGGGCGATGTCACCAGCGGCAACTTCTCGCCGACCCTCGGCCGCGGCATCGCCCTCGCCTTCCTCCCGCCGCCCCTGAAGGCGGGGGCGTCGGTCTCGGTCGACGCCCGCGGCCAGCGGATGCCCGCCCGGGTCGTCTACCCGCCGTTCGTGTCCCGCCGGCACTGAACGCCGTGCACTTCGTTCCCCACACCGACGCCGAGATCGCCGACATGCTGGCCTCCATGGGCCTGTCATCACTCGACGAGCTGTTCGACGCCGTCCCCGCCGCCCTCCGCCTCGCCGGCGGGCTCGACCTCGAGCCGGGGCTGGCCGAGGCCGACGTGGCCGGCCGCTTCGACGACTACGCGGCCGCCAACCGTCCGGTCGGTCGGAGCCTGGTGTGCTTCGCCGGCGCCGGCGCCTACGACCACGACATCCCCTCCGTGGTCGGTCGCCTGGCCTACCGCTCGGAGTTCGTGACCGCCTACACGCCGTACCAGCCCGAGGTGGCCCAGGGCGTGCTCCAAGCCCTCTTCGAGTACCAGACATTGGTGTGCCGCCTGTTCGGCACCGACGTGGCCAACGCGTCGCTCTACGACGGTGCGTCGGCGACGGTGGAGGCCGTCAACCTGGCCGTCGCCGCCACCGGTCGCCAGGAGGTCTGGGTGTCCCGGGGCCTCCACCCGCACTGGCGACAGGTGCTGGCCACGATGGCGGTCGGCACCGGGCACCAGCTCGTCGACGTCGCCCTGGACGACGGGCTCACGAACTGGCCCGTGGACGGCGCGCCCGGTGCGATCGTCGTCCAGAGCCCCAACCACCTCGGCTGTCTCGAGGATGTGGGCGCGGCCGGCGAGCTCGCCCGCCGGCTCGGCGCCCTGCTCGTCGTCGCCACCGACCCGGTGTCGGCCGGCCTGCTGAAGTCGCCCGGGTCGCTCGGGGCCGACGTGGTGGTGGGGGAGGGCCAGCCCTTCGGCGCGTCCCTCTCACTGGGCGGCCCCTACCTCGGCCTCTTCGCCTGCCGGCGGGAGCACGTCCGCCGCCTGCCCGGCCGGCTGGTGGGGGAGACCGTCGACACCGAGGGCCGGCGGGCCTACGTCACCACCCTGCGCACCCGGGAGCAGGACATCCGCCGGGAGAAGGCGTCGTCGAACGTGTGCACCAACCAGACGCTCATGGCGGTGGCGTTCCTGGTGCACCTCTCCTGGCTCGGCACGTCGGGCCTCCGCGAGCTGGCGCTGCGCTGCGCGCGTGGCACCCGCTACTGCCGAGAGGCGCTGCTGGCCATCGACGGCGTGGAGCCGCTCGCCGGCGCCCCGGTGCTGCGGGAGTTCGCGGTGCGCACGCCGGTGCCGGCAGACGTGGTCGTCGCCCGCATGGCCGAGGAGGGCTTCCTCGCCGGCGTCGCCCTCGGCGAGGAGTACGACGCCGGCCTCCTCGTCGCCGTCACCGAGAAGCGCACCAAGGCCGAGATCGACGCCTTCGCCGGCGCCCTGGAGAAGGTGGTCCGGTGACCGCGGCCGGCCCCGGGGGGAAAGCCACCAGCGCCCCTCTCATGGGGCGTGACCCCGAGCCCACGCTGTTCGAGCTGTCCTCGCCCGGCCGGGTGGCGTCCAACTTCCGCACGACCGGCGTGCCCGAGTGGGCCGCCGAGGAGCTCGTGCCGGCGGCCCACCTGCGGGAGGCGCCGGCGCCGATCGCCGAGATCTCCGAGCGCGACCTGGTGGCCCACATGACCCGCCTGAGCCACCGCCAGTTCTCGGTGGACCTGGGGGCCTACCCGCTCGGCTCGTGCACCATGAAGTACAACCCCAAGCTCTGCGACGACGCGGTGGCCCGCGCCGGCCTGGCCGACGTCCACCCGGCGGCGCCGGCCTCGCTCACCCAGGGCTGGATGGCGCTGCTCACCGACCTGGAGTCGGCCCTGTGCCGCATCACCGGCATGGCCGCCGCCACCCTCCAACCGCCGGCCGGCGCGGCCGGCGAGCTGACCGGCCTGCTCCTCATGCGGGCATTCCACGGGGCTGCCGGCGAGGACCGGCGCCGGCGCCGGGTGCTCATCCCGGACTCGGCCCACGGCACCAACCCGGCGTCGGTGACCCTCGGCGGCTACGAAGTGACGCAGGTGCCGTCGGACGATCGCGGCTGCGTCGACCTCGACGCGCTGGCGGCCCGGCTCGACGACGACGTCGCCGGCATCATGCTCACCAACCCGAACACCCTCGGGCTGTTCGAGGAGGACATCGTCGCCATCGCCGGCGCCGTGCACGGCGTCGGTGGACTTCTCTATTACGACGGCGCCAACCTCAACGCCATCCTGGGCGTCACCCGCCCCGGCGACATGGGCTTCGACATCGTCCACATGAACCTGCACAAGACCTTCGCCGTCCCCCACGGCGGCGGTGGGCCCGGCGCCGGCCCGGTGGCCGTGACAGAACGCCTCAGTTCGTACCTCCCTGGGCCCCGCCCGGAAGCGGCGGGCGACGGCACCTACGCGTGGGTCGAGCCGGAGCGCTCGATCGGGCGGATCCACTCCTGGCACGGCAACGCCTTGGCCCTCGCCCGAGCCTGGTCCTACATCCTGGCCAACGGCGGTGACGGGCTCCGGCGTGTCTCGGATGCGGCGGTGCTCAATGCCAACTGGCTGCGCCACCAGCTGCGGGGCACCTACGACATTCCCTACGACCGGCCGTGCATGCACGAGTTCGTGGCGTCGGCCACCAATCTCAAGCGGGCCGGCGGCCTGCGGGCGCTCGACGTGGCCAAGCGGATGCTCGAAGAGGGCTTTCACGCGCCGACGACGTATTTTCCCCTCATCGTCGAAGAGGCGCTCATGATCGAGCCCACCGAGACGGAGAGCCCGCAGACGCTTGCTGCGCTGGCCCAGGCCCTTCGAGAAATAGCCGGCGATACTGCTGAGGAGGGCCACGCGGCGCCGCGGACGTCGCCGGTCGGCAGGGTCGACGAAGCCCGTGCCGCCCGTCGACTCGTACCCACCTGGGACGCCCGGTCCGACGCCTGATCGAGTATGCGGCGCGAGAAACCCGGCGGGCGCGCAATGTGTCCAAAGGAAGGGTGCAGCGGCGTGCCCGCCGGGTCGTCCCGCTGGGACCTTTCCGCCATCGGGCCCACCCACAGTCTCCGCCGCGTTCCGCCGGCGCCGCAACAGGTTTCGTCCGGAACGGCGAAGTACACAACGTTCGGAACAGGTTTTGAACACCTAGTGAACCGACCACCTAGTCCAAAGACACTTCTTTACACGGCCTTGCCGGGGGTGTAGTTCTGACGGCGACCGGGGCACCCTCCCCGGCGGCGTTCCATGCTTCTCATCAGCTTTCTTCAACGCGCTCCGAGAACAGGGGGGTTTGAATAGATGCCCGCAACCAAGGCCGCAAGCAAGGCCGCTCCTCCGGCCGAGACGGTGATCCACATCCTCTGGATCAACGCCGGTCTCAGCTGTGACGGCGACTCCGTCGCCCTTACCGCTGCCACCCAGCCGAGTATCGAGGAGATCGCCCTGCAGGCGCTGCCGGGGTTGCCCAAGATCGCCGTGCACTGGCCCCTAATCGACTACGAGTGCGGTCCGGTCGGCGGCGCCGACGACTTCATCGAGTGGTTCTTCAAGGCCGAGCGCGGCGAGCTCGAGCCCTTCGTGCTGGTCGTCGAGGGCTCCATCCCCAACGAGGCCATCAAGGCCGAGGGCTACTGGTGCGGGTTCGGGAACAACCCCGACACCGACCAGCCGATGACCACCAGCGAGTGGCTCGACCGTCTCACCCCCAAGGCGACCGCGGTCGTCGCCGTGGGCACCTGCGCGACCTACGGCGGCATCCACGCCATGGCCGGCAACCCGACCGGCGCCATGGGTGTGCCCGACTACCTGGGTTGGGGCTGGAAGTCCAAGGCCGGGATCCCGATCGTCTGCATCCCCGGCTGCCCGGCCCACCCGGACAACATGTCCGAGACGCTGCTGTACCTGCTCTACATGGCCACCGGCCAGGCGCCGATGATCCCGCTCGACGACGCCCTCCGACCCCAGTGGCTCTTCGGCAACACCGTCCACGAGGGCTGTGACCGGGCCGGCTACTACGAGCAGGGTGACTTCGCCACCGAGTACGGCTCGCCCAAGTGCATCGTCAAGTTGGGCTGCTGGGGTCCGGTGGTCAAATGCAATGTCCCCAAGCGGGGGTGGATGAACGGCGTCGGCGGCTGTCCCAACGTGGGCGGCATCTGCATCGGCTGCACGATGCCCGGCTTCCCGGACAAGTTCATGCCCTTCATGGACGAGCCTCCGGGCGGCAAGGTCTCCACTGCGGCCAGCGGCGCCTACGGCGTCGTGATCCGCGGCCTCCGGAGCATCACGGCGAAGACGGTCGACCAGGAGCCGCAGTGGCGAAAGAAGAGCCAGAAGCTCCTCACCGGCTACCGCAGCGAGTGGCGCTAGGCGGGTTTCGCTCGGAAAGCAGAGCTTTCCGAGCGAGCTTGATGGTGCTCGCTCGGCCGGCGGAGCCGGCTTTCGCTCGCCGTTCTTTCTAGCCGCCAGCCGGATCGGGGCCGCCTTAGGCGGCGCCAGCGGCCGCCGGATTCACCCTTCTCCACTGAACTCTCACCACTCCAAATAAGGGGGACTTCTCCGTATGGCAACAACGATTCCGAAGCGGGCTGGTACGACGAAATCCAGCCGGGACAGCGAACTGGTCGAAATGGCGTGGGACCCGATCACCCGCATTGTCGGGAGCCTCGGGATCTACACGAAGATCGACTTCGGCACGGGCCGGGTCGTCGACTGTCACTCGACCTCGTCGATTTTCCGCGGATACAGCATCTTCATGAAGGGCAAGGACCCTCGGGACGCGCACTTCATCACCAGCCGCATCTGCGGCATCTGCGGTGACAACCACGCCACCTGCTCGGTCTACTGCCAGAACATGGCCTACGACGTCCGCCCGCCCCACCTGGGGGAGTGGATCGTCAACCTCGGCGAGGCCGCCGAGTACATGTTCGACCACAACATCTTCCAGGAGAACCTGGTCGGGGTGGACTACTGCGAGAAGATGATCGCGGAGACGAACCCCGGCGTCTTGGAGCTGGCCAACGCCACCGAGGCGCCCAACGCCGAGAGCCACGGCTACCGCACCATCGGCGACATCATGCGGTCGCTCAACCCGTTCTCGGGCGAGTTCTACCGCGAGGCGCTGATGGTCTCCCGGTACACCCGGGAGATGTTCTGCCTGATGGAGGGTCGCCACGTGCACCCCTCCACCCTGTACCCGGGCGGCGTCGGCACCACGGCCACCATCCAGCTGTTCACCGACTACATCACCCGCCTCATGCGCTACTGCGAGTTCATGAAGAAGGTCGTCCCGCTGCACGACGACCTGTTCGACTTCATCTACGAGGCCATGCCCGGCTACGAAGAGGTCGGCCGCCGGCGGATCCTGCTCAACTGCTGGGGCGCCTTCCAGGACCCCGACGTCTGCAACTTCAAGTACCGCGACATGACCGAGTGGGGCCGGGCCATGTTCGTCACGCCCGGCGTCGTCGTCGACGGCAAGCTGGTCAGCAACGACCTGGTCGACATCAACCTCGGCATCCGCATCCTGCTCGGCAGCTCGTTCTACGACGACTGGGCCGACCAGCCCATGTTCGTGGAGCGCGACCCGCTGGGGAACCCGGTGGACCGCCGGCACCCGTGGAACCAGCACACCGTGCCCCAGCCCCAGAAGCGTGACTTCGACGGCAAGTACAGCTGGGTCATGTCGCCCCGCTGGTTCGACGGCAAGGACCACCTCGCCCTCGACACCGGTGGCGGCCCCATCGCCCGCCTGTGGTCGACCGCCCTCTCGGGCCTCGTCGACGCCGGCGGCTGGGTCAAGGCCACCGGCAAGAGCGTCGTCATCAACCTCCCGAAGACCGCCCTCAAGCCCGAGGTCAGCTTCGAGTGGAAGATCCCGAAGTGGTCCAACGCCATCGAGCGCAACCGGGCCCGCACCTACTTCCAGGCCTACGCGGCGGCGAGCGCCATGCACTTCGCCGAGAAGG
>JAHFUP010000174.1 GCA_023265025.1 Acidimicrobiia bacterium | reverse complement strand
GCAAGGTAACGCTGAGGCCCTGCCGTTGCTGCTGACCCTGTCGTCGGGCGTGAAGGGGTACACCACCATCCACGCCGGCTCGGCCCGCCAGGCCCTCACCCGCCTGCGCTTCATCTGCCAGCTGGCCGACAGCAACGAGCTGCCGATGACGGCGCTCAGCTCCCTGGTCAGCGAGGCGGTCGACATCGTCGTCCACTGCGGCCGGACGTCGGGTCGACCGCGGGTGGCCGAAGTGATCGCCGTCGAGGAGCCTCAGACCGGGCCGGACGCCGTCCAGTTCACCGCCACCGAGTTGTTCGCCCGAGCCCGGCCCGACGAGCCGTTGATCTGGAGCGGCAACCTCCCGCTGCGGGCGTCCCGGGCGCTCGAGGAGGCGGGCTACGACGTGCGCGAGCTGCTCGAGGGCGGCGGGAAGCGCGTCCGCACCGTGCGCGCCGTCGCCGGCAACGGCTCGGGGCCCACCGGTCGTGCGCCCAGGAAGCGGGCGGTTGCCCCGTGAACGAGGTGCTGTTGCTGCCGCTCCTCGTCGCCCTCGCCGGCGCGTACGGCGTGTTCCTCCTCTACACCGCGCTTGCGTTCGGCTGGCGGGGGTTGGGCTTCGGCGCGACCCGCCTCCGGTCCGATCCCCACCTTCGGGCCACCGCCGAGCAGTGGCTGGCCCAGGCCGGCCTCGAGGGCGTCGGCCTGGCCGAGTTCCTCACCGTCATGGCCGTGCTGTTCGTCGTCGCCGCCGGCCTGGCCTTCGCCATTCTGGGCGCCGCCCTGCCGGCGTTGGCCGTCGGGGGATTCGCGGCCACTTTCCCTGCCGCGTCGTACCGAGCCAGGCGCCAGCAACGCCGGGCCCGGGCGGCGGACAGCTGGCCCCGGATGATCGAGGAGATCGCGCTCCTCGCCGGCTCGCTGGGCCGGTCGCTCCCCCAGGCGCTGTTCGAGGTGGGGCGCTCCGCCCCCGAGGAGATGCGGCCGGCATTCGCGGCGGCCCACCGGCAGTGGCTGATCAGCACGGACTTCGAGCGCAGCGTCGCCGTGCTCAAGGCCGGGCTGGCCGACGCCACCGCCGACGCCGCGTGCGAGACGCTCCTCGTGGCCCACGACGTCGGCGGCACCGATGTGCAGCGCCGGCTCGGCGCTTTGGTCGAGGACCGTGTCGCCGACCTCCAGGGCCGCAAGGACGCCCGGGCCCGCCAGGCCGGCGCCCGGTTCGCCCGCCGCTTCGTGCTCTTCGTGCCCGTCGGGATGGCGCTCGTCGGCCTCTCGATCGGCGGCGGCCACGACGCCTACCGGTCGGCCGAGGGGCAGCTGGCCGCCGTCTCGGCCATCGCCATGGTGGTCGCCTGCTGGCTGTGGTCGGGCCGCATCATGCGCCTCCCCGAGGAAGAGCGGGTCTTCCATGCCTGACGTCGACCGCATCCGGCTCGCCGTGCTCTGCGGCCTCTGCCTGTGGGCGGGCACGACGCTGGTGCTGTCGCAGCTCCGCTGGTTCTCCCGGCCGCCCCTCTTGGAGCGGCTCCGTCCCTACAGCCCGGCGGGGATGGGTGGCGCCAACCGTCGTGGCGCCATCCTCTCCGTCGAGTCCTTCCGCGACGTCGTCCGGCCGCTCTGCCGCACCCTCGGTGAGCGCCTGGCCCGCCTCTTCGGGGTGAGCGAGGAGCTCGGCACCCGGCTGGCGCGGATCCACTCCTCCGACGACGTCACCGGCTTCCGGGTCCGCCAGGTCGGATGGTGCGTCGCCGGCCTGGCCACCGGTGGCCTGCTGGCCATCGCCGTGCGGCCGCCGGCTGCCATCGCCCTGCTGTTCATCGTGAGCGGGCCGTTGCTCGGCTTCCTCGTTCCCGAGCAGCAGGTGGCGACCGCGTCCGACGCCTGGCGCCGGCGGCTGAACCTCGAGCTCCCCGTCGTGGCCGAGCAGCTGGCCATGCTGCTGTCCGCCGGCTACTCGCTCGGCGCGGCCCTGAACCGGCTCGCCGCCCGGGGCGGGGGCAATGTCGCCCGCGACCTCTCCCGCGTGTGCAGCCGGATCAGGCAGGGCCTGACCGAGGTCGAAGCGCTGCGCGAGTGGGCCGAGGTGGCCGACGTCGAGGCGCTGCACCGGCTCCTGCCCGTGCTGGCCCTCAACCGGGAGGCGTCGGACCTCGGGCGCCTGATCTCCGAGGAGGCCCGTTCCATCCGCAAGGACACCCAGCGCCGCTTGATCGAGACGGCCGAGCGCCGCGCGCAGCAGGTGTGGATCCCCGTCACGGTGGCCGCGCTGGTCCCCGGGGTGATCTTTCTCGCCGTCCCGTTCATGGAGGCACTCCGCCTCTTCTCTGCATCGTGACAATGAAAAGGAGCATGTGATGGACCAGTTGCTGCGGGCCTACGTCTGGACCCGGAACCTCCCCGTCGGCATCGTCAAGGACGAGGCCGGCGAGGGCGTGATCTCGACCGCGATCGCCGTCCTGATCATGGCCGCGCTCGGCGCGGTCATGTGGGTCGGGTTCCAGGCCATCTGGGGCAACGCCAGCACCAGGACCACCGACCAGATCAACACCATCGGCAACTAGGCGCCCGGACTCGGACGGGTTCGTCGCGGTGGACGAGCGCGGCGGAGGGCCCATCTCCATGTGGATGGGCTTCTCCGTCTTCCTCGTGATGCTGCTTTTCGCCGTGCAGGTGCTG
>JAHFUP010000037.1 GCA_023265025.1 Acidimicrobiia bacterium | reverse complement strand
GGCGAAGCCGGTCGCCCTCCGCCGTTCTTGTCTGCCGGCAGCCGGGGGAGGCCGCCTGCGGCGGCGTCGGCGGCCACCGGCGAAACTTGCCTCGTTCGCGCGAGTGTCGTCCCTCTAGCCGACCTCTAGCCGGGCTAGGGCGAGCGCTCCTCGTCCCATGCCCGGAGGACTTCCCACGTGTAGATACCGGTGCTGTGGCCGTCGTTCCAGGTGAAGTTCAGGCCCCAGTTGCCGACCTCGCGGGCCGACTCGATGCGCAGGACGGCCGGCGCGCCGTCGACCGGCCACGCGTCCAGCCCCTCGTCACGCCGGCCGCGGCACGCGGCACACATGCAGTTGACCCGGAGCTCTTCGAGCCCGAACCGGCCGACCCGACCGTCCTCCCAGGTGATGGTCACGCCGCGCTCGCGCTCGACGTCGACACTGACCGGAGTCAGGCGAGCGTGCCGTCGACCTGAATGTCGACGTTCCCGCGCATGGCGTTCGACACCGGGCAGGACGCCACGGCCGCATCCAGCCCCTCGCGGAAGCCGGCGTCGTCGACACCCGGCACCTCGGCGGCGACGTCGATGGAGATCGTCGTGATCCCCTTACCCGGCTTGAACGTGCAGGTGGCCTGGACCTCGACGCGGGCCGGCGGGTGGCCGCGGGAGCTGAGCTCGTTGGACACCGACATGGCGAAGCAGGCGGCGTGGGCCGCGGCGACGAGCTCTTCGGGGCTGGTCTTCCCTCCTGGCTCCTCGGTACGGGCGGCCCAGGTGATGCCGGCCTCGGTGAACAGGCCGCTGGTCACCGCCGAAACGGTGCCGCTGCCCTCGAACAGGTCTCCCTGCCAGAGGGCACTCGCAGTTCTGTCGGCCATGGTGCCTCCCGTGCGTGGTGGGTGAGGGACCAGACCCTATGCTCGCTGACGCCGACGTCTGGCCTCAGAAGGCGCGGACGCCACCCCGGCGCTGCATGAAGTACACGATGCCGGCGGCGCCGATCACCTGCAAGATGACCACGATGATGCCGCTCGCCCCGAGCAGGGCGCCCACGATCCCGCCGAGGAAGGCGCCGCCGATCCCCACCAGGATGGTCAGGCCGATGCTCATCGGATTTGGCCCGGGGATGGCCAGGCGCCCGAGCGCCCCGAGGATGGCCCCCGAGATGACCATCGAGAGAATGAAGCCGATCACGTTCATGGATGCAGTCTGCCCCGAAAGCGAGTCGTGTACCCGGTCAGCCCGCCGGCATGCCGGCGTCGGCCATGGCCCGCCGCAGCACGTCCTCCACCAGCGGGATCATCTCCTGGGGCGGGTCGTTCGACAGGAACAGCCGGAACTCGGTGACCGCGCCGGCCGGATCGGCCCGGTCCTGATAGAGGACCATGCCCTTGAAGAAGTGGGCGTCGGGGAACCGGGGGTCGATGGAGATCGCCTGGTCGAGGGCGGTCACGGCCAGGTCGGGCAGCCCCGCCCGCTTCAGGAGCCAGGCCCGGTAGGCGAGAGCCTGCACGTTCCGGGGGTCGGTCTTTAGCAGCTCGTCGTAGATCTTGAGGGCGTCGGCCGCCTTGCCCTGCGCCTCCAGCTCCAGGGCCTGCTGCATCTTCCCGGACGGGCTGTCGGGGAGCGACCCGGTCATCGGGGCGCCGGCGCCGCGCTGTCCTGCGAAGGTGGCGACGGCGCCGCCGGCCATGGCGGCGACGAGCAACACCACGCCGAGGGTGACGACGAGGGGCCGCTTCGTGCGGATGTCCCGCTCCGGCTTGCGCCCCGTGGCCGGCTTGGCCGGGCCGCGCTCCAGGGCCCGCAGGACCGTGGCGGCCCGGGCGGTGTAGTCGGCGTGGAGGGCCTGGTAGTCACGCTCTGACAGCTCCCCGTTCTCACGCTCGCGCTCCAGGTCGCGGAGCGAGGCGAGCAGGAAGTCGCGCTCCTCCTCCAGCTCGTCCCGGCTGCTCACGCTCACGACCGCATCGCCCGGTCGACGAGCTCCTGGTCGGCCCGGGAGGTCCTCGCCGAGGACGGCACCCGCCGGCGGCGCATGACCACGACCAGCCCGCCGACGGCCACGACCACGGCGACGATGGGCAGGGCCCACACCAGCTTGCTCCGGGGCTGGAGCAGGATGTCCTCGCCGTAGCGGCTGACCAGGTAGCCCTTGATGGCGGCGTCGGTCTCGCCGGCCTCGACCCGCCGGCGCACCTCGTCGCGGATGGACTCGGCGGAGGGCGCATCCGACTGCTCCGCCGACAGGCCCCGGCACGTCGGGCAGCGAATGACGGAGGTGATGCGCCGGACCCGTGAATCCTCCGTCGGCGGGCCGGGCTCGCCCCGGGCGCCGATGGCCAGGGCGACGACCAGCACGAGCCCGAGCGCGGCCCAGTTGAGAGCAGCACGGTTGAGGCGCCGGCTCACGACGCCACCGTCGCCGGCTCGGGAACGGGCGCCGGCCGCCCGGGCGCCGCCGGCTCCGGTGCGGCCCGCCGCCGGCGCCGGCCGGGCCAGGCGGCGAGGAACGTGCCGAAGCCCATAACCGCGCCGCCGGTCCAGAGCCAGGCGACGAGGGGCTGGACATTGACGCCGATCACCGCCACGCCGCCGGCGTCGGGTGGAACGATCAGGGTGAGGTAGACGTCGGAGAACGGGCCGGTGCGGACGGACGGCGAGCCGATGGCCTGCGACCCGAACGGGAACTGGTGCAGCGCCGGCGCGTAGACCTTGCCCCCGTCGACACGGACCCTGGCCGACGTCGTCTTCTTGTTCGACTTCTCCACGGTGGCGGTGTCGAGGTAGGTGACGGTGTGGCCGGCCAGGCCGGCCGACTCACCGGGCGCCAGCCGGAACTGGGCCCGGTGCCCATAGGACGAGCTGGCGGCGAAGCCCACGGCGAGGATGACGACGCCGAGGTGGACGACCATGCCGCCATTCGACCGGCCCATCAGGGCCCGCCACACCGGCGAGCCGCCCCGGCGGGCGGCCCGGACCGAGAGCGCGAGCTGGCGCAAGGCGGCGGCGGCGGCGAAGGCGGCCAGGCCGAACGCCAGCAGCGGGCCGAGGCCGCGCAGCCCGGACGCCACGCACACCACCACGGTCAGCACGCCGGCCCACGCCGGCCACAGCAGGCGGTGGTGCAGCGTCTCCGCCGACGCCTTCCGCCACGGCAGCGCCGGGGCGACGGCCATCAGGAACAGCAGGGTGAAGCCGATCGGGGCCGTCATGCGGTTGAAGTACGGCGCACCGACCGACAGCTGGTCGCCGTTGACCGCCTCGACGATCAGGGGGAAGACGGTGCCGAGCAGGACGACGAAGGCGAAGGCGGCGAAGGCCACGTTGTTGGCCAGGAAGGCGCCCTCGCGCGACACCGGCGCGTCGATCGACCCGGGCGAGCGCAGCTTGTCGCCCCGCCAGCCGATCAGGGCGATCGACACCGCCACCACCACGGCGAAGAAGCCCAGGATCGCCGGCCCGATGGGCGACTCGGTGAAGGCGTGCACCGAGTCGAGCACGCCCGATCGGGTCAGGAAGGTGCCGAGGATGGTGAGGGAGAACGTCGCCACCAGTAGCGAGAGGTTCCAGACCCGCAGCATGGCCCGCCGCTCCTGGACCATCACCGAGTGGACGTAGGCCGTCGCCGTCAACCAGGGCAGGAACGAGGCGTTCTCCACCGGGTCCCAGGCCCAGTACCCGCCCCAACCGAGCACCTCGTAGGACCACCACGCGCCGAGCACGATGCCGACGGTGAGGAAGCCCCAGGCGAACAGCGTCCACCGGCGGGTTTCCACCAGCCAGCCTTCCCCGAGGCGACCGGTGATCAGGGCGGCCAGGGCGAAGGCGAAGGGGATGGTGAAGCCCACGTAGCCGAGGTAGAGCATCGGCGGGTGGAACGCCACCAGGGGGTGGTTCTGCAGGAGCGGGTTGGGACCGGGCCCGTCGAGGGGAATGGCGCCGGCGACGACCCGGAACGGGTTGGCCGGGCCGGCCATGAGGGCGAAGAAGAAGGCGGCCACGCCGAAGGCGACGAGCGTGGCCCACGCCACGATGGGATCGCTGGCCCGGTTGCGGAAGTGGCGGGCCATCACCGCGAGATAGCCAGCCAGGACCAGCGCCCACAGCAGGATCGAGCCCTCCAGCGCCGACCACATGGTGGTGACCGTGTAGAGGATCGGCGTGCTCCGGCTGCCGTTGTCGGCGACGTACGTGAGCGAGAAGTCGTGGCTCAGCAGGGCGTACTGCATCGCGAACGTGGCCAGCACGGCGCCGGCGAGGACGAGCCACACGTAGCGCTGGCCGGCCCGCAGCATGTCGGGGTTGTCCCGGCGCAGGCCGAGGGCCAGTGTGGCCATGCCGAGGACGGCGGCGGCCAGGCCGAGGGCGACCGCCGCCGTGCCCAGAACGGCACTCATCTTGACGTGGTGGCGACCCGGTCCGGGTTCTCGGCGACGTAGGTCTCGGAGTGCTTGACCAGGATGCGGTCGCTGGCGAAGTGGTCGCCCTGGAAGCGGCCCTCGAGGACGACGGGGATCCCGGGGCGGAACAGCTCGGGCGGGTCGCCCTTGTGGACCACCGGCACGTCGACGCTCTTCGAGGTCAGGATGAACCTGACGTCGTTGCCGTTCTGGACGACGCTGCCGGCGACGACATCGCCCTCGATCCGGAACCGCCGCTCCCCCAGCTGGGCCCGCTGGGCCACAGCCTCATCCGCGGTCCGGAAGTAGAGGGTGGCGTTCCCCAGGCCCTGGAAGACCAGGAAGCCGAGGGCGCCGATGACCACGATGCCGGCCAACCACAGGCGCCGGCGGGTGTCGATCATGTGATGTCTTCGGGCCGTAGCAGGCGACTCAGCGTGCGCTTGCGCCGGATGACCCAGCCGGCGTAGCCAGCCAGGATGGCGAAGGTGGAGAAGTAGCCGGCGAAGATGTAGCCCGCGTCGTTCATGAGATCCCGGCCTCGGCCCGCCGCTCGTCGATGGCGACCTGCATGGCCCGGTCGGCGAGGCGGTCCTCCAGCCACGCCAGCCGGAACCGGTGGGCCAAGAGCCAGCAGTAGAGCAGGGTGAAGGCGATCACGCCGAGGAACAGCGTCCAGGCCATGGACCCGTGGATCTGCGGGTCGAGCAGCCGGCGGTCGTCGAGGAAGGTGGCGTCCTGGTGCAGCGTCCGCCACCACTCGACCGACTGGTGGACGATCGGCACGTCGAGGAAGGCGGCGATGGCCACGATGGCGGCCCGGCGGGACTGCACCTCGGGCGACGCCGGCACCTTCCGAACCGCCAGGTAGCCGAGGTAGAGGACGAACAGCACGGCGGTGGTGGTGAGGCGGGCGTCCCAGGTCCACCACACGCCCCAGGTGATCCGGCCCCAGATGGAGCCGATCAGCAGGGTGAGGCCGAGGAACAGCACGCCGATCTCGGCTGAGGCGCCGGCGGTGAGGTCCCAGAACCGGGATCGGGTCCGCTTCCAGAGATAGAGCACGCTGGCGAGCGTGGTCACGCCGAACGACACGTACATCGCCAGCCAGGCGGTCGGCACGTGAAGGTAGAGAAGGCGGACGGAGTCGCCCATGTTGACGTCGCCCGGGGTGACGACCAGGGCCATGACCGCGGTCAGGGCCAGGGTAACCGCGGAAAGCCAGCCGAGCACTCGGACGGCGGGCGAGCTTTTCGTGGTCAAGCTTCCTCCAGAAGCGGGCCGAAGGCGACGACCCCGAACGTGACGTAGATGGTGGCGAAGACGAACAGGAGCCGCACCCACGGCCAGCCGTCGGCCGGGGTGCCGGCGAGGGCTGCTTCGCACGCCCGGGCCGCGGCCAAGAGTACGGGGGCGAGCACCGGTAGGACCAGCAGGGGCAGGAGCGTGTCCCGGACGCGCAGGCCGGCGGCGATGATCCCGTAGACCGTGCCCGCCGCGGCGACGCCGACGGTGGCCGCCAGGCAGGTCAGCAGGAGCATGACGGGGCCGTGCAGGTGGACGTCGTAGAGCACGACCACGCCGAGGGCGAGCACGACTTCGAGGACGGCCAACTGGGCCGCCACCGCCCCGGCCTTGCCCAGGAAGATGCCGGCGCCGTCGAGCCCGGAGAGGCGCAGGGCGTCACGGGCGTCGTCGTCGGACTCGATGACGAACGAGCGCTGGATGGCCAGCAACCCGGAGAACATGACGGTGACCCAGAACAGCCCGGGGCCCACGGCGCTCAGGGTGTCGCGGTCGGAATCGAGGGCGAAGGCGAACACCACGAGGACGAGCAGCGCGAACGGGACGACCTGGTTCACGCCCACCCGGGAGCGGGCCTCGACCCGGAGATCCTTGCCGGCGACGAGGGCGGCGTCACGCCACATGAATGGGCTCCCGAGGGACAAGCAGGCCGCCGGTGACCTGGCCGCCGGCCATGGTGACAGTACGGGTGGCGAGAGCGGCGGCGCGGTCGAGCTCGTGTGACGCCAGCAAGACGGTGGCGCCGGCACGGGCCGCGTCGAGCACGATCTCGTCGAGGACGTTGCGGCCGGCGGCGTCGAGGCCGGCGTGGGGCTCGTCGAGCAGCCACAGGTCGGGGCGACGGGAGACGACGGCGGCGAGGGCGACCCGCCGGCGCTGGCCGGCGGACAGCTTGCCGGCGGGCACGTCGCGCAGGCGACCGTCGAGGCCGAGCCGGGCCATGGCCTCGGCCGCCGCCGACCGGTCGACGCCGGCCGAGCGGGCCGCGAACGTCAGGTTGTCAGCGACCGTGAGGTCGTCGTAGAGGAAGGTGGCGTGGCCCAGCAGGCCGATGCACCGGCGCACGGCCCTGCGGTCCTTGCGCAGGTCATGGCCGAGGACCTCGGCCTCACCGGACCCGAAGGCCGCGAGGCCGGCGCAGGCCCGCAGCAGCGTGGTCTTCCCCGCCCCGTTGGACCCCTGCACCAGCACGACCTCGCCGGCGGCCACGTCGAGGTCGACTCCCGCCAGGGCCGGGAACCGGCCGAGCAGCGACACTGCGGATCGAAGGCGGACGGCAAGCGGCATGGAGACCCCCACCAAACTACCGGTGGGGATGAACCTCGGTCCAAGCAGGCAGACGGTAGCCTCGGCCGCTGTGATCCGGCGCATCGTCCGGGGAATCGGCAAGTCGCTCATCTCTGTCGGCGTGCTCATCCTCCTCTTCGTCGTGTACCAGCTTTGGGGCACCGGGCTCACGCACGACCGCGAGCAGAAGAACCTGCGCGCCGACTTCGCCCGCCAGCTGGCCGGCCCGGCGGCCGCCGACCCCGTCACCACCGTCGCCACCACCCCCAACGCGCCGACGACCTCCTCCACGTCCACGCTGCCTCCGCCCCTGGTGGAGGGCGACGCCGCCGCCGTCATCGACATCCCCAAGATCGGCCTCGACGAGGTGGTCGTCGAGGGCGTGGGCGTCGAGGAGCTGAAGAAGGGCGTCGGCCATTACCCCGACACCAAGATGCCCGGCGAGAAGGGGAATGCCGCCCTGGCCGGGCACCGAACAACGTACGGCCACCCCTTCAACAAGCTCGACGAGCTGACCAATGGCGACGAGATCTCGATCACCACGCGGGCGGGAACGTTCCGCTACGTGGTCATGGAGAAGAAGGTCGTCACGCCCGAGAGCATCGAAGTGCTCGACGACACGCCCGACAACCGCCTGACGCTCACCACCTGCCACCCCAAGTACAGCGCCGAGCAGCGCCTCATCGTGGTCGCCCAACTCACGGGCCCGCCTATCAACGTCCCCGTGATGCCCGCCGGCACGACGCCGACCACCGCGCCGCCCCCCCGGTCGAGCGAGCTCGCCGCCGGCCTCGACCGCCCGGGTCTTTCCGGTGCCGGGGCGGCCAACCGCCCGGCGATCGCGTGGGCCATCCTCGCCTCCAGCATCTGGCTGGGCGCCTGGGCCATCGGGCGGTGGTCGGGCCGGCGCTGGACGTCCTACTTCCTGGGCGCCCCGTTCTTCTTCGTCGCCCTGTTCCTCTTCTTCGAAAACGTCGCCCGCCTCCTCCCCGCCAACGTCTAACCCGACGCAGTGAGAAGGGACGTAGCGCACGTACAGACGCCCGCGACCGGCGAAGTGGGCACACTTTTCCAGTCCTGGACTGGGAAAATGTGCCCACTTCGTCATCGCATGGGGTTCGAGGCCGTGCGAGCATGCAGCGTGCCTGAGCGCCCGGAGCCGACGGACGACCCGGTGCTGGCCCGGCGGGCGAGGATCAGCCGGCTCGTCGACCTCGGTCAGCGGGTGGGCTACGGCCTGTGGCTCGTCGCCATCGTGGTGTTCGTCGCCGGCGCGGTCACCAGTTTTCGGCCGGCGATGGTGACCGTCGTGATCGGTTGCCTGGCCGCCGGCTCGGCCCTGCTGGCGCCGTCGATCGTGATCGGGTACGGCGTGAAGGCCGCCGACCGGGCCGACCGGGGGGAGAGCGATGGCCACTAGGGCCGCGGTGCTGACCGGGCTCGACCAACCGCTGGTCATCCGGGACGACGTGGTGGTCGACGCGCCTCACGCCGGCGAGATCCGCATCCGGGTGGCGGCGTGTGGCGTGTGCCGCTCCGACCTGTCGATGCAGGACGGCACGCTTCCCGTCCCCATGCCCGTGGTGCTCGGCCACGAGGCGTCGGCCGTCGTCGACGAGGTCGGCGAAGGGGTCACCGAGCTGGCGCCGGGCGACCACGTCGTGGTGTCGTGGGTGCCGCAGTGCGGCGAGTGCTTCTTCTGCCGGCGGGGCCAGCCCCACCTGTGCCAGACCGCCGACGCCGTGCTCCTCGCCGGCGGGCTGCTTGACGGCTCGCCCCGGCTCAGACTCGACGGCGCCCCCCTGTTCCAGATGTGCGGCGCCGGCACGTTCGCCGAAGAGACGGTGATCCCGGCCACGTCGGCGGTGAAGGTGCCGCGCGATCTGCCGCTCGACGTGGCCGCCCTCCTGGGTTGCGCGGTGCTCACCGGCGTCGGCGCCGCGCTGAACACGGCGACCATCCGTCCGGGGGACACCGTCGCCGTCATCGGCTGCGGCGGCGTCGGCCTCAACATCGTCCAGGGCGCCCGTATCGCCGGCGCCGAGGTCATCGTGGCCGTCGACGTGCACCCCAGGAAGCTGGCGGTGGCCGAGGCCTTCGGCGCCACCCACACCGTCGACGCCACGGCCGGCGACCCGGCCAACGCAGTGCGCGACCTGACCGGCCAGCGGGGGGCCGACGTGGCCTTCGAAGCCCTCGGCCAGGGCGCCACGATCGCCCAGGCCATCGACATGACCCGCCGGGGCGGGCAGGCGGTGCTCGTCGGCATCCCGCGCCTCGACGTCATGGTCACGCTGCCGGCCATGCTCGGGCTCGTCCTGCAGGACCGGACGGTGATGGGGTGCTGGTACGGGTCGTCCGACATCCGTCGTGACGTGCCCCGGCTGGTGGAGCTCTACCGGGAGGGCCGGCTCCTCCTCGACGAGCTGGTGTCCCGGCGGATCGACCTTGCGGACGTCAACCTGGCCCTCGAGGCGATGAAGGCGGGCGACGGGTCCCGCTCGGTCATCGTCTACTGAGCGCGGGGCCGGCGGGCGGCCGGCGCAGCCTTCTTGGCCGGCGCCTTCTTGGCTGCCGGCGCCTTCTTGGCCGGGACGGCCTTCTTCGGCGGCGCCGCCGGCACGGCCTTCTTGGCGACGGCAGCCTTCTTGGCCGCCGCCTTCCGGCGGGGCCGGAGCTCGGCCACCAGCTCTTCCAGCGCGTCGACCTGGGCCTGGAGGTGGCGGACGTCGCTGCGCAGGGGAGCCAGGATGCCGCCCTCGGTCGAGGCCGCCTTCGTGAGCGCGTCGACCTGTTCGCCGATGCCGGCCAGCTTCCGCTGCGTCTGGTCCTGGGCCTTGGTCACCGACCGGCCCAACGCGGCGACGGCGGCGCCGGCCTCGCCGGCCCGGGCGGCGACCACCTCCACCTCGGCCAGCTTGGCCTCGACCTTCTCGACCAGGCGCCCCTCGGCCTCGCGCATCCCGCCGGCCAGCGACGCCGCCAACGCGTCGAGTTCGACGGCGCCGGCGTCGAGGTCGCGGCCGGCCCGGCCGACGGCCAGGGTGACCTCCTCCCGCGTGGTGGCGAGGTGGGCGTCCAGCGCGATCCGCGTCTCGGCGCGGAGCCCGTCGAGATCGGCGCGCTGGACGACGGCGAGTTCGGCGAGCTTGGCGTCGACCAGCTCGCCGAGGCGGGCGTCGGTGCGCCGGGTATGCGTCTCCAGGGCCTCGATGCGTCGACCGTCCGACGCCACCGTCTCCTGGACGACCTCCAGGCCGGCCACCGCCGCCCACGCCGCGGCCGACTGCTCCGCCACCTCGTTCATCCGCTCCTCGAGCCGGTCGACCGACACGACGAAGCGCCGGTGGGCGTCGGCGACGGCGGAGCCGATCTCGGTCCGCCCCTGCTGGAGCTGAGCGGCCACCGAGCCGTCCAGCTCCCGCTTCAGATCGTCGAACTCGGAGCGCCGGCGCTCGACGACCTCGGCCAGCCGCGCCTCGACCAGCTCGGTGGCCCGTTCGCCCGCTTCCCGGTGCTGGCGCTCGACGGTGTCGAGGCGCTCGTGCACCTGCCCGAACCGGGAGCGCATGGCCGCGGTCGCGGTGTCGAGCTCCGCCCGCAGCTCGGCGGCCTGGGTGGCCAGCGTGGTACGCAGTCCCGCCCCGGTGGTCTCCAGCTCTGCCGCCTGGGCACGGGCCAGTTCGCCGAGCTGGCCCTCGACCGACTCGGCGAGGCGACCGACCGCGGCCTTGACCCGCTGCTCGAGCTCGTCGATGCGAGCGCCGGACGCGTCGGCTGCGGCGCGGAGGGCAGCGACGTCGCCGGCCACCGCGCCGGTCTCGAGCGCGAGCTGGTCCATCCGCTCGCCCAGGGCGACGCCGGCCGCCGTCCACTCCGCCCGCAGGGTGAGCAGCTCGCCGCCCCGTGACGTCGCCACGTCCGCCAGGCGGGCCTCGAAGGAGTCGCCGAGCCGGCCCACCGCCGCCTGCACCCGCCGGTCGAGCGCCGCGGTGCGCTCGGCCGCGTCCGCCACCGAGAGCTGCAGGGCGCTGACGACCTGGGCGGCCTGGTCGGCCTCGCGGCCGACGGCGTCGAGTCGACCGGCAAGCTCGGCCCGCACCGCCTCGACCGCGGGATCCCTGGCACCAAGCGTCTCGGCCAGCCTGGCCTCGACCGACTCGGTTAGGCGCACCATCGCCGCCTTGACCCGCTGCTCGAATCCCTCGACGCGCGCGTGGCCCTCCTCCGCCACCCCCCGCACCTCGGCGCGTAGGGCGTCGAGCTCCGCCCGCGGGCCCACGTCGATCGCCGCCAGCCGGGCCTCGACGGACTCGCTCAGCCGGCTCATGGCGGCCCGAAGCCGGAGCTCCAGGGCCTCGCCGCCCGCCGGCCCGTCCGACAGGCGCTCCACATCGGCGCGGACCGCGTCGAGCTCGGCGTGCAGCTGGTCGCCGACGACCGACATGCGCTGGCCGACGTACTCCTCCAGGACCTCGATCCGCTCGGCGTCGGTTCCCGATTCGCCGATGCCGGCCACGGCACGGGCGGCGGCGTTGGCGGCGCGCGCCGCCACCTCGTCGAGGCGCTCGCCGAGCTGCTTCTGGGCGACCTCGAGCCGCTGGGTCGCGACCGCCACGACCGACGCCGACTCGGCGCGGAAGCCGTCCAGCTCTTCGTTGACGACGGCCTGCAGCTCCGACCGGAGCGCCTTCATGTCGTCGTGGCGGTCGTCCAGCGCTTGGACCAGTTGGGACTCGACCCAGCTGGCCAGCCGGCTCGTCAGCTGGCGGACTTGGTGCTCGAGTGCATCCAGGCGGTCGACACCCGCCATGGCCGCAGGCGGCCGGGGCGTTGCCGCGCCGGCCTCATCCACGGGTGAACTCATGGCCGCTCATCCACCGGCGACAGCGTACCGATCGCCACCGCAGCGCCGGGCGACGCCACCGCCAGGCGGGCGCGCCAAGGCGAGCGCCACGCCCGTCGTCGCCATCCGTCTCTCCCCCACCCGGCCCCCGAAGGGCCCCGATCACACCGTCAAGCTGCGCCGGCAGCTACTCCTTGGGCCGGACGTTCGCGGCCTGCAGCCCCTTCGGGCCGGTCTGGACATCGAACTCGACGGGCTCGCCCTCCTCAAGGCTGCGGTACCCCGGCTTCTGGATGGCACTGAAGTGAACGAAGACGTCTCCCCCGTCCTCCTGCTGGATAAACCCGTACCCCTTGTCAGCGTTAAACCACTTGACGGTTCCGGTCGCCACGGCGGCGATCCCCCTTCTCGCGTTGGACTCACACCCCGGGGACTGCCCAACCGTGCGGTGATGCCGTGCAAAAGCGAATTCCCCGCGCGGGAAACTACCAGTCGGCAACCGCAATGTCTCTAGGTGTCTTTGCGATGTACTCGGGTCCCCTGAGCGGTGTCCTCGACCGCCCAACCGAGGCCGACGAGGCGGTCCCGAAGGGCGTCGGCGCCGGCGAAATCGCGGCTGCCCCGGGCTTCGTCGCGGGCGGTCACCAGCGCGGCCACATCGGCCGGGATGTCGTCTCCCGCGACGGCCGACACAAGGCCGACGGCGCCGGCCAGCTCCCGGACGGCGGCAGCCAGGGGGGCGGCGCCGGCGGCGTCGCCGGCGTCGAGAGCGGTGTTTGCCGCCTTCATGAGGCTCCAGATCTCGGCCACCGCGCCGGGCGTGTCGAGGTCGTCGTCCATGGCGGCGCGGAAGCGGGCGATCGCCTGAGGATCCGCCGGCGCGTCGGGCAGGTCGGCGACCCGGCGGGCGAAGGCGTCGAGCCCGCTCAGGGCCCGGCCGGCGGCGTCGAGGGTCGTCCCGGTCACCTCCACCGGCGCCCGGTAGTGGGACTGGAGCACGACGAGCCGGTACGCCCGCGGATCGACCATTTCGAGCAGGTCAGTCAGGTTCGTGATGTTGCCGAGCGACTTGGACATCTTCTCGCCGCCCATCTGGACATGGCCGTTGTGGGCCCACCGGCGGGCGAAGTCGCGGCCGGCGGCGACGGCCTGGGCCCGCTCGTTCTCGTGGTGGGGAAAGGCCAGGTCGATGCCACCGCCATGGAGGTCGAAGCCCTCGCCCAGCAGGTCGAGGGACATCACCACGCACTCGGTGTGCCAGCCCGGACGGCCACCCCCCCACGGCGCGTCCCACGTCGGCTCCCCCGGCTTGGCGTTCTTCCAGAGGGCGAAGTCGAGCGGCGACCGCTTCTCCTCGACGACGTCGACCCGGGCACCTGCGCGCAGGCTGTCGAGCGACTGGCGGGCCAGCAGGCCGTAGCCCGGCACCGTGTCGACGGAGAGGTACACGCCGTCGGAGGTCGGATACGCCTTGCCGGCGGCGACCAGGCCGGCGATGAGGGAGATCATCTGCTCCACGTAGGCGGTGGCGTGGGGGTCGACCGTCGGGCGCTTCACGCCGAGCGCGTCCACGGCGTCGTACCAGGCCGCCTCGTACTGGACGGCCACGTCGGTCGACGACCGGCCCTCCTCGTTGGCCCGGGCGATGATCTTGTCGTCGATGTCGGTGATGTTCGAGACGAACCGCACGTCGAGACCGGTCCATTCGAAATACCGGCGGACCACGTCCCACACCAGGGCCATCCGCCCGTGGCCGATGTGGGGCAGCCCGTAGACCGTCGGCCCGCACACGTACATGGAGACCTTCCCGGCGTCGCGGGGCTCGACGTCGGCCAGCCGGCCCAATCCAGTGTCGTGAAGACGGATCACCGGGTTACCGTAACCCTGTGCCGGCACCCGACGTCCCCGAAAAACCATCTCTCGACGGCCTCGAGGAGAAGTGGGGCGCGCGCTGGGAAGCCGACGGCACCTACCGCTTCGACCGCTCGAAGTCCCGGGCCGAGATTTACTCCATCGACACGCCGCCGCCGACGGTGAGCGGCTCGCTCCACGTTGGCCACGTCTTCTCCTACACCCACACCGACACCATCGCCCGGTATCAGCGCATGCGGGGCCGCGAGGTCTTCTACCCGATGGGGTGGGACGACAACGGTCTGCCCACCGAGCGCCGCGTCCAGAACTACTTCGGCGTCCGCTGTGACCCTGCGTTGCCGTACGACCCTGACTTCCGGCCGCCCGACAAGCCGCCGTCGCCGCCGATGGCCATCTCCCGACCCAACTTCGTCGAGCTGTGCATCCAGCTGACCGTCGAGGACGAGAAGACGTTCGAGGAGCTGTGGCGGCGCCTCGGCCTGTCGGTCGACTGGGGCATGACGTACACGACCATCGAACCCGCAGCGCAGCGGGCCTCCCAGCGCGGCTTCCTCCACCTGCTGGCCAAGGGCGAGGCCTACCAGAAGGTCGCGCCGACCCTGTGGGACGTCGACTTCCAGACCGCCATCGCCCAAGCCGAGCTGGAGGACCGCGAGGTCGGCAGCGCCTACCACCGCATCCGCTTCGGCGGCCCGGACGGCGCGGCGATCGAGATCGACACCACCCGCCCCGAGCTCATCCCCGCGTGTGTCGCCCTCGTCGCCCACCCCGACGACGAGCGCTACAAGCCGCTGTTCGGCACCCAGGCGCGCACGCCGCTGTTCGGCGTTGGCGTGCCGATCGTCGCCCACCCGCTGGCCGAGCCCGAGAAGGGCACCGGTGTGGCCATGATCTGCACCTTCGGCGACGTCACCGACGTCACCTGGTGGCGGGAGCTGAAGCTGGAGACCCGGACCATCGTCGGGCGTGACGGCCGCGTCCAGGCCGAGCCGCCCCCGGGTGTCGACGTGTCGCCGGCGTGGACCGAGCTCAGCGGCAAGAAGATGGAGCCGGCCCGCAGCCGCATCGTCGAGCTGCTCCGCGAGGCCGGCGACCTGGTCGGCGATCCCCGGCCGATCACCCACTCGGTCAAGTTCTTCGAGAAGGGCAACAAGCCCCTCGAGATCCTCAGCAGCCGGCAGTGGTTCATCCGCACGCTCGACCACCAGGAGCGACTGCTCGAGCGGGGCGCGGAGCTGCGCTGGCACCCGCCGTACATGCGGGCCCGGTTCGAGTCGTGGGTCCAGGGCCTGAACACCGACTGGCTCATCAGCCGCCAGCGGTTCTTCGGCGTCCCCTTCCCCCTCTGGTACCGACTGGGCGACGACGGCTCGGTCCTGTACGACCAGGCCCTCATCCCCGACGAGAGCCGCCTGCCGGTCGACCCGTCCACCGACGTGCCCTACGGCTTCACGCCTGCCCAGCGCGACCAGCCGGGTGGGTTCACCGGCGAGCCCGACGTCATGGACACCTGGGCCACGTCGTCGCTCACCCCCCAGATCGGCGGCCACTGGGCCGACGACCCTGACCTCTTCCACCGCGTCTTTCCCATGGACCTGCGGCCGCAGGCCCACGAGATCATCCGCACCTGGCTGTTCTCCACCGTCGTCCGCTCGGAGCTTGAGCACGGCACGCTTCCGTGGACCGACGCGGCCATCTCCGGGTGGGTGCTCGACCCCGACCGCAAGAAGATGTCGAAGTCGAAGGGCAACGCGCTGACGCCGATCGGGCTCCTCGACTCCCACGGCGCCGATGCCGTCCGCTACTGGGCGGCGAGTGGGCGACCCGGCGTCGACACCGCCTTCGACGAGGGTCAGATGAAGGTCGGCCGGCGGCTGTCCATCAAGCTCCTGAATGCCTCGAAGTTCGTGTTGTCCCGGCTCGGTGAAGAGGGCGACGTCACCGCCCCGCTCGACGCGGCGATGCTCGCTGGTCTCGCCTCGCTCGTCGACGAGGCCACGGTCGCGTTCGACGGGTACGACTACGCCCGGGCTTTGGAGCGCACCGAGTCATTCTTCTGGAGCTTCTGCGACGACTACCTGGAGCTGGTCAAGAGCCGGGCCTACGGCGGCCAGGGCGAGGCCGCCGCAGCGTCGGCCAACCGGGCCCTCACGTTGTCGCTGTCCACCATGCTCCGGCTGTTCGCCCCGTTCCTGCCCTTCGTCACCGAGGAGGTCTGGTCGTGGTGGAAGGAGGGCTCGGTCCACCGGGCCGCGTGGCCCGACGCCGGCCAGCTGCGGGACCCCGCCGGCGCCGACCCGCTGGTCCTCGAGGTCGCGTCCGCCGTCCTCGGCGAGGTCCGCAAAGCCAAGACGGTCGCCCAGGCGTCGATGCGGGCCGAGGCAGCCCGCGTCGTCGTGCGTGACACCGCTCCGCGCCTCGCGGCCGTGCGCGCCGCCGCCGGCGACGTCCGTGACGCCGGCCGCATCGCCGAGCTCGTCACCGAGGACGCCGACGCGTTCGCCGTCACCGTCGAGCTCGCCGTCTGACCCGTTCTGGCTGCACTGACGTGTCTCTAGGCACGTCAGTGCAGCCAGTTCGGAGCCATTCCTCAGACTGCGACGTGGCAGTGGTGGTGGGCGTCGAAGGTCGCCTGGGGCCAGAAGTCCGAGGGGACCCGCACGCCGTCCTTGATGGACCCGTTCGGGCTGTGGATCAGCTCGGCGACCTCGGGGCCGTGGTTGGCGGCGACGAAGGCGGCAAACGCGTCGGTGGACGACGCCGACCCGCTGGCGTCGAACGCCCGGCCCCGGTGGTGGAACGAGTTGGGCGAGTGGCCGGAGCCCACGGGCGCCCACCGGGCGGGCGCGCCGGGCGCGTCGCACTCACCGACGTCGAGGCCGAACCGGTCCTCGGCGATGAGGCCGAGCTGCACGAGCAGCGAGCCGGCGGCCGGCGGGTCGCCGAGCCCGAGGGCGGCGCTGGTCGCCGGCCCGACGACGCCGTCGACCGCCAGGCCCTTGGCCGCCTGGAAGGCCAGGACGGCCTGCTCGGTCAGCGATCCGAACTGGCCGTCGACCGGGCCGGCGTTGAAGCCGGCGGCCGCGAGCTTGGACTGCAGCTCGGCCACCTCGCTCCCCGCCGAGCCCTTCTTGAGGAGGGTTGCCACGGGCATGATGCGCTCCTTCTGTCGTGTGCTTGCCGGTCGCAAGCCGTCGACGGGAGGATGCGCCGAGGCCCTTCGAGAAGGGTTCGGCTGTGCTTCAGGTCACATCAGCTGGGGCTGGATCTCCCCGGAGAGGATCTCGACGAGCTCGGGGCCGTCGTTGCGGGCGCTGTTGACCCGCGTGCCCACCGGTCGGGCCCGCAGCCGCACTGTTGCCGGTTCCGCCAACAGCCGCATGATCTCGCCGACATCGACGTTCGCCGGGTCGAGCCAGGCGTCCCAGCGGTCGCGGGCGATGCGCACGGGCATGCGGTCGTGCAGCCACGCCAGCTCCGCGTCGGCCGGCTGGGTGACGACCGCGCAGCTGACCTCGCCGTCGTGCCGGTCCCAGATGGCGGCCAGCGCGTAGGGGTCGCCCGAACCGTCGGCCGGGTCGAGCAGGTAGGGCTGCTTGGGGCCGCCGGGCGGGCGGCGCGACTCGTAGAAGCCGTCGACCACCACGAGGCAGCGCCGGCGGGCGAGGGACTCGGCGAAGGTCGCCTTGTCGAGGATGCCCTCGATGCGGGCGTTGGTCGGCCGCGGCCCGGCCGAGGGGTCGGTCGACCACGACGGCACCAGCCCCCACCGCATCGTGCCCAGGCGCCGCCCGCTGCGGGTGTCGGCGACGGCCAGGATCTCGGCGCCGGGGGCGACGTTCCAGCTCGGCTCGCGCGCCCCGGCGACGACCTCGCCGGCGCCGAAGAACGCGGCGAGCACGTCGACCGGCCTGGTCACGACGATGCGCCCGCACATGCCTCCATCGTAGGGTGGGGCGGCGCTGAAACGGCGAGGCCCGTGGCTAGAGTCGAATCGGGGGCTGGGACCCTCGTCGCAGAGGAGCGGTTCCATGCCGGCCATCAGGGTCCGGGACCTCCGGAAGTCCTACGGCGCCATCGAGGCGGTGCGCGGCGTCGACTTCGACGTGTCCGAGGGCGAGGTGTTCGGCTTCCTGGGGCCGAACGGCGCCGGCAAGACGACGATCGTGGAGATCCTGGAGGGCTACCGGCAGCGCTCGGCCGGCGAGGTCGAGGTGCTCGGCCACGACCCGGCCAAGGGCGAGCGGGCCCTGCGCGAGCGCATCGGCACCGTGCTCCAGGAGACGGGGGTCGAGCGCTTCCTCCGCGTCGGCGAGGTGCTCGAGTTGTACTGCGGCTACTACCCGCGACCCCGGCCCGTCGACGAGCTACTTGCCATCACCGGGCTCGAAGCCAAGCGAAACGAAGTGGTCAAGAACCTCTCCGGCGGCCAGCGCCGGCGCCTCGACCTCGCCCTCGGGCTGGCCGGCGACCCCGAGCTCCTCTTCCTCGACGAGCCCACGACCGGATTCGACCCGACGGCCCGGCGGGAGGCGTGGGACGTCGTCCGCAACCTCCGCTCGCTCGGCAAGACCATCTTCCTCACCACCCACTACATGGACGAGGCCCAGGCCCTGGCCGACCGGGTGGCGGTCATCGCCGCCGGCCGCATCCTGGCCGAGGGCCCGCCCGACGAGCTCGCCGGCCGGGACGCGGCGACGGAGATCCGCTTCACCCCGCCGGCCGGCGTCGCCCTCCCCGACCTCGGCGCGGGCGTGGACGTCACCGTCGACGAGCGGGGCGTCGTGGCCCGCACCAAGGAGCCGACGCCGGCGCTCCACGCCCTCACGGGATGGGCGCTCGAACGGGGCGTGATCCTCGAGGGGCTCACGGTCACCCACCCCACGCTCGAGGACGTCTACATCGCACTGACCGCGGAGGCGGCCACGAGCGGTGAGTGACCTGACCATCGCCGGCCGCCAGCTCCGGTTCGAGCAGAAGGCGTTCTGGCGCAACCCCGCCGGCGCCGTCTTCACCTTCGCGTTCCCGCTCCTGTTCCTGGTGATCTTCTCCACCCTCAACTCCGGCGCCCGGATCGAGGAGCGGGGCAACATCTCCTTCGTCACCTTCTTCGTACCAGGCATCCTCGCCTTCGGCCTGATCTCGGCCTGCTACACGAACCTGGCCATCCGGATGACGATCTCCCGGGACTTCGGGATCCTCAAGCGGGTCCGCGGGACGCCGGTGCCGACGTGGGCCTACCTGGGCGGGCAGGTGGGCTCGTCGGTGGTGATCACCTTCATGCTGTTCGTGCTCACCGTCGGCTTCGGGGTCGTCGCCTACGACGTCGAGTTCCCCACCGCGACGGCGCCCGGCCTGTTCCTGACGCTCGCCCTCGGCGCCGTCTGCTTCTGCGCGCTCGGGCTGGCGGTGAGCGGCCTCTGTCCCAACGCCGACGCCGCGCCGGCGATCGTCAACTTCTCGATCTTCCCGTTGCTGTTCGTGTCCGGCATCTTCTTCCCGCTCGACAATGCGCCCGACTGGATCACCACCGTCGCCGGGCTGTTCCCGATGCAGCGCCTGGCCGACGGCCTCCAGTACGCCTTCGACCCCCGCACGACCGGCATGGGCATGAACGGTGGCGACCTCTGGGGCCTTTTCGCGTGGGCGGTCGCCGGGTCCGTCCTGGCCCTCCGGTTCTTCCGATGGACTTCCGACCAAAAATGACGGCCGTCAAGAAATGAGCACGTCGATGAGCAATGGGACACCTGCGGCCCGAGGGACGAACCTGGTCAAGGTCTACGGCGAGGGCGACGCCGCCGTCCGCGCCCTCGACGGCATCTCCGTCGAGTTCGCCGCCGGCCAGTTCAGCGCCATCATGGGCCCGTCCGGGTCGGGGAAATCCACGCTCATGCACTGCATGGCCGGGCTCGACACCATCACCTCCGGCCAGGTCTACGTGGGCGACGTCGAGCTGAGCACCCTGAACGACAAGGAGCTGACCCGGCTGCGCCGGGACCGGATCGGCTTCATCTTCCAGGCCTACAACCTGGTGCCCACGCTGACCGCGGCGGAGAACATCACCCTGCCCATGGACATCGCCGGCCGGGAGCCCGACAAGGCCTGGGTCGACCGGCTGATCGACACCGTCGGCCTGCGGCCCCGGCTGTCGCACCGGCCGTCGGAGCTGTCCGGCGGCCAGCAGCAGCGGGTGGCGGCGGCTCGGGCGCTGGCGTCGCGGCCGGGCATCGTGTTCGCCGACGAGCCCACCGGCAACCTCGATTCACGGGCCAGCGCCGAGGTGCTCGGGTTCCTGCGAACATCGGTGCGGGAGTTCGACCAGACCGTCGTGATGGTGACGCACGACCCCTCCGCCGCGTCCTACGCCGAGCGGGTGGTGTTCCTCGCCGACGGCCGCATCGTCGACGAGATGACGGAGCCGACAGCCGAGAAGGTGCTCGACCGCATGAAGGGTCTCGGCGACTGATGGTCCGCGCCGTCCTCAAGGGCCTGCTGGCCCACAAGCTCCGCCTGTTCCTGACCGCCATGGCCGTGGTGCTCGGCGTGAGCTTCGTCGCCGGCACCTTCGTGCTCACCGACACGATCAACAAGACCTTCGACACCCTCTTCGACGAGATCTCCGCCGGCACCGACGTCACGGTGCGGGCGGCGTCGGGCTTCGGCCAGGGCGCGTCGACCGAGACGGCCCGGGACACGGTGCCGGCGTCGTTGCTCGAGGTCGTGCGCCGAGTCCCTGGGGTGGCGGCCGCGGACGGCTCGGTGGGCGGCTACGCCCAGTTCGTCGACGAGGCCGGCAAGGCAGTCACCACGACCGGAGCGCCGACCCTTGGGTTCAACTGGACCCAGCCGGGCCTCTCGCCCCTGACGCTGCGCTCCGGCCGCGAGCCGCAGCGCGCCGGCGAGGTCGTGGTCGACGCGGTGACGGCCAAGGCCCACAAGTTCGCGGTCGGCGACAAGGTGAAGGTGCTGTTCCGGGGCCCGACGGAAGAGTTCACCGTCGTCGGCATCACCGGCTTCGGCGAGGCCGACAACCTGGCCGGCGCCACACTGGCCATCTTCGACGTCAACACCGCGCAGCGGGTGTTCGCCAAGGTCGGCCGCTTCGACAGCATCGACGCCAAGGCGACCGAGGGCATCTCGGCCCTGGCCCTGCGGGACCGGGTGGCCGGCGTCGTGCCGGCAGGGGTCGAAGTGGTCACCAGCCAGCAGGTGGCCGACGAGGGCGCCGACTCGGTCCAGCAGGCGCTGGGGTTCTTCAGCACCGCCCTGCTGGTGTTCGCCGGCATCTCGCTGTTCGTCGGCGGCTTCATCATCCTCAACACGTTCTCGATCCTGGTGGCCCAGCGCACCCGCGAGCTGGCCCTGTTGCGGGCGCTGGGCGCCAGCCGGCGCCAGGTCCTGTGGTCGGTGGTGGGGGAGGCGTTCATCGTCGGGCTCTTCGCATCGCTCGTCGGCCTCGGGCTCGGCATCCTCGTCGCCCTCGGCCTGAAGGCACTGCTGGCGGCGTTCGGGATCGACCTGCCGGCGTCGGGGCTGGTCATCCAGCCCCGGACGATCATCGCCTCCCTCGTCGTCGGCGTCGGCGTCACCGTCCTGTCGTCGATCTCGCCGGCCCGACGGGCGTCGAAGATCCCACCGATGGCCGCCCTGCGGGGCGGCGGTGTCGAGCAGGGCGGGTCGCTCCGCCGGCGGTCGATCGCCGGCGCCGTCGTGACCGCCCTGGGTGGGGCCGCGCTGCTGCGGGGGCTCTTCGGCGGCGGGATCTCGTTGGTCGGCCTCGGCGCCGCCCTGGTGTTCGTGGGCGTCGCCCTGCTGAGCCCGCTGGCCGCGGTGCCGATGGCCCGGGTCATCGGCGCCCCGTTCCCGCGCATCGCCGGCATGTCCGGCAAGCTCGGCCGCCAGAACGCCATGCGCAACCCCCGGCGGACGGCGGCGACGGCCGCCGCCCTCACCGTCGGCCTGGGCCTGGTGGCGTGCGTCAGCGTGCTGGCCGCCTCGATCAAGTCCTCGGCGGCCGACGTCGTCGACAAGTACCTGGCCGCCGACTTCATCATCAGCACGTCGAACTTCATGCCGAACATCAGCACCGACCTGGCGCCCCGCCTCGCCCGGCAACCGGAGCTGGCCGCGGTGTCGGCGCTGCAGACGGGCGAGTGGCGCGCCCAGGGCGCCACCCGCGGCCTGTTCGCCGGCGACCCGGCGACGCTCGGCCAGGTGCTCAAGCTCGACGTCACCGCCGGCGACGCCGGCGGGCTGGCGCGGGGTGAGGTGCTCGTCGGCGAGGAGGAGCTGAACGACAAGAAGCTGGCCGTAGGCGGCACCCTGGCGATGACGTTCGCCCGCACCGGCACCAAGGACCTGCGGATCGCCGGCACGTTCGCCGAGAACCAGCTCCTGGGCGACTACCTGGTGTCGACGGCGACCTTCGACGCCAACTTCACCGACCGCCTCGACTTCGCCGTGCTGGCCAAGTCCAGGGCCGGCGTTTCCCCCGCCGACGCCCGGACCGCGGTGGAGCGGGTCACCGCCGACTTCCCGAACGTCGAGCTACGAGACCAGGCGGAGTTCAAGCAGCAACAGGAGGACCAGGTCAACCAGATCCTCGGGCTGATCTCCGCCCTCCTGGCGCTGTCGATCATCATCGCCCTGTTCGGCATCGTGAACACCCTGGCCCTGTCGATCCTCGAGCGGACACGCGAGCTGGGCCTCCTCCGCGCCGTCGGCATGTCCCGCCGGCAGGTCCGGTCGATGATCCGGGGCGAGTCGGTCATCATCGCCGTGCTGGGTGCCATCCTCGGCCTGGCCGTGGGCGTCCTGTTCGGCTACGCCATCGTCGGCGCCCTCGACGACGAGGGGATCGGCAAGGTCGTCATCCCCGGCGGGCAGCTCATCGCCTACGTCGTGCTCGCCGGCGTCGCCGGCGTGATCGCCGCCGTGTTCCCGGCCCGGCGGGCGGCCCGGCTCGACGTGCTGGCCGCCATCTCGCACGAATGACTCACCGCAACTGGTGACGATCGGACAGGCTCTGGCCTGTCCGATCGTCACCAGTTGCGGGGTCAGGGCTGCTCGATGAGGACCTTGTATACGCGCAGCTCGAGCGGTTGGGCGTCCCAGGGCCGGCCGTAGAAGCAACGCAGGGTCGACTCGCCTTCACCCCGGGCGGCGACGCGCACGAGATGGGTAGGCGGGTCACCAGGTTGGAAGCGCTCCTCCACCACGGCCAGCAGGGGACCGTCGACCTCCGTTCGCCACATGCAGCCGGGCTGGGGCGTGGTCGGCAGGTTCAGGGAGAAGGTGACGCCTCGCGCCACCTTCACCGCCTTCGTCGGGTGCTCGGTCCGGGCACCGACGCTGGACTGGGCGAGGGGGGCGGCGATCGCCGGCGCCAGCTCCCCCCGGAGCACGTGCGGCCGGCGATCGCCGGCGCCGGCGAGGGGCTCGGCCGCCGGCGCCGGCCGGCGGGCGCCGGGCGCCGGCGGACGCTCCTTGGCCGGGTCGTAGGAGGCCGGCGGCGGCTTGGGCGTGTCGCCGACCCAGATCCAGCCGTCGCGCTCCTCCACCGGGTAGACGGGCAGGTACCCGGGCTTGAGCTTCCAGAGGTTGGCCGGGTTGCAGTCGCGGGCGGGGACGACGTTCTCGCCCGTCTTCGGGTCGTACAGGTAGACGTGTAGGGAGCAGCGCACCTTGCCGTCGAAGAAGGTGGCGCTCTCGAGGTGGGTCTGCTGGTGGGGGCAGTGGGACGCGAAGGCGATGACCTCCCCGCCGCTGAGGCGGCCGAGGAGGATGTCGGTCCCCTCGATGGTGACCATCTTGAGCCGGGGCTCGCCCGGTGTCTCCTCCTCCAGCTCCGCACTCGGCAGCACCTGGACGAACGACACGGGCACGGCCGCAGCCTAGCTAGGTGAGCCCGACAGGTACCGACACGCCGACCCCACCTCGGGTGTCGGCGCCGTAACGGGCGATCTCACGATCGAGGTCGAGGGGGCGGGGCCGGGCCAGGGTGGCCGTCTCGGCCTTCATCTCGTCGGTGATGAGGTCGGCGGGAAGCAGCCAGGAGACCTCGAACTCGATGCCGTCGGGGTCCTTGGCGTACAAGGCCTTGGTGGTGATGTGGTCGGACGCCCCGGTGAGGGCGCCGCGCTCGACGAGGATCTCGCGGATGCGGACCAACTCGGCCAGCGTGTCCACCTCCCACGCCAGGTGGTAGAGGCCGACGGTGCTGCGCCCGGCTTGCGAGGGGCCGGCGCCGGCGCCGATCTGGAAGGTGCCGAGGTCGTGGTCGTTGGTCGAGCCGGGGGCCTGGAAGAAGGCGGCCTGGCCGGGCGCCCAGATGAGCGTCTTGAACCCGAGGACGTTCTCGTAGAACTCCCGGGTGCGCTCGACGTCGCGCACGTAGAGGACGGCGTGGTTCAGGCGGGTCACGGGCATGGTCGGTCTCCTTCGTGTGATCCCTCCGTACAACTTAGATGAGCATTCAACTATTCCCGCCGGTGGCCCAACCGGTCGGCCAGCCACCGGGCGTCTTCCACCGCATAGCCGGAATCGTCGTTGTTGAAGTAGGCGTAGACGTCGTGGCCCTCGTGCAGCCAGCCGGTCAGCCGCTCCGCCATCCAGAACAAGCCGTCCGGCCCGTACCGGCCCTGGTAGGCGGTCTCGGTCGCCCGAGGCCCGTGGAAGCGGACGTAGGTCCACTCCGTGGTCAGCTCCCACGGGTGCTCGGCCAAGAGGTCGTGGATGCACAGGGCGGCGCCGTGGCGGCGGAGGACCGCGTAGGTCTCCTCGTGGAGCCACGACGCCTCCCGCAACTCCACCGCCCAGCGGACGTGCCTGGGCGCCACCGCGAGGAACTCGTCGAGCCGCTCGGCGTTGCGCTTCCACCGGGGCGGGAGCTGCACCAGCGTGGGGCCGGCGGCGGCGCCCAGCCGCTGCAGGCGGTCCATGTGGTTCGGTAGCCACGACTGGGCGTTCTTGAGCTTCATCCGGTGCGACCCGAATTGCCCCAGTTTGAGGGCGTAGACGGAGCCGGGTGGGGCCTGCGCCGCCCAGCCCTCGGCCGCGGCCTCCGTCGGCAGCCGGTAGAAGCTGTTGTTGATCTCCACCGAGTCGAACATGCGGGCGTAGTGCTCGAACCACTTCTTCGCCGGCAGTTCCGGCGGGTAGACGGGCCCCCGCCAGTGCCGGTAGACCCACCCTGAGCACCCGACCCGCGCCTCGCTCATGTGGCGGTTCTTCCCAGATCGAACCGGCTGCAGTTGGCCGTGCCTACGCGGCCAAGTGCAGCCAATTCGAGGCGGGGGCGGGGGCGGGCCCTAGTCGCCGGCGTCGAGCTCGTCGAGGAAGCGGTCGGCGTCGTCCGGCGTGCGGCCCTCGGACACCAGCCGGTCGCGCAGGAACGACCGCAGCTCGGCCTCGGTCGGCTCCCGGTCGCCGAAGCGCTCCTCGACGGCGGCCATGACCCGGCCCAGCTCCTCCTCGAACGCCTCCGTGTCAGTCTCGGCGCCGTGGTCGTGGCCGGCGCGCTCGTCGCCCTCGACCGTCGCCTCACCGAGGAGCCGGCCGTCGGACGTGGTGACCAGCCGCCGGCCACCGCCGCCCTCGGCCAGCGCCGCCACGGTCACGCTCGGCCGGACGGTGGTGGGGACGGGATCCATCACGTCGAGCAGGCGCGCCGCGTCGGCGTGACCCTCCAGCGTGCCGGCGTCGACCTCGCCGACCACCATTCCCCCGCCGGCGACGACGACCACCGAGTCGGTGCCCGGCCGGTCCAGCAGCCGGCGGGCGTCCCCGGCGGTCAACGACACGTCGCAGGTGACCGGCTCGGTCAGCTGCGCCCCGAGGAACGGGCCGTCCCGGCCCTCGACCGGCAGGCCGTAGGCCATCCAGTCGACCTTGCCGTCGACGTAGTCATGGACCTCGGTGAAGCCGTAGAGCTCGAGCAGGCACGCTGCCCGGGGACTGAGGTCTCAGAGGTTGTCGAAGCAGTACACGACCACCGGGCGGTCCCGGTCGAGCTCGGCGCCGGCGCGGGCCGGCGTGAGCTCCCAGGCGGGGATGTGGATGGCGCCGGGCAGGTGGGCCAGGTCGAACTGCCGGCGCTCGAGGACCTCGACGAGCTGCGTGCCCTCGTCGACCAGCCGGCGGACCTGGTCCCTGCGCGCGTTCTGGAACATGCCCCGTTCGTACCCGGAACTCGGCCCGGGAAATTTCTCCGGAAATGGTGTTTGGGTCACGTCCGGGTGGGTATCCACACTCTGCGCCGCAGCGCGGTGTGAACAACCCCCTCCCGGGCAGGGGTCTCGCCTGAGGCCCCTGCCCGCCCCCTTTCTCCTGCCGCCGGCCCCCAGCCGGCGGCTTTTTCGTTCCTGGGGCTGGACTTCCGGCGCCCGGTCGGAGCATACTGCCGCTAACTTATCGTTGTTAGGTTAACGGAGGTCAGCTCATGCTCGGAACGCTCGGTCGGTTCGTGGTCCGTCGACGGGTGGCGGTGCTCGTCGTCGCCCTGCTCGGCATGTTCGTCGCCGGCGCCCTCGGCGGCGGCGTGGCCAAGCACCTGTCCGGCGGCGGCTTCGAGGACCTGGGCGCCGAATCGAGCCAGGCCAAGAAGGTGCTGGAGCAGTCCTTCGGGACCCGCAACCCCAACGTCGTGCTCCTGGTGACGACGGCGGCGGTCGACAGTGGGGCGGCCACCGCCGCCGGCATCGCCCTCACCAAGGAGCTGGCGGCCGAGCCGGGCGTCACCCAGGCCGTCTCGTACTGGACCCTCGGCTCGCCACCGCCGCTGCGCAGCAACGACGGCACCCAGGCCCTGGTCCTCGCCACCATCGCCGGCGACGACGACCAGGTCGCCGAGCGCATCAAGGACATCTCCCCCCGCTACACCCGGCCCGACGGCACGGTCCTCACCGTCGCCGTGGGCGGCTTCGCCGAGGTGTTCCGCCAGGTCAGCACCCAGATCGAGCACGACCTCGTGCGGGCGGAGATGATCAGCCTGCCCATCATCCTGATCCTGCTCGTGCTGGTGTTCGGCAGCGTGGTGGCGGCGTCGCTTCCCCTCGGCATCGGCGCCCTGGCCGTCATCGGCACCTTCCTGGTGCTGCGCGTCCTGGCCTCGTTCACCCAGGTGTCGATCTTCGCCCTCAACCTCACCACGGCCATGGGCATGGGCCTGGCCATCGACTACAGCCTGTTCGTGGTGTCCCGGTACCGGGAGGAGCTGCGGGCCGGGCTCCTGCCGGCCGACGCCATCGTCCGGACCGTTCGGACCGCGGGTCGGACGGTGATCTTCAGCTCCCTCACCGTCGCCGTGTCCCTCGCGGCCATGCTCGTCTTCCCGCTCTCGTTCCTGCGCTCCTTCGCCTACGCCGGCATCGCCGTCGTCGCCCTCGCCGCGGTGGGCGCGGTTGTGGTGCTGCCCGCCCTGCTCGCCGTCCTCGGCCGCCGGGTCGACACATGGGTCCTCTGGCGCCGGCCGGTCAAGCCCGAGGGCACCGGCTTCTGGCACCGGGTGGCGCTGGCGGTCATGCACCGGCCGGTGGCGGTGGCATCGGCGGTCGTCCTCGTCCTGCTGTTCCTGGGTGCCCCCTTCCTCAACATCGCCTTCGGCCTGCCCGACGACCGCAACCTGCCGGCGTCGGCGTCCAGCCGCCAGGTGCAGGACGCCATCCGCACCAACTTCACGTCCAACGAGGCCAGCGCGCTGTCGGTTGTCGCACCCGGTTCCTCGCCGTCGGCTGCCGACATCGAGCGCTACGCCGTCGACCTGTCCCGCACACCCGGCGCGGCCCGGGTCGACGCCCGCACCGGCTCCTACATCGACGGCGCCCAGGTCGCTCCCCCCAACGAGGCATCCGCCCGCTTCGCCGGCCAGGACGGCACCTGGTTCTCCGTGGTGCCCGCGGTCGAGCCCTACTCCGAGGCCGGCGAGACCCTGGTCAAGGCGGTGCGAGACGTCCCGTCGCCGTTCGCCGTGCAGGTCGCCGGCGCCTCGGCCGAGCTGGTCGATTCCAAGGCCTCGCTGTTCGGGCGCATGCCGCTGGCCCTGAGTCTCATCGCCCTGGTGACCTTCGTCGCCCTGTTCCTCATGACCGGCGGCATCCTCGTGCCGGTCAAGGCGATCGTCGTGAACCTGCTCAGCCTGAGCGCCAGCTTCGGGGCCATGGTGTGGATCTTCCAGGAGGGCCACCTGTCGGGCGTCCTCGACTTCACCGCCACCGGCACCATCGCCACCACCATGCCGATCCTGATGTTCTGCATCGCCTTCGGCCTGTCGATGGACTACGAGGTCTTCCTGCTCTCCCGCATCAAGGAGGAGTACGACGTCTCAGGCGACAACGTGTCTTCTGTCGCCATCGGCCTGGAGCGGACCGGTCGCATCGTGACCGCCGCCGCCGCCCTGCTGGCCGTCGTGTTCCTGGCCTTCGCCACCTCGCAGGTGACGTTCATCAAGCTGTTCGGGCTGGGCCTGGCCCTTGCCGTCATCCTCGACGCCACCCTCATCCGGGCCGCGCTGGTGCCGGCGTTCATGCGCCTGGCCGGCGACGCCAACTGGTGGGCGCCCGCCCCGCTGCGCCGGCTCCACGCGAAGTTCGGGATCTCCGAGAGCGCCGGCGAGGAGGCGCCGGCGGCCGGGCCGGTTGCGCCCCGTGAGAAAGTGAGCACATGACGCCGGCCACCAGACGGGCCCGGGCCCGCAGGGGCGAGGGCGAGCTCCTGCGGGCGGAGATTCTGGAGGCCGCCGAACGGCTGCTGATCGAGACCGGCGACCAGGGGGCGGTGTCCATCCGGGCCATCGCCGACGCGGTGGGCGTCACGCCGCCGTCGATCTACCTGCACTTCGCCGACAAGAACAAGCTGCTCGCCGCGGTGTGCGAGGTCCGGTTCCAGCACTTCGACGCCTTCATGACCGAGGCCACCGCCGGCATCGAGGACCCCCTTGAGGTGCTCTGGGCCCGGGGCCGGGCCTACGTCCGCTTCGGCCTCGACCACCCCGAGCAGTACCGCATCCTGTTCATGACCCGTCCCCTGACCGACGTCGCCCCCGGCGAGCTCGACCGCCTCCCCGGCCTGGCCGCCTTCGGCCACCTGGTGGACGAGGTCGCCCGCTGCATGGACGCCGGCGCCATCGCCGCCGGCGACCCCTTCCTGGTGGCCACCAGCCTGTGGACCGCCGTCCACGGCATCACCTCGCTGCTGATCGCCCGTCCCGACTTCCCGTGGCCCGACCTCGACCGCCTGATGGCCCACCTGATCGACGTCCACAGCCGCGGGCTCCAGGGGCCGGCGCCGGCGCCGTAGCCAGGGTGCTCGCGAGGGGACTCGTGCTTCACGGCGAGGCGACGATGTGGAATGCCATCCCCTCCGCCCGCAAGGCATCCTCGAGCCGGGGCGAGCGGGCCGACAGCGCGACGGTGGCATCCAGGTACACCGCCGCAGCGAGCGCTTCGACCCCGAGGATGTTCAGCTGATGCCGGGCCCGGAGTCGACCGATCACGGGCCCGAGCTCGCGCAGGCTGACGAGGCCGATCTCCTCAGGCAGCTCCAGCATGGCGGCAAGCGCCTGTTCGCGCCGGCCCGGTGGCAAGACAGTGAACGGACCCGCCAGCGTCCCGGGCCTGTCCGCAACGCCGAGCACGGCCTGGCAGAGGCGGATGTACCAATACCCAGTCGTGGCGATGGTCGAGTCAGAACGGAGCTCGGCCGGGAGCTCGTCGCCGCGCAGGACGATGCTCAGGAGCTGCTCATCGACGACAAGCGTCACTCGGTGGCGAGGTCGTCGTCGCCGAACCCGGTTCGCGCTTTCGCCCAGTCGGCCTCGGTCACGGCGTCCAAGAGTTGGCGACGCAACGCAGCCACACCACCCGGAAGGAGAAGGACCGCGTCCCCGAGATCCACATATCCGACCTGGCCTCCCTCACCGAGATGCCACCGATGCCTCGTTGAGGCCGGCAGGCTCATCTGGCCACGGTGGGACACCCGGAGCTCACCTGTTCGTCGCACCGCGTCAGTTTACAACGCGTATCCACACATCACCTTGTAGGCGGGGCCCGTATCGCCGGCCAGCGGATTGCCGGACGACCAGAAGCGTCGAGGCCATGGAGCCGCCGGCGCCACGGGTTGAGCCGACCCCGCGCTGGGTGCGGGTGCAGGCGGGCGACGCCTGGGTGGCCGACAGCCGGCGGGCCCTCCTGCTTGCCTGGTACGGCCCCGGCCGGTTGCCGACGTGCTGCTTCCCGCCCGAGGACGTCCGCACCGACCTGCTGGCGCCGCTGGGGGAGGCGGCGATCGAGCTTTTGACTCCCTGGTCATGATGAACATGGAGCGGCTGGAGGCGATCGTCGCCCGGCTCCCGGAGGCGGAGCGGGTCGACATCGCCGAGTGGGGCGACCACCCGACGTTCCGCGTGCACGGCAAGAACTTCGTGTTCTGCGACCAGACGGCGACGGAGCTGTCGCTGAAGCTGTCCAAGGAGGAGGCCGCCGCAGTGGTGGCCACCGACCCGGCCGTCAACCCCACGGGCTACGGGTTGGGCCGCCACGGTTGGATCGCGTTCTCGTTGGAGGAGGGCGCCGGCGACGAGCGGTGGGCCCAGGTCGAGGAGTGGGTGCGGACCTCGTACACGCTGGTGGCGCCCAAGCGCCTGGCCAAAATGGTCCTGGAGGAGGACGCCGATCCGTAGACTGACGATCCGCCTCAGGTGACCTTCAATTGGGCGATCGGCGCCTGACCGCGCGAGAGCGTGATCAGCTCGATGGCGCGGGTCCCGACCCGAGCCGACGTCGGCCCGCCGGTGTCGAGGGTCAGCTTGACGGGGCCCGTGCCCGGCCTCGTGACGGTCACCGCGACGACGGCGTTCCCCGCCTGAATGCACTGCACGCCCGGCGGGCAGCGGCTGTCTGACACGACGGACGTGAACGTCACCGTCAGCCCCGCACCGGCGATGGTGGCCGACTCCCCCACCTTGACCGAGAACGTCTCGCCCAGGGCGACCGTCCGCCCCTTCGGGACGGTGGTCGTCGGGACGATGGTCGTCGGTGCGGTCGTCGTCGGTGCGGTCGTGGTCGTGGGGACCGTCGTCGCGGTCGTACTGGGGGCCGGCTGACCCTCCGGCGCCGACGACCCGCTGTCGCCGCACGCCGCCGCCATGGCGAGCGCGATGCCGGCCGCCCACCCAATTGCCACTCGCGACCGCCGGCCGGCGGTCACGATCCGGTCCGCGCAGGTCGTTCCATCACTCCATCAGACCACCCGCCGGCCCGCGTCAGCGGTCGACGAGGACCAGCTTGCCCTTGCCGTCGTACGCCACTGCGGCCCGGCCGGCGACGATGCGCCCGACGGTCCCGCCGACCAGCTCGGCCCGCCACCCGACTTCAAGGCGGCTGTCGGGCACCCGCCGGAGGAGGGCCTCGATGTCGGCCCGGGTGGCGATGAGCGAGCCGTCGATCGACAGGTCCCGGGACTGCTGGGCCACCCACGCGGTCAGCAGGGTGGCCAGCGGCTGCATGTTCGGTGGGATGTCGGTGTCCGGAGGCAGCCGCAGCCCACCCGGCGGCAGATCGAGGCCGCGGGCGACGGCGGCCATCAGCCCGTCGAGGGTCTCCTGGGAAAGCCGGCGGCCGTCGAACAGGCGTGAGGTCGGCATCTCGCGGACCGAGCGTGGCGGCTTCTCGGCCAGCAGCATGAGGGCCTCGTCGGCCAGAACGCGCCGGGCCGGCTTGTCGGCGGCCATCGCCGCCCGCTCCCGCCATGCGGCCAGCTCCTGGGCGACGCCGCGCGACTTGCCCCGCAACTGGCGGAACCCCTTCACCCGCCACCAGACGATGTCGACGTCGGGCTGGCGGACCCGGCGGTGGCGCTCGCACTCCTCATACGCCCACTCCAGCCGGCCGGCGGCCGCCAGTCGCTCCTCGATGACGGCGCGCAGGTCGAGCAGGTGGAGGACGTCGGCCGCCGCGTAGGTGATCTGCTCCGGCGTGAGCGGCCGCTTGAACCAGTCGCTCATGCGGGCGCCCTTCTCCAGGCGGATCCCGAGGAGGTCGCTCACCAGCTTGGCCAGCGACGGCGAGCCGAAGCCGAGGAAGCCGGCGGCGATCTGGGTGTCGAGCATCCGGGCCGGGATGGCGCCGGTGGCGCGGAGCAGCACCTGGAGGTCCTGCTCGCCGGCGTGGGCCACCATCAGCGCCGGCCCTTCGAGGACCGGCCGCAGCGGGCTGACGTCGACCAGCGTGGCGTCGACCACCGCCGCCCGCGTCGGTGTCGCCACCTGCAGCACGGCGAGGCGGGGGTAGTACGAGGTCTCGCCGTGGAACTCGGCGTCGAGGCCGTATGCGTCCGCCGCCGTCAGCTCTTCGACCAAGGCCTCGAACCGGCCGGCGTCGGCGACCAGCATCAGTTCGTCACGGGTGGGAGAACGACGGCGCGCCCTCGACGAGCAGCCCCGTCTCGTCGATGTAGCACCACCACCAGTCCTCGCCCGGCTCGTAGGACTGGATGATCGGGTGGGCCGAGGCGTGGAAGTGGGCGGTGGCGTGCTTGTTCTTCGAGCTGTCGCAGCAGCCGACGTGGCCGCACGACATGCACACGCGAAGGTGCACCCAGCGGTCGCCGATGGGGATGCAGTCCTCGCACCCGTCACTGGCCGGCGTCACGTCGGTGACCTGGTCGAGATGGGTGCAGTCGTCAGCCACGGTCGTCTCCTTCGGCTCGGCGCGTGGCGAGCCTACGTGGAAGCGGTGCGGAAGACTCTCGCAGTGGCGACGAAGGACTGGCTCGACTGGCACCGGCAGTACGACACCCCCGGGTCGGGGCTCACCGGCCGGCTGGCGGAGGTCCGGCGGCACATCGTCGCGGTGCTCGACCGCGCCGTGCCCGGGCCCATCCGCGTGGTGAGCATCTGCGCCGGCCAGGGTCATGACCTGCTCGGCGTGCTCCCCGGTCATCCCCGGGCCGGCGACGTGCACGCCCGGCTCGTCGAGCTCGACCCCCGGAACGCCGCCTTCGCATCGGAGGCGGCGGCCGCGGCCGGACTCGACCAGGTCGAGGTGGTCGTCGGCGACGCGTCGGTCACCTCCGCGTACGAGGGCGCGGTGCCCGCCGTCCTGGTGCTGGTGTGTGGCGTCTTCGGGCACGCCACCGACGACGACATCCACCGCACCGTCGACCTGCTGCCGACGCTGTGCGCGCCGGGCGCCATCGTCGTATGGACCCGCGGCGGGTTCGAGCCCGACATCCGACCGCTCATCCGATCGTGGTTCGTCGCCGCCGGCTTCGAAGACCTCGGCTTCACCACCGGTCCCGGCGGCCGCGGCGGCGAGTGGGGCGTCGGCGCCAACCGCCTGGCCGTGCCGCCGGCGCCCTACCAGCCCGGCGTCCGGCTGTTCACCTTCCTCGACGACATGCCGTAGAACAGCCATCGTGGGGGCGGTGGGGGGGCTCTGCCCCCCACAAGTGGCCCGCAGGCGGCTCTGCCGCCGAGGAGCCTGAGTGCCGCCGGAGGCGGCTCAACGAACGGGAGGGGGGTCGGGGGGAGGGGGCTCTGGCCCCTCCTCACGGGAAGAGCGGGCGGCCCTTCTCTCGCCCCCAGCTAAAAGCTCCCGAGAGAAGGTCGCCCCGGTAGTTGTCGACCGTCGCGGAGCGGACCTTGAACGCGGGCATTTACGTGCCGGACCGCCGGCGGCGGCGGTCCTGGATCATCTCCATCACATGGGCCGGCGCCTTGGCCGGGGAGCCGGCGTCGAACGGGGGCTGCGGGTCGTACTCCAGGACGAGCTGGATGGCCATGGCGATGTCGTCCCCGGCCTCGAGCTGGGCCAGCCGCAAGGCCATGTCGATCCCGGCCGACACGCCGGCGGCGGTGATCACCTTGCCTCGCACGACGACCCGCTCGGGAACGGGGTTCGCGCCCAGGGCGGCGAGCTCGTCCATCGACGACCAGTGGGTGGTGGCGTCGACGCCGTCGAGGAAGCCGGCGGCGGCCAGCGTGAGGGACCCGGTGCACACCGAGGTCGTCCAGCGCGACGTCTCGTGGGCCCGGCGCAGCCAGGCCAGGACGTCGGGGTTGCGCCGGACCGCCGCCTCACCCGGCCCGCCCGGGACCAGGACGACGTCGGGACGCGGGATCTCCGCCAGCGTGTGGTCGGCCACCAGCGCCAGCGACCCGTTCCGCGCCGTGCGCTTCGCGCCCCGCTCGGTGGCCACGAAGCGGACGTGGGCCTCCGGCAGCATGGCGAGGACCTCGTAGGGGCCCACCGCGTCCAAGGCGGTGATCCCGTCGAACAGGAGGATGGCGATCTCCAAGGGGCGCCACACTATCGACGCCCTCGCGACAGGTAGAGTCACCAGCCGTGAGGCGGACCGTGCTCGCCACCCTCGCTACGGTCGTCGGCCTCGTCGCCCTCGTCGGCGTCGCCCTGGCCCTGACCTCGTCGGGGTCGATCGCGGTCGCCGGCAACGTCTTCGTCAACCGCGACGGCGCGATCGACGTCAGCAACTCCCCCACCGTGGCCGTCAACCCGCTCAACCCGCGCAACGTCGTCGTCACCTACCGGATGGACCGGCCCGGGTACTCGTCCTTCCTCGCCCACACCTCCAACGGCGGCGAGAGCTGGGAGCAGACGATCCTGCCCCTGCCCCAGGGGATCACGGTGTGCACCGCCTCCCCGAAGGGCGAGCCGTGCCCGTTCGCCCCCGACGCCGCTTTCGCGCCCGACGGCACGCTGTACGTGACCTACGTCAACCTGGTCGGCAACGGCAACCGCCCGGACAACCTCTGGATTTCCACGTCTTCAGACGGCGGGCGCACCCTCTCGCTGCCCACCAAGGTCGCCGGCCCCCTCACCTTCCAGGCCCGGGTCACCGTCGACCCCAAGGGGCCGGTCTACGTGACCTGGTTGCAGGCGTCGGAGGTCGGCTTCCTGCGCTTCGCCGACCCGCCGCCCCGCATCCTGATGGCCCGCAGCGAAGATGGCGGCAAGACCTTCGCCCCCGCGGTGCCGGTCAGCGATCCTCAACGGGAGCGGGTGGTCGCTCCCGCCGTGGTCGTCCAGCCGAACGGCCAGCTCGTCGTGATGTACGAGGACCTCAAGGCCAACCGGCGCGACTACGAGAACCAGCCCGGCCCGGCGGCCGAGCTCCCCTTCTCCCTCGTGGTCACCCGCTCCACCGACGGCGGCAAGACGTTCGCGCCCGGCGCCGAGTTCGAGACCGAGGTGCTGGCCACCCGCCGGTTCCTTCCGTTCCTCCCCGAGCTGCCCCAACTGGCCGAGTCGTCCGACGGAAAGCTGTACGCCACCTGGGCCGACGGGCGCGACGGCGACGACGACGTCTTCCTGCGCTCGTCGACCGACGGTGGCAAGACATGGACGCCGGCGCTCAAGGTCAACGACAACGGCGCCGACGGCACCGCGCAGTTCCTTCCCAAGGTCGACGTCGGCCCCGGCGACAGGGTGAGCATCCTCTTCCTCGACGGGCGCAACGACCCGGGCGACAAGAAGATGCTCGACGCCTACCTGGCCACGTCCACCGACGGCGGCAAGACGTTCGACAACGTCCGGCTGTCGACCAGATCGTTCCTCGAGGAGATCGGGCCGACCTTCGGCCCCGACTACGGCACCGACTTCGGCACCCGGCTCGGGCTGGGTCACGGCGACGGCAAGCTGTACGCCAGCTGGACCGACACCAGCGCCGGCACGCCGGTGACCGGCCGCCAGGACGTCAACTTCGCCGCCGTGGAGGTGCCGGGCGGGAGCAGCCGGGGCATCGTGCTCGGGGTGCTCGCCGTGGTGCTGTTGGCCGCCCTCGCCGGGGGCGTCGCCCGCAGCCGCCGCAACGGCGGCGGCTCCTCCTCTTCAACCGACGCAGAGAACAGGCAGGTGGTCTCCTCATGAGACTGGCATTCGTGGGCAAGGGCGGCGCCGGGAAGTCGGCCATCGCCGGCACCTTCGCCCGCACCCTCGCCCGCCAGGGCGACAAGGTGCTGGCCATCGACTCCGACCCCCTCCCGGGGCTCGCCTACTCCTTGGGGCTCGCCATCGACCACAGCCCGCCGATCCCCGACGACGCAGTCATCGAGCGCAAGGAGGGCGAGGAAGGGCCCCGCTGGCGGCTCAACCCCGACGTCGACCCCTTCGACGCCGTCGAGCGCTGGTCGGTGGAGGCACCCGACGGCGTGCGGTTCCTCCAATTCGGCAAGATCTCGGGCGATCCCCGGAACCTCTGGCGGTCGCAGATGGCGTTCCGGCTCATCATCAACAAGCTGCCCGCCGGCCGTTGGAACGTCGTCGGCGACCTTCCCGGCGGCACCCGGCAGGCCTTCACCGGGTGGGGCTCCTGGGCCAACACCATCCTGATCGTGGTCGAGCCGACGGCCAAGTCGCTTCTCTCCGGCCGGCGCCTGGCCAACATGGCCAACCTGGATCCCGACAATCCCAAGCGGGTCATGGTCGTGGCCAGCAAGGTCCGCCAGGACGGCGACGTCGAGATGATCGAGAAGGGCGTGGGGCTCGAGGTCATCGCCACGGTGCCCTGGGACGAGGAGCTGGCCGAGGCCGAGCGCCGGCAATTGGCCCCGATCGACTTTGCCCCTGCCTGTCCGGCGGTCCTGGCGGTAGAATCGCTGGTTGAGCGCCTGAGCGAGGAGACTGTCTCAAGATGAAGCTGGCTGTCGTAGGCAAAGGCGGGTCGGGCAAGACGACGACGTCGTCGGTCATCGCCCGCACCCTGGCCCGCAGCGGCAGGGCGGTCGTCGCCCTCGACTGCGACTCCAACCCCAACCTGGGCATCAGCCTCGGCGTGGGCGACGAGGAGACCGAGCGGCTGGTCTCCATGCGCCAGGCCCTCGACGAGGGCGAGGAGGAGCACGCCAACAACTGGGACACCCTCATCAGCCGCTACGGATCCGACGGTCCCGACGGGGTGCGATTGGCGGTGGTCAGCCGGATCGACAACCCCGAACCTGGCTGACTCTGATGTGGCTTGTCGCCCGAGCAGTTGCTCGGCTCCGTTGAGTTCCCTGAAGACGACGTCGTCGTCGCCGACTTCGAGGCCGGCGTCGGTACCCTCACCCGCCTCGGCGAAGAGCACGTCGACACTGTCGTGATCGTCGTCGAAGCCACCCCGAAGTCGATCGAGGTCGGCGTACGCGCCGCGGGCCTGGCCTCCGAGCGCACCGTCGCCCGCATCGTGGTCGTCGCCAACCGCATCCGCCACGACGAGGACCTTGAAGTCGTGCAGGCCGCGTTCCCGGGTATAGAGGTCATCGGCGTTCCCCACGACCCCAAGATCGTGGAGGCCGACCGCCTGGGCGTCGCCCCCATCGACCTCGACCCCGACGCGCCGGCGGTGCGCGCCCTCATCGGCCTGGCCTCCACGCTGATCCCCTCGCTCGCCTAGATGGCGAAGGGCCGCGCCACGCCGGCGAAGACGCGGCCCAAGGGCTCGAGCGCCAGCAAGGGATCGAGTGGCAGCAAGGGATCGCCAAAGGGATCGAAGGCCGCACCCCCCCCGCCGGCCGGGCCCGACCTGGCCCGGCTCCTGCCCCTGGTCGGCCTGGGCGTGGCCCTGTGGGCGTCGCTACCCCAGTACAGCGGCCCCAAGCTCTCCGTCGACGCCTCCAAGGAGGTCGCCGACCACATCATCCCGGCCATCCTGGTCCTGCTGGCCTCGGTCGTCGGGATCCTGGCCGGCCGGCGGCCGCAGGGCCCGGGCGCCCTGCGCCTCATCGCCGGCATGGCCGTGCTGCTGGCCGGATTGTGGATGATGGCCACCCACATCCCGTTGGTGGCCCAGACGCTCCGGGGTGGGCCCGATGCGGCGTCGTGGGCAGCCACGATCTACCACTTCTCCTCGGCCCTGGCCGTGTTCGGCCTAGGCCTGCTGTGGTCGACGGTGACCTGGTCGGAGGCGGAGGACAGCAGCCAGCCCGCCGCCAAGGCCAAGAAGTAGCGCCCCGGCGACCATGATCGCCGGCCGGCGGCGGCCGGCGTCCTCGACGTCGACGCGCACGCCGGCCAGGTCCTGGACGTTGTCGTCGATCGTGCCCCGGCTGGTGTCGGACCAGAAGGCCAGCGCCCGGTCGGTACCCGACAGGACGGCCAACCGGCTGCCGAGGACGGGGATGCCCTGGAGGCTCCCGAACCCGATGCGGGTGTCGAACGGCGCGTCGGAGAGCGTGGCGGTGCGGAACGTGCGGCCGGCGTCGGACGAGGACGCCATCGTGACCTGGGCCCGCACGTCGTCGGGGTCGGCGCCGCGGTCGTAGAAGACCACGTCGACCCGCCCCCCGGGCGACACGCCGACCGCGGGGAGGAACTGGCCCCTCGGCCCGGCGGCCACGGCGACCGGGGCCGTCCAGGTGGCGCCGGCGTCGTCGGACCGGGCCAGGAACACATCGCGACCGTCGCCCCGGCCCGCGTCCCAGGTGGCGTACACCCGCCCGGGGCGACTCCGGTCGGCGGCGAAGCTCGGCGCCGGCGCCAGGTTCACGATGATGCGGGCCGGCGCCTCGATGTCGCCGGCCACGGTGACCGGCGGGCCGAAGGTGGACCCGCCGTCGGTCGAGGTCCACGACACCACCCGCCAGCGGTCCTCCGGCGGCGAGCCGCCCTGGCCGCCGTGGCGGGCCTCATAGTCGACGAAGTCGCCGGCCAGGTCGAGGGCGCCGACCACCAGCCGGCCGTCGACGACGACGGGTGCAGGCTGGACGGCGCGCCGGCCCTCGCTCACGGTGACGGGGGGCGAGAACGTGGCACCCCCGTCGACCGAGCGGGCCAGGCGGACCGGCGCCGGCGTGGTGCCGAAGCCCAGCGGCTTGTCGGCCGCCCCGTCGGCCTGGACCCACGTCACCCACACCCGGGCGCCGTCGACGGCCATGCGGGCGTGGAACGCCTCGGCCGGCGCCACCCGGACCGGCGGACCGTCGGTGGCATCGCCGGCGTAGCGCTGGAGCCACACGCCGACCGGCTGGTTGAACCGGCCGCCGGTGGCGGTGTACAGGACCAGCAGCCGGCCGGCGGCGTCGAAGACGACGTCGGGCTGGTGGCAATTCGGGGCCTCCACGGGGAGCGGGAGGGTGAGCGGCCTCCAGCTGTCCCCACCGGTGGTGGAGAGCGACACCGAGCACGAGAACCGCGGGGTGTCGATCCGGTCGGCCAGCGCGATCATGGCGGGCTGGACCGGGTTCACCGCGACCGACGGCGAGTTGTGGGCGTTGATGCCGGGCCGGTCGGTATTGACGAAGTCGGGCGTCGCCGGGCGGAGGCGGGCCGGCCCCGGCTGGAAGCCGAGCACCATCAGCACCAGGCCGAGCAGGCACGCGGCCCCCGCCAGCGGGATCACCGCGCCTCCTGGTCGCTGCGCTCGCCGGCCCTCCCGGCCGGCGTGCTCGCCCACCGCGCCTCCTGGTCGCTGCGCTCGCCGGGCCTCCCGGCCGGCGTGCTCGCTCACACCGTCAGGAACACGCCCTCCCAGCGCTGGTCACCCGTGAGCACCGAGGGTTCGAAGCCCCGCACCCGGGGCGAGATCAGCCACTCGGTCCGGAGCGAGGCGATGGAGACCGCGGTGATGCGCTCGGCGGTGACGACCTGCATGATGTCGGCCGCCGTGCGCCGGGCGGTGTCGATGGACGGCGCGGCGAAGATGCGGTCATAGGCGTCGTCGACCTTGGGCCCGCCACCGACCGACGCCGAGAAGCTGAGCTGGCCGCCCGGGCGGATGGTGAAGAAGCGGCAGAGCGCGCACGGGTTGGCGTCGTCCTGGGCCCGGACGTCGAGGTACATGTCGAACGTGGCATTGTTCACCTTCGTCGCCGGCGGGTCGGTGCCCGGGTCCTGGACCTCCATGCCGATACCGACCTCGGCCAGCTGCGACTTGATGTTCTCCGCCGCCTTGGTCTGGTCAGTGGCGCGGGACAGGAGGAGCCGGAGGACCAATGGCCGGCCGGCCTTGGCCCGCATGCCGTTGGGCAGCGTGGGCATCCAGCCGGCGGCGTCGAGGGACTTCTTGGCCTCGTTGCGGTTCAGCGGCGGCGGCCGCACGCGGTCGGCGGCGTCGGCGCCGAGGACGATCTCGGGAATGAGGGTGTCGCTGTCCTCGCCGTGGCCGTCCCAGGCCGCCTTGACCACCTCGTTGCGGTCGATGGTCTGGGCCACCGCCTTGCGGACGTTGTCGTCCTTCAGGACCTGCCACTCGTCGATCCCGCCGGTGTTCATGATCATGTAGACGGCCTGGCCCGGCCGGGACTGCACGTTCTTGTCGGTGCGCCCCGACACCGACGCCAGGTTGGCGTAGGCCACCATGCCGGCGATCTCCACCTGGCGGGTGGCCAGCAGGCGGCTGGCGTCCTTCTCCGGGCCGAACTTGAACGCCAGGGAGCGCAGCTCTGGCTTGCCATCCCAGTACTTCTCGTTGGCCTTCATCTTGAGCTCGGTGCCCTTGGCGTAGGACACGAAGCTGAACGGCCCCGTGCCGACGGGCGTGGTCTCCGGCGTGTCGCCCGACCCGGGGCGGGTGCCGGGTGCCAGGATGGCCATGTTCGGGTTGGCCAGCTGCTCGGCCAAACGGGCGTTGTCGGCGGTCAGATTGATCTCGACCACGTCGTCGGACGTGGCCTTGGCCGTGCCCTTGTCCAGGCCCCGCGGCCGCGTCTGGCGGCCGGTGAAGCCGTCCAGGGCGGCGACGACCGCCTCGGCGTTGAACGCGGTGCCGTTGTGGAAGGTGACGTTCTTGCGCAGGAAGAAGCGCCACGTCTTCGGGTTGGGCGTCTCCCATCGCTCGGCGAGGGCCGCCTCCACCCCGTAGGTGGGGCTGAGGCGGGTCAGGGTCTCGAAGATCCCCGGGTTCGGCCCGTTGGTGCGGATGCCGATGTCGAACGCCGGCGGGTTGCCCGCCATGAACGGATCGTCACCTACGGCGACGCGGAGATCCTGCGCGGTGGCCCTGGCTTCGGCGGGCTCGTCATCGGTCTCCTCCGAGCCACCGCCGCTGGAGCAGCCGGCGGCGAGGAGGGCGGTGAGCAGGAGGAGGGCGATGAGGGAACGGAGGCGCGACACCGCCCGGCACCCTAGTGGGTGCCGGGCGGGCCGTGGGGTGCGCGTAGGCCGCCCCAGAGAAGGATGGCTGTTCAGCCGACCCTCGCCTTCGTCGTGTCGCCGGAGGACGCCTTCAGCGGCGCCGCGCCGCGACGCTTGGCGGTCACCGCGACGCCGAGCAGGATGAGGCCGACGACGAAGAGGCCGACGACCGCAGCCAGCACGACGCGGGCCGTGTCGTTGTTGGCCGGGCCCAGGACCTCGAACTGGGCGACGGCGATGTAGACGTCCTGGATGCCGGCGCCATACTCGCCGTTGATCGGAATGGTGTAGCTCGCCGGCGTGGCCCGGGTGTCGTCCCAGCCGAAGATGGCGTAGGCGTTGCTGGAGAACACCGCGGGCGGCGAGGTGATGTCGTAGTTGGCGCCCCATACCCCGACCTTCCGGTCGACGCTCTGGTCGGTGATGCGCTTGTTGGCACTCCAGGTGCGCCCGTCGTCGGTGCTGTAGCTGTAGTAGACGTCGTTCGAACGGGTGCCCGGGTCGTCACGGGTGTCCCACCAGACGGCGTCCACCCGGCCATTCGGGGCCACGCTGACGTTCGGGATGACCTGCACCTTCAGCTCCGCCTCGTTGTCGTCGCTCAGGACCTTGGGCTCGCTCCAGGACTTGCCGCCGTCGGTCGAGGCCTGGTGATAGACCTCGCCGTAGCCGTTGAGGTCGGGCTTCGGGTTGCGCTGGTACACCATGTGCAGCACGCCCTTGCTGCTCACTGCGAAGCGGGCCCCGGCGTTGTCGTAGGAGAACGGCATGGTCTGGGTGGTCGTCCACGTCTTGCCGCCGTCGGTGGACTTGGAGAGGAACCGGCCCGCGGGCGGCGCCGGCGTGATGTTGGAGGCGCCGGAGTTCCAGAGGGCGTACAACGTGCCCTGGCCGTCGGAGGCCAGGCGGGCGTTGCTGCCCCCGAAGTTGGCGGCCTGGTCGGGCTGCGCCGCCTTGGAGCCGGCCGGCGGGGCGGTGGTGCTGGTGGTGGTGACCCCGGGGGCCAGGGTCACGGTGGTCCGCGACGTCAGGGCCTGCTGGCGTACGGGGGCGGCGTCGAACTGGCCGGCCGACAGGTCCGTCGGAGGCTCGAAGTTGCGGCCGCCGTCACGGGACACCGCGACCATGGGCAGGTTCGGCACTGCGTTGGGGGCGGCGCTGTTGGGCTTGGACACGTTGAAGCTGACGACGACGATGTCGTCGCTGCCGTGCTTGGTGTCGACGACCAGGCCCTGGGCCGGCCGGACGTTCTCTGCCGCGTCGCCGGTCTTGCCCCGGGCGTTGTAGACGAGGGTGCTCTCCCACGTGTCGCCCAGGTTGGTGGACCGGGCCATCACAATGGCGCCGGAGGCGCGGGCGCCGTCCTGGTCGTCCCAGCCGCCGGTCGCCATGTAGAGGGTGCCATTGCGGCCGAAGGCCATCGGCGCCTGGATGACGCCGCCCTGGCTCTGGGAGCAGAAGGGGTAGGACGCCAGGGCGGGCGACGCCTCGAGCATCGTCCAGGACGTACCACCGTCGAGGGACCGCATCACGTCACACCGCCGGGAACGGAGGTCCGCCGCGGCGGCGACGATGCGCAGCGAGTTCCCCGGGTCCACGGCGAAGGTCGGGGTGCTGTACATGCGCCCGGGATCCAGATTGGTCTTGGTCGCCTGCACGGGGGTCGTCAGCCCCATCGGCGCCGTACCGGCGCCGAACGACACCCCTTGGACAAGAAGGACGCTGGCACCGACCACCGTCGCCATTCGGACACCGAACGACCTCTTTGTCATGAGCGATTCCCTTCGTTTGGATTGACTGGGTGCATTGCGGAGATCTGAGGGTCAGCCGGCAAATTGCGTCTTCACCCACGCAGTAAGCGCGGAGCGGGTGTCGGTGTCGCGCTGGACCGTCGGGGCGGTGGCGGTGTTGCTGTGCTCGTGTCCCGGGCCGGCGAGGGCCAGGTTGTGGTCGGCCTGGGAGCTGGCCACCATCACCTGGCCGCTCAGGCGCACGGAGGCGGACAGCTTGTCGGTGTCGGCCGCGGTCACGGCCGGGTCGGCGCCGCCGCGCACCTGAAGCACGGGCACCGACAGCTTCCCGACCTCGGCGGTGGCGTCGAGGGCGAACAGGCTCTTCAGGTAGGCGTCCTGGCCCGGGGAGAAGACGGGCCGCAGAATGTCCGGCAGGGTGTCGGCCGGAGGGGCGGTGCCGGTGGACGCCAAGGTCGCCATGGCGGCGCGGAAGGCGTCGCCGACGGCGGGGCCCCGGGCCCGGGCCATGTCGGTGGCCAGCACCTCCCCGTACGGCCGGGCCGGCGTCGACACCACCACGACCGCCTTCACCCGCGTGTTGCCGGCGGCGATGCGCATGGCGACCACGCCGCCGGTGTCGTGGCCGAGGACGACGATGGGGGCGGTTCCCACTTCGGCCCGCTTGCCCAGGAGGTCGAGGGCGGCCCGGGCGTCGGCCACCTCGTCGTCGAAGGACAGCTTCTGTCCGTCCTTGAGCGGGATCGGCTTGGTGCCGCGCTTCTCGTAGCGGAAGCTGGCCACGCCGGCATTGGCCAGCGATTCGCTCAGGTCCTTGTAGAGCGGGTCGGCCGAGGACAGGCCACTGGGCCCGATGCTCGACACGAGGGCGTCGCGCAGCGCGTCGGGCGGGTTGGCGGCAACGAGAGAGTTCCGGTCGATGGCGCCGAGGCCGGGGATGATGAGCACCGCCGGCGCCGTCCCCCCCTCGTCAAGGGCGGGGAGCGTCAGGGTGCCGCCGATACGCTGGCCGCCGGCGCCGATGAACTCCGTGACCCGCTCCGTCGGCTCTCCGGCTCCGGCAGACTCGACTGCCTCGGTGGTCGATGGGCCGGAGTCGCGGGAGAGCAGGCCGAAGGCGGCGACGAGCAGCACGACCACGCCGGCACCGACGAGGGGAACGGCCCAGGGCTTGCGGCCGCCACCCGCAGGCGCCCGGCCACCGGCCGCGGCCGGCGCCGGCGCCGCCGACGCCGTCACCAACTCCCGCTCGGACTTCGCCGCCCTGGACGGCGCCGCCGACTTGACCCCCGTGCACCGCCGGCACTTGACCCCCACGCCGGTGTGGACGATGCACTCGGCGCAGATGGGGTTGCCGCACGTGCCGCACGTCGTCACCTTGGGCCGCCGGCGGTGGTAGGCGCAACGGGTCGGGTCGGCGGCGGCCACGCTAGGCCCCCGTGCTGGCGCCGGCGCCGGCCGGCGTGGTGTCGGGGCCCGCAGCCGGCACGCTCGTGACGTTGAGCAGCAGGTCGTCGAGGGCGTCGCCCTCCAGGCTCTCCTGCTCCATGAGGGCGTGGGCCAGCTGGTCCAGGGTGGCCCGGTTGGCGAGCAGGACCTCACGGGCCCG
>JAHFUP010000133.1 GCA_023265025.1 Acidimicrobiia bacterium | reverse complement strand
ATTAGCGCCAGGCTCATATGCCTTCGACTCGGGGACTCCATTTCATAGGGCGATCGCCGGGCGAGCGCCGGTGCCAGCATCCAAGGTGGCCCCCTCAGGCTATTTCGCTACAGCCTGTCAGTTGCCTGGAAGCCCGGTGGCATGGACCTGCGCGTGTTCATCGCTTTCATCCTCGCCTCTGCGGGATCGCAGGAAGGTGAATGGTCCGCTCGATAGGCGCAGGCCCCGCCTACTCGGGAGGGTGTCCCAGACGACGCAGCTACCGTACTGTCTAACGTGCCCGCAAACGCCGGCTACGAGGCCACGGGGTCCAACGGGTCAGACTCGTGGCCCAGCGCGCGTCTCCGGTGTAGCGTTGCGCGCGCTTGGAGGTTCACCTCCACGCAGCACTGTGTGCCCCCGGCCCTGTTTCCCAACTCGGGCCGGGGGCATTCTCATGCCCACTATCGGCGCCCGGTTTTTTGGCTTGTATCAGTGAAGAATCGCGTCCTGTAAAGGGTAAATGAGCTAAAAAAGTGATCTAAATAAGTGTTGCATTCGTGCTCTTCATATGCCTTAATATAAGTGCGGCAGAAATTCGCTGGAAGGGAAACCCAGCGGGCCGCAAGCCAAATCCACAGTGCTTCGTGTCGAAGGAGAACCTTTCATGACTGATTCCGCTGGTGGCCGCGCTAGTGCTCTGTTCGAGGGCGAGGGACCCATCCGGGTGGTGGCCTGGCCCGACCCGGTGTCCGACGCCTGCGGCTTCCCGGCCAACTCGGCCATGGTCGAGTGGTGCTGGCTGCCCATCGTGGGGCCGTCGGGGGCTTGGGCCTACCGGCGTCTCGTCTCGGCTCTGGCCGCCAGCAAGGGCGCCTATGACCAGGACGTGGCCGAGCTGGCCCACTGGCTGGGCCTGGGTGCCGGTGTCAGCCCCAACGCCCCGGTGTCCCGCACCCTGCTGCGCCTCGTCCGCTTCGGCCTGGCCGCGGTAACCGGTCCCCGGACCCTCGCCGTACGGCGTACGGCCCCCCCGCTGCGCAGCTCCCAGCTCGACCGCCTGAACCCCCGCCTCCAGCGGGTGCACGCCACGCTCCTGGCCCAGCTCCGGGCCGGCGAGGTCGCCCCAGGCGGCTAGTTCGCGGGGACCACGGGGCGCCTTCCTTGGGGAAGAGGAGGCGCCCCGCCCCGCCGCTATTTCACCTTCCCCTCGCTGGATACCCGTCCCGACGCCACGAGGAGGCGCGCTGTGGGCATCTACCCGACGATCTACCAAGGGCTGCGGGCCGGCTGGCTCAGTGTCGATGACCTGGGGCCGTTGGCCGGCGTGCAGGTGTGGGTGCGGCTGGCCCGGCCGTGCGAGCTGCACCCCGAACCCGGTGCGCCGTGCCGGGACCTGGCCGTCCACGAGTTCGGCACCGACGGCACCGACACCCTCTACCGTCTGTGCGACCCCGACGGCCCGGCCCCCGAGGTCACCGGCGAGGTCGCCGCCGTGCGGGTGCTGTGGGCCGATGGCCACGCCGAGCGCCTCGGCCCCGAGCAGGAGGCCTACCTGCACCCCGTCGTCGCCCGCCTCCAGCCCCAGCCCCGGCCGTGAGCGCCGCCGTGGCCAGCACCGACAAGGCCGACAAGGTGCGGGAGCTGCACGACCGCCTCGTCGCCCAGGTCGAGGCCCTGGTGACCAGTGAGGATTGGGCCCGGTACCTGAGCGTGGCCGCCCGCTTCCATAGCTACTCGGCCAACAACTTGTGGCTCATCCTGGCCCAGCGGCCGGACCTGGCCACCACCGGCGACAGGGTGGCTGGATACCAGACGTGGAAGCGCCTCGGCCGACAGGTGCAGGCCGGGTCCAAGGGCATCGCCATCCTCGCACCCTGCGTCTACCGCCGCCGGGGTGCGGACGACGCAGCGCCCACCACCGCCCCGGTCGACAGCACGACCGAGAGCGCCGGAGCCGCCCGGGTGCTGCGCGGCTTCAAGGTGGTGCACGTGTTCGCACAGCGCGACACGACCGGCGACCCTCTCCCCGAGGTGGCCCCGGTGCTCCTGGAGGGGGAGGGGGCACTGTGGAATGCCCTGGCCGCCCAGGTGACGGCGGCCGGGTTCGCCGTGAGCCGGGGCGACTGTGGCAGTGCGAACGGGTGCACGAACTTCGCAGCGCGCACCGTGGTCGTCTCCGAGCACCTGAGCGGTAGGCAGGCTGACAAGACCCTCGCTCACGAGCTGTAGACCGCACCAGTGGGGGCGGGTCCGCCGCTCGTTCGGCCCATCCCCAGCTTTGGCAGTCCGGGGTGGTCCAGTGGTCGAGTTCAAGGCAAACGAGAGGGACAATGTGAGTCCAAGAGACGTGAGCGCGTTGACGGTCAGCAGGGTCGGCCGAGTGGACACGACCCCATCGGTCGTCGGCGTCCGCGTGCTCGACGGGGCGGGAACCGAGGTGCTGCCCGTCACCGAGTTCCTCATGTCGTTCCTGGCCAGTGGAGCGAGCACGTCCAGCCCCCGCTCCTACGCCAAGGCCCTGCTGCGTTGGTGGCGGTTCCTTGCTGCTGTGGACGTCGCCTGGGATCGCGCCGGCCGGGTCGACAGCCGCGACTTCGTGCTCTGGATGCGCACCAAGTCCAAGCGTCCCCCGCATGGCGGGCCGTCACGGGCAGCCTTTGCCCCGGGCACGATCGATCACAACCTCGCCGTGCTCCGCAGTTTCTACGACGACCGCATGGCCGCGGGCGTCGGGCCGCTCGTCAATCCCGTGCCCCAGGCCGCCGGGCGAAACGGGGGGCGGCCACACGAGCACCACAACCCGATGCAGCCCTTCGAGCGCTCCCGGCGGTCACCCCTTCGTCAGCGCAAGCCGCCATCCCAGCCGAAGGGGTTGCCCGACCATCTCTTCGACCAGCTGTTCGCGGCGATGGGATGCGACCGGGATCGTGCCCTCCTGGCCTTCTACGTGAGCACCGGGGCAAGGGCGAGTGAGATGCTCGACGTCACCGTCGACCACGTCGACGTCGGTCGCCAACTCATCGCCGTCAACCGCAAAGGCAGTCGCCGGCTGCAGTGGCTCCCGGCTTCATCCGACGCCTTCGTCTGGCTCCGGCTCTACGAGGCCCGCCAACCCCGGCCCGACGGGCAGACCGCGTTGTGGCTCACCAGGCGGGCGCCACACCGGCCCCTGACCTACTCGGCCATGCGCCGGGCCCTCCAGCGCGCCAACGACCGCCTGGGCACGGACTGGACGCTGCACCAGCTCCGCCACACCGCTGCCCAGCGGATGATCGCAGATCCGAGACTTGCCCTCACCGACGTGCAGTGGGTCCTCGGCCACGCCCATCTCACCACCACCGAGATCTACACACGGCCGAGCGAAGACCAACTCGTTGCCAGGGTGCTCGAGCATCATCGCCATCGGGCGGAGCCAGCGCCGGCGCCTCCGGTGGGAGCGTACCGACCCGAGGTCCTCCGGACCCTGTTGGGAGGAGGAGCAGGTGTCGACTGAGGTTGGCCTCGCCGGCGCCATCGACGTGTACGCCGACACCGTGCCGGGCCCCCGCCAGCGCGTTCGCGGCCAGCGGCCGACAACCCACCCGGTGCCGGCGTCGTCCTCCCATGACTTCCGAACGCCCGACCTGGAGACGCCCAGGATCGAGCGCCCGGCCACATGGCCGGAGACGGCTGTGGACCGAGACGAGATTCTGGTCCGGGACGCTCGAAGCAGGAGCAAAGGCAGGGGAGATCCACCGTCGCTCCGTCGGTGTCAAGGTCCTCCTCGACTGGCTGGAGACGTTTGCCGGCGCCACATGGCAGCAGCGCTGGCTCGCCTCCGGGGCAGACGCAAGGGGCCCGGAGTGGGCGGACGAGGTTCGCATCCCGGGACTGTTGGCCGGCCTCAACGGGCGAGCCCAGCTCACAGGAGCGATGGGGAGGATGATCCTGCTGGGGGCGCTCAGGCCGTCGTACTGCATCCTCTACCGACTGCGTTCGGCCAAGGTGCTGAGGCGCCTCCGCTCGATGCGGGACCCCGAGGGTTTCGCCACCCTTGGTGCGATCTGTGACGGCACCGCCCGCTTCACAGCCCCCGATCGCAACCATGCCTTCAACCAGTTGACCCGCATCCTGATGCACAACGGCGGTCGGCTGGCCGACATCACCGTCGACGACTGCATCGAGGCCTACCGGGCCCAGGTCGGCTACACATCAGCCCAGCACAGCCACTGGTATCGGCTGCTGCGCCAGGCCGGCTTGCTGGCCGCCGACACGCCGCCGACCATCTGGGCCGCGTCACGGCGAGGGCAGCTGCGGGTCGAGGAGCTGGTCGACGGCTACGACCTGGAATGCATGCCGGTCAGGGACCTGCTGGTCGAGTACCTGCGGGAGCGCCAGGCGGCCATGGACTACACCTCCCTGCGCCAGCTCGCCTCCAAGCAGGTGTTGCTGTTCTGGCGGGACCTGGAGCTGCACGAACCCGGCATCGACTCCCTGCACCTGTCCGACGACGTCGTGCGCCGGTGGAAGGAGCGACTGCGGGTCGTCCGCTACGGCACCCACGGCCTCGGAGAGCTGCGTGAGGACCCCAACACGGTCTTCATGGCCGTGCGTGCCCTCTACGCCGATCTGGGCGCCTGGGCCCTGGAGGAGCCGGAGCGGTGGGCAGTCTGGGCGGCGCCCAACCCCATCACCGGACGCGACTTCCTCGGACAGAACAAACAGCGCAGGCGGGCTACCGCTCGCATGCACCAACGGATCCGGGAGCTGGCGCCACTGCTGCCCGCACTGGTAACCGCCGCCGACAACCACCGTCGCCACGCCGTTGCTGTCCTCGCCGCCGCCCTCGCCACCGCGCCGGGCGAGGAGTTCAGCGCGGACGGAGAACACCTGCAGCGCCTGTCCCTCGTCACCGATCCCGCCCGAGGAGGAACCGGACGCCCGGGGCTCATTTACGCCGCTGCGCCGGGCGAAGCCACCCGACGGAACCTCACGCTCGAAGAGGAGAACGGCTTCTGGGCCTGGGCGATCGTCGAGGTGCTCCGCCACACCGGTGTGCGCATCGAGGAGATGCTCGAGCTCACCCACCGCAGCTTCGTCGCCTACGCCCTACCCACGACCGCGGAGGTGATCCCGCTACTTCAGGTCAGCCCGTCCAAGACGGACCGCGAACGGCTGCTGGTGGTGAGCCCCGAGCTGGCCGAGGTCCTGACCGTCATTATCTCCCGGGTCCGCAACGGCGCCGAGCGGCTGCCGCTCGTCACCCGTTACGACGGGGCCGAACGCCTCCACAGCCCGCCACTGCCGTTCCTGTTCCAGCGGCCGTGGGGCCTGGCCAATCACATCATCACGCCGCACCGGGTCAAGCTCCTGTTGGACCGCACCGCGTCCGCCGCCGGCCTGACCGACGCCGGCGGCGGAGCCCGGCGATTCACCCCGCACGACTTCCGGCGCATCTTCGCCACCGAGGGCCGTCGCCACCGGGCTGCCGGTGCACATTGCAGCGAAACTCCTCGGTCACCAGAGCCTGGCCACGACCCAGGCCTACGTCGCCGTCTACGACCAGGACGTCATCGACCACCATCGGGCCTTCATCGCCCGTCGCCGAGGGATGCGACCCAGCGAGGAGTATCGGGCGCTGACTGACGCCGAGTGGGAGGAGTTCCTGGGCCCCTTCGAGCGCCGCAAGGTCGAGCTCGGCGTCTGCGGCCGTGCTTACGGCACCCCTTGTCAGCACGAGCACGCCTGCATCCGATGTCCGATGCTGCGTCCGGACCCCAAGCAGCTCGGCCGGCTCGCCGAGATCATCGAGAACCTCAACACCCGCCTCGCAGAGGCGAACGACCGAGGTTGGCTGGGTGAAGTCGAAGGCTTGGTGGCGTCCCTCGCTGGCGCCGAGCAGAAGCTGGCCACGATGCAACAGATCGCCAGCTCCGTGCGCTATCCGATAGAGCTCAGCCGACGCCAGGGTGGGCCTTGAGATGCCTGGGCCACCAGAGTCCCGCCACCCTCACCGTGCGTTTGACCACTGGAACCGGCCGTCCATCGGTGCTTCCTCCGGCGGAAATAGCGGATCAAAGCCTTGACGTCGGTCGTCGCGCAACCCAAGATGGCGCCGGACGGGGCCGCTGTGGCTTCGGCGGAAGTCAAGGGGGAGCGGGATGCAGAAAGGTCGACGGCTTAATTCTTCGCGGGCAAATGGGGATGCACCTCGAAACCGGTGGAGGTCATTGGGCGTCTCGTTGACGGCGTCGCTCTGTATGGTCGGCTCATTGCTGCTCGCTGAAGCCACGCCGGCCAGCGCAGCGGCCGTGGCTGGCAGCGACGTGACCTACACGAAGGATGCGGACTTCGAAAAGGGGACGCTGGTCAACGTCAATCACGACGCTCCCAACAATGACCAGCTCCAACTGAACAAGTCGACCGGCACCTTCAAGTTCATCTGGGTCGCTCTTTCCCAGCGCTGCACCATCGCCAAGATCAACACCGAGACCGGCGTCATCCTCGGCGAATACCGGACGCTGTCCGACGGCACTAGCTGCCCGGAGTCGTCCCGCACCACCGTCGGCCTCGACGGCAGTGTCTGGGTAGGCCATCGTGGGGGCGGCGGGGCCGTCACCCACGTGGGGCTGGTGGAACTCAACGAGTGCGTCGACCGGAACGGAAACGGAACGATCGAGACCTCGACCGGCTATGGCGACGTGAAGGGCTGGCCGGGAGCCAGCGCCCCCGTGTCGGCGGCCCAGGACGAGTGCATCCTTCACCACATCGCTCCACCGCCTGGCGGTGGCGATTCCCGGCACATGAGCGTCGACAAGGACGGCAACCTCTGGGTCGGCGATCGGGTCGGAGGCAGCGTCTTCCGCAAGTACAACGGCGCCACCGCCGCCCTCATGGCCGGGCCATTCGACTTCAACTGTGGCGGCTACGGAGGCCTCATCGACGGCAACGGCGTCATCTGGTCGGCGTCGTCGGGCGGGAGCATCCTTCGCTATGACACCACTTTGCCGGTTAGCGCCAGCAATCCCCAGTGCCTGCCCTATAACAACTACGGCACCGCCATCGACAGCAACGGCAACGTCTGGGTATCGACGTTGGGCGAAGGCATCGTGCGCAAGTTCTCCCCCGCCGGCGCCCTGCTCGGCGCCTTCCCGCAGGGCAACGCCAACGCCCAGGGCCTGGCGGTCGATCGCAACGACGACGTGTGGATCAGCTCATCGCTGACCTGCGGCGGTGGCTGCAACGTCTCCCATCTCCGCAACGACGGCTCGCTGGTGGGCAATGTGCCCACCCCGACCGGCTCCGGGAGCACCGGCGTCTCAGTTGACGCTGCCGGCAAGGTGTGGACCGCCAACCGCAGCTCCAACACCGCGGTGCGCATCGACCCCAGCGCCGGGCCCGTCATTGGTGGCACACCACTGGGCCAGGTGGATCTGACCGTCGACTTCCCGGCCGGTCCGGGGGGTCGTCCACTCCCGTACCCCTACAACTACAGCGACATGACCGGCCAGCAGCTTTTCAACTCGACTTCGCCCCAGGGAAGCTGGACAGTGGTTCAGGATGGGGGTTCGGCCGGATTCCCATGGCAGAAGGTGACCTGGAACACCGAGCCGCAAGCCAGTGTGCCGGCTGGATCCACCCTGCTCGTCGAGGCCAGGGCTGCTGACACCGAAGCCGCCCTGGGCAGCCAGGCCTACGCGGCAGTCCCGAACGGGACCCTGTTCAATCTGCCAGGTCGGTTCATCCAGGTTCGGGTCACTTTCAAGCCGACCGTCGCTGGCGACAGCCCGGTGCTGTCCGATATCCGTATCCAGGGCAAGGCCAGCCCGACCATCGCCACCACGCCCTCGGGCTCGGTTCCGGCCGGAGGCAAGATCTCCGACTCCGCCACCCTGACCGGCGGCTCGTCACCCACGGGCATCATCACGTTCAACCTCTTCGGCCCCGGTGACACCACCTGCACGGCGGTCCTCGCCACCAGGACGGCGACCGTGGCCGGAAACGGCACCTACGGCTCTGGCGACGTGGTCGCCGCTACCGCCGGTACCTACAACTGGACCGCCGCCTATGGCGGGGACGCCAACAACAACGCCGCGCTGTCCGGCTGTGGGGCCGAGAAGGTCGTCGTCACCCCACAGACCCTGACCGGTCGGGCCTTCGGCCTGTCGGCCAAGACATCGGTGCTCACCTTGGCTCCCACGCCTGACACCGGGTCGATCTCGACCACCAGCGCTGGGAGCACCTCGACGCCCTGCGTGGCCACGATCAGCGGGGCGGTCAGCGCCCGCACGCTGTGCGTCAACGTCACCACGGCCCAGAACCCCGGCTCCTCGACCGCCAAGGCCACCGTGGCCAACGCCACCGTGGGGCTGCCGTTGCTGCCGGTGATCCAGACCACCGACGTCCAGGCCACCTCCACCACGACCTGCGCCGGCTCCGCCGGTGCGAGCACCATCGCATACCTCAAGGTGGGAAGCACCGTGGTGGTGCCGACCTCGACCACGCCGGCGCCGAACACCACCGTGAATGTGGGCTTGGTCAAGCTCATCCTCAACGAGCAGGTCCCGGTGCCGGGCGGACTCACTGTCAACGCCGTGCGCATCATCGTGCCCGGCATCGCCGACGTGATCATCGCCTCGGCTACCAGCGACATCCACAACTGCCCGTAGAGCAGGCGGCGGCCTTACCTGACCCGGGGACCGAGCGCCGTGCGCTCGGTTCCCGGGTCGGACCACCAACTAGTGCTCACGCGCGGAGGTTTCCGCGTGTGTCCCCGGAGCGCATCGCCCTGGTCCGGGGCTCTAACTGGCGGTTAAGAGAGTCTCTGCCGCCACATGGCAATTGTCCCCACAACCCCATAAAGACGGAGATATCAGAATGAAGAGTCGATCCCTGTTGCTTCGATCCGCTGTCATCGCCGGAGCGGCCGTAATGGGTGCGTTTTCCGCTGGCACCAGCTACGGCGACATCATCCCGCTGTCCGCCTCGGTGGTCGCCCCGATCAACACGACGGCCACGGTAAGCCTGCCCGCTATCGGCACCTTCCAGGTGTGCGCCGGCGTCGCCACGACGCAGGTTGGTAAGTGCGACAGCACGCCGCTCATCGTCGCCGGGACGCTCAAGGTGACCCTGACGGGCAACGTGAACGCCAATGCCGCCATCACCGTCGACACGTCACCGGCAGCCTGCGGGCTGGTTCCCGGTGTGCAGCTGAACGTCTCCGGAGCCTCCGCCGGGGCCACGCTCACCGCCACCGTGTCCGGCACCGGGCTCCTCAACCAGCCGGTTCCGCCTACTACCGTAAGCCAGGCCGTCGGCACGCCACCCGCATTCGCCCGGGTGTGCCTCGCGCCGTAGTGCCAGTCGACTGACGTCCTCGAAGTGGGTCGGGACCGGTTCTTCAATCGGTCCCGACCCATTTGATGGAGTTGACGTCGTGGTCGCCGAGTCCACCGTCTGCGTCGAGACGATCTACGCCTCCGTCGGCGCGGGCGCACTCGAGGCAAAAGCTCGCGACTGCCCACGCATGCGCTGGGGCCCGCCGGCGCGGCCGGCAGGCCCGTTGCCCCAGCCAGCGCCCCGCCCAACATCGTTGCCCGTGCCCGGCGTCGTCACCGACCGAGCCGAGCCCGGTCAATGGGAGCCGACCACCTCGTCGGCCGGGCCAACCGCTTGGCGCTGATGTGCCTCACCGAGCGCGTCTCCCGCAACAGCCTGCTGATCACCATGCCCAACGGCTACGCCGCCGCCGATACCTTCGGCGGGTTCGTCGGGGCCCCTCGACGAGCGGGTCCCCGCTCACTTGCGCCGATGGATCACCTTCGACCAGGGATCGGAATAGGTGCACTGGTTGCACGCTACGGCCTCGACATCTGGTTCTGCGACCTCACTTACCCTGGCATTTGCAGGCGCTGGTAGTTCCCGCGCAGCACTGACCTCGCCGGCATTGACCCGGCGGCCCAAACGCCGTTGCGGCGATCATCAACGGCCAACGCCGTCGGAGCCTTGGGACCAGGGTCCCGCCACCCTCACCGTGCGTTGATCACTGGAACTGGCCGTCCCACTTGGCCAGCTATCGCCCAGGCCCGCCAGCGCGCTGGCTCCTTGCCAGTCCATTTGCCTTGGGGATGACGCGTGGGAGTGCCGGGCCATCTCGGGGGTCGTTGCTTGTATGCGATGCGCTCGGGAGACTTCCTCACGCTGAGTTCAGCGCGTCCGCTCCTCTCCGCTGGTTGCGCTAGTCCCGGGTTCCGCACATAGCGGCGGTTCGGGCAAAATAGGAAACTTGTAATTCCTTGCAGGAGATTCGTGGGGCGGCCGCGAATTTTTCTGTATGGCAAGAAAACGCATTGTTC
>JAHFUP010000132.1 GCA_023265025.1 Acidimicrobiia bacterium | reverse complement strand
CGATCTCGCCGGGTACGACGGCGGTCGACGAGCACGTTTTGGTGACACCGAGATTGGCGACGGCCCGCACGATCTGTAGGACGACGTTCGACTCGCTCGGGAGGTCGCCGAGGTCACCGCTGTAGCGGGCAATCATGCTGTGGGTGCCCGATGACAGCGCGGATGAATTGAGACTCTTCTGCTTCATCCGTGGGTCGATCCACCACGTCCGGCCTGAGCGCGACGAGAATGAAGGCGACGTTCGCGAGGAGGTCGGTCATGGGCGCAGCGGGACGGAATGAGCGGTGCACGTGTGGGAGCGGTCGCAAGGCCAAGCGCTGCTGCGGTGTCCAACGGGGCCCGTCCGAAGCCGAGTTGGCCCGGGCGTTCCTCGCCGGCCAGGTCCGTCCAGCCGCCGGTGTCCTCCGTCGCTGCTCAGACGACGAGCTGGACGACCTCCAAGCCGAGATGATCGAGCTGCCGACCATCGATACCTCGCTGCAGCTCCCCCTTCCCCGGCTGCTGACGCCCGACGTCGAGCGGCTTCTGGTGGCCATCGAGGAGGATGACCTCGACGGGATCGACGAAGCCCTCCCCGCCGTGCTGGCCCAGGTGGACACCCCGCTGGCCCGGGCCGAACTAGCCCGGGCGGTGCTCGCACTGCGCGACCGAGGGCGGATCGATCCCAAGGTGGCGGCCGTGGCGTTGATCGAGCTGTCCACTCCGAAGCTGCAACGCCTGGTCAGCTCGGCCGTGGTTCAGGCGGCCGGTGTGGTCCTGGGTGAGGTGGCCACCCCGAGCGGCCTGCTTATCGCCGGCTGACGATCGGCCCGGGGTCAGGCTCGACCTGGCAGCGGCGGGCACAGACCGCCGAGATCGAGCATGGCCAGCGCCACGAGGGCCTCGGCCGAACGAAACCCGAAAGCGACGCGGGTCAGCAGGGCGCAGCTCGGTGTTGACGCCAGCTTGAACTCGCCGCTGCGGTCCGCCGATCCGGCCCGGTGGCGGCGCCCTGGCAACTCGCGCGCGACACAACCCCAGCACGCTCCTGAGTACCGTCTTGACCCGCACGCCTTGCTCCTCCTCCGTAACCGACCTTCGACAGCCGGAAAACGTAGGGGCGACAAGGCGTGCACACGCGACGGAACGGCTCAGCGACCCACGGAAGCGTCAGTAGAGCCGGATTTCTCTGCGTGCCCGCCACGACCAATCCGGGCCAGCCGGCGCCGGGTCACGGTGTTAGCGTCCCGTTCGTCGACCTTGGAGAGGGGGGCTCCTGATGGCGGACAGCGTGACGCAGATCCTGGCGTCGGGGCCGGTGGGCACCAAGCAGAACATCGCGGTGCTGGGTGACGGCTTCGCCGCCGGCGATCAGACGGCCTACAACACCAAGGTCGACGACCTCCTGATCAAGGGCGTGTTCGCCCATGACTACTTCATGGAGGACAAGTCGGCCTTCAACATCTTCCGGGTCAACCTGATCTCCAAAGAGTCCGTGGTCACCGTCAGGAAGTACGACGAGCACGGGACCAGCACCAATCCGGCGGACGACACAATCATCAGCACGACGGTCCACGACACCGCCCTGGGCTACATCTGGAGCGGATCGTGGGCGCACTGCTGGCTGGAGGAGGGGGCGAACACCGCCACCCTGCGCAACGCGGCGCTGGCCAAGTGGGTGCCCGACTTCGACCTGGTCGTGGTCATCCTCAACGCCCCCGGCGGCGGCGGTTGCGGCGGCGGCGGGCTGCAGGTGGTGACCATCACGTCGGACTGGGCCACGATGGCGCACGAGTTCGGCCACGGCACCGGCGGGCTTGCGGACGAGTACTGCAAGGGCGGCAAGTGGACGAGCGGCGAGCCGGACCGGGTGAACGTGACGGTGAACAAGAACCGGGCCACCCTCAAGTGGGGCAAGTTCGTCAACCCGTCGACGCCGGTGCCGACCGGCGCATTCACCGCCGGGTCCACGACGTGCGCCCCCTACGCCGGCACCAAGCCGCCGGGGTGGAGCGACAGCGACGACGCCGGCCTGTTCGAGGGCGGCTCGACCAAGTCCGAGGCCATCTACCGCCCCGCCGTCAACTGCCGGATGCGAGGCAACAGCCCGCCGTACTGCCCCGTCTGCTACACGGAGATGAAGCGGCGCCAGGACCCCTACGCCGGGCACACCTTCCGGCATTGTGTCGCCGGCGACTTCGACGGCGACGGAAGGGACGAGCTCCTGGTGCACGACGGCAACTCCATCCTCATCCACCACTCGACCGGCAGCACCTACGAGGTCGCTTTCAGCAGCGTCGGCCGCCTGCCGGTGACCTGGCAGTTCGCCTCGGACGACCAGTTCTTCGTCGGGGACTTCAACGGCGACGGCAAGGACGAGGTTGTCGTGTACAACGGCACGAACTGGGACAAGCCATTCCTCGGGCTGCTGGCGAGCGACGGCGGGAGCGGCCTCAAACTCGTCGCCGTCTACAACGGTGCGCTGCCGAACTGGAACATGGGCCGGCACGACCAGTTCTTCGTCGGAGACTTCAACGGCGCCGGCAAGGACGACCTGTACGTGTTCAACGGGACGGACTGGTCGAAGAAGTGGGTCGGCATGTTCTCCTGCACGGGCACTGCATTCACATTCGTCACCCGGTTCGAGAACTCGCTTCCGAACTGGCAGATGGGGGCCCACGACCAGCTGTACGTCGGCGACTTCGACGGCGACGGCAAGGACGACCTCATGGTCTTCAACGGCACCGACTGGACCAACCGGTGGTTCGGCATGTTCAAGTCGACCGGCGCCGGCCTGCAGCAGACCGTGCTCTACAAGGACAGCCTCGCCGGCTGGAACATGGCCAAGGGCGACAAGCACTTCATCGGCGATTTCGACGGTGACGGGAAGGCCGACGTCTACGTCTCGAACGCGGCCGACTGGAACATGTCGTACCTCGGCATGATGAAGTCGACCGGCACCGGCTTGAGCGGGGTGAAGGTCTACAACGGTGAGGTGCCGGGCTGGAAGCTTTCCAAGGGCGACCGCTTCCACGTCGCCGACACCGACGGGAACGGCAAGGCCGACCTGGTCGTCTACAACGCCACCAGCTGGGAGACCCAGTTCCTCGGCACGATGACGAGCAGCGGGACGGCGCTGAACTGCCAGTGGAAGAAGGACTGGGTCGGCGAGTGGAACCTGGGGGCCACCGACGAGTTCCTCCCGTGCAACTACCAGGGCGGCGCCGGCCAGCCCAACGTCGTGGTCCACAACCGCGACTGGCTCGGCATGATGAAGACGGCGCCGACGCCTACCCTCCAGCGGCTCTACTACCGATGGGTCCACAACTACCGTCACGGCCGGAACTGGTAGGAGGCGACATGCCCAGCATGAAGTTCGAGAGCGACGAGGTGCGGGTCGAGCGTCCCGGGCTGCCCGCCATGGACCCCGACCCTGATGCCACGGGCCAGGCCGACACCATGGAGGGCGGGGCGGCGGCCGAGCGGTCGGCGACCTCGTCGTCGAGACCCGATCGGCCCGAGGCACCCGAAGACGTGGAGCCGGCGGACGTGGCCGACCAGGTCGCGTCCGAGGGCGGCGGGCCGGCGGCGGGCGGCGTACGCGGCGTCGACGCCGGCGGCGGCCAGTCCTACGTCCGGCTGCTGCTCCGGGTGGAGGACGGCGAGACGACGGTGCAGGGCGCCAGCCGGGTCGACGGCCCCTTGGTCACCCAGGAGTCGGCCGGCGGCGCCTACGCCTACGAGGTGACCTTCGACGGCCGGCGACTGGCCGGCGACGCCTTGGGCGACCTCGGCACCTGGCGCTCCTTCCCCGACCCGGAGCATCCCGAGCGCGGCCACCACGAGACCGAGCTCGACCAGTACGACTTCACGGTGCGCATCCCAACCGAGAAGCTGCCCCGCGACGGGCTCGACCGGGTCGAGATCGCGCTGCTCAAGGTGACGGACTCCTCCCGCGACCTCCCCGCCATCGGCGACCGGCCGCTGCTCGACCGTTTCCCGGTGGAGCTGCGCGAGGTCAGTCGCTTCGGGGGATCGGAGTTGGCGGGCGAGCTGGAGCGCCTCCTCCCGTAGCCGACATGGAGTCCGGCGACGCCGCGCTGCTGGCCCTGGTGCGGGCCGTCGTGGCCGGCGACAACGAGGCAACATCGGCACTGCTGGCGGCATCGCCACACTTGGCCGTCGCCAGCCTCGAGCGAGGCGCGACCCGCCAGGCGGCAACGCAGTCGTATTTCGTCGAGATCAACCACTACCTCTACGCCGGCGACACCGCCCTGCACATCGCCGCCGCCGGGTACCGACCGGACCTCGTGCGGGCGCTGCTGGCCCTGGGTGCCGATGTGACTGCGAGGAACCGCCGGGGCGCCCAGCCGCTGCACTACGCATCAGACGGCGCGCCCGGGTCACGGGCGTGGAACCCGAAGGCCCAGTCCGAGACGATCTCCTGCCTCATCGACGCCGGCGCCGATCCGAACGCCGGCGACAAGAGCGGCGTGACGCCACTGCACCGCGCGATACGCACTCGGTGCGCGGCGGCGGTGCGCGCACTTCTCGACGGGGGCGCAGACGCGCAGCGCCCCAACGGCAACGGCTCCACGCCGGTGCAGCTCGCGAGCTGGACCACCGGGCGCGGCGGATCAGGGTCACCTGAGGCACGGGCGCAGCAGCTCGAGATCGTCCAGCTCCTCCAAAGCCATGGCGCCGAGTAGGCGCCGACTGGCCGGCGATGATTTCCGCGCCGATCGCTCGTCCTCTTCTACGTGATTCCCGCCGACACCCGCGCCGAGGTGGTGCTACTCCGCGACGGCGCGGAGGTGGCCAGGTGGCCACTGGTGTGCGGGCCGCGCCTCGACCTGTCCGTCGTCGACGAACTGGCCCGGCTGCAACTCGAGGCGCGGCGGCAGGGCTGCTCGATCTGGCTGCGCCGCGCCTGTCCCGAGCTGGTCGGCCTGCTGCGGTTCACCGGCCTCGCTGGCGTCCTACAGGTGGGAAGGCAGGCCGAAGAGCTCGAAGAGGCTGGTGTCGAGGAAGTTGTGGTGGCCGACGATCCGGTCGCCTGAGACCTCGATCAGCTGGATGGACCAGGGGGCGTGCCCGCCGGCGGGGTCCGGCTTGTAGGAGGCGAAGGCCGCCATGCCGTTGGCCTGGACGGCGACCAGCCGGGAGCCATCGCAGCCCTTGCCGTCGCCGAGGAAGAACTTGGCCATGTCGTCGGGGCCGCAGAGCCAGAAGTCGTAGGGCGGCATGGACATGACCACGTCGTCGCGAAGCAGCGTGACGAGCGAGGTGATGTCGTAGCGCTCGAACGCGTCGACGTAGCGGTCGAGCATGGCCCGCTGGTCCTCGGTGACGGGCTGGGCCTGGTCGGCTCCGGTGTCGAGGGTCGACAGGGTGGCCCGGGCCCGCTGGAGGGCGCTGTTCACCGAGGCGACGCTGGTGTCGAGCAGTTCGGCCACCTCGGTTGCCTGCCAGCGCAGGACCTCCCGCAGGATGAGCACCGCCCGCTGGCGGGCGGGCAGGTGCTGGAGGGCGGTGACGAAGGCCAGACGGATCGACTCCTTGGCCTCGGCGACCGCGGCCGGGTCGCCGTCGTCGGGGAGGACCCGGCCGTCAGGGATCGGCGTCACCCAGGCGTTCTCGCCACGGGTCGCGCCGGTGAAGTTGTCGCCACTGCCCGCCGGCCCCATGTCCATGGCCAGCGCCCGGCGCTGGCGACCCCGGAGCATGTCGAGGCAGACGTTGGTGGCGATCCGGTAGATCCACGACCGCACCGCCGAGCGACCCTCGAAGCTGTCGAGGCCCTTCCAGGCCCGGACCATCGCTTCCTGTACGGCGTCCTCCGCCTCGAACGCCGACCCGAGCATCCGGTAGCAGTAGCCGGTGAGCTCCCGGCGGTACTGCTCGAGGTCCTCGACGCGGAAGTCTGCAGGGCGGACGACCATGGTCGTCGAGTGTACGACCATGGTCACGGCTTGGCTCCCAGTACGGTCATCGGGGGTACGACGTCGGCGCCGGCGAGAACTGATCGCCGGCGGCTCAGTTCCTCGGGCCTCGTCCGCCGCCGGCGGGCAACGCCCCGCTGCGGATGCTCGTGGCCGCGATCGTGCCGTCCGAGCCGGCGGCCCCGGTGACCTGGATCGTGTCGCCGACCTTGAGGGCGGAAAGGTTCGACGGCTTCACGACGGTGACGGTGGTCGCCGTCGTCGTGTTGACGGTCAGCATGGTCCCGTCGGCGGTGGCGACGGTGAACGTCGACCCGTTCACCGTCCTCACCACGCCGGCGGTGGCCGGACCGCCACCACTACGGCCGTCCTGCGGGCGGGCGCCCCCGGCCGGCGGCGTCGCGCCGCCGGCGCCGGCGGGCGGACCACCGAACTCGCCGCCGGCCGGTACGTCGGCGAGCGGGCTCGTCCCGCTGTCGGTGATCGACGTGGCGGCGACCGTCGTGCCCGACGTCGTGCCCGTGATGCGGACGTTGTCGCCGACCCGCACGTCGGTGAGCTGGCCGGTCGAGGAAATGCTGACGGTCGTCGAGGCCGACGTGGTCACGTTGACCGTCGCCCCGTCCAAGGTCGTCATCTTGAGCGACGACCCGTCGATGCCGGCGATCGTGCCGGCGTTGCCCCCGCCGGGCCCACCCCGCCCGCCGAAGCCACCGGGACCGCCGCCGCCGGCCGCGCCGCCGGGGCCGGCGGCTCCCAGGTTCTGCGTGCCGGAGTTGGCGAGGTTGGCGCCGACGAGGGCGGCCACCGCCACGACGGCGGCGCCGGCGAGGGCGGCCATCCATTTGCGCGCCGGATGGGAGCCCGCCGGCGGGGCATCGGGGGCGGTCTCGGTGGGCGGCTCGTCGGAAGGAGGCGCGCCCCAGAGGTCGTCGTCGGAGAGGGTCACGGGCTGGTCCATGTCAGTCGGTCCTTTCGGAGAGCGAAGCGAGGTCGTAGAGGGAGGAGGTGCCGGTGCCGCCGTAGGCGCTGGCGGGGACTGCCTTGGCGTTCTGGGTCACCCACGAGGTGATCTGGCCGGAGCCGTTGCCACCAGGGCCGCCCTGGCCACCGCCCATTCCCCCGAGGACGATGAAGCGCACCTTGCCGTCGGCGACGAGGACCTTGAACTCCTCGAGCGTGGGCGCCGGGTCGCCGCCGTTGAAGCCGCCGATGGTCATGACGGGCTCCCCGCTGGCGATGATGAACGGCGCCGAGGAGCCGGAGCCGAAGGCGGCGACGAGGTAGGCGGCGTCGCCCTGGTTGGCTTGCAGGTAGGCGAGGAGTCCGGCGTCGACGGTCTGCCCGCCAGGCCCGCCACCACGACCGCCCCCTCCGAGGCCGCCACCGCCGGTACTGGGGCCGGCGGTCACGATGGACCCGGTCTGGCCGTTGCCGATGGTCGCCACCGCGTAGGCCGCCGGCCCGGCCAGCAGGGTCACCGCGGCCACCGCACCGGCGCCGAGGAGCAGCGCCCGGTTGCGGAACTGCCAGGCCAACCAGATGCCGGCCGAGGCGACGACGACGCCGCCGACGATCGCCGGCCGGAGCCACGCGTGAAACGCCGGCGTGCGATCGAGGAGGCTGACCGCCCAGCCGGCGCTCACCACCAGCGCGGCGGGAAGGGTCATGCGCAGCCAGGTGCTCGTCCGGCCCAGCTTCCAGAGGGCGACGACGCCGGCGCCGGCCAGGGCGCCCACCGCCGGCGCCAGCTGGACCGCGTAGTACGGGTGATAGATGCCCTCGGCCTTGCTGAACACGACGTAGCAGACGAGGGCCCAGCCGCCCCAGAGCAGCCAGCCGGCACGAGCCGGGTCGGTGCGCCCGCCCTTGCGGGTCAGCCACAGCCCGGCCAGCAGCCCGAACAGCGCGAGCGGCAGCAGCCAGGCGATCTGGCTGCCGTTGGCGACGTTGAACATGCGCAGCCAGTCGGGCGTGCCGCCGAAGCCGGTGCCACCACCGGCGCCGCCCGGCCCGCCGCCGCCGGGGCCGGTCCGCCCGAACAGCCGGGCCAGGCCGTTATACCCGAAGATCAGGCTGAGGATCGAGTTGTCGCTCGTGCTCCCGATGAACGGCCGCGACGACGCCGGCCACAGGGCCACGATCGCCACCCACCACCCGGCCGACACGATCATCGTCAGCCCGGCCAGAGCCAACTGGACGATGCGCCGGCCGAGCTTCGGCGGGCCGGCCACGAGGTAGACGAGCCCGAACGCCGGGAGCACCAGGAACGCCTGGAGCATCTTGGCCTGGAAGGCCAGTCCGCTGATGGCGCCGGCGGCAAGGAGCATGCGGGTCCGGCCCGTCTCCAACGCCGACCACAGGGCCCACGCACCGGCCAGGCCGAGGAAGGTGAGGAAGGCGTCTGGGTTGTTGAACCGGAACATCAGCAGGGCGACCGGCGTCAGCGCGAACCCCAGCGCGGCCAGGTGGGCGGCCACGTCGCCGGCCCAGCGCTTCACCAGGTGGTGCAGGATCAGGACCGACCCGACGCCGGCCAATGCCTCGGGCAGGAGCATGCTCCACGAGCTGAACCCGAAGATGCGGGCGGACAGCGACTGGACCCACAGGGCGGCCGGCGGCTTGTCGACGGTGATGAAGTTGCCCGGGTCGATGGAGCCGAAGAACATCGCCTTCCAGCTCACCGACCCGGCCTTGACCGCGGCGGCGTAGTAGCTGTTCGCCATGCCGACGCTGGCCAGGTTCCACGTGTAGAGCACGGCCGTGAGGGCGCCGATGGCGGCGGTGATCCACCCGGAGCGGCTGACCCGCGGCGGGCGCCGGACGTCGACGACCGGGACGTGCTCGACCCTCAGGTCGACAAGGACGGACATGAGAACTCCTTCTGTCGGGGTCGGAACACCCAGCGGCGGAGGGCGACGAAGCGGCCGGCGGCGGCGGCGGCCGAGGCGGCGGCGAGCGCGGTCACCCGGACCCAGAGGGCGCCGACGCCGAACAGCTCGATGCCGGCGACGGCCAGCAGCGTGAGCGCCACGGGCAGGGCCACAAGGGCCAGGCCGCCGGCGTACTGGCGCGCCCGCCCGGCCCGCCCCTGGAGGGAGAAGGTGAGCCGGCGGTTGGCGGCGGTGTTGGCCACCGAGCACACGCCCAGGGCGACGAGGTCGGCGACCAGCAGGCCGAGGGGGCCGGCGAGCAGTGCGACGAGGGCGGCGAACAGCAGCGTGCTGACCACGCCGACCGACGCAAACCGGGCCAGCTGCCCCGCGAGCTCGACGTCCGCCGGCGGCGCCGTCGGCCGGTCGACGCTGATCCTCCCAAACGTGATGCGCCGCACCATCCGCCACACGCCATGGAGATCGGCGGTGGCCGTGCGGACGACGTCGACCCGGGAATCGGGGTCGTCGACCCAGTCCACCGGCACCTCGTGGATGCGGAAGCCGTTGCGCTCGGCGACGACGAGCAGCTCGGTGTCGAAGAACCACTCCTCGTCCTCGACGAGGGGAAGGAGGGTCTCGGCCACGTCGCGCCGCACTGCCTTGAAGCCACACTGGGCGTCCGAGAAGCCGTTGTGCAGCGTGGCCTTGAGCAGCAGGTTGTAGGTGCGGGAGATCAGCTCCCGCCTGGGGCCCCGCACGACGCGGGCGTCGGGCGCCAGCCGGGTGCCGATAGCCAGGTCGCTGTGGCCGGAGACGAGGGGAGCCACCAGCGGGAGGAGGGCGTCGAGGTCGGTGGAGAGGTCGACGTCCATGTACGCGAGGACGGGCGAGGGGCTGGCCAGCCAGGCCGCCCGCAGGGCCCGGCCCCGGCCCTTCCGGTCGAGGTGGACGGCCCGCACGCCGGGCAGCCGGCGGGCGAGGTACCCGGCCACCGCCCAGGTGCGGTCGGTGCTGGCGTTGTCGGCGATGGTGATCGTCCACGTCAGGGGGAAGCGCTCGTCGAGGTAGGCGTGGAGCCGGCGCACCGACCGTTCCAGGCCCGCCTCCTCGTTGTAGACGGGGATGACGATGTCGACGGTTGCCGTCGCGGTGGCGGTGGCGGTCACGCTCATGACCTCATCGGGCGAGGGTGAGGTCGTAGAGCGTCGTGCCTCCGACGCTCGTCGGCTGGAACGTGGCCGCCACCCACGCCGCGATCTGGCCGGCCGTGCCCGTGCTGCCGCCCACGCCGGCGCCGCCCACGAACCAGTGGATGCGGCCGGTGGCGACGTAGGCCTGGAACTGCGCGAGCGTCGGGGCGGGGTCGGTGCCGTTGAACCCGCCGATCGCCATCACCGGGTCGCCGGTCGCCAGCTGGTAGCCGGCGGCGTTGTTGGAGCCGACGGTGGCCGCCACCCACGTGTAGCGGTCGCGGTCCTGGCCCAGGACGGCGATGAGGGCGGCCGACGGCGTCGTCCCGTTGAGCAGGCCGCCGATGCCGCCGGCGCGGCCGCCACCGCCGCCACCCGGGCCGCGGGGGCCGGCGCCGGCCGGGCCGGCGGACGGGATGGCGC
>JAHFUP010000131.1 GCA_023265025.1 Acidimicrobiia bacterium | reverse complement strand
TTCTCGTTCACCTGAACCGTCCCCAGCCTCGGCGGCCGTGCCTCTCAAGAACGCCGGAACACAAGGCGTTCCGGGCCCCATGCCGCCCGCCGCCGAGGTCTTACGCTTGGTTCAGGCCTAGGTATAACTGGCTCTGAGGGCCTGGGATTCCAGAACCCGGGTGAGAGGGAGGCGCTTCAGCGGCGGTGACGCCAAACCGGGATCGCCGCGGTGCATCGCTCGACTTGTTGTGTGGACCCCGATCGGCGTTCGTGCCAGAGGCATGCGACGCTCAGGAAATGGCTGGTCGCTTGAAGAAGAAGTTCGTCTGGATCGGCCGCGACGTCTCGGCCTGCCAGCCCTTAACCCAGGAAGCCATGAGAGCATTCTCGGACGAAGTGCTCACCAGCTCCCAGCCTTCCCGACCGAGGTCAGCAAGGGGCGCAGTCCAAAACATGTTGCCGAGGGAACGACTGTAGATCTCTGCCTCATCGCTCCACGCCGTCGCCTGGTAGGTCCAGCCGGCCTCGCTCATCTCAACGATCCTGACCGTCAGCACGGCGTACTCCCACAGTTGCCGTGCCACGATGGTCAGCGCGGTGACAAGATAAGCAGATGCTGGCGACGCCGCGTCGCGGCAACGTCAGCAGCAGCAGCAGCCGCTGCTTGCACCTGCGCATCGTGCGCCTGCTGCGCGGCAACGACCGCGCCGATCGGCACCAGCGTTCCCGGGATGTGAACACCTGGCGTGTGTCCTGGCGGCTGCAGGTGCATACTTCCTCGCGATCTCCGAAGGGGTCACAACATAGTCGCCCTCCGCGTGAACGTGGGATGAGCGGGCCAGTACGGGGTACGCCTGGGTCCTCCAGGAGGACGACGACCGGGGTCCCCCAGGAGGACGACGACCGGGGTCCCCCAGGAGGACGACGACCGGGGCCCCCCAGGAGGGACGACGACCGGGGTCCCCCAGGAGGAACGACGACCGGGTCGGGCTGTGAGATGGCTCGCATGAGGATGCTGGGTGCTGCGAGCGGACCGGGCAACGGGATTCGGCGACGGGACCCGCTCGAAGGAGGCCGTAGGGCTAGAACATTGCATGTGACTGGCCATCGGCTGATAAGGCGGTGGGGCCTTGGGTGATGACGGACGCCACGTGATCGCCATCATTGGAAGTGCGAACTTGGGGCGCAACGGGCCGGACCACTCATGGCCGTACGATCCACCGCTGGCGCACCCAGACGTCGTCATGGAGGCGTGCGAGCGGCTCGGCGGGGAACTGGCTGTCGCCGGGTGGGACATCGTCGTCTACGCAGGTGAAGGCAACTTGTCCGGCGAGAGCGATGGCTTCATCGAGCCGGCCGTCGTGAAGGGCTACCTGGCCAGCGGGGCGGTGCGGAGTGCGTCGGTCCACGTCCTCTACTCCCGACGATTTCCGACTCCGGTGTTCGCCGGACACGCAACGCAGCCGGAGGCTTTCGAGTTTTCGGCGGACCTCAGCAAGGATTGGGAGCCGTCCTTCTACCGCTCACTCGCCAACGTCGACGCCGGGCTCATCATCGGCGGCGGCCAGTCGTCCTACTTGGCGGGTTTGGTATGTCTGGGCCGGCGAATTCCGCTTCTCGCGCTCGGGACCTTCGGCGGCGCCGCCCATCGAGCTCTCGACGCCATGATCGACGCCGGCACCCCGCTTCGGCGCGAGGACTTCGAGGTGCTGGGCAGGCCGGCGTGGACCCCAGCCTCAGCGAAGGCTCTCGTCGATAGCCTGGCAACCCAGAAGGCCTCGCTCGACAGGGAGCGAGAGGAGCTGCAGCGTGAGCGCCGCAGCCGTCGTCGCTCCCAGAACGCTGCGGTGGCCGTCGCCCTGTTCGGCGTGGCGTCGCTGCTGGTGCCGACCGCCCTCGTCGTGACCAAGGCGGACACCTGGCCCGAGCTGGCCCTGCTGTTCGTGGCGCCACTCGTGGCCGGCGCCTCGGGCGGCACAGTGAGGACCCTGCTGCCACAGACGACCGACGCAGAGATCAGCACGCTCGGCTCGGCGGCCCTGGGAGCCGTAGCCGGGGGCATCAGCGGGCTGCTGTACCTCAGTGCCTAGCTGACCAGCTCCAGCGAGACCACACTTGGTTCACTGACCGCGCGGCAGTATCAGACGTTCGTGCTGTTCGCAGTTGCGTTCGGATTCGTTGCCGGGCTGACGCTCGACTCCGTGTTCAAGAAGCTCATCAGCGCCGGCGCAGCCCATGCGCCGGACATCTGACCCCAGGACCGGACCAGGGCGCCGGTGCCGCGGCCCAACAGCATCGCCACCGCGAACTCGGGGCGTGGCCAGGTTGCGGAGCGGTCGCTGCCGCGATCGGCCTGCAGCGTCTGGCGGGCGAAGGCCAGCGCCCCGGCGGGCGTGGCGCCGGGCCGGGACAGCCCCCGGTAGAGGAGCCGGGCCAGCAACGTGGCGTAGGCGTCGCTGATCGAGGTCTGCATGGCCAGCACCGAGCCCACCCCACCCCCGACCAGCCCGGCGGCGATGCCCGTGCCACCGCCTGCCCCCCCGTGGCAGCTCGACAGAAAGACCATGGGCAGCGCCCGACCCGCCCGGCGGATGCCGGTGACCAGCTCGGCCGTCGAGACGAACTCGGGGTCGCCGTCCTCGTCCTCGAGCTCGATGCCGTCGCGGCTGCCGTGGCCGGAGAGGTGCAGCACGTGGAACCCGACGTCGTGCAGCGACCTGACGATCTCGCCCAGGCTGGCGACCTCCAGGATGCGCACCTCGACCGTGCCGGAGCGGTCCAGGCCCTCGACGGCGTCCATGACCGCCTGCAGCTCGGCCTCGACGTCGAGCGGGGCGTTGGCGGTCCGGGTCTCCTCCGGCGCGGCCACCGCCACCAGGATCCTCAGGGGACCGGGCACCGCCGCCACCGCCGTGCCCGCCACCCGGTGCACCCGCACCACGGGGTCGAGCACCGGCCAGCGCCCGTCGGCCAGTGTGGCCCCAGCTCGACCGCGATCTCGCCGAGCCCGTCGCCCACGGTCACGCCGAGCTCGATGAAGGCGCCCGCCGGGGTGGTGGCGATGGCCCGGGACAGGGCTTCGCCGACCGCGGCCCCGTACAGGACCCGGCCCAGGTCCGCCCCGGCGGCGGCCATCCGGCCCTCGGCCTGCTCGGGCTGGCCGGCCAGGGGGGCCCAGGGGTCGATGGTGGCCAGCTGCCCCGAGTGCGGGCCAACTCCTGGCCGCTCTCGGTCAGGGCGACGCTCACCCACCCCGGGGCGGCACCGGCCTGCACGGTCAGGTCGAGCACGCGGGCGGGGCCGAAGTCCACCAGGGCCCCAACGGGGGTTCCCGGTAACCCGCCTGCCCTGTGAGATAGCGAAGGAGCTTCTCGGCCGCAGGGCGGTTGAAGTCGACGAGCTGGTAGTGGGTGGCCGCCACGGGGTTCATCCAGATCGGGATGTCGTCGACCACACGTCCCGGCAGCAGCACCGGCAGCACTCGGGCCCGGGCCGCGGCGGCGTCGGTGTAGACCTGGTTCCGAAGGTAGCTGGTCTCCCACTGGGCGCCCCGGCGGACATCGGGCGGCAGCTCGGCCTCGCCCGCCGCCCGGTACTGGGGCGACACCACTCACAGGATGAAGTCGGCCTCCTTCATCTGGCGGATCATCCAGGCCGTCCAGTCCTGGGGGCTCTGGGCGGCCACCCGGTCGAAGACGGCGTCGATCCCGCACTCGATCCCCAGGAACTCATAGAAGCGGCGCACGAGGTCGCTGGACTCGTCGTCGTTGTGGGCGTAGGAGAGGAAGACCCGGGGCGGGCGCCCACCGAGAGAAGACGCCGAGGCGCCGTCCACCGCGTCGCCGTTCATCGCCACCGAGCCTATTCGGCCGAGCGCCGGTCCGGCCCGGCATGCGTAGCCACCAACGCGTCGGCCGGGACAGGATCCTCAGGCGGGCTGATGCCTTCTCGATCGATCTGCTCGATGGAGCCGCAGGTGCCGGGAGCGGTTCCTCCTGCGTGCCCCGCTCGTCGCTTCTTTTCCGGGGGCGGACGGCAGAGAAGCCTGTATTTCAAAATCACGCAGCCTCGATGCGGCCTCATCGGTCGGCTGAAGGACGTTGCGCTCCGCTACACGCGGGGGTCCAGCCCGAAGCCGTCCATCAGCGGTGGGACACCGCAGCGGGCGACGCGCACCCTCTACCCTTCCGCGCATGACTGGCGGACGGGCACGCGTCGTGTTCCTGAGCTACGCCCACGAGGACGCCGAAGTGCGGGACCGGCTGCAGGCCACGCTGCGGCCTGTCGTGCGCGACGGCCGGCTCGAGGTGTGGGACGACACGTCGATCGGCACTGGCCGGCGATGGAGCGCAGATATCGCGGACGCTCTGGCTCGCGCGGAGGTGGCGGTGTTGCTGGTGAGCACCGACTTCCTGGCCTCCGAGTACATCATGGGCACCGAGCTTCCGCATCTTGTGGAGCGTGATGTGCCGCTCGTGTGTGTCCCGGTGGGCCACTGCCTATGGCAGGAGATCGATCCGCTCGAGCGGGTGCAGTGGCCCCTGCCGCCATCTAGGCCGCTGCGAGCGATGGGTCGCAACGAGCGGGACGCCGCCCTGGTGGCCGTTTACCGGGCCATCGCCCAGGTTCTTCACGCCCGTGGGTCCGACGAGCGGCCGGCGGGCATCGTGGCTGCCCCGCGGGCGGCAACGCCGATAGCGAAAGGGGCCGAGGGCCCGCTGCTGGGTGTGCCCGTCCTGCCACCGACATACCAGCCGCGTCATGCCGACCTCGACGCCCTCAAGACGCAATTGGCCACCGAGGCATCGGTTGGCCTCGTCGGCCGTCAGCACCAAGTCGGGCTCCACGGCGTCGGCGGGGTTGGCAAGTCCGTGCTGGCCGCGGCCGCCTGCCACGACCCTGAAGTCCGCTCGTGGTTTCCCGAGGGCGTGGCCTGGGTGACCCTGGGCGAGGGTGCCGATCAGGTGGCCGCCCAGGCCCGGGTGGCCCGCGCCTTCGGCGCCGAGCTTGTCGCTACCCGGGCCACCGCTGGACTCGATGAGCTGCGGAGACTGCTCGAAGGGCGGCACTGCCTCTTGGTGGTCGACGACGTGTGGTCGGCCGCCGCCGCCCAGGCCCTCGGCGTCACCGGGCCCGAGGGACGGGTGCTCTACACCACGCGTGATGCCTCGGTCTTGGCCGCGGTGGGCGCTGTCTCCCGGCCCGTCGACGCACTCGATCGCGCAGCGGCGGTCGCGTTCCTGCGGGCCGCCGGCCCCGCCGTGGGCCCTGACGACGAGGAGACCCTACAGCGGGCGGCAGCCCGTACTGGCGGGGTGGTGCTCGCCCTATCCCTCATCGCGGCGGTCGCTCGGGCCGACCCGGGCTGGGCCAACGTGGAGGCGTCGCTTGGTGCGCTTGGGCATGTGTTTGGTACCCACCCCTACGCCGACGTGTTCAAGGCCATGCGAGTGGCCACCGACGCCCTGACTCCGGCGGACGCCAGCCGCTACCGAATGCTGGGCGTGTTCGGCGAAGACGTGTGGGTGCCGGATGCCACCGTGGGCCGCCTGTGGGGCATCGCCGATCCCGGGCCGTCCCTCGCCCGCCTGGCCGATGCCGGGCTGTTGGGCCGAGAGCGTGGACGGGTGCGCCTCCATGACCTTCAGCGGGCCTTCGTGCTCTTCGACGCCACCGGCCCAATGGCCATGCTCCATGGGGAGCTGCTGGGGGCTCACCGCCCGGCTGGGGGATGGGGCTATCTCCCACACGACGAGCCGTACTTGTGGGACCACCTCGTGTACCACCTGGTGCGAGCCGGCGAAGGCCAGGAGCTCGCCCGCCTGGCGGGCGACGGGCGCTGGCTGGTCCGCCGCCTCCGCCGCGACGGACCCTACGCGGCGGAGGCCGACATGGTCGCGGCTACCGCCGCCCTGCCCGCCGATGCCTCGGTGCGGCGCGCCTTGGTGGTCTTGCGCCGCTGGGGCACTCTGTTCCGGGGCCTGAGCCTTCCCGCCGCTGCCGCTACCTTCGTCTCCCGCGTGCCCGAGGCTGCGGGAGCTGCCGAGCTCGCAGGTGACATGTGGCTGCAGCCCCATCCCGGATGGCCCCTGCCCGAGCCCCAAGCTCTTGTGCGGGTTCTGGAGGGCCACATCGGCGCGGTGCGGGCCCTCGCCATCTCTGCCAACGGGGCCACTGTGGTCTCCGCCGGCGACGACCGAACCGTACGGCTGTGGGACGCAGCGACGGGGGCGGCCCGCGCCACATTGACCGGTCACACACGGACGGTGTTGGCCGTGGCCATTTCCGCCGACGGGGCCACGGTGGTTTCCGGGGGCAGCGACAACACCGCACGACTCTGGGACGCAGCTACCGGGGCACTCCGCGCCACCCTGGAGGGTCACACTGACTGGGTGCGGGCCGTGGGTATCTCCAGCGACGGGGCGACGGTGATCTCCGCCGGCGAGGACGGAACCGTGCGGCTCTGGAACGGCGGCACCGGGATGGCCCGCGCCACCCTGGAGGGCCACACTGACAGGGTGCGAGCGGTGGCCATCTCCGGCGACGGAGCCACGATTGCCTCCGCCGGCAGCGACGGCAGTGTGCGACTGTGGAATGCGGACACCAATGCGGCTCGCGCAACCCTCGCGGGCCACACTCGCGCGGTATCGGCGGTAGCCATCTCCGGCGACGGGGCTGCGGTGATCTCCGCAGGTGAGGATGGGACCGTCTGGCTGTGGGACACGGCGACCGGTGCGGCCCGCGCCAGCCTAAAGGGCCATACGAATGCGGTCTGGGCAGTGGCAGTATCTGCCGACGGGGCCACGGTTGCCTCCGCCGGCGAGGATCGTACCGTGCGGCTGTGGGACGGATCGACCGCAGCGATGCGCGCCAGCCTGGAGGGCCACACCAAAGCGGTGCTTGCCGTCGCGATCTCCGCCGATGGAGCAATGGCGGTCTCCGGCGGCGAGGACGGAACGACGCGCGTGTGGGACCCGGCCACCGCTGCGGCCGGCGGGAGACTGGCAGTGCACGTCAGCGCGGTGTCGGCCGTGGCCATCTCCGACAACGGGGCCACGATGGTCTTCGCCCGCGACGACGGCACCGTCCGGCTATGGGACGCGGCTACCGGGACGCTGCGAGCGACCCTGGAGGGCCACACCGGCGCTGTGTCGGCTGTAGCCATCTCCGCGGACGGGACCATGGTCGCCTCCGTCGGCGATGACAGGTCGGTGCGGCTGTGGGACGCCGTTACCGGGACGCCCCGCGCCATCTTGGCGGTGCACGCTAACGCTGTGTCGGCGGTGGCCATCTCCGCCGACGGGGCCACGATTATTTTCGGTGGCGAAGACCACACCGTCCGGCTATGGGACGCGGCCACCGGTTCGCCCCGCGCGACCCTCAATGGCCACACGAACGTAGTGCGGGCCGTGGCCATCTCCGCCGACGGGGCTACGGTCGCCTCCGGCGGCGATGATCGGACGGTGCGACTGTGGGACGCGGCCACCGGGGTGCCCCGCGCCACCCTGAAGGGGCACCTCGACTGGGTGCGGGCCGTCGCCATCTCCGCTGACGGGGCCAGGGTCGCCTCCGCCGGCTCCGACGGAACTGTCCGACTGTGGGACGCGGCCACCGGGGCGGTTTCGAGCGCCACCCTCGCCCGTACCTCGGACAGAGTCTCGACCGTGGCTATCTCCGCCGACGGGGCGGTGGTGGCCTCCGCCGGCTCCGACCACACCCTCTGGTTGTTGTCGGCCGCCGACGACCTCCCACCTCAGGGTCTGGTCAAGTGGCTGCGGCGCCGTTTGAATGTCGACCGCGGGAGTGAGCTTCGGGCGATCACCAGCCTTACTCTGGTCGAGCGCGTCCACGCCGTCTCTTGGGCGCAGGGCGCGGACCTTCTTGCCGTGGGGTTTGGCACCGAGGCGACTCTATTCCGCGTTCGTCGGCGTTGAGCAGACTGGTAGACAACAAGGCTGCGCCCTTGTCTGGCGGGAATCCGTAGCTCCGCTGCAGAAGTCCGTGGACGCCGACGACCATCGTGGGCCGCGCTTTCGCCGCGTCTAGGGCTTCGGCCAGCCGCGAGATGTGCTACCCACCGTCACCGGCGTACACGACCGCCTCGGCCGGCTCCGGCGGCATGTACACCGTGACCGGGCGGCCGCCGTCGTACTCGAACGTCTCGGTGATGAACTGTCCCGCTATGGGCGACATTGGCCTGGGCTCCTTGTCAATCGCGGCGGCGGCCCTGTTGGGATGTCGAGGGGCGCGTCATTCGTTGCCGATCCGGCGGTCCGGGGAATCGAGTCGGGCGACGAGCTTCTTGGGCGCCGTTCGCCGATAGCTGTCGGTCACGAGCTCCGCGATCTCATCCCAATCCGTCGTGGCCTCGATCACAACGGCGATCCGACCGAGGCGCTCGTCCCAAGGCTCGCGGGAGAAGTAGGGATGTCCCACGGCGATGAGGGCCTCGCGCTCCTCGGGATCGGGTCTCAGGGCCACGATCGTCGCGGGGCTGACCTCCGGGGTCGATCACGGTTGCGACCTGGGCAAAGATCTTCCTCCGGACGACGAAGTAGCACCCCGGGGGGATTGTCGGAGCGTTCCACATCGGGGAGCCGCGCCACGATCGCCTGCGTCCGCTCACGGGCATCCCGTGCGACGTCGGGCACGTGGCGACCATACCCATCCGTCGTCACCTTCGGTCGTTACGCGTCCCGCCACGCAGACCGACGGCGTGGGGCCCAGCGGGCCGAATCGGCAGGATCAGCGGGTCCCGCAGGAGGAAGGACGACCGGGACGCCGTGGGTTGCCCCTGACGGAGCGGCTTTCGTACCGACAAGCGTGCCGATACCGTGAGAGTCGTCGAACCACTGATCTGCCGCCTTCGGGCTCGCGCCTGATTCGATAATTGGGTGCGTCCGGCCGTCAACGTCCGTTCGGGCGGCAGTGCTCGCGTGCGTTCCACGTGACCGGGGCGCAACGAGCGATGGTCTGGGCGTAGCGCTTTGGTCAGCACGACAACCACCCTGTCGCCCGCCAGTCCGAAGGGACCACCCTTCCGCCAGTGGCATGGGACCGGGGCCCAGGGCCATCAGCGTCGGCGAGACGATGATGGCCACGAGCCGAACTGCGGGTCAAGCGCGGCGATGTCGGCTCGGTCGTTCTCCTGCTTCGACGGTGATGTTCGGACCGAGCAGATCCTCGATCGAGATGGGTTCATCGCAGCTCGGGCACGTTCCTCCCAGACCGGCCCGTCGCATGAACGTCCGGCATGCCTCGCATCTCTGGTCGCCGACGGCCCGCTCGCCGCAACCGTCGCATTCGTAGACGGTGATCGGTTTGCGCGGTCGGCCCTTCGGCACCACGACGGCCGGCCGGCCGGCGTCCCGGCGCCGTCGGTAGGCGGCGGCCCGGCATGCGTCGCCGCAGTAGCGCTGTCGGCCGACCGGGGTGAAGAAGCTCTGGCAGACGGGGCAGGCCATCGTGACGCTGTCGTGACACGACGGGGTTTCCTGGCCGGCGGTCGCCGGGGGCGTGCTCATGACCCCGCCTTGGCGACGGCGGGCTTCTGGCGGTGGCGGTAGCTGTCCCCGTCGAGGACGAGCTCGTGCGCCGCCGACTGCAGCCGGTCGATGGCGGACTGGGCCAGGAGGGCGTCGGCCATGAGGCCGAGCCACTCCATGGGTTCCCGGTTCGACGTGGTCACCGTCGCCACCCGGCGGTGACGCTCCACGATGACCTCATAGACCTCGGCGGTGTCGGTGGCGTCGAGGGCGTGGAGGCAGAAATCGTCGAGGACCAGGACGTCGACGCGCAGCAGCTTGCGCACCTCGGCGTCGTGGCTGTTGTCCAACCGTGACGCCTTCAGGCGCTTGAGCAGCCGGTCGGTGCGCTCGAAGTGGACGCTGAAGCGGCGCCGGACCGCGGCGTGGCCGAGGGCGGTCGCCATGAAGGTCTTGCCCACCCCAACAGGGCCCATGATGACCACGTTGTGGGCGGCCTCGACGAAGCGCAGCGAGCACAGTTCGTCCCACATGGCATGGTCATAGGTGATGGCTGCGGAGTCGTCCCAGAGCTCCAGGCGCATGGACGGGTCGAGCCCGGCGGAGCGGGCCCGCAGGGCGGCCGAGGCGCTGTCGCGACGGGTCACCTCGTCGGAGAGGACCAGCTCCAGGAACTCGCCGTGGCTGAGGGAGCGGGTCTTGGCCAGGGCCAGTCGTTCGGGCAGGGTGTCGAGGCAGCGGCCGAGCTTGACCTTGCGCAGCAACGCCTTCAGCTCGGGCGAGACGACGGGCGTCGCGCTCATGCCGCACCGCCGGTGGCGTCGCTGACGCCGGCGCCGTCGCTGACGCCGGCGCCGTTGCTGTCGCCGTCGGGGCCCGGCCGGGCGGTGGCGAAGTGCTCGTCCTCCCGGGAGAAGCGCGCCTTGCCCGCCGGCTCGGGGGCCGGGGCCGGCGCCTCGGCGGGGGCCGACTCGGTCCC
>JAHFUP010000173.1 GCA_023265025.1 Acidimicrobiia bacterium | reverse complement strand
GCGTTGGCGGGCGACGCCAGCGGGCCGGCGACCGTCACGACGATGGTCAGGCCGGCGGCGACCACCTGCGACGCGAGCACTGTGCTGACCCATCGATGCGCCCGAGACGCTGCTCGCCTAGGAGACGTCTGACGTAGTCGGGGCCACGGGGCGTCCAGGACCTCCCCGGCTCGTGTTGGTTTCTCCAGGCGCTTCGCTCGACATCCTCCTCGCCTTCGTGCCGTCCTCGTGCTGCCCTTCCGCTCCAAACCTCCCGGGTTCGGAGCTTTCAAGGGCGACCGAGGTCAGGGCGAGGGGAGGAGGGCGACGGATCGGGACTCAGTCGCTGGTCACGGTGGCGCCACCACCCAACGGCCGTCGACCACTCCCAGGCCGAGGGTGGCCAGACGGGCCCAGTTCACGGCGGCGGCCCGGGTTTCGACGTCGGTGGCGACCCGAGCCTTCCCGCGGGTGCGGCCTTGCGCCCGCCCCAGGCGACACGCACCAAGTGGGCGATCTTGCGCTCGACCTTGGGCCGGGTGGAGCGGTACTCGGCCCGCCACGCCGGATCGGCCTGAGCGGCCTTGTGGCGCTGCAGCACCGCTTCCTTGGCGTGGATGCCGACCGAGCGGCCCGACGCCGAGGTGGTGCAACGCTCCCGGAGCGGGCAGGCGGTGCAGGATTCGCCGAAGTCGGCCCGCCCGGCCCCGTCGGATCCGTAGCGGATGGTCGCCACCTTTCCAGCCGGGCAGGTGACGGTGGCGGCGGCCAGGTCCAGGCTGAAGTCGTCCTTGCCGAAGCGGCCCTGGCGGCCCCGGGCCGGGGGGACCTTCGCCTTGATGTCGGCGAAGCCGGCCTGCTCGAGGTCGTCGAGGGTGCCGGCACTGGCGTAGGCGGAGTCGCCCATCACCGTGGGCTTGGCCTCTTCGTCGGCCACGGGGACGAGCAGGTCGAATACCGCGGTGGCGTCATGGGCGTTGGCCGGGGTGACCACCACCTCGTCGATCAGCTCGGAGTCCGGGTCGACGCTCAGGTGGGCCTTGTAGCCGTCGAAGCGGCGGTCATGGCTCTTGTGCCCGTGGCGGGCCTCGGGGTCGACGGTGGAGATGGTGCGGTCGGGCGCCACCCGCCGAGCGATGCGGAAGGTCCCGTCGTCGCCCCGCTCGACGTCCTGGCCGGCCACCAGCGCCAGCAGCTCGGCGGCCTCGGCCGCCGGCCGGGACAGTGCTTCGCCCTCGATCGCGCCGAGAGCGGCCAGGGCGTCGCCCACCAGGGCGTCGACGAGGGCGTCCTTGGCCTCGGGGTCATCCCAATCACAGGGGGGTTTTCCCGGACCGGCGTAGTCGTCGTCACGTTCGAGGGCGGCGCGGACGCGCTTGTCGAGGTCGGGATGGTCCTGGTGGAGCGCCCGCAGCAGCTTGCGGATGGCCGAGCGCAGCTGGGTCACGGTGTCCTGGGTGGCGACGGCGTCATAGACCGGGGTCGAGTCGAGCACTCGCACCCGCTTGCCCATCAGTCCCGCCTCGACCGCGGCGTCCCGGGTGTCGGTGAACAGCCGCCGCCGCCGGGCCGAGGCTCGCAGCCGGTTGCGCATCCCGACCAGGACGGTGGGATGGAACGCCTCGTAGCCGACGTGCACGCCGGCGGCGGCCTGCCAAGCCAGGTCCCGTTCGAGGCGATCGCAGGCCTCGCCATCGGAGAGGCCCTCATGTGCTTGCAGCACCATCACCGTGGCCAGCACCCGGGCGGGGACCGTGGGCCGGCCCCGGGCCGAGTCCTTGTAACAGTCGGCGAAGTAGTCGTGCGGGAAGATCGCCTCGCCGTGGTCGGCCAGCAGGCGGTAGATCCCCCGCAGTCGGTCCCCGAGCAACGCTCTCGGGTTCTCGAAGCGCTCCTGCACGGTGGCGGTTCCCAGGGCCATGCGTCAGTCTTGGGCATCGGGATGCCGCGGTGGTGGATCCCCGCGATTACTTCAGACGTCTCCTAGTGGACGGGCGGGAGACCAGATGCGCCTTCGACTTCCTCATCGGATACTCCCGCCATCCGTGAAGCGGCTACTGCACGCGGGACCGGGCCCGACACCGGACCAGGACCGGCTGGCCGGACGCCGGCCGTGCGACTGCGCTGAGAGCGAATTCACGCCGACTCCCTCCGTCGTGCCCTGGATGTCCCAGCGCAAGGTTCAAAGGGATCGGCATCGTGCGAAGCAGACTTGAGGAGCGTGCCCGCTCAATGATGCATTTGCACCGCGTGAGAGATCCGCGCCCGATGCGCTCAAGATGGGTCAGCGTTGGAACGGAACCCCGCCGCATCACTTGTTCACGACGCGTTTGCACGGAAGTATCCGATTGGTTCACCTCCAGCGCGGCGGGGCGGCCAATCGCGGATCGGCTCCACGTCCCGAAGGCGAGCGTGACACATTGACGAACGGTGAGAGGTACACGACCAGACGTGACCGGCCCACGTCACTGTCCGATCGGAGCAGACGAAGCGCCTCGAGTTTCGTTTGGTCGGAGGCCGTGGCCGAGCAGGAGGCCAAGGGTCGCCGGGTGATCGAGGCGGCCAGCGTGAGCCAGTCCAAGGCCAAGCGCCAGCGCGACCTCGTCTTCAAGGTGGCCGACCACCAAGGCGAGCGGTGCCACGCGGTCGTGGTCGAGATGTGCCGGCCCTCCTTCAGCTCAGCGCTCGAAAGGAATTGCCAAGTTGGGCCGGCAGGACCGGGGGAACGCCAACCACGACGATCTGTCAACAGGCCACTCAGTGGGCGCGCCTACTGCCAACTTGTACGACCCGTCAC
>JAHFUP010000130.1 GCA_023265025.1 Acidimicrobiia bacterium | reverse complement strand
CGCTGGATGGCCTTCTCTAGCACCCGGACGAGGCGCAGTATGTCGGTGTCGAAGCGCTCCGGGCTGAGCGCAAGGGCTTGGCGGCGCACCAGCCCGTGAAGGCTGGGCGGCAGAACATCGATCCGTGGCATCTTCGCTCCGCCAACGAGGATCGGGATGACTCGAATGTTCCGCTCCAAGGCCGCTTCTATTTCCAGGCGCACGAAGTCATTGGCGTTGTCGATTCGCCGTCCGCCATCGTCGTCGACGATTGTTAGCCACTGATCTCCGATCAGGGCGAGGAGCACCTGACAGGAGCCGACTTCGGTGTTGATCGCATCGACGAAGTCGTCCCCTAAGTCAATGGAGTCAATGTCTTTGAAAATCTGATCGCGACCAAAATGCTCAGCGAGCTGCCTGTACAGCCAGGCGGCTGGGTACGCGCTGTCCTCACGCCGGTAGCTCACGAATACCCCACCGGGTGAAGCTTCAGGCATGGGACCCACCCTCGCCACTCATTACGCGACCGTCCGACCGCTTCTCATCATGGCCCAAGGGACGAGCCGGAGCTAGGGAAGGCCGTCGAGTCGGTGGGAGCTGCCGTCGCGGCCACGCGCTCGTGTTGATCGGAACGGATCGGCGCGGACTCTCGCGGCCGCTACCATCCAAGCGAATGGAGAGCGTTGTGGTCGCGGCAGTCCAGTCATGTCCGGTGTTTCTCGACCGGGCGGCGACGATCGACAAGGTGTGCGGCTTGGTGGACGAGGCGTCCCGTCTCGGGGCGGGGCTTATCGCGTTCCCGGAGTCGTTCGTCCCCGCCTATCCCGACTGGGTGTGGCGCTCCAAGCCATGGGACGACGGGCCGGGCGAGTGGTACGCCAGGTTGCTTGAGCAGTCGGTCGTCGTGCCCAGCCCCGCCACCGACGCACTCGGCGAGGCCGCCCGGGGGGCGGCCGCCTACGTCGCCGTCGGCGTCACCGAGCGCGACCCGACGGTCGCGACGCTCTATAACACCCTGCTCTACTTCGGGCCGGACGGGCGGTTGCTCGGCAAGCACCGCAAGCTCATGCCGACGGGCGGCGAGCGGCTGGTTTGGGGTATGGGCGACGGGTCCACGCTGGCGGTGCTCGACACTCCCTTCGGGCGCCTCGGGGGCCTGACGTGCTGGGAGAACTACATGCCGCTCGCCCGTGCCGCGATGTACGCCCAGGGCATCGATGTCTACCTCGCACCGACCTGGGACAACAGCGACGTCTGGGTGCCGACCCTGCGCCACATCGCGAAGGAAGGGCGCGTCTTCGTGATCGGGATCACCGCCTGCATCCGGGCCACCGCGATCCCGGCCGGAATCCCGGGTCGATCCGATCTCTATGGGGACGAAGACGACTGGCTGTCGCAGGGGAACTCCGCCATCGTCGGGCCCGACGGGGCCGTGCTGGCGGGGCCCCTCGTCGGCGAGGAAGGCATCGTGATGGCCGAGCTGGACGTGGCCGAAGCGCGCCTCGCCCGCCGCCAGATGGACCCGATAGGGCACTACGCCCGTCCCGACGTTTTCCGCCTGTCGGTCGACACCGCCTCGAAGCCGGCTGTCACCTTCGGCGACGAGTGAGGTCACCGCCTACAGTGGGGCGATGGGAGCGGCCGATCCGGTGTCGCGCATTCCGCCTGAAGATCGCGTCGAGGCCGATCCCACGCCCGGCGTGGTCAGGGAGCAGGCGATCGCGGTGGAAGGGCTCTGGGCAGGGTTGGCCAGGACCGAGCCGGGCGTGACGTCGGGATGGCACCACCACGGCGACCACGAGACCTCGATCTATATCGTGTCCGGTCGGTTGCGGATGGAATCGGGGCCAGACGGACAAGATGTCGTGGAGGCCGTTGCCGGGGACTTTCTGCACGTGCCACCGAACGCCATCCATCGCGAGTCCAACCCGGGTGACGCTGAGAGCCAGATCGTGGTTGTCCGGGCGGGCCGCGGCGCTCCGACGGTCAACACGGAAGGTCCCGCCTGACCGTCGCCGTTGGAACGACGTCACCTCCGCGACCGATGTCTGTGCTCCTGCCCGCGACCGACCGGACCGGTTCTCAAGGGTGTGGCTCGGCGGCGACTTCGACGATCCCGCCAGTTTCGAGCCGCGTTCGATCGACGCCGGCGACGTGCCCCTCGTGCGGGACTCCGCTCTCGCCTGCCGCCTCGTAGGTCAGCGCGCCAGCCGGCGGAAACCCTCGGCGTTCTCCTCGATCGTGCTGGCGCCGGCGGCGATCCCGATGACGAACTCGGCCCGTCCGAGGGCAAAAGATGGGACAAAAGATGGGACACTTTCGCGTCCTTCGGAGGGGTCGCCGGGGCACTCACGGCGGAGTTCGCTGACGCTGCGAACGACCTCCATCCTACAACGGGCGCGCCCCGGCAGGGATCGACTTCCGTCGCTCGCCGAGGCTACAGGACTCCGATGATAGCGGTGCTATCGTCGGCCCGAAGAGGTGGTCCCGATGCCAGACATCCTCATCCGCGACCTGCCCGAGCACGTCGTCGCCGCCATCGACGCGAACGCCCAGCGCCTCGGCCTCTCCCGCAACGAGTACCTGCGCCGACAACTCGGCGCCGAGTCCGGTCCTCATGAGACGGTCACGGTCGCCGATCTCAAGCGCTCGGCCGAAGTGTTCGCCGACATCAACGATCCCGACGTGATGTCCGGCGCATGGAACTGAGAGTCTGAGCCAAGCCGTGTCGAAGACGTCGCCCGCCTGGCTGATCGACAAGTCGGCCTATGCCCGCCTCGGGCGGAAGCCCCGATGACCAGACGTGGGCCGGCCGCATCGACCGAAGGCTGGTGCTCATCACGACGCTCACACGCCTCGAGCTGGGCTACTCGGCCCGCACAGCCGCCGACTGGAGGGCAGAGCTGGATGTCCCCCCTCTTGCCGCCATGCCGGTCCACTACCTCACCCCGGCCATCGAAGACCGCGCAGTCGAGCCCAGCTCCTCCTCGCCGACCGCGGCCAACATCGGGCTCCGAGCATTCCGGACCTCATGGTCGCCGCCGCGGCTGAGCTCGCCGACCTGATCGTCCTGCATTTCGACAAGGACTTCGACCTGATCGCGGAGGTGACCGGCCAGGAGGTCGAGCGGTTGGCCGTCGACGACGGAAGTCCGTCAACGGTCGCTGCTCGACGACCGCCGTGACTCGCTCAGGCCGGTGCCTCGACCACGAGGGAGAGGGCGACGGCGGCGTCGGCCATCCGACGGTCGTAGGTGACCACCGCCCGCAGGTCGGCGCCGATCGAGCTGGCCGAGGCCAGATGGATGGCATCCAAGGACCGCAGCATCGTCCCGGGCGCCAGCGTGGCCGCCCCGTCGAGCAGGACGCGGTCGATGTTGACGTGGTCCACGCGAGCCAGCTGTCGCCTCGCCTGGGCGACGGCCGCCGGACCCCCGGCAGCCACAGCCCGCACCACCTCGACTCGGGCGAGGGCGCTCGTCACCCGACCATCGGTGCGATGCCGACGAAGGAAGCGGCGCAACGCACCCGACTCGGGCTCCAGCTTGACCAGCTTCACGAGCGCGGAGGAGTCGAGGTACAACCTCACCGTTCGTCGACACGCATCTCGGCGAGGACCGCAGACGCGTCAACGTCGTAGTTGCCCGGTGCCTCGTCGGTCACGTCGGTGCCGTCCTCGGCCGGCGTGACCCGGCCGCTGGCGATCATGTCGGCCCAGGCGTCGGAGGTGATGGGCACAAGGCGCGCCACCGGCCGTCCACGGTCCGTGACCTCCAGGCTCTCGCCGTTCGCCACCCGGTCCAGGTAACGACTGGCGTGCTGGCGGAGCTCTCGTACCCCGATGCGATCCATATGCTACATAGTAGCACTAGATAGCGGAGCGAGCCGGCGGCAGGATCGTTAGGCATCAGGACGCTTTTGGCACCACAGCCTCAGTGCTGAGCCAAGGGAAGGGCCGCGGCGGCGCCGTCTCGCGTTCTTCTTGTTGGGCCGGCGACTGGCCGATGACGCGTGGATGCGGCGCTTCCTCTGCAGCTTCGAGGCGCTGGCAGCGCTGATCGCCACAGGGCGGGTTCGCGGCGGAACAGCTCGCCTCCTCCACGGCCGGCGGCCCGGGGTCGCCGCGATCTCCAGTCTGCGGGCCCGCAGGTACCGGGCCCGGTGGCGCAGGTAGACGTTGGCGGGTGGGTAGCCAAGGCGGACGAGCAGCAGGTTGAGCAGGAGCCTGCCCGGCGACGGGCTACCCGGCGGCCTGCACCTCGGTCTCGCCGGCGGCGCACAGCCGCCCGTAGGCCACGCTGAGGGCCTCGCGGAATGCGACACCCGCGAGGGTCAGGTCCAGGACCTCCAAGCCATCGAGCACCGCGTCGGGGCGGGCGGGATCGGCTTGCTGGACATCACCTGCGGGCGGAGGCAGGTCCGTGGGGTGGGGCATGGACGAGCCGTTGAACGGCCACCACGGGGCAACCTCATCGGCTGTGTCGTCGACGGCTGACGAGCCCCGGAGCGGATCGAGGATCTCCTCACGGGTCCGTCCCCGCCACGCGAGCAACAGCCAGGGGTCGGTGTCAAGCTGGTCGGCGAACACGTACAGCACGGCGGCGATGTGCTTGCACGGGTTCTCCCAGTCGGGGCAGCTGCAGCGGGCGCGGAGCTCCTTCCAGGTCCCGGGGAACAGCGCGACCCCCTTCGCGCGGAACAACTCCTCCAGTTCGGCTGGCACCTCACCGGCGAGGAGCCGGGCCACGAACCCGACCTTGGCCCGCATGGCTGCGTCCATCGCCTGCCACTGCGCCGGGGTGGGCTCCGGCAGGGAGACAGTGACGAGGTACGGGGTGCGGCGCGAACCCTGGACCTGGGCGGCGATCGTGGCCGCATGCACGTCGAGGCTCAACACCTGCCCGGAGCGGGCATATCGGCGGCCGCGCTGCATGCGCGTTCCGAGGCCGTAGGACTCCAACACCTCCACGAAGCGCCGGGACCACCACGTCGCCGCCATGGCCCCTCGCCGGCGTGAGGTGACGAGCCCGCCTTCGGCCGGCAGCGGCACCGACGCGGGGTACCGCTGCCAGGGATCGTCCCAGCGCCGGCCGGCCATCAGTCGACACCACCAGGACGCAGGGCGATCAGGTCACGCAGCTCGTCGGTCGACAGCTCGGTCAGCCAGGCCTCGCCGGTGCCGACCACCCGCTGGGCCAGGTCCCGCTTGCGGGTGATCATCTCGTCGATACGCTCCTCCACGGTGCCGAGGGTGACAAGCTTGTGGACCTGGACGGTCCGGTGCTGGCCGATCCGGTAGGCGCGGTCGGTGGCCTGGTCCTCCACCGCCGGGTTCCACCACCGGTCCAGGTGGATGACGTGGGACGCGGCCGTGAGATTGAGCCCGGTCCCACCCGCCTTGAGCGAGATGAGGAACAGTTGCGGCCCGTCGCTGCCCTCGAACCTCCGCACCATCTCGTCGCGGGCCGGGCGACGTACGCCCCCGTGCAGCCACAGCGCCTCGGTGCCGAACCGCCGTTGCAGGTAGGGCGCCAGCAGCTCTCCCCACGCCTTGAACTGGGTGAAGCACAGCACCTTGTCGCCCTCTTCCAGGATCTCCTCGAGCAGCTCCTCGGTGCGGGTGAGCTTGCCCGAGCGGCCGCGGAGCGAGGACCCGTCGGCCTGGAAGTGGGCGGGGTGGTTGCACACTTGCTTCAGCTGCAGGAGCCCGGCCAGGACCAGCCCCCGGCGGCCGATGCCCTCGGCCTCGTCCGCCCCGGCAAGGAGATCGTCGACCACGGCCTGGTAGAGGGTCGCCTGCTCACGGGTGAGCGGGCAGCGGTCGACCGTCTCGATCTTGTCCGGGAGGTCGGTGATGATCGAGCGGTCGGTCTTCAGCCGGCGCAGGACGAACGGCCCCGTGGCCCGCCGGAGCAGCTCGGTGGCCTCCGCATCTTTGTCACGCTCGATGGGCAGGGCGAAGCGGTCCCGGAAGGTACGGGCCGAGCCCAGCAGCCCGGGGTTGAGCACCTGCATGATCGACCACAGCTCACTGAGCCGGTTCTCCACCGGGGTGCCGGTGAGGGCGATCCGCCGCCGGGCGCGGAGCTGTCCCACCGCCTTCGTCTGTGCTGCGCCGGGGTTCTTGATCTGCTGCGCCTCGTCGAGCACGAGCCGACCCCAGTCGACCGCGGCGAGGGCGGCGACATCACGGGCGACGAGGGAGTAGGTGGTGAGCACGACGTCGTGTCCGGCGAACGCCTTCATCGCCCGGTCCGGCCCGTGGTGGGTGTGGACGTCGAGCGACGGCGCGAAACGGGCCAGCTCCCGCTCCCAGTTGCCCAGGACCGACACCGGGCACACGACGAGCGTCGGGCCCTCGACGGGATCGGCGAGGACCGTGGCGATGAGCTGCGCGGTCTTGCCGAGGCCCATGTCGTCGGCCAGGCATGCGCCCAGGCCCAGCCGGCCCAGGAACGCCAGCCAGCCTGTGCCCCGCTGCTGGTAGGGCCGGAGCTCGCCGTCGAAGCCCGCCGGTGTGGCGACAGGTTCGACCGTGGCGTGGACGGCGTCGTCGAGCAGCGAAGCGAGCCACGGGACGGCCGACGCGTCGACACCGACGACCTCAATGTTTTCGCCGAGCCCGAGCTGGTCGAGGCCCATTCCGGCGCGCAGAAGGTCGCCGGCCGGGGCAACGGCGCTCGTTCCCACCGAAGCCATGAGCGCGCTGACCTGGATCGGGTCGATCTCCACCCACTGGCCCCGCAGCCGAACCAGCGACCGCTTGGCGTCGACGGCAAGGGCCAGAGCGGCGAGGTCCGCCTTGGTCAGCCGCTGCTCCCCGAGCGCGGCCTGCCAGCTGAAGGCGACGATGGCGTCGATGCCCAGTCCGCCGGCTGCACCCGACACCGACGACGACTGCTTCGTCGCCTTGGCCCGCAGGCCGAGGCGCGGGCGGTGGGACCACCACGACGGGAGGAGCACGCCGATGCCGGCATCGTCGAGAGCGCCGGCACGCTCACGCAGGAACCGGATGACCGACGCGCCGTCGAGGACCAGACTGTCCGGAGCCGCTTCGTCGAGGACCGCACCCAGCTCGGGCGCCAGGCGCACCATCCGACCGAGCGAGGTGAGCACGTCCTCGACCACGGACGGGCCGAATGGCGACCGGCCGGCCCAGACGTCGCCCAGCGGAAGCACCAGGCTCGGCTCGTCACGGTCCTGAGCCAGCAGTTCCACCGTCCACCCGTCGCCCCGCTCCGGCACACGCACGCGCAGGCAGAGCCGCACCCGGCCCTCGACGACGGCGCCGCTGCGGACCCACGAGGCGACCGCTTCGGCGAGGGCGCGCACCTTGGCCCGGTCGAGCGACGCGGGCAGCCACGGGTCGGCCGAGACCAGCGACCGGGCCCAGGCGTCGGCGACGGCGGGCCGACCCCCGCGCTTGGGTACGAGCGCCAGCTTCTCGCCGGCAAGCCGCCCGCGGACCATGGCATCGACGGCGCCGGCCAGCTTGTCGGCGGCTCGGCGCTGACCGTCGACCGACTGGTCGATCACCAGGCTGGCGACCAACGACCGGTGTGACGCGGCTGGCATCGGCCACCACCAGGAGCGACTCCTCCCATCGGGCTCGACCGTCAAGCCGGGCACGACCCGGCCGGCGGCGACCATGGCCCGGGCGACGTCGGTGAAGGCGTCGTCCTCGGGCTCGACGACCGTCGTCACGCGCTGGCGAGTCACGGCGCCCATCATGCCCGCCCGCCACGAGGGGGAGGAGGATCACGGCAAGCCGCGGGGAGCCGACGAACGGGCGCGCCGCCACATGCGCTGACCTACACGCCTCGCGTCGACACGTGTACTCTGAAGCCATGGGTTCGCAGCGGCTCAACATCACGCTCGACGAAGCGCAGGCGGCCAAGCTCTCCCGTCTCGCCGCCCGTGTGCACGTCAACGAGGGCACGCTCGCACGATCGCTGCTGTCAACCGCTATCGACGACGCCGATCCCGATCCAGCCAGCGTCGTCGCCGTGCTCGACGGGATCGATGGTGCCTGGGAGCGAGCACAGATCGGGAATCGGCAGGCTGAGGCGGGCGAGACGATTTCCCTCGACGACCTCTAGCGAGTGGCCCGCGTGGAGATGGCGCGGGCTGCGGCTGAGGACCTTCGCCGGCTTCTCCTCACCCACAGCCTGCCGACCGACACTCCAGCGCGCGTGCGCACCAGCCTTGCCCCACTTCGGACCTTCCCGCTACTGGGGCCGGCGCTGCACGGACGCTGGGAGGGCTTCCGGTTCGTCGTCGGGCCCTGGCGTTGGCTGATCCTCGTCTATCGGCATTTCCCCGCCGAGAACCGGGTGGTCGTGGTGACCATCCAGGACGCCCGCTCCTCCAGCGCCGTCACCAGTCAATAGGCGTACACGCTCGGCGCCCGCGGCCTCCCGTGCTCCAGCGTTGGCCCGGCTGCGCTTTGTCGTCGACGAGATTTGCGCGGAGGGTCGCCGCCAAACCTGCAGGATCCATGTCGATAAGCGTATGGCGCTCGCGTCGCTCCTGGGCCGGCTGCGGGCCTCTCAAGTACCCCTCGTCTGGGACACGGCAATCTTCGGTCACCTCGTAGGTCAGCGCACCAGAACCCGGAGCCCCTCGGCGATCTGCTCGATCGTGCTGGCGCCGGCGGCGATCCCGATGATGAACTCGTAGACGTCATCGTTGGACGCCCGATGTGTGGCGACGCCGTTGAGTTCCAGGAACACGGCGGTCGCCAGCCAGCCGAGGCGTTTGTTCCCGTCGATCAGTGGATGGTTCTTGACGACGGACTGTATGAGCGCAGCCGCCTTGGACCAGATGTCGGGGTAGGCGTCCTTTCCAAATACCGAGGTCTGTGGCCGAGCCGCCGCGGAGCCAAGGAGGCCCATGTCGCGGATCGGTGGCCGGTTCCCGAGCAGCAGCCGGGCCAGGTCGACGAGGTCCTCGACATCGAGGTACTCGACATCGGCGTCACTCACCGAGGCGTCGGAGGGCCTCGGCGTGCACGTCCATGACCCGGCCTGCTGCAGCGGAGACCCGGTCGCGGTGGCGGCCATGCGCGACGTACTCACGGACCGCCCGGCGCGCCGCCTCTTGCATGGAAATGCCCTCGGCCTCGGCCCGTTCGCTGAGCGCGGCCTGCTCGTCCTCGGTCAGTCGTAGTGTCATAGCCATCCCCAATGGTATCAGTCTGATACCACTCTCGGGCGATGCACACTGTGAGCCGCACCTCCGGTCGGCGCCCTCGGCAGGATTCGAACCTGCGACACACGGTTTAGGAAAGGCCAAAAGCGGGAGTTTATAACGGTCCCATTTGGTGCCGGATGGACGTATCGTAGCAGGTCAGAGGCGGTTTTGCTTAGTCCAACCGGAACCATTTTGCACAGAGTGTCCCTTCCAGAAACGGCCCGTCCGGGGGCAAAAGATGGGACAAAAGATGGGACACTTTCGCACCCTTCGGAGGGGGTCGCCGGGGTGCTCACGGCAGAGTTCGCTGACGCTGCGAACGACTTCATCTTACAACGGGCCCGCCCCCGCACGTGTCGACTTCCGTTGGCTCGCCGGAGCCACAGGACTCCGATGACAGCGGCGCTATCGTCGGTTCCAGGAGGTGGTCCCCGTGCCAGACATCCTCATCCGCGACCTTCCCGAGCACGTAGTCGCCGCCATCGACGCTAGCGCCCAGCGCCTCGGCCTCTCCCGCAACGAGTACCTGCGCCGACAACTCGGCACCGAGTCCGCTCCTCATGCGACGGTCACGGTCGCCGATCTCAAGCGCTCCGCCGAAGTGTTCGCCGACATCAACGATTCCGACGTGATATCCGGCGCATGGAGCTGAGAGTCTGAGCCAAGCCGTGTCGGAGACGTCGCCCACCTGGCTGACTGACGAGTCGGCCGCCTCGGGCGGAGCCCCGATGACCAGACGTGGGCCGGCCGCATCGACCGAGGGCTGGTGCGCATCACGACGCTCACACGCCTCGAGCTGGGCTACTCGGCCCGCACAGCCACCGACTGGAGGGCAGAACTGGATGTCCCCCCTCTTGCCGCCATGCCGGTCCAGTACCTCACCCCGGCCATCGAAGACCGCGCAGTCGAGGTCCAGCTCCTCCTCGCCGACCGGGGCCAACACCGGGCTCCGAGCATTCCGGACCTCATGGTCGCGGCCACGGCTGAGCTCGCCGGCCTGATCGTCCTGCATTTCGACAAGGACTTCGACCTCATCACAGAGGTGACTGGTCAGCAGGTCGAGCGGTTGGCCGTCGACGACGGAAGTCCGTGACGGGGCGGAGGAACCCCGCAACACCCGCAGGTTCGCCCTCAGACGGGATCGGCGTCGCAACCCTCAGGCAAACGATCCGTCCGGTGCGCCTGCAGGCGGTGACCAAACCGCGGAAGTAGACGCGCTGCGCTACTCAAGGTCCGAGCGGAGGAGTTCGGCGGCGGATACCTGCATCACCACCTTCACGACCTCGGCCCCGAACGCGGTCCAGCTTGTCTCCTAGTTGGTGACGAAACGTGGTCGCAGCGCTCCTGGACCCGTGGCCCTTAGCCTGAATCCACCGATTGATCTCGGTCGGCCGACGAGAAGGCCGGGAAGCTGGCCCAAGTGGACGATGACAGCCAACAGGGGGTCGATAGCCTCTGCGGGCCGCTGAGGGGGTGTAGCG
>JAHFUP010000172.1 GCA_023265025.1 Acidimicrobiia bacterium | reverse complement strand
CGGCCCTTCCCCCGGCAGCGGACGTGGGCGCCGGCGCCGAGCTCGACGTCGGCGTTGCACAGGCCGGTCAGCTCCGAGACCCGCAGGCCGGTCTGCACGGCGAGGTCCAACAGGGCATGGTCTCGCCGGCCCGTCCACGTGGCGCGGTCGGGGGCGGCGAGCAGGGCGTCGACCTCGGCCTCGTCCAGGTAGGCGACGTCTTTCCGTTCGCAGCGTTTGGCCGGGATGTCCAGGACCCGGGCGATGAGGGCGGCGTGCTCAGGGTGGCGGAGGGCGGCGTAGCGGAAGAACGAGCGAATGGCGGCGAGCCGGGCGTTGCGCGTCCGGATGCCGTTGTGGCGATGCTGCTCGAGGTGGTCCAGGAAGCCGGCGACGAGCGCGGCGTCGAGGTCGGCGATGTCGAGCCGGTTGGGCTCCTTGCCGGTTCGTTCGTGGGCGAAGCGCAGCAGCAGCCGCCAGGCGTCCCGGTAGGCGGCGACGGTGTTCGGGCTGGCGTGGCGCTGGCCGATGAGCCGCTCGGTGAAGAACGCCTCCAGGGTCGGTGCGAGGCTGCTCATGGCCGCCTCCCCACGGTCTGCTCCCGGCGTTGGGCAGCCAGGGTCAGGAGCTCAGGGACGGCGGACAAGTACCAGAACGTGTGAGCTGGGTTGGCGTGGCCCATGTACGTCGACAGCAGCGGCAGGCGTGCCTCGACGTCGTCGACGCCGGCTCGATACCAGCCGAGCAGGGTGGTGCAGGCAAACGTGTGCCTGGCGTCGTGCAGCCGGGGCCGGCACCGGTTCGAGCGGGGCCGCAGGCCGGCTTCGCTGGCCACGCGGGAGAAGACCTGCTGGACGGTCACGTACACGGGCCGCTTCCCGAGCGTGTTGAGGAAGAAGCTCGGCGACTTCGGCTCCGGGCACAGCTCGTCGCGCAGCCGGGCGTAGGCCCTGAGCGCGTCGAGGGTGCTGGGGTGCAAGGGCAGCTCCCGGCTCTTGTTGAACTTCGAGTAGGTGATGACGATGACGCCGTCGTCCCAGTCGATGTCGTGGCGGTCAAGTCGGATGAGCTCGCCGATGCGCGCCCCCGACACCGCCAGCAACCCGATCAGCGTCTCATAGGTGGCGGCCCGGAGCCTGGGCGACAGCGACCTGGCCGCGACCATCAGTGCCGCGATGTCGGCCTCGGCGTAGAGATAGGGAACGGCGCGGCTGGGCCGCCAGGGCAACAACTCGGCGGGAGGCACCTCGGTGGCCGGGTCGAAGGCCTGGAGGTGACGGGCGAAGCCCCGCACCACCGACAGCCGCTTGCTCAGGTAGGACGGGTGGGCGCCCTCGCCTGGCCGCAGGGCCCAGGCCAGGGCCAGCTGCGATGTCACCGTCGAGGCGCCGGCCGCCTCCAGGTAGGTCACGAAGTCGCCCAGCAGCCAGGGATAGTCGCGCAGCTTGAAACCGAGGCTGCGGCGGACGCTGATGTAGTCCTCTGCCGCTTCGCGCAGGCCGCTCATGCCACTGCTCCCGGCCACGGCTGCGCCAAGGCTCGCAGAGCCACCCGGTCGACCTTCGCGTACTGGGCCGTCGTCGCGGCGCGGGACTGGCGGAGCACCTGGCCGATCTCGGCCAGCGGGGCGCCTGCTCGCAGCATCGCGGTGGCCGCGCTATGGCGCAACCGGTGGGCGCTCGCGATCGGCACACCCGCCCTCCTGCACGCCCGCCTGACGATCCCGGACACATTCGAGGAGGTCATGGCGGTGACCGGGGCGTGCACCCGCAAGAACACGGCGCGGCCCTCTGCATGCTGGCGGCCGTCGGCCAGGTAGGCGACCAGCGCCTCGCCGACATCGACGGGCAGAGGGAGCCGGTCCTGACGGGAGCCCTTGCCGTGCACCACCAACTCCCCGTGGTGCCAGTCGATGTCGTCAAGTTCGAGCCCGGCCGTCTCGGCGGCCCGCAGCCCCAGGCGCGACAGCACGGTGAGGATGGCGAGGTCCCGCCGGCCGGTCACCGTCGTGGTGTCACAGCTGGCCAGGATGTCGGCCACCACATCGGGCGCCAGGGCGCGGGGCAGCAGGGTCCCCTGCATTCCGGACGCGGCCGGCACCGCCGCCGCCAACGGGTGGCCGGTCCGCCCCTGCATGGACAAGAAGCGCATCAGGGATCGAAGCCCCGTCACCAGCACCTTGGCCGCGCCGACATGACGCCGACCGCACTCACGAACGACATACGCGCGGACGTCCCCCGCGCTGAGTGCGCCCAGGTCGGGCTCCTCCCGGGCCAGCTGGGACAAGAACGACCGTGCCACCCCCACGTAGGCGCGCACCGTGGCGGTCGCCAAGCCTCGCTCGTGGACCAGATAGCGGCGATAGTCCTCCACGATCGCCTCGACCGGGGTCGCCGGGGGCTGCGCTGCCGCGGTCACGACCAGACCGGGGACCCAGCCCAGAAGGGTCATCGCCCACCGCTGGGAGGGCACCTCCGCGTACCCGGCGGCGCGCCTGGCCGCCAGGAACTCAGCCACGCGCTCCTCGGTCAAACCTTCCACGCCGAGTCCTTGCCGATCGAGCCAGCCGCTCAAGCCGGCCAACAACCCCACATGGCGGGCAGCCCGCTCCGGCGGGTAACCCCGCCTGATCAACTCCTCACCGAAACCCGCCGCCTGCCCAGCCAGCGGGCCGCTCACCCGCACCCGGCTCGGATCTGCCGTCATGGTCCACCTCCTCGCCGGGCCCATCCCGGCCGAGGGAAGCCTCCGTCACCCCGGCCGAATTATGTCCAGCGGGTCACGCCCCACCAACCCCGACGAGCTGGTCAAACCCCTTGGTCTGCCTCACCGTGCGCATAATTCGAGGCCGCACATAGGATC
>JAHFUP010000129.1 GCA_023265025.1 Acidimicrobiia bacterium | reverse complement strand
GCACCGAAATCCCAGACGCCTGGTCCCGGCCGCCCCAAAGGAACCCGCCGTCCGCCACGAACCCGCTACCCGGCAGTCAAGAAGGCCGCCTGACCATGCCCTGAGGGTTTAATCGCAAGCTAAGGAACCGTTCACCGCCACGGTAAGCTACCGGGAACCACCGAACATTACCAAAGGTACGGAAATGGCTCACATCTTGGAGAAGAAGGCGACGGACCGCTCGCCTCGCCGGTACGTCGTCCGCTATCGGGTCGACGCTGCCTGGCACGGTCGGACGTTCGTTCGCAAGGAAGACGCCCAGCGGTTCAAGAGCACCGTCGAAGCCGACCTCGCCCGAGGCGACTGGCTGGACCCGAAGCTCGCCAAGACTCCTTTCGCTCGGGTGGCGGATGACTGGTTCGCTACCAACCCCGGAGGCAAGGCGAAGACTCGGACTGGATACGGCCAACTGCTCCGCAACCACGTGCTCCCGTTCTTCGGTGAGATGCCGGTCGCCCGGATCACGAAGACGACCGTTCGGACCTGGCTCTCCGAGATGATCGGGAAGGGAGCGAGTGAGAGCGTGATCCGGAACGCCTACCGCACGGTCTTGAAGCCGATCCTCGACACGGCCGTTGAGCAGAACCTGATCCGGACCAACCCTCTCTCGACCGGCGAAAGGATCAAGCTGCCTCGACCGCCGAAAGATGAGGCTCTGTTCCTGACCGCCGAGCAAGTCGAGCGTCTGGCCGACTCCATCACGCCGCCGTTCGGAACCTTGATCCGCTTCGCTGCCTACACCGGACTCCGGGCTGGTGAACTCTGCGCTCTCCGAGTCAAGAACCTCGACCTGATGCGGAAGGTCGTTCACGTCTCCGAGTCCGTCACCCTCCAGGCCCCGTTCGTCTACGGCCCAACCAAGACCTACGCCCAACGCTCGGTCAACCTCCCGAGCTTCCTTGTCCAGCCCCTTGCCGAACTCACGGCCGGGAAGTCCCAGGAGTCGTTTGTCTTCGCCAGCTCGAACCGCCAGCGCCTCGTCTACGGGACGTTCTACAGCACGACCTTCCGAGCAGCGGTCCTCAGCGTTCTCCCGCCCGAGCTACATGGCTTGAGGTTCCACGACCTCCGCCACACGGCTGCCGCCTTGATGGTCAACCTCGCCGGAGCGGACGCCTACCTCGTCATGAAGCGCATGGGCCACTCTTCGATCACGGTCACCTACGACCGCTACGCCAAGCTCTTCCCCGAGCGTGACGCCGAGATCATCGCCGGTTTGGAGGCTGGGCGGACCCGAGCGTTGGCTGCCCTCCCGATCCGAGATGCCGAGGTTGTGGCGCTGCGCTAGTCCCCGGATACTTCAAGTTCGTCCAGCAGTACCAGGATGCGCTCGGGCAGCTCGGCACGAGTCAACTGAAAAGGGACCCACTTGTTCTTTGTGCCAATCTTCATGGACGCGGCGAAACGAAGCTTGCCTCCGCTTTGCCCTGTGCTCGCCAGAGCCTCGCTCGGGACAAGCCACACGGTGTCGTAGGTTCCGGTCGGGACGTCCACGGCCACGAAGAGCATGTAGAGGTCCGGCCGAGGGCGAAAGGTCTGTCGGCGGACGAACGCTACGAAGCCTCCGGACTGGACGCGCTTGCTCGTGCTGAGGCGCGACTTGACCTGTACCGCAAGGGTGGCGCTCCCGCCCCGACGATGGAACACGAGGTCGACGCCCTCATCGTCCACCATGGCGGTGGAGACGTTGAGTCGGGCACCGCTGCTGATGATGCAGGACGCTGCTACCAGGTGCTCGACCGCTTTGCCCATGCGCCCAGCGTCAGGACTCTTGGACAGGTACTCGTCCGGCATCGACGGCCAACTTACCGCTACCGGTCGCCGGACCGATGGGTTCCGCCCCCCCCAACCGGCAAGCGACATTCTCAGCCCGAGACTGGAGCGAGTCGGCGCTGATCGCTCCTCACCGTCCCTGTGAACGGTGCCGCTACAGCTGGCAGGCTCGTCTCGACCTCGTGCCCCGGTAGACCTTCGTGACCGTTCTGGCGCTCCGGTAGGGGTGGCTGTCACACTCTCATGGGATCGTGTAGGTGTGGACATTCAGGTGGGCGTCTCGCTCGAAGCCGAAGCTCGGGATGACGAGGTCGCAGCCGTCCGTGCAGCCTTCGTTGAAGCGGGCATAGATGCCCGTGTCGAGGCAGACCTTGAACTCCGAGGGGCTGGTGGCCAGTTCCCCTGGATGGTCGTGCTCGCCGTCCCTGCGGCGCAGTTCCTCAATGCCTTTCTCTCCGAGGCAGGGAAGGACGGCTACAAGAATTTGAAGCTGCTCATCCAGCGTCTCTACGACGCTCGGAAGGCGGCCCGAGCGCCGAAGGGAGGCATCACGCTGGTTGATGAGGAGACGAGCACCTGGATCAACCTTCCGCCCGACCTTCCCCATGAAGCGCTGCAACAGCTTTCGGAGGTCGACCTCAAGGAGCTGCCGTCCGGGACGTTGCGGTGGGACTCGAAGACGGGGCGGTGGCGAGACGCCTGGGATGAGGATTGACTGCCGCCGGGGTACCGGCTCGACCTCACCGGTGCTCCTCAACCACGCATAACTGGGACGTCACTGGGACGTCAGGAACCCGCTGGGACGTACTGGGACGTCGGATTCCGGGTGTCTCCGGTCCTTAGCGGTGGCTCCCGGATGACCCCACCGAACCTGCCTAAGAATGCGCAAAAGCCCTGGTCAGAGGCCCCAAACAGCTTCCGACCAGGGCTTTCGTTCCGGCGGAGGGGGTGGGATTTGAACCCACGGTGACTTGCGCCACAACGGTTTTCGAGACCGTCCGATTCGGCCGCTCTCGCACCCCTCCGGGGTTGCCAGGCTAGCGGGCGGCGCGGCGGCCAGCGAAGAACTGCGCCAGCAGCTCGGTGGACTCCGCGGCCCGCACGCCGTGGGTCACCCCGACGTCGTGGTTCAGCCGAGGATCCGAGCACAGGTTGTAGAGCGACCCGCAGGCGCCGGCCCGGGGATCGGCGGCTCCGAAGACCAGGCGGCCGAGCCGGGATGCCACCAGGGCGCCGGCGCACATGGGGCACGGTTCAAGGGTCACCACCAGGGTCACGTCGCCCAGCCGCCACCCGCCGACCACGGCGGCCGCCGCCCGCAGGACCAGTAGCTCGGCGTGGGCGGTGGGGTCACCCAACTCCTCCCGCCGGTTGTGGTCGGCGGCGATCACCTCGCCGGCGACCAGAGCGACGGCGCCCACGGGGACGTCGCCGTGCTCCAGGGCCCGGCGCGCCTCGTCGAGAGCCAGCCCCATGGCGTCGGCGTCCATCACCGGCCCACCCTCTCATTGAGGGTGGGCCGGTGCACACCGAGCGGAGGGGGTGGGATTTGAACCCACGGTGGCTTGCGCCACACACGCTCTCCAGGCGTGCCGATTCGGCCGCTCTCGCACCCCTCCCGGAGCCAGAGGGTATCCTGACGACAGAGCCCGTCGTTCAACGCAGCGGCTGGGTCCTGCGCAACGTATCCCCGTGAACCGAGTCAGGGCCGGGAGGCAGCAGCTCTCAGCGGGCCGATACGTGTGCCGCAGTCCAGCCTGGCCGCTGCGTCGAGCGACGGGCTCGCCCGCGCCGGTGTCCGGGCGTTCCCGGCCCTCCCGCGGGCAGGGTTCGTCCAGGGTCCGGTTCTCCCCTCCCGTCCGTAACTCCCCACCTCATCGCTGCGACGAACCGGGCCCCTCCGTCGCAGCCTGGAGATAGGCGAGGTCCAATTCGTCCCGCGAGAAGAGCGGCGCAACGCATTGCGACAACTCTGGGCAGAGCTTGACGGGTCGGTCCCCCCGAAACCACCAACGGAATGTCACCTATTCGACAATCTTGGTTGTTCCGCCGTTGGGCTGGCGTTGTTCAATCCCGCGCTCGCGAGCCGTTCGCGGGCCGGACGTCGGCCAGGGCGCCGGCCAGCTCGGCCATCGAGAAGGGCTTGCTGAGGTACCCGTCCATGCCCGAGACCAGGCACTGCTCACGGTCGCCGGCGACCGCGTTGGCCGTCACGCCGACGATCCATGGACGGTGCTCCGGCCACCGGCGGTGGATCACCCGGCTCGCCTCCAGGCCGTCCATCTCGGGCATCCGCACGTCCATGAGGACCACGTCGTAGGGCCGGGCCTCCAGGGCGGCGATCGCCTCCCGCCCGTCGGCCACCACGTCGGCCCGGTGGCCCAGCCGGGTGAGAAACAGCAGGATGATGTCGCGGTTGACCGGGTTGTCCTCCGCGACCAGCACGTCGAGGGCCCGGTCGACGCCAGCTTCACCGGGCGCCGGACGGTCCTCGGGCGGCGCCTGCGCCTCCGCCGGCGCCGGCTCGGCGGCCACAGTGAAGTGGAACGTCGACCCGACGCCGACCTCGCTCTCCAGCCAGATGGTCCCGCCCATCAGCTCGCACAGCCGCCGACTGATCGCCAGCCCCAGCCCGGTGCCGCCCTCCCGTCGGGCCGGCGAGCCCTGGACCTGCGAGAACGGGCGGAAGAGGCGCTCCTGGTCCGGTGCCGAGATGCCGATCCCCGAGTCCCGGACGGCGAAGTACAGCAGCGCCGGCGGCCGGGTGCCGACCTCCACGCAGATGCCGCCGGCGTCGGTGTGCTTCACCGCGTTCCCGAGCAGGTTGACGAGGATCTGTCGCAGGCGGGCCGGGTCGCCGAGGACGACCGGGGGGACCTCCGGGTCGATCCGGTGCCGCACCGCCAGCCCACGGGCATCGGCCTGCGGCGCCACGACGGCCAGGGCCGACTCCACGCACCCGGCGACATCGAAGGGCACCCGGGCGAACTCCGTCACGCCCGACTCGATCTTGGAGAAGTCGAGGATGTCGGTGATGAGCCCGACGAGCGACTGGCCGCTGGACACCACCGTCTGCGCCCATCTCCGCTGGTCGGGATCCAGCTCGCTCTCGAGGAGCACACCGGAGAACCCGAGGACGGCGTTCAGGGGCGTGCGGATCTCGTGGCTCATGGTGGCGAGGAACAAGGACTTGGCCTCGTTGGCGGCGACCGCGTCCTCCCGGGCCTGGCGGAGCGAGCTCATCAGCAGCGCCATCCTGAGCGTCACCAGGACGAACAGGACGACCGATGCCCCGCCGATGATTTGGAGATGGCCGGTGTTGCCCTCCGAGCTCTCGATGATCACCAGCGCCGGCGCCACGAGCACGACGGCGCCGAGCACGAGCAGGCGTGACCGGTCGAGCTCGATGAGCGAGCCTTCGTCCGCGGTCATCCCGCGGGCCAGGGAGGGGTGGAGGAGCGCAGTCCCGGCCAGCACGTACCAGAGGATCCAGAGCAGGTAGTAGGGCTCGATGTCCAGGGGCAGCCCGGGGAGGACGTTGAGGAAGTTGTAGAAGGTGTCGGCCGCGGTCAGGGCCATCACGGCCAGGGCGAGGAAAACGTGGGCAACCGGGCGCCGGCCCCGGATGAGGAGGAGGCGGACCGCCATAGTCAGGAGCAGCAGGTCGAGGACCGGGTACGCCATGCTGATAAGGCGTTCGGCGGCAGGGCTCTCCGACGCCGCGGTCGGCTCGATGATGTAGATCCAGGACAGCAGCCCGCCGGCGGTGGCGACGATGCCGCCGTCGATCAGGCTGGCGACGTCGCGGCCCGGGTTCTGGCCGCGGATGAGCAGGAGCACCGAACCGATGAAGATCGGCAGGTCGGCGAGGTACAGCGCGTCGGCGATCGACGGGAACGGTCGGGGGGACTGGCGGACCAGGAGGTAAAAGTAGAAGAAGAGGTCGCCGGCGAAGTAGAGCGATAGTGCCACCGCGAACCAGAGAGCTGGGCGCCGCACGGCGGCGTCGAGGCGCGACACCCCGATCCAGACGGCGACCACGCAAGTGGCGGAGATGGCCACCGCGAACGCCTGGCCCAGGCGATCCGACGGGATCAGCACCCGCACGGCGAACGCCAGCAGCCCGACGACGAGGAACCGGCGCCAGGTCAGCACGTGGGACCCGGGTACCCCGTCCATACGCTCATTACTATCGCTCCGGTGGCCTCTGAGCGCGTCCGCCAGGCTCCGGACCCCCCTTCCGGCCCGGTGATCGACGACGTCGTCTTCGACCGCCTGGTCGCCGACCTCGGCGCCGAGCACATCCAGGGCGTGTGCCGGGTGTTCCTCGCCAACGCGGCGACGGGGATCGATGCCGTCGCGGTCGCCCTGGCCGCCGGCGATGTCGCAGAGGTGGCGCACGCGACGCACCGGTTGAAGTCGTCCAGCGGCTTCCTCGGGGCGCGACGTCTCGTCGCGCTGTGTGCCGACATCGAGGCGCGGGCAGGGGCGGACACCCTGGAGGTGACCCCCGGCCTGGAAGACCTCCTGGCCGGCGAACTGGAGCTGGCGTCGGCCGAACTGGTCCGCCGGGTCGGGAGCGCAGCTGCCCCCGACCCGCCGGGGCGCTGAACCGCCGACCGTGGCCGGACACGACGAGCCCGCGACGATCCTCGTCGTCGACGACGACGAGACGTTCATGCACCTCGTCACCACCCTGTTGGAAGGCGAGGGGCACCGGGTGGTGCCGGCCTCCGCCGGCGACGCCGCCCTGACTGCCGTTCTGCGGAACGCGCCCGACCTGATCATCCTGGACCTCGAGATGCCGGGGATGAGTGGCCTCGAGCTTCTCAGCAGGGTGCGGCCGCGGGTGACGGTCCCGATCATGGTGGTCTCCGGCCGAGAGGCCGAGAGCGAGCGGGTGCTGGCGTTCGACCTTGGCGCCGATGACTACGTCGTCAAGCCGTTCCTGCTGCGGGAGTTCGCGGCCCGGGTCCGCTCGGCGCTCCGCCGGGCGCGGACCGTCCAGGACGCGGTCTACAGCTTTGACACCGTGGAAATCCGCCTGGGTGCCCGGGAGGTGACGGTCGACGGGCAGCCCGTAGCGCTGAGCCGGCGGGAGTTCGACCTCCTCGCCTACCTCGCCTCCCGGGCCGGCCAGGCCATCCCCCGCGAGCAGCTCCTGCGCGACGTGTGGCACTCCTCCGACGAATGGCAGGACACCGCCACCGTCACCGAGCACATCCGCCGCATCCGCCTGAAGATCGAGCGGGACCCCGCCCATCCCCGCTGGATCCGGGGGGTGCGCAACGTCGGCTACCGGCTGGAGACCGGTTCACCAAATACGCCCTGACCCGACCGGCTCAGCCCGCGTCGAACCATCCGGCGACGTCGGCGATGACGTGGGTCGTCCCCGCGGCGTTGGCGATCGACACCCGCCCGCCGGCGCCGGCCTTGGCGATCACGAGGTTGGGCACCGTCTGGCCGGGGAGGAAGTTCAGGTTGGCCGTCCACGGCTTCGGCTCCCCGGCCGGGTAGGCGACGAGGTAGCTGGGCGCCGTCGGCTGGGTGACGGTGACGTTCATCACGACCGCCGACACGCCGGTGGCCGGCACGCCGCCCTGGCCCGTGGCCTGGAGGTCGAGGGCGCCCAGGGGCGTGCCGGCGACGCGGGTATCGAGGATCCGCGCCGGCGTGACGGGGTGGAAGCGGGCGCCGGTGGTCGCCGTGCCGTCGTCGAACCACCCTCCGACGTCGGCGACCACGTGCGTGGCGCCGGCGGCGTTGAACAGCGACACCCGTCCGCCGGCCCCGAGCTTCGCCGTCACCAGGTTGGGCACCGTCTGGCCGGCGGTGAAGTTGAGGTTGGCGGCCAGCGGCAGGGCCTCACCCGCGGGGTAGACGGTCAGGTAGCTCGGAGCCGTCGGCGCGGTCACCGTCACGTTCATGACGACGGCGGAGACGCCCGTCGCAGGTACGCCGGCCTGACCGGTGACCTGCACGTTCATGGTCGCCGAGGCACCGATCGGCACACCGGCGGCCCGGGTGTCGAGGATCCGCCCCGGCGTGAGCGGGTGGTACAGGGCGCCGCCGGCCGCCGCGCCGTCGTCGTACCAGCCGGCCAGGTCGGCCACCACGTCGGTCGTGCCGGGGGCGTTGAACAGCGAAACCCGCCCGCCGGCGCCGATCTTGGCGGTGACAAGGTTGGGGACGGTCTGGCCGGGACCGAAGTTGAGGTTGGCGGCGAGCGGTATGGGTTCTCCGGCGGGGAACACCGTCAGGTAGCTCAAGGCGGTCGGGCCGGTGACGGTGACGTTCATCACCACCGCCGACGCCCCGGTGGCGGGCACGCCGCCGCGCCCACCGACCTGAAGGTCGATGGTCCGGCCGGCGGCGAGCGGCGTCCCGGTGGTGCGCGTGTCCAGAAGGCGGGACGGCGTCACGGCGTGGTAGCGGCCACCCCCGTTCGCAGCCACGTCCGACAGCGTCGAGAACACCTCGGTCGTGAGGTGGACGTTGGTCAGCGCCTGCCCGCCGCCGCTCCACGTCGCCCCCGGCGCCGAGTGCCAGTAGCCGATGCCGATGTGGGTGAACGCCGGGTTGAGGATGTTGGCCCGGTGCGCCGGGCTGGCCATGAGGTCCTCGTGGAGCCGCTGGGCGGCCGCGAGGGGATCGGTCATGGCGCTGACCCACGCCATGTTCTCGCCGGCCTCGGACGGGAGGCCGGCGGCCCGCAGCACGTCCGCGACCGTCCGGCCGCTGCAATTCAGGATGGTGTGGCTGAAATAGTTGCGGGCGCCCATGTCGGCCGACCGACCGGCCACCGGGTAGCCGCACCCCTGGTAGGGACTGCCGCCGGCGATGCCGGCCAAGGCGACGGAGATCCGCACGGGCCCGACGCCGGCGGCCGCTCGGGCCCCGTTGACCAGCTCGAGGAGGCGGTCCTCGAAGGTCGCGGCGGCCGCACTGGCCGGGACTGGGCGGACCAGGGCGGCGGTGACCAGCAAAACCGACAAAACCGCGATTCGCAAGGGGCGGCAGGGCCGGCGTTGATCGGACATGCAGACTGATCATATTGATTTATCCGATATAGACAAGCGAAACTGATATCAGCCGCCCGCCTACCACATCGTCATGTGGTGATGTACCGTGGAATGAACCAAGCGCTGGGGAGCGTGAGCGTGAGCGTGGACGGTGGGCCGTTGGCAGGAAACGAGGCAGGACAGGGAAACGACGCCGCTCGTCGTCTCGGGTTCGGTCGACTGCTGTCCGATGCTCTGAAAGCCCGCGGGATGCGCCAGGACGACCTGGCCGGCCTGCTGGGGACGACACAGTCGTCGGTGAGCGGCTGGATAAACGGGCGGTACGAGCCGGCGGCGCCCACCGTGTTCACGGTGGAGCGCTGCCTGGGCATGGAGCCCGGTTCCCTGTCCCGGCCCCTCGGCTACCTGCCGATCGAGCCGGCGTCGAGGTTGGTCAGCGTCGAGAGCGCCATCGCCCAGAGCCCCCAGCTCGACGACGAGGAGAAGGTGGCGCTGTCGGCGGTGTACCGGGTGCTGGTCAAGGGCAGTTCACGGGCCGTGACGGCCGGTGGGGAGCGGCCTCGCACCCAGCCGGCCAGCCCCGCCCGGGCCCGCGGCGCCACGCCGGCGGCCAACGCGGTCCGTCCCCGCTCCGCCGCCCGGGGCCGCTAGATCCCGATCCTCCTGTCACAGCCGGCGGGTACTCTCGGCCCGATGACCGGCTCGGGGGCCTACCAGTCGCTGTACCGGCGGTACCGCTCCCAGCGGTGGTCGGAGCTCAAGGGCCAGGACCACGTCAGCCAGACGCTGCGCAACGCCGTGCGAGAAGGCCGCGTCTCACACGCCTACCTGTTCAGCGGGCCTCGCGGCACCGGCAAGACGTCGTCTGCCCGCATCCTGGCCAAGGCGCTCAACTGCGCCAACCCGGACGAGGGCGAGCCCTGCGGCGTCTGCGAGTCCTGTGTGGGCATCACCGAGGGCCGCTCGCTCGACGTGGTCGAGCTCGACGCCGCCTCGAACCGGGGTGTCGACGCCATGCGGGAGCTGGTGTCGCGGGCGGCGCTGGGCACGCCGGGGCGGTGGAAGGTGTACATCGTCGACGAGGTCCACATGCTGACCACCGACGCGTCGACCACCCTGCTCAAGACGCTCGAGGAGCCACCGGCACATGTCATCTTCGTGCTGGCGACCACCGAGCCGCAGAAGGTCCTGCCGACGATCCGCAGCCGCACGCAGCATTTTGAGTTCCGCCTGCTTCCGCTCGACCTGCTGGCCGCGCATCTGAGATGGGTCGCAGCCGACGCCGGCCTCGACGTGCCCGCCGAGGTGATCGACCTCGTCGCCCGCCGGGGCAAGGGCTCGGTGCGCGACGCCCTGTCGGTCCTCGACCAGGTGGCGGCGGCCGGCGGCATCGACCACCACGCCCCGTCGGTCGGCGAGTTCGTGGAGGCACTGTGCGACCGCGACGCGGCCCGGGCCGTCGCCGCCGTCGCCGAGCGCTGCGGCGCTGGCCACGACCCCCGCCAGGTCGCCACCGACGTGCTGGAACGGCTGCGCCAGACGCTGCTGGTGAGCGTGTCGAGGTCGCTCGTCGGTCTGCCCGACGAGGAGCTCGACGCCGTGGAGGCCGAGGCGCACCGCCTCGGCCGGGCGGCCACGGTCCGGGCCATGGAGCTGCTGGGGGAGACGCTGGTCGACATGCGGGAGGCGCCCGACCCCCGGGTGCTGCTCGAGGTGGCGCTGGTCCGGCTCTGCCGGCCCGAGCTCGACGCATCCCCCGCCGCCCTGCTCGAGCGCATCGAGCGGCTGGAGCGGGCGCTGGCCGGCCGGCCGGTTGGGGTGTCGGGGCCGGCGCCGGCCGCTGGCTCGATCCCGGACGAGCCGCCGCCGCCGGCCGGCGTGCCGGCGGCGCCGGCGGTCGCGGCTCCCACGCCGGCGGCGCCGGGGGGCGCGGCCGGCGCCCGGCTGGCACTGGGCGGCGTTCGGTCGGCGGCCCGGCCGCCGGCGAGCCCGCCGGC
>JAHFUP010000036.1 GCA_023265025.1 Acidimicrobiia bacterium | reverse complement strand
CAATGAGATCGCGGGCCGCCTCGGCCTGTCGCTCCTCATAGTGAACCGGCACGTGGCTAACGTCTACGTGAGGCTCGGCACTCGGAACCGGCCGAGGCCACGGCTTGGGCAATGCGACGCCCTACATAGTTCTCACTATCCCTGCACCCCGCAGGCCGATGGCCTGTTCGGCCGATGCGGGCGACGGCCCGTTCGTGGTCTCCTGATACTCGACGACACCACCACTATGGAGGGGACGGCCATGGCCACCACGACCATCAACGACACAACGATCAACTACACCGATACCGGGACCGGCGCGCCGCCGCTGCTGCTGGTCCACGGCTTCGGGGGGAACCTGCACCATTTCGACATGGAGGCGCCGACGCTGGCGCGCGACCACCGCGTCGTGGCCATCGACCGCGCCGGCCATGGTGAGTCGGGCATGCCCGACGGCGAGCTCACCGTCGACCTGTTCGCCGACGAGCTCGCCGGCCTCTGCGAGGAGCTCGGCCTCCACCGGGTGGTCCTCGTCCAGCACGGCTTCGACAAGGTGGCCTACGAGCTGGCCGCCCGCCGCCCTGACCTCGTCGGCGGCCTGGTCATCCTCGACGGTCCCACCGTGCCCGGGCCCGACTTCGAGGCCGGGGCGCTGGCCATGGCCGAAGGACTGGAGGGCGACGGGTGGCTGGGCGCCGTCCGCACCTTCTCCGACCGGTGGATCTTCCCGCCCGAGGTCTCCGAAGCGGACCGCGCCGGAGCCATGGCCATGGTCTCCGCAGCCGGCCAGCGGGTGCTGGCGTCGAGCTGGCGGGGCTTCGTGAGCCACGACGCCCGCCCTGCCCTCCGCTCGCTCACCTGCCCGATGCTCTACGTGGCCGGCATCTTCCCCTGCGACCTGGACGTGCTACGCCAGGAGGTACCGCAGGTCGAAGTGGCCGAGATCCGCGGCCGGGGCCACATGCTGACGTTCACCGCGGCCGACGAGGTCGTCGACCTGGTCGCCGGCTTCGCCTCCCGGATCGCCCCGGCATCGGTGGACGGCTGATCAGTGGCCGTTGGCGCCGCTGGCGCCCACCAACGCGGGCTCCGAGGCCGTAGAGCGTAAACGCGCCATCTCGAGAGGTCTCGGCCGACGTCGACCCCCCAGCCATCAGGCTGGAGCGAAGGCCGTTGCTCGTGAACTACTGACCACGGTTCCAGCCACGGGAATCGGAGTGAGGCGAATCAAGGCGTTCTTGGTCGCTTCGGCGATCACTTCCTCGTAGTTCTTGGCCGAGACCCGGACCTCCGCGTCGGCTGCCACGCCTTTGAGGCGGAAGTGTCCGGTCGGGTCCGTGACCGACGTCCGCTCACGAACCGCGACGGATGCGCCGCGGATCGGCTACTGCGTTCGCCCATCTACGACTGTGCCGCTCACCTCGGAAGGTGAGGAGCACGACGTCGTCGCCACCAGCACGGCCGTAAGAAGCCAGGCGAACCTCCTCGGCACAGCCGCGAGCCTACTGACCGCCTCCCTCGAAGGGGTCGTCGGCGGCAGGGCGTCGCCCCGTCCGGCATCGGCCGGCCCGCGGAGCGCCCGTCCGGCGAGGGGCAGGCGGAGATTGCCGCGCTTGATGTCAGGCGAAGGGCCGGCCGCAGCGAGAAGTCAGCGCGTAGTCGAGGAACGTCGTGTCGACGGCGATCGCCTCGTTTGACGTCGTCGACCATGTAGCGGACACTCGCCATTCCATTGTTCGGCAATTGCGATGACGTCTTCGTCGTCGTGGATGGTTCGCCGAGGGGGTGCCGCTGGGCGATCCTGCGACGGGACTCGGTCGTTCCCCCTCGGGGTCCGCGCTATTTCGCCGGGGCGGTGCAAAGCGTGTCCGGGAACGGCCGCATCGGAGCCTGATCGGTACGCCTCGCCCGAGGGGCCGGCTCTCCTCTCGGCTCACCGGACCGCCGGCACTGGAGCGAGCTTGCCCCAACCCGACCGGCGTCCCGCTGCCATTGTCAAAGCGAACGATGTCAGGCACGGTCGGTTCAGGCGCTAGCCGATCACCTCGGCTGCTTCGTAGCGACGCGCCCCCGCGACGGTGGGTCAGTCCGGACCCCCCCGGCACGTCGGCGGGGGTCAACCCCGGATGTAGCCGGCGAAGCCGTTCATCGCCGCGTCCTGGGTCTTTACCTGGTTGGTCTGAACCTCTCGGGCCGTGGGCCGGCGGCCGTGCTCCATCTCCTGGGCGCCAGCTGCGCCGGCGCCGGCAAAGCCAGAAATGCCGAGGGACAGGGTGATCGTGCTGAGGACCCGGGCGGTGCGGTTCATGGCGACTTCCTCCTGTTGTCGTGGGTGAACAAGGGAATCGTGCGGCAATGACGCGCCTGCGCCAATCTGCGCGCCGGCCCGATTCCGAGACCTGGAGGGAAGGGCAACCTGACCTTTCGGGCACCCCCGGACCGACACGAGCGAGTACCCACGCCCCAGGGCAATCCGGGCCGCATGAACTTCCTGGAGGCCTGTCCGTCGTTGGTTCGTCCCGGGCCGCGTCGAGACGCGTGGCCGCCCGACCGTTGACGGATCACCAACCGACGGCGGCACCGACCTCCGCTCGAGGATCGGCTGCACCGCGGCGCATTCCGTCGGCGCCGAGTTCGATCAGGTGGGCGTGGCCGAAGCCGTGGCCGGCTGGGACGGCGTCGACTCGGTGGCCGCGATCGCGCAGGCCGGCGGCCCAAGCCGGCGGGACGTGGGCCTCCACGATCACGGTCAGCGCATCGGGGTCGGCCCAGGTGTCGAAGCCCGTGCCACCCGCATTGTTGAGCGCCCACCGTCCGGCCGCGATGGCCTGACCGGGCGACTCGCCGTGGCGGAGAAGACGCGTGAGCAACTGGAGGAGGATTTGAGGCTGCATGTCGCCGCCCATCGTGCCGAGGACAGCTCGGAGCTCGCCGCCTGGTCGGGTGACGAGAAGGGGCGAGAGCGTGTGGGGCGGACGCCGGCGTGGGCCGTACTCGGCGGGGTGGCCGGCCACGAGGGAGAACCCGAGACCACGGTTCTGGAGGAAGATCCCGACACCGGGCACACCAGATGGGCACCAAATCCGGAGGCGTTGGACTGGATGAGCGAGACCCCCATTCCGTCGCCGTCGACGGCGCAAAGGTGGATGGTTCCCCCGTCACCGGTCGGTGCGCCGAGCAGGGCGCACGCGTCGGGATCGACGCCCGACCTGCGTTCGGCCACGGCGTCGGGCTGGAGGAGGTGCGCCAAGTCCGCCGTCTCCGAGAGGACGGCCGGGCGGTCGTGCCCCGCGGCCCGCGCCGATTCGATGAGTAGGTGCGCCCAGGCCGGATCGGCTGTGTCGTCTGGAAGGGGCAGCCCTTCGGCGATGAGTGCTCCCAGGACCGTGAGGTAGCCCTGTGAATTGGGCGGCGCCGTCCAAACGTCGTGATCGAAGACGCGAGCGCCCAGCGGCGCTACCCAGTCGGCCCCGGGCTCGGCGAGATCCTCGGGGGTGAATTCGCCTCGGCCCAGTTCGAGGAGGCCGACGCCGAACTCGCCCCGGTAGAAGGCGTCTCTGCCGGCGCTTCCGATGGCCTCGAGCGTCCGGGCGACGCCGGGACGGCGAAGGCGCGCTCCGGGAGCGGGAGGTCCGGCGGCCAGAAAGTCCTCGGCATCCTTCAGGTCGCCGAGAAGCTGGCACGAGCGCGAGAGGAGCGGGGACGCGGGGAAGCCGTCCCGGGCGTAGGCGATCGCCGGCGCAAGCACGTCGGCGATGGGAAGCCGGCCAAACCGGTGATGGAGCGCGAGCCAGCCGTCGACGCAGCCGGGGACCGGCACTGAGCGGATGTCGCCCCGGAAGGGCATCGAGGTGTGGCCCTCCGCTCGGAGTCGGTCGGCGTCGGCACCCGAGCCGGCGCGGCCGGACGCGTTGAGGACCGCTGGCGGACCGGGCGCGGCGGGATCGTGGACGAGGGCAAAGAGGTCGCCGCCCATGCCGCACATGTGCTGGGTCGTGACGGCGAGCACCGCGCTGGTGGCGACGGCGGCGTCGGCGGCGCTACCACCGGCGCGGAGCATGGCGACCCCTGCGCTCGACGCCAGATGGTCGACGCTGCACACCATCCCGTTAGGCGCAGACCGCGTTGCCGAATCCACGGGCCGTTTCTAGTGCGTGTCGTTCGGCGTCCGTGGCGAGTTCCTGACGCCAGATCCCGCTGCTCAACGACCTCCGACGGAGCCGCGATGTTGCTCCCCGAACTGGCGCTGCATATCGCCCTCGGCATCCTGGCCGTCCAGCAGCTACAAGCAGGAGGCGCCGGCGCCGACTGGCCCGAGCATCAGGGTTCGGCGATGCAGGCCGTGCCGATGCGGTGGAAGCCGACGCGCTCGTAGACCCGGGCGATCGTCTCTTGCCCGCCGAAAGGAACACGATCTCTGCACCCCGGTCCAGCGCGTCGCGGGCCAGCGCGACGGTGACCGCCGCACCCAGGCCTTGCCGCCGGACTGCGGGCAACGTGCCGACGCCAGCAATCTCCACGATGTCGCCGGCCCGCTGGGCTGTGCCCACCGAGAGGACGCCTTGGCCCGGATGCTCAGCGACGGCGTGCCGGTGCCGGCTCTCCGTCGGCGGCGCGCCCGTCAGGGCTGCGTCCCGTTCCGCGACACCGACGAGCCCAGGCGCGGTGCCTGGCGAGGAGAACGCGAGGCGGGCTACGACGCCGATCTCCTCCGGAGCGTCGTCGAGCACTCTCGCCCGCGGGTCAGATGGCGGTAGCTCAGCCGGATCGAGCAGGAGAAGCGGGGCTTGCAGCACGCTCAAGCCAGCTCGGTCGGCTACCGCCAGCAGGCCGGGAGTGACGTCGTGGACCCACTCGAACGACTCCGGTACGCCAAGCTCACGCTGGCGGGCCCGTACGGCGAGCACGTCCTCCAGGGTGGGCGTGCCGCGCGCCGGACAGGCCGGCCGTGCATAGAACGGATGACCGCCATCGTGGGCCTGCACGAACAACAGGAGCGATCCGTACTCCTCCACCCGGGCGCTCGCACGCGGCACGGCGTCGTAGAACCTCTCGATCGTCGGCCACACGGTCGACGATGGTACGTGGGCGGTCGACCCTGGTCCGCTCGATGTGGTCTGGCAGGTGCCCGGCGCGAGTGCTGTGTCGGGGCGGTACCAAGGTTACGACGACGTGTCCCGGGTCATCGGCGAGCGCATGCAACCGCTGGACACCTGGATGACCGACGTCCGCCATGTGATGGGCACGCCCGACGGATGTATCACCACGCCGAACACAGCGCTCTCTGTCCGCAGAGATGGTCAGCGCAGAGGGAGGAAACCCCGTGTTCGAAGACTTCTACGGCACCTTCGCAACAGTTTCTCTCACCGTCACCGGGCTGTGGATGTTCGTCGCCCAGGCGCGCTTTCGCGAGTGGCTCGCAGACCGGGACCACTTCCGTCGGGCCTCAGCCCTCTCCGTGCAACTCGCCTTTCCGGGCCTGATGTGCATGTTCGCCCTCATCGATCCCGTGAGCAAGCTGCTCTGGCGGGTGTCCTTCGGCCTTACGTCGGCGATCGCGGTGTGCTTGGTCCTTACCCTGCACTTGCGCTCGGCGGGCAGGTGGGCCAGGGCGAACATGCTCGGAAATTTGACGGGCGCACTTCTCTTCGCCTGCACCGGTGTCGTCGCCGTTCTCCCCGAGCTTGTGGCTGACCTGGGCATACGAATGGCGCCAAGGCGCGTCGAGTTCGTTCTCTTTACCCTGCTCCTCCTCGACGGCATCGTCGTGGCCTGGATCATGCTGTTTGCCGAGATCTCGAGCAGCCCGACTCGGCCACGGCTCTTCAGGCGATCGCCCTCAGTGCCGGGAGCCACGACCAGTCCGAGCGGGGAAGAGGTCACGACTCCTCTCGCTGGCGTACCGACTGTCCCAGCTCTCACGAGCTGACCACTGGCAGGCACCTTGCTACCTTGCAGCCACCGTTCAACCGGACCCGGCCTCGAGCGGCGGGGTATCCGCCGCGGCGGTTGATGCCGGCAGAGCTTCGACGCGGACGACCCGGTCGGAGGCGAGCGCCACGAGCCGGAACACGCCGGTCGCGCCGTCGTCGTGCGTCAGCCGCCCCAGGAAGCCACCGTAGGGGTCGCTGCCCCCGGTGTCGTGGTACCTCGGACCTCGCTCCCCGTTCAGAACCACCGATACCCCGCGCCGTCGCGCGTCGTGTACGCGATCCGCGAGTTGGAGGTATCGGTCACGACGGTCTCCATCGACCTCCTCTGTTCGCTCGAGGCGAGGGTGTGTTCTCGAAACAGGGGCCCATGGTCAACACCTTTGCTCAGGAGCGCGCCAGCCGCTCGCTCGCGTCGGCCCGGGGGGTTCCCAAAAGGTCAGGTTGCCCTTCCCTGAGGGTCGCGGAATCTGGCCGGCGCGCAGATTGGCGCCGGCGCGTCTTTGCCGCACGATTGCCTTGTTCACCCACGACAACAGGAGGAAGTCGCATGAACCGCACCGTCCGGGCCCTCACCACGATCAGCCTGTCCCTCGTCATGTCCGGCCTTGCCGGCGCCGGCGCTGCTGACGCCCAGGAGATGGAGCACGGCCGCCGGCCGACGACCCGAGAGGTTCAGACCAACCAGGTCAAGACCCAGGACGCGACGATGAACGGCTTCGCCGGCTACATCCGGGGTTGACCCCCGCCAACGCGCCCCCGGACAGAGAACCGCAGACCGGTCCCTCTACGGACGGCGACCGGTGAGGTGAAGAAGTCGAGCCAGCGGCGACTCACCGGGATCCACACGAGTGCCGGCGACCGACATGTGCCTCCACATCGGATCTACCAACGCGGGGTCGATCTGCTCGTCGGCTCCGATGGCCCGGGACAGGTCCCACGCGTGTACGGCGAACTCGGTGATCCGTAGCTCCAACAGCTCGTGCCCGGATATGTCGCCCGCCGGGTGGTGCACGGTTCGCGAGAGCGCACCGGGCTCGCCGAAAGCGTGAACGACCTCTTCAGCTCGCCGATCGAACGACCCCATCGGATCTTCCCCGAGGTGATCGAGGGCCACCGTCGCGACCACGTCGCCAGCGGTGGCACCGTGCAGGAGCATCGTGTAGCGGGTCGCCCCGCCGACCACGTGGTTCACCAGCGCACGAACGTCCCACTCTTCACACGGAGTGGCCAGCATCCAGTGCTCCGCGCGAACAAGGTGCAGGCGGGTACCGAACTCGAAGATCGAGCGGTCGACCTGCTCAAAGAGGTCCATGACCGGCAAACCTTATGAGGCCGGGAGCGGGCCCGAGCGCGACGATGATCCGCAGCCGACCTTGGAGGGAGACACGTGGCGACCATCGAGACCATTGTCAAGACGATCAACCGCGAGCTGGTGCCGCTGTTCGAGGAACGGCTGCGGGCCGAGCTGGCGGTCCGCGACCGGGACTGGCTCGTCGACCAGGTCGTCCGCCTCACACTGGACGCCCACAGCCTCCAGGAGGCCGACCGCCGCTCGGTGATGGACGCAAGGCCAAGGCCCGCGCCGACCGCCTCTCCCGCGTCGCCAGTCTCCGTCTTGACCAGCCCAGACTGGAGGCGTTCCTCGCCGAACACGGCGGCGCCACCCGCGACGGCCTGATCGCCGGCGGCCACCTGGCGACGACGGCGCCGGACAAGGGCACCGCCCTCATCGGCCCGACCGACCGTTCCACCGAGGGTGAGGCCCTGCTGACCCTGGCCAAGGACGTGCTGTTCGCCCTCCTGTTCGGCGACGCGTCGAACGGCACGCACCTCGTCCGGGTCCAGCAGGAGCTGCTGACCATGGCGCTGCCGCGGTTCAAGTCGGACGCCCTCGACTTCCTGAAGGCGTCCACCGAGCTGACCGCGGCGGGGACGTGGCAGGACCCCCACAGCGTCTCCAACGACGAGCGCGCCGACAACGTGCTCCTCGAGGTCCAGTTCGGCGAGGTCGAGGCGGAGCTGGTCGGCCGAGGCATTGTCGCCGCCCTGTCGCTCATCAACAACCTCGAGGTGAACGAGCAGGTCCTCTACGCCCGCATGATCAACATCGAGGAGGCGACCCTGATCGCGTGACAGCCACGCGGCGGGGCGTTGAGCCGTACGGCCTGTCGGGTGAGTGGTCGCGTTCGGGAGGTGGGGCGCGGATCGGGCGGCTTCGGCCACCATGTCTCCTTGGTGCGGTACGGCCCAGTGTGGCCGTGCTCACTCCAGGGACGGAGCCGTTCGCCGGTTCTCGACATCCCTCCGTGACATTCCTGCGGATGTCTGGATGTTGCCCCAGGTCTCGACTGCGGGTCCGCCGGCACTCATGCCGCGCGGCATGGCGGCAAGGGTCCTTCGGGCCGCCTGCTCCTTGCCGGTTGGGCTGAGGTCGTCCCATTCCCGTACGGTCGCCAGCGACCGCTCCGCCCAAGCTTCGGTGCATTCGGCGAAGTGGGTCAGGAAGTCGATAAGCAGGGCGCGGACATGGATGTGTTCCTGGGCCGGCGCCGTCCCCGCTGAGTACTGCTCGAGGATGCCGGCGGCCATGTTCAGCATGGTGACGGCCTCCGCTCGCGTGGCCTCAAGGGAGGCGGCGAGATCGTCGACGCTGCCGAAGGGTGCCAGGAAGACGCGCACGAGCCCTTCGATCTCGAGGCCAAACGCGGTCGGCGGCGTGGCCATCCAGCGCTCGAGGGCCCGCCGGCCCTCCGGGGTGAGTGAGTAGACGGTGCGCGCCCGGCGACCGGTGGGCTCGGACTGGGCCCGGGCCAAGCCCAGGTCGGCCAGCCGCTTCACCTCGGCAAGGACGTGGCTGCGGGCCCGAGGCCAGAAGTAGGTGAAGTTCGTCCCCATGCCCTTGGCCAGCTCGTACGCGGTCGCCGGACGGAAGGCGAGCATCCCGAGAATCGCATGCGAGGTGGTCGACAGGCGCATGATGCCACTTGACAGTAGTCCACTCTGGACCATAATGAGATATTGGTCCATACTGGACCATGGGAGCCTTGGGAGGGACGCGATGGACGAGGTCGAGCTCGCCGGATTCCAAGGCGTCGTGGCTGGCGGCGGCCACCACACACATCCGCTCGTGTTCCTCCACGGTGCCTGGGACAGCCACCGGTGCTTCGAGGGCTACGTGCGGTTCTTCGCCGAGCGCGGGTGGAACTGCTACGCCTTCACGCGCCGGACGAGCCGCGACCGGGTGCGGATCGAGGATTACCTGGACGACACGTTGCGCGTCCTCGACCAGGTCGGTCCCGCCCCCGTGGTGATCGGCCACAGCCTCGGCGGGCTGCTCGCCCAGCTCCTCGCGGAGCGGGGGCGGTGCGCAGCGGCGGTATTGATCGAGTCGGGCCCGCCCAAGGGCATTCCCGTGATCCCGAAGGCGCGCACATGGCCGGTGTTCCTGAAGCTGGCGCCTCGCATCGCCCTGGGCAAGCAGTTTCTGCCGACGCGGCGGGCCGCGCGCCGGGCATGGCTGAACCGCATGCCGGCCGACCAGGCCACGCAGCTGCATGCACGGCTCGTCCCGGAGTCCGGCGTCGCCTTCCGCCAGGTGCTGGCCGGCTACCCCGTGGACGCGGAACTCGTGCGCTGCCCGATCCTCTGTGTAGGCGGGCTCGACAGTCCCAGCATCACCTCGAAGATGGTGGCGAAGACGGCCCGCCGCTATGGCGCTGAGCTCATCGAGCTCGCCGGGCACAGTCACTGGCTGATGGAAGAACCCGGCTGGGAGGATGGGGCGGCGGCCATCGAACACTGGCTGAGCGACGTCGAAGCGGTGCTTGCCCGAAACGGCGCCGCCCTCTCCGGGGGTCCCGGGACAGAGACGGACTAGCGGAGCCAAGGCCGGTCGAGCGGACCTAGTGTCGACCGGGTGAGGGTCCTGTGCACGTGCCTGCCGGGCCACGGCCATTTCAACCCGATGCTGGCGCTGGCCCAGAGTCTCACCAAGGCGGGGCACGAGGTGGCCTTCGCCACCGCCGCCGACTTCTGCCCGCACATCGAGCGCACCGGATTCGCCGCCTTCCACGCCGGCCTCCCCCTGGCCCGCCAGATGGCCGACGCGCGCGCCGCGTACCCCGAGCAGGACCGCCTCGTCGCCATGGATCGCTTCGAGCAGTTCGTGCCCCGAATGCTCGCCGGCGTGGCCGCGCCGGCCCGGGCCGCCGACCTCGTGCCGATCGTCGAGGACTGGAAGCCGGACCTCCTCGTCCACGACGAGACCGAGTTCGCCGGCCCGGTCGCCGCGGCCGAGGCCGGCATCCCGTGGGCCGACCAGAGCGTCGGCATCATGCGGCCCCGCGCCATGGCCCGTCTGGCCGGCGAGACGCTGGCGCCACTCGCCCGCCAGCACGGCGTGGACGTCGGCCTGTTCGGCGGCCTGTACCGCTGGCTCTACATCGACGTCGCCCCGCCCAGCCTGCAGTCGGCGGAGATCGCCGGCGTCGAGGTGGCCCACCAGGTCCAGAACGCCACCATCGAGCCCGGCGCCGAGGGCGAGGCGCTGCCGGCGTGGGTTGGCGACCTGCCCGCTGACCGGCCGGTCGTCTACGTGAGCCTGGGCACCGTCTTCAACGCCAAAGCGCGTGACGTGTTCGGCGCCGTGCTGGAGGCGCTTGCATCGGAGCCCGTGACCGCCATCCTCACCATCGGCTCGGACAACGACCCGGCCGACTTCGGCCCCCAGCCGGACCACATCCACGTCGAGCGGTTCATCCCCCAGTCGCTGCTGCTCCCCTACTGCGACGCGGTGGTGAACCAGGGCGGCACCGCCATCCTGCCGATCCTCGCCCACGGCCTGCCCTTGCTCGTCCTGCCGCAGGGGGCCAACCAGTTCCACAACGCGGCGGCGTGCGTCGCCGCTGGCGTGGGCCGGCGCCTGGTGCCGGGTGAGGTGACGGCCGACGCTGTGCGGCGGGACGTGCGGGCCCTGCTCGACGACGCCGACCTGCGCGCCGCCGCGGGTCGCGTCAAGGAGGAGATCGAGGCAATGCCGGGCCCCGAGCGCGGAGTCGAGCTGCTGGAGCGGCTGGCCACCGAGCGCCGGCCGCTCCTTCGATGACCGGCTTCGACCCGGCGCTGGCGCCCCGGGTGCTGACCGACCTCCCCGGACCACGCTCGCGGGAGCTGTGGGAGCGCGACGCGGTCCACCACGCGTCGAACTCGTCGCCCGGCGCCCAGTGGCTCGGGATCGTCCTGCAGGACGGCGCCGGCGCCGTCGTCCGTGACGTCGACGACAACCTGTTCGTCGACTTCTCGTCCGGCGCGGTGGTGGCGAACGTCGGCCACGCGCCGCCTGCGGTGCGCGACGCGCTGGCCGGCGAGGCGTCACGGCTCATGCACTTCTTCGACTTCGCCACGCCGGCCCGGGCCGAGTTCTTCGAGTCGCTGGCCCGGACGCTCCCGCCGGCGCTGCAGACGTTCCAGATGTACTCGACCGGGGCCGAGGCGGTGGAGGCCGCGCTGCGGCTGGCCAAGTCCTACACCGGCAAGTACGAGGTCATGTCGTTCCACCAGGCGTGGCACGGGCGGACATTGGGCGCCATGTCGCTCATGGGCGGCTTCCCTCTCAAGCAGGGCTACGGCCCGTTCGCCCCGGGCGTGCTGCACAGCCCCAACGCCAACTGCTACCGCTGCCCGCTCGACCTCGACCGCGACAGCTGCGCGGTGGCGTGCACGGCGCTGGTCGACCGGGTCTACGAGCAGTCGAGCGAGCAGCGGCTGGCTGCGGTGATCGTCGAGCCGGTCCAGGGCGTGGGCGGCGTGATCCCGTTCCCGCCCGAGTTCCTGGCCCACCTGCGCGACCTCTGCGACCACACCGGCGCCCTGCTCATCTTCGACGAGATCCTCACCGGGGTCGGCCGCACCGGGCCGATGTGGGCGTTCGAGTCGAGCGGCGTGGTGCCCGACGTCCTGCTGGCCGGAAAGGGGCTCGCTGGCGGGTACCCCATCTCCCTCATAGCCTCCCGCCGCGAGGTACTCGACGCCGGCCCCTTCGGACGGCCCGGCGCCGGCGCGTCGACCTTCGCCAGCGGCAACCTGGCCTGCGCCGCCGGCACCGCGGTGCTCGGCATGCTGGCGGACGGGGAGATCCTGGCCAACGGCCGCCGGGTCGGTGCCGCCATGCTCGCCGCACTGCACGAGCTGGCCGACCGGCACCCGATCATCGGCGACGTCCGGGGCGCCGGCCTGCTGCTGGCGCTGGAGCTAGTGACCGACCGGGCGGCCAAGACGCCGGTCACCCCCGACGTCGCCCGCCGGCTCCTGACCGCGCTGGCCCGGCGGGGTGTGCTCGTGGCCGGCGCCGGCGCCGTCCTGCGCATCACCCCGCCGCTGGTCATCGACGAGGCCATGGCCCTCGCCGGCGTGGCCGCGTTGGACGACGCCCTCACCGAGATCGAAGCTGCATGACCGCCTCGATCTGGCTGCAGTTGACCGCGCATACGCGGCCAAGTGCAGCCGAATCGGTCGTGGCCGCCTGATGTTCCGAGCGGTCCACCACGTCGGGGTGACGGTCGCCGACATGGACCGGGCGGTGGCGTTCTGGACGCAGTTGCTGGGCGCCCCGTCGCGGGACCGCACCGTGCTGCGGGGACCGCAGCTGGGCACGATGGTCGGCTACCCCGGCATCCACATCGAGTCGTGCTGGGTCGACCTGCCCGGCGGCGTGGCCCTGGAGCTGCTGCGCTACCTCGACCGCGACGACGCCCCGTACGACCCCGGCACCGCCCACCCCGGCAACGTGCACGTGTGCCTGCACGTCGACGACATGGACGCGGCCCACGCCCACGCGGTGGCGTGCGGCGCCACGCCGGTGAGCGAGCGGGCGATCGACGTCGCCGCCGGCCCCCGGGCCGGCGCCCGGCTGGCCTACCTGCGCGACCCCGACGGGGTGACGATCGAGCTCGTGCAGGAGGCGCGTGCCTGAGCCGGCCATCCTGCCGGACCTGCTCCGGCTGCGGGCGGCCGAGGACCCCGGCGCGGTGGCGCTGCGCGTGGCCGGCGCCGGCGAGCTGACCTACAGCGACTGGGACGCCCGTTCCAACGCCGCCGCCCGCGGCCTGCTCGCACGGGGCGTCCAGCGGGGCGACCGGGTCGGCCTCGTGTTCGGCAACGACCGGTGGGCCGAGTTCGCGGTGGCGTACCTGGCCGTGCTCAAGGCCGGCGCCGTCGCCGTGCCGCTGGGGTCGCGCTTCTCCGGGCCCGAGCTCGACCGGATCCTCGACCACGCCGGCGTGGCTGCAGTCGTTCGCGACGAAGCCGAGGAGGTGGCTGGCGACGGTGACGCCCAGGTCGACGTCGGCCCCGACGACCTGGCCGAGATCCTGTACACCTCCGGCACCACCGGCCTGCCCAAGGGGGTGGCCGTCACCCACCTCGGGACCATGGCCCACGACCTCCCGGCCGACCCCGGCCCGACCGGGCCCGTTTCCTTCCTGCACGCCTTCCCGATCGGCACCCAGGCCGGGCTGGAGACCCTGCGGGTCCCGCTGCGCATCGCCGGCCGGACCGTCATCGCCATGCCCGCGTTCGACCCGGACGAGATGTGCACCCTCGTCGCCCACCACCGGGTCAGGCGGCTCCAGCTGGTGCCGGCCATGGCCCACGTGCTCGTCGCGTCAAGCGCCTACCGCAACCACGACGTCTCCTCGGTGCGGCGGATCATCCTGTCCTCGGCGCCGGCGGCGCCGGCCCTGTTCGAACGCCTGGCCGCCGCCTTCCCGGACGCGACAGTGTGGAACGCGTACGCGCTGACCGAGGCCGGGCCGGCCCGCACGATGATGCAGTGGGATCCGTCCCGCCCCACCGCGGTCGGCTTGCCCGTCGGCGAGACCGAGATCCGCATCGCCGGCGGCGGCGGTGAGACCGGCGAGATCTGGCTGCGCCGGCGGGGCACGCCGGCCCGGGCGTACTACCGCGACCCGGCCGCGACCGCCGAGGCGTTCGCCGGCGGGTGGGTCCACACCGGCGACGTCGGCTACCTCGACGCCGGCGGCTACCTCCACCTCACGGACCGCCGCAAGGATCTGATCATCTCTGGCGGTTCGAACGTCTCCTCGGTCGAGGTCGAGAACGCGCTCTACGAGCACCCGGCGGTCGTGGAGGCTGCGGTCGTCGGCGTCCCCCACCCGATGCTCGGGGAGGACGTCGGCGCCGCCGTGGTCGTCCGATCGACGACGTCCGAGCGCGAGCTCCAAGACCTTGTGCGAGCCCGGCTGGCCGAGCACAAGGTCCCCCACCGGATCCTGTTCGTGGACGACCTGCCCCACAATCCCTCGGGGAAGGTGGTCAAGGCCGACGTGCGGGCGCTCTTCGAGCATGCAGCAGCCAGCAGCGGCGCCGGCGCCCGCAACCGGACCGAGGCGGTCGTCGTGTCGGTGTGGGAGGCGGTGCTCGGCGCGGCCCCCATCGGGGTCGACGACGACTTCTTCGCCCTCGGGGGGCACTCCCTCGCCGCCGCCCAGATCGCAGCCCGCCTGAGAGACGCATTCGGCGCGGACGTCCCCGTCGCCGCGGTGTTCGAGTCGCCCACGCCGGCCGAGCTGGCCGCAGTGGTGGACGCGCTGCTCGCTACTGGCTGACCGGCAGCTGCGACACCCGCATCGACGGGTCGCGACCGACCGCGTCCAGCACAGCGGACAGGTCGCCGGCGAGGCGGTCGACGGTGGCCGTGTCGTAGAAATCGAGCTTCCAGCTCCACGATCCCGTGATCCGCTCGCCGTCGTCGAGCAGGGTGAGGCTGAGCGGCACGAGCTGGCCGCGGAAGAACACCTCGTGGTCGCCGGTGGTGTGGAAGTACTGCAGCTCGGTCGGCAGTGCGGCCACCACCGCCGGCCCGCTCGGGAAGTCCGGGAACAGCGCCCGGCGCACCCGCAGGAACGGGATGTCCTGGTTCTCGAACATGCCGAGCACCCGCTCCCGCGTCCGGGTCACGACAGCGGCGAACGAAGGATCGCCGGACAGGTCGGTGCGCAAGCGTCCGATCCCGGAGAACATGCCGACCAGGTCCTCCAGCTCGGCGCGGGTCCGTCCGCTCAGGGTCGTGCTGAAGACGACGTCCGACAACCCACCGTGCCGGCCGAACAGAGCGCTGACTGCGGCGACCGCCACGGTGAAGACGGTGCTCCCCGTCGCCCGCGCCACCGCCTCCAGCCGGGCCCGGGTCGCCGGCCCAACGTCGACCGGTCTCGAACCGAAGCGCCTGGTGGGCGCGTCCGGCAGGTGGTCGAAGGGCACCGCGGGGCCGAGCGGCATGTCGCGCAGGGTCTCCGTCCACCAGTCGAGCTGGCGGCGGAGCACCTCCTCGGTGACCGAGGCCCGTTGCCACACGGCGAAGTCGGGGAACTGGACCGGCAGCGCCGGCAGCGTGGCCGCCGCGCCCCGGTAGGCGACCAGCACCTCGGACAGGAAGATCTCGGCGCCGGTGCCGTCGCAGACGAGGTGGTCGAAGGTGACAGCCAGCTGCGTCGTCCCGTCGTCGAGCGGGTACAGGCCGGCTCGCAGCAGGGGCGGCCGGGCCAGATCGAACGGCGCCGCGTTCTGCTCGGCGACCGAGCCCTCGGCGATGGCGACGTCGACGGTCACCGAAGGGACGACGAACTGCGCCGGCCCGTCGGTGATGCCGGCCCGCAGGATCTCGTGACGGTCGACCACGTACGCCAGCGCGTCGCGCAGGGCGTCCACGTCGACGGGGCCGTCGAATTGGTGCAGGGCGGTGAAGTTGTACAGGCCGGGCGGCGTGGCCGTCGCCTCCAGCTCCCACATCTGCTCCTGGGCCAGCGACAGAGGCAAGCGCTCCCCCGGCTCCCGCCGGCGGGCGACGAGCACCGGCGCCGGCGTAACGCCGGCACCCTCGGCGACAGCCACGGCGGTCAGCCCACCCAGCGTCGGGGCCTGGAAGACGGCGCGCAGCGGCGTCTGGGTGCCGAACTCCTCGCGCACCTTGGCGATGACCTGGGTGGCGAGCAGCGAGTGGCCACCGAGCGCGAAGAAGTCGTCGCCGGCGCCAATGCCTGAGACGTCGAGCCCAAGGACCGCGGCCCAGATGGCGGCCATCCGGTCCTCGTCCGGCGAGCGCGCCGGCGCGCCGGCGAGCGGCGAGGCCGGCGCCGGCAGCGCAGACCGGTCGATCTTGCCGTTGGCCGTGAGGGGCAGGGCGTCGATCGCCACGTATGCCGAGGGCACCATGTGGATCGGCAGACGCGCCGCCAGGAACGCCCGAAGCGCAGAGGCCAGGACGCCGGCGCCGATCACGTAGGCGACGAGGCGACGGTCGCCTGGCGGATCGTCGCGGGCGACGACGACGGCCTCGGCCACCGCCGGGTGCTGCACGAGCGCGGCCTCGACCTCGCCGCACTCGATGCGGAAGCCCTGGATCTTCACCTGCTCGTCGATGCGGCCGACGTAGTCGAGGTCTCCCTCCGGCCGCTCCCGCACGAGGTCGCCGGTGCGGTACATCCGCTCCCCGCCCCAGTCGACGAAGCGGGCCGCGGTGAGCTCGGGATCGCCGAGGTAGCCGCGGGCCAGCCCCAGCCCTCCGATGAGGAGCTCGCCGGTCACGCCGGCGGCCGCCGGGCGCAGCCCTTCGTCCACCACCGCGACCGTGGTCCCCGGCAGCGGCCGCCCGATGGGAGGGTCGGCGTCGCCGGGGCCGCCGCCGGCGGGCGCCTCGTAGTACGTCGACATACAGGTCGTCTCGGTCGGCCCGTAGGCGTTGACCCAGCGGGACCGCCCGCCGCTCAGCCCGGCCCACGTCCGCCGCGCCCGTCCCGACGCCTTCTCCCCGCCGACCACCACCAGGCGGATCGACTCGGGCACCTGGCGACCGCCGGCATCGAGGTCGCGGGCCCACGCGTGCCAGTAGGCGGTCGGGAGGTTCGCGACCGTGATGCCCTCCCCGGCCAGCCAGTCCGACCAGTCGGGGCCGAGCAGCGGGCGGTCTTCGGGCCGGAACACCACGGCCGCCCCGGCCGCCCACGTCGGCAGCATCTCCTCGATGCTGGCGTCGAAGCCGAGCGAGCAGAACTGCAGGACGCGGTCGCCGGACGCCAGCCCGTAGAGATCGATCACGGCGCGGTGGTGGTTGACCAGGCCCCGGTTGGTCAGCAGGACGCCCTTGGGCCGGCCGGTCGAACCGGAGGTGTAGATCACATACGCCACGTCGCCGGCGCCGACCGTCCGCGCCGCGAAGGTGGACGCCGACGCGATGTCGGGGGGCACGACCGGAATCCCGGCTGGCAGGCGCGCCGCCAGATCCGGGCGGGTGATGACGGCGCGCACCGCGGCGTCGTCGACCATGAACGCCAGCCGCTCGGCCGGGTAGGCGGGATCGAGAGGGACGCACGCGCCGCCGGCCTTGAGCACGCCGACCACGGCGACGGCGAGGTCGATAGAGCGGTTGAGGCAGACGCCGACGGTGACGTCGGGGCCGACGCCCTTCGATTGGAGGTGAGCGGCCAGCCGGGTGGCGCGGGCATCGAGCTCGATGTAGGTAAGCGAGTCGAGGCCGGAGACGGCGGCCACTGCATCGGGGTGGCGGGCCGCGGCCGCCTCCAGCAGGTCGGCGACCGTCGTCACCGGGTCACTGATCCGAGCTCCGAGATCCGGGCGCTCGGGTCGGCGGCGGCGCCGGCCAGCAACCTTCCGTACCGGTCGGCAAGGTTCGACATCGTCGCGCCGTCGAACAGATCCGTCGCGTACACGAGCGTGGCGTCGAGGGCGCCGGACGCAGATTCGACGACGAACAGCTCGACGTCGAGGCGGGCGGTGACGACGCCGCCGAAGTCGGCGCCGGTGTACCCGCCGGCGTCGGCCAACGTCACCGACGGGCCAAGACGGTCCGGCGCCGGTGTGTGGTCCTGGAACTCGAACGCGACCTGCACCACCGGGTTTCGGCTCAGGTCCCGCGGCGGCTTCACCCGCTCGACCACCTTGTCGAACGGCGCGTCCCAGTGGTCGAAGGCCTCGACCGTCGTGCGCCGCACCCGGTCGACCACGTCGGCGAACGTGGGGTCACCGGCCAGGTCGGTGCGCAGGGGCAGGGTGTTCACGAAGAGGCCGACGAGGTCCTCCAGCTCGGCGCGGTCCCGGCCCGCGGCAGTCACCGCCACGACGACGTCGTCCACTCCTGCCGCTTGGGACAGGAGCACCGTGAAGCCGGCGAGGACGGTCATCTGCAACGTGGCGCGGCGCGACCGGCCGACGGCCCGGAGGCCGCCGGCGACGCCGGCGGGCACGTCGAAGCGCACCATGGCCCCCCGGTACGACGGCTCGGGGGGGCGGGCGTGGTCCGTCGGGAGCTCCAGCACGGCGGGCGCGCCGGTCAGCCGGTCCTGCCAGTACCGCAGGTGGGACTCGAGCACGTCGCCCGCCAGCCACCCTCGCTGCCACACCGCGTAGTCGGCGTACTGGACCGACAACGGGGCCGGCGGGCTTCCGCCGTAGGAGGCCGTCAGGTCTCGGAGGAGGACGCCCGCCGACCACCCGTCGGCCACGATGTGGTGGACGGTGACGAGCAGGACGTGGTCGTCGGGGGCGACGCGCAGCAGCCGGGCCCGGAACAGCGGGCCGCGGGCCAGGTCGAAGGGCTGCGCCGCCTCGGCGCCCGCCCGCCGGCGGGCCTCGGCGTCCGCCGCCTCCGGGCCCAGAGCGGCCAGATCCTCGACGGCGAGCGCCACGGGCGCCGGCGGGGTGATGCGCTGGTACGGGCGCCCGCCGGTCGACGGGATAGTGGTGCGCAGCGCCTCGTGCCGGGCGACGACCGACGTGAGGGCGCGCCCGAGGGCGTCGACGTCGAGCGGCCCGGAGAGCCGGTAGGCCGCGGGCATGGTGAAGAAGGGGTTCCCGGGCACGAGCTGGTCGAGGAACCACAGCGGCTCCTGGACGAACGACAGCGGCAGCTCGGCGTGCTCGCTCCGGTCCACGGGCACGAGCGGCGCCACCGGGGCGGCCGACCGAAAGGCATCGACCGCACGGGCCAGGCCGGCGACGGTCGGCGAGTTGAAGACGACCCGCAGCGGCACGTCGACCCCGAGCGCGTCGCGGACCTTCGAGACCACGCGCACGGCGAGGATCGAGTGGCCGCCGAGATCGAAGAAGTCGTCGTCGACCCCGACGTCGTCCACGCCGAGGACCTCACGCCACACCGCCACCAGCGCCTCCTCGACGGCATTGGCGGGCCCGGCGCGGCGACCGCCGGCGCCGGCCGGCGGGACGGGCAGGGCAGCACGGTCGACCTTGCCGTTCGGCGTGAGCGGGAGGGCGTCGACGGTCACGAACGCCGACGGCACCATGTACTCAGGCAACGACCTCCGCAGCGTGGCGCGCAGGTCGTCGGCCAAGGCCCGCCGGCGCCGGACGGTCAGGGGGTCGTTGTACAACGGTCGGCGGCCGGCGACGGGGGCGGGGGCGGGGAACCGGACGCCGCCGGCCGCCGGCTCGCGCGTGAACGCGACGTCGAACGCCCCGTCGGCGTGGGCCGAACCCCAGCTGCACTCGACCGTGAAACCCAGCTCCTCGCCCAGGGCCCAGAGCGTCTCCGGGTCGACGCCGGCGGCGGACCGGCGGGCCTCGGCCAGCAGCTCGCCGGCGGTCGCCGGCGTTCCCGGGCCGCCGAGCAGCTCGACGACCCGGACGGGCTCGGCGACGCGGGCGTTCGGCACGCGGCGCACGCCCAAGGCATCGACCGGCGGATCGCCAAGGCGTCGGCGGAGTGCGTCCACGGTCATCCCGTCGCCCCGCCAGTCGACCCACTCGGCCACCGTCACAGGCTCGGGGCCGGCGACGTGGAGCACGACGTCGTAGCGGAACCGGCTCAGCTCGTTGTGGTGTCGGCCCCGTTTGAGAAGGACGTCGACGGAGGAGACGCCTGGAACCTCGGCGAAGAACGCCGGATCGAGGAGCAACGCCTGCTCGTCACTGACCGCCCGGTCCGTGGCGGTCCGGATCGTCCCGGCCGGCGTGGACGCCTCGGCGCCGGCCAGCAGCACCGAGGCGTGGAACGGTGCCACCAGGGGCAGGCTGCGCACGTCGCCGACGAGCACCGCTCCCCCGGGCCGCACCCGGCCGATGGCCTGGGACAGCACCTCCAGGAGGTAGTCGACGTCGGGGAACGCCTGCGCTACCGAGTTGGCGACCACCATGTCGAACGGCTCGTCGACGCCGCGGAAGTCGGCCGCCTCCCGGTGCAGCAGGCGGACGTTCGCCACGCCGGCGCGCCGTACGCGGGCGTCGAGCGTCGCCAGCGTGGCCGCGGAGAAGTCCGTGCCGACGTAGGTCTCGCAGTGGGGTGCGATCCGCCAGAGGAGCAGCCCCGTGCCACACCCGAGCTCGATCACCCGCCGCGGACGCCGGCCCAGGATGCGGGCGACGGTGGCGTCCACCGCCTCCGCCATCTCGGCGGCGGGGATGGGCGCGCCGGTGTAGCTGCTCAGCCATCCGGAGATGTCGAAGGTCGGATCGGCGATCCCGGGCTCGGCCCGCTGTGCGTGGTCGGAGACCTGCCGCCGCTCGGCGATGTGGGCCCGGGCGAGGGCGGCGCGATCGGCGCCGGTCGGGTCGGGCACGACGTACGCCACGAGCCTGGCGTCGCCGGCCGTGTCCTCCCGGGCGACGACCACGGCGGCCCGCACGCCGGGGTGGACCTCCAGCGCGGCCTCCACCTCGCCGCACTCGATCCGGAAGCCGCGGACCTTGACCTGGTGGTCGAGGCGGCCCATGAGCTCCACCTCGCCGTCGGGGCGCCACCGGGCCAGGTCGCCGGTCCGGTACATCCGGGCGCCGGTGTCGAAGGGATCCGGCACGAAGCGCTCGGCGGTCAGGTCGGGGCGGCGCAGGTAGCCGCGAGCGACGCCTGCGCCGCCGATGTAGAGCTCGCCCGGCTCGCCGACGGGGACCGGCTCGAGGCAGGCGTTGAGGATGAACAGGGTCGTGTTGGCGATCGGACGGCCGACGCTCGGGGCCTGCCCTCGGGTGAGCACGCGTCCGACGCTCGACCAGACGGTCGTCTCCGTCGGGCCGTACAGGTTCCACAGCTCGGCCCCGCGGTCGAGCAGTTGGTCGGCGAGGGCGACGGGCAGCGCCTCGCCGCCGCACAGCGCCTTCATGCCGGGCCGGCCCGTCCACCCGGCATCGACGAGCATGCGCCACGTGGCCGGGGTGGCCTGCATCACGGTGGCCCCGGCATCGTCGAGCAACGCCATGAGCCGGTACGGATCCGTGGCGACGTGGCGGGACGCGACGACGGCATGGGCGCCCGTCACCAGCGGCAACCAGAGCTCCAGGCCGGCGATGTCGAACGACAGCGTGGTCACCGCGACCAGGACGTCGCCGGCGCCGAGGCCCGGGCGGGCCGCCATCGACGTGAGGAAGTTGACCAGATTGCGGTTCGTGACCTCGACGCCCTTGGGCCGTCCGGTGGAGCCGGACGTGTAGATGACGTAGGCCAGGTCGTCGGGGCCGGCGCCGGCCGGCGACTCGGTCGCGGGTGACTCCCCGTCGACGAGGACGACCGTCGCGTCGTGGTCGGGTAGCGCGCCAAGCAGGCTGCTGTGCGTCACGAGGACCGGGGCCGCGCCGTCGGCCATCATGAAGGCGATGCGATCGGGCGGGAACTGGGGGTCGAGCGGGACGTAGGCGCCGCCCGCCCGGTTGACCGCCACCAGCGCGACCACCATGTCGAGCGAGCGCTCCAACAGGATCCCGACGAGCACGCCCGGCCGTACGCCGGCCGCAGCCAGCCGGCGGGCCAGGCGGGTGGCGGCGCCATCCAGCTCCGCGAAGGTGAGGGTCGTGGTGCCAAACGTGACGGCGGGACGGTTCGGGGTACGGGCGACGGGGGCCGCCACCAGGGCGTCGATGGCGACGTCTGGCGTCATTGCGATGCCGTGGACAGGGCCGCGGCCAGCATCTCCGGGGTGCGGCAGCGCACGACCTGCTCGTCGGTGACCACGAGCCCCGCCTCACGCATCTCGGCCAGCGCGGCCAGGAACGAGAAGTCCTGCCAGTAACTGCGGCGGATGTCCGGGGCGTGGCCGGCGACCTCGCCCCACATGGCCGCCAGCATCCGGGCCTGCGGATCGTCGCCGGCGGGGAGCTCGGCGGCGGCCGGCCACAGTGCCCCCGGACGCTCGGCCCACAGCGCCTGTCTGAGCTGGACGAGCGCCGGCGCAGGGCCGCCGTCGCCCACGATGGAAGCGACGAGACGGCCGTCGCGCACGGTGACGGCGACGTCGGCGACACCGGGGCACCGGGCCAGCGCCGCCTCGGTCCGAGAGCGTGAGACGGGGAAGCCGCGCACGTCGAGCACGTCGTCCGCCGGCGCCGGCGCCCGCGGCGCGCCGAGGGCGGACACCGGCCGGTCGGGGTCGGCGACCACCGCGGCCAGCACCGCCTCGAAGTCGTCCAGCAGCCGGCGGGTCGCGGGGCGGTCGAACACCCCGCGGGCGAGAAGCGACAGGCCGTCGATTGTCTCCTGTAGCGAAAGGATCAGGAAGGTGCCCAGGTAGATGCCGTCCCCCCACGCCGGCCCCCGGTCCTCGTCGGGGCCGGCGCTGAAGTGGCGCTCCCGCCGGGCGTCGGGCGGGACCTCGTACGGGCCGATTGAGAGACCGGGCATGGCCAGCTTGACCCGCTGCGGCGTCTCGGCTTGGAACACCACCGCGACCTGGGGCACGACACCTTGGTCGGCCGCGGCGTCACCGAGCCCGAGTTGCACCGCGGCGTCGAAGGCCACGTCCTGGTGGGCCAGCGCGCCGAGCAGCGACGTCCGCGTGCGGGCCACCAGCTCACCGAATGTGGGGTCGCCGCCGACCCGAAGCCGGAGCGGGACCTTCTTGGTGAAGCAGCCGATGAGCGGCTCGAGGTCGGTGCCGTCGCGGTGGGCGACGACGGTGGCGATGACCAGGTCGTCCTGGCCCGTGACGCCGGCGAGGAGTACGGAGAAGGCGGCGAGGACCGTCATGTAGGGCGTCGCCCGCAGCCGCGGCGCCAGGGCCCGCAGACCGGCGGAGAGCGCCGGCGGCAGATCGACGCGGAGCGGCTCGCCGGGGCCGGCGTTGTCGCCTGCGATCGGCGGCTGCACCGCCAGGGGCGCGCCCGCCAGCTCGTCGCGCCACCACGCCCGCTGGGCTGCGCCGGCCTCCCCCTCGAGTGCGGCTCGCCGGCGCCGGCACGCGTCGACGAACCCGGTCGAGGGTTCGATCAGGGGCGACGGTGCGCCGGCGGCGCGGGCGGAATAGAGCGCCGACAGCTCGCGCCGGAGCACGTCGACCGACCAGTCGTCGAAGGTGGTGTGGTGCAGGCGGACGACGACGAGGTGGTCGCCGGCGCCGAGGCGGACGATGAACGGCTCGAAGAGGGGCCCGGATGCGAGGTCGAACGGGCGGCCGGTGGCGTCGGCCAGGAGGGCGGCCACCCGGCGGTCGCGGCTCCCCGCCGCCAGCCCGTAGAAGTCCTCGTACGCGACGGTGAACGTGCCGGCGTCACCGACGACCTGACCGGGCCGCCCGTCGACCACCGCGAACGTCGTCCGCAATGGCTCATGGCGGCGGGCCAGCTCGACCAGCGCCCACTCCATGGCGGCGACGTCGAGCGGGCCCCGGTACCGGCGGACGAGGCACGGCAGGTTGAAGCTCCCCTGGGTGAACTGCTCGTGCCACAGCATCCCCTCCTGCGACACGGCCACCGGTGCGGTGACCGGAACCGGCGCCGGCGCCGCCCCGAGCCCGACGATCCGGACACCGGGGAAGGCCCGCTCCAGGCCGTCGCGTAACGCAGCGCTCGGGGTCCCGCTCAGCACGACATCCGAGACCGACCTCAGATCGCGGCCATGCGCGGCACCCGACGCCAGGACGGCGGCGGCGAGGGCTGGCGTCAGCCCGCAGACGGTGGCCTGCCGTTCCTCGACCAGGCGGCAGAAGCCGGCCGCGTCGAACACGCCGAGCGTGGCCGCTGCCTGCCCGGCCAGTGCCCGCCGCACGGCGTGCCGACCGCCGAGCGTGCCGGGCGCCCACGCGTGCACGAGCACCCCGTCGCCCGCCGGCCCCAGGTCGTCGACCGGCAAGATTGGCCGGGCCGGCGCCAGCGGCGCCGGGGGGTAGACCACGTCGGGTCCCGCACTCCCGCCGGACACCGGCCCGATGTCCTGCCCGGCCGCCAGCGCATCCACGCCGGCCACCCACCAGCTGCCGGCGGGGATGGCGTCGGCCGGCGCACAGACCACCCCATCGACCGAGGCGTGCGACAGGTCCCGAGCCAGGTCCGCCGGCGCCGTCCCCGGAGACAGCAGCACGGCCACGCCGCCGGCCTTCAGGACCCCGAGATATGCGACGGCAAAGTCGGCCCAGTGCCGCCCGTCGAAGCGCAGGGCCACCCGCCCGGCACGGCGCGTCGCCAAGCCGCGAGCCACGGCATTCGCCCGCGCCTCCCATTCGTCGTAGGTGAGGTCGTGGCCCCCCTCCATGGACAACGCCACGCCGGCGCCGGCGACGACGGTCCGGCTGCTCACCGCTGTCAGCCTACGGCCGGGCCGGGCGTATGGTCCGGCCGCGCCGGTAGGGTGCCTCACGCCATGGCGACGACCCCGAAGCTCGTGCTGCTGGGCACCGCCGGCGGACCGCTCCCCTCGCCGGCCCGGTCCGGCATCTCGTCCGTGGTGGTCGTCGACGGGCGGACCTACGTCGTCGACTGCGGCGGCGGCGCCACCCGGCAGCTCCGCCGGGCCCGGCTCCTCGGCGGCCTCCACCGCGTGCTGCTGACCCACCTGCACTCCGACCACACCTGCGACTTCTTCAACCTCTTCCTGCTGGGCTGGCCGATCATCCAGTGGAACCCTCCGGTCCACGTCTTCGGACCGGGCCCCGCCGGCGGCGCTGATGCCCTCCCGCCCGATGACGCCGGCCGCCCCGTCGCCACGCACAACCCGGCGAACCCCACGCCCGGCCTTGTCGAGCTGACCGAGGCCCAGTTCCAGGCCCACGCCTACGACATCAACATCCGCATGCGCGAGGCCGGCCGTCACGACCTGCGCCCCCTGCTCGTCACCCACGAGCTCGCCCTCCCCACCGGCGTCGGAGCGTGGGGCCCGGACCGGGTGGCACCCGACATGGACCCGTTCGTGGTCGAGGAGGACGACGGCGTGCGCATCACGGCCACACTCGTCGCCCACGCGCCCGTGTTCCCGGCCTTCGCCTACCGCTTCGACACGCCCGCCGGCTCGGCCGTGTTCTCGGGCGACACCGCGCCGTGCCTCAACCTGGTCCGGCTGGCCCGGGGCGCCGGCACGCTCGTCCACGAGGTCTTCGACGACACGCCGGTCGACGGCGACAACGGCGAGATGTCCGAGGACGAGGCGTGGGAGGCCCGGCGCCGGCACCACCACATGGTCACCTCGCACACACCGCTCAGTGCCGTCGGCCGGGTGGCCGCGGAGGCCGGCGTCCGCCGCCTCGTCCTCACCCACTTCATCCCTGGCGACGACGTCCTGCCCGACGAGCATTGGGTCAAGGGCGTCACCGGCTTCGACGGGGAGGTCGTCGTCGGCGCCGACCTGATGGAGCTCTCCCTCTGAAGGCGGCGCGCCCACCGCGCTCGCTCGTCCGCGACCTCGCCGGCCGGGAGGGCACGGTCGTGCGGCTGTGCGGGTGGGCCCACGCCGTCGCCGGCTCGTCGGTCACCCTCCGCGACCACACCGGTTTCGTCGACGTCTTCGCCCCCGACGGCTTCCGCGACGAGGCGCTCCTACCCGAGTCCGCCATCGAGGTGACCGGCACCGTCGACGATGCCGGCGGCGTGGTGCTCGGCGAGTTGCGCGTCCTCGGACCGGTCGCCGGCGGACCGCTCCTCGACGACACCGCACCGCTCGACGCCCGCCTCGACCGCCGCCACCTCGACCTCCGCCGGCCGAGGAACCGCCTCATCTTCGAGGTGCAGACGACAGTGGAACGGGCCATGCGGGCCTGGTGGGCCGACCACGACTTCATGGAGCTGCACTCGCCGAAGTTCCGGGCCACGCCCAACATGTCGGGCCGCGAGCTCTTCACCGTCGACTACTTCGACCGCCCCGCCTACCTGGCCCAGTCCCCGCAGTTCTCCAAGCAGATGGCCATGTGCGCCGGCTTCGAACGGGTCTTCGAGATCGGCCCGGTGTTCCGCGCCAACCCGCTGCTGACGTCGCGGCACGACACGGAGTTCGTGAGCGTCGACGTCGAGGTGTCCTGGATCGAGTCGCACGAGGACGTGATGGCACTCGAGGAGGAGTGGCTCGCCTCGGTCGTCGCCGTGGTGGCGACCGAGCACGGCGACGACGTCGAGCGCGTCTTCGGCCGGCGGATCGTCGTGCCGACGACCCCGTTCCCGAGGATCACCATGGCCGAGGCGCAGCGGGTGCTCGCCGGCCGCGGCTTCTCCGCCGCCGGCGACATCGAGGCCGAGGGCGAGCGGTTGCTGGCTGCGCACGTCGCCGCCGAGCATGGCCAAGAGCTGGTGTTCCTGACCGAGTACCCGGCCGCGGTGCGGCCCTTCTACCACCGGCGCCTGGACGACGGATCCGAGCTGACCCGCAGCTTCGACCTCATCTGGAACGGCCTGGAGGTCACCACCGGCGCCCAGCGCGAGCACCGCCACGACCGCCTGCAGGAACAGGCCGCCGCCAACCCGGCCCGCCTCGACGTCATCGCCGGCTACCTCGAGTTCTTCCGCCAGGGCTGCCCGCCGCACGGCGGGTTCGGGCTGGGCCTGACCCGCATGCTGACCCGCCTGATCGGGCTCGACGACGTGCGGGAGGCGACGTTCCTGCCCCGTGACCGCCGGCGCCTGAGCCCGTAGAGGCGCATGACTAGAGATCCTTGACACAGACGGCGGCGCTCCTTACGTTACGTGGACTCCACCATGCGGAAGGGGTCCTGCTTTGGCCACTGCCAGTGCCCGTTTGACTCACCTTGCCTTGCCCGTGACCGACCTGGAGAAGAGCATCGCCTTCTACAAGAAGTGGGCGGGCATGAAGGTCGTCGAGCGACCGCCGGACCCCGCGCAGGTCAAGGGCGCCCGCGTGTCCCAGGCCAAGGGCGACTTCGTCCTGTCCCTTCTGGAGCTCCCCGTGCAGCAGGCGCTGCCGATGCCCGGTGTCATGCACCTCGGGCTGGACTGCGCCACCAAGGCCCAGGTCGACAAGATCGCGGCCGACGCCAAGAAGGCCGGCATCCTCATCGCCGGTCCGGTCGACAGTGGCCCCGACCTGGGCTACCAGACCTACATCTCCGACCCTGACGGCAACAGCATCGAGTTCGCCTTCGGCCAGAAGATCGGCCTCGCCTAGGCACTCGGTTCCACCGGCGGCATCCGCTTGACAGGAGGGCGATCCTTGGCCACCTACATCATGCTCATGAAGTTCATCGACCCCGGCATCGACTCGATCCGGCAAGCCAGCGTCGGCCGGGCGGCGGGGAAGAAGGCGGCCAAGGCCCTGGGCATCACGTGGAAGCAGCAGTACCTGCTCATGGGTGAGTACGACATCATGACCGTGCTCGAGGCGCCCAACGACGAGGTGGTCGCCAAGTTCGCGCTCATGGGCATGACCGGCAGCCTGGCCATCACCACGATGCGGGCCTTCACCGAGTCGGAGGCGGACAAGCTCATCAAGGAGCTCCAGCCGCCCGACTGATGGCCAAGCGACCGGCACGGGGTGAGGCGACGTCCGAGGGGCTCGATGACCCGACCGCGCCCGAGGTCATCGCCTTCGACGTCATCGGCACGCTGTTCTCGCTGGCGGCCCTCGAACCGCTGGCCGTCGCCGCCGGCGGCGACGCGTCCACCGTCGGGCGCTGGTTCACCCAGCTCGTCGCCGACGGGTCGTCGCTGACCGCGGCCCGGGAGTACCAACCCTTCCGCGACGTGGCCAAGGCCAGCCTCCGGACCGTCCTGCCGAAGTCCAAGGCGGCGGCGCGCGACAAGGTCGTCGCCGGCCTGGCCAAGCTCGACGTGTACGACGACGCAGCGCCGGCCATGGGCCGGCTGATCATGGCCGGGCGGGCGGTGGTCATCTCCAACGCCAGCGCCGAGAGCACCAAGAAGCTGCTGGCCCGGGGCCGCCTCGACGCCTTCGTCGACTCCGTCGTCTCGGCCGAGGACGTCAGGCAATGGAAGCCGGGCTCCGACCCCTACGCCTTCGCCGCCGCCACCCAGGACGTGCCGCTGGAGCGGATGGCCGTGGTGAGCGCTCACCCCTGGGACATCGTCGGCGCCCGCCAGTCGGGTCTGGTGACGGGATGGTGCAACCGCGACGGCGCCACGTTCCCCGCCCCGTTCGGCCAGCCCGACGTCACCGCCAAGAACCTGCTCGACGTGGTGGAGAAGCTGCTCGCCCTGCGGGGCGGTCAGACGACGTAGCTCAGGCGACGCCGGCGAAGCGGAGGATGTCGGCCATGGTGAACTGGCCGGGGACCTCAGACGGAAGCTCCGGCGTCCAGGTCGGGGCGACGCGCAGGTACGACGACGGGTCGCCGGCCAGGAGCCCGACGAGAACCTCGGCGACGATCGTGGCGCCGGTCGGCCCGAGGCGCAGGCCACCGTTGTCGACCTCCGCCTCCTTGAGGATGTAGTACCAGAGCGGCGTCTGGTCCTTGAGGCCCAGGTCGTGGCGCGTGGTGCCAATGGCCGCGGCCACCGCCTCGCCCGAGGGCAACCCGAGGCTGCGGCCCCGGAGCATGTCCAGGATCGCCATGGCCCGCCGGCCGCTGTCGATCGACACCGGGAGGCTCCCGAGCGGGCCGGTCAGCCTGGCATCGATGCGCCGGCTGAGCTGGGGCCTGGAGCCGGCGATGGTGAAGTAGAGGTCCCACTGGATCTTCCAGCCCTTGGGAAGGGGGCGGAAGCCGGTGAGGTGCTCGAGGGGGTCGGCGTTGTCGAAGGGCACCATGATGTGCAGCGGCAGCATGCCGGTCTTCAGCACGTAGGTCGACCGGATTTGGCTGTGCCCGAACCGGTAGGCGGCGGCAGAGAACTCGACCGGCATGAACGGGTCGTTCTTCCACGCGTAGTACTTGAGGTCCGCCCGTCGACCGCCGCCGGGCTCCTCGACCAGGACCTGGCGCAGGACGTCGGCGCCGACCGTCCGGCGCAGGAAATCCTCGACGACTACCCACTGGTAGTGCCACCGGGTCACGCGTTGCGCCTCGGCGAACAGCTCGGCGTCGGGGACGTGCTTGGCCCGCAGGTGGTCGACGACCGCGTTGTGGAACCGGAGAAACGCCAGGGTGAGGTGGGTAAGGATGACGTGGACGTCGTTGCGAGGGTCGCCGATCAGGGCCCGGCCCTGGGCGTTGCGGGGCAGGTCCTCCCGCTCTTCGTCCTTGCCGCGGTTGCGGCCGATGAGGAGCTTCCACGGGTCGTCGCGGTCGTACAGGAACGGCTGGTCGTCGGGGCCGGCGCCGTAGATCGAGTCGAGGTCGAAGCGGGGCGTCCGGTAATTGACGATGGCGTCGGGGTCGTTGCGGCGCTGGAGCACCGAGGACGGGTCGAAGGTGATGTCGTGATCGACGAACTGGCCCACATAGGTGTAGCCGGCGGGGATGTCGGGGTTCTCACCCGGCTGGATCGGAGGCGCCGGCGTCGGCGACGGCCCGGTCGGCGGCGGCGGGAGCATCGACACGGCCAGCCTCCGGAGCGTCTTGTCCGTCGGCGCGTAGGGCTTGAGCGTGCGGAACATGCGGCCGTAGCGGCCGCGCTCGACGCTCGAACGGGGGACGTTCGCCAGGCCGCGTGGCAAGCCGGCGCCGTGGTTGCTCACCGGTTCCGGAGGACCGACGACCCCCGGCCCCGTCCCTGCCACCGCCGGCTCTGCGCCCATGCCGGGAACTCTACGGTCGCCGGCGACCCGGCGCACGGAGACGGTTCGCCCCGCCCGTAGGGGACTCTAGGGTCGGCCTTGCCGTGACCTCCGACCCGACCCCCCTCACCCGGTTCCAACGGATGCTCCTCGGCACCGACGGCACCGTCACCCACCTCCTGGAGGCGTACGCCGAGGAGCCGATCGACGTGTTCAAGCTGCTCCAGCGGATCGAGCCGGCCGAAGGCGTCGACGCCGCCCTCGATGTCTCGCCGGGCGACGAGGTCCTCCGGCGCCAGGTGGTGCTGCGAGGCCGGCGCAGCGGGCGGAGCCTCCTCTACGCCGAGGCGCTCATCGCTGTCGCCCGCATCGAGCCGGCCGTCCTGGACGGCCTGGTGGCCACCGACCGGCCCATCGGGGTCCTGCTCGCCGAGAACCGGACCGAGACCTTCCGGGAGATCATCCGGGTCGACCACGGCCCGGCCGGCCCGTTCGGGACCCACTTCGGCATCGACGAGGGCGCCGAGATGATCTGGAGGACGTACCGGATCGTGGTCCGCCGGCGTCCGGTGATGCTGATCACCGAGCGGTTTCCGGCCGATTCTTTCCGGGATCTTCCGGCCTGACGCCCTCCCGTCGCCTTTCGGAGGTATTTGACCGTATGTGGTGTAGCGGGTGGCCGCATGTGGAAGACTGATCGGCGAGGTTGCGTGCTGGTGGCGCGGGATCGAGGAGCACGACATGGCACGAAGAGGCGGGGTACCGACGTGGCCGGGGACCCGGCCGTCGATGACGATCAGTCCCGGTGCCCGACGGATGGCGATCGGGCTCGTCGTGGCTCTGACCGCCTGGATACTGACCCTCGCCGGCCCCTCGGGCGCCGACGTGACGACGGTCCAGGGAAGCGCGTACGGCTACCTCACCGACGTCAGCCTCTTCGGTGGCCCGTCGATGCTCCGCGGATTCGGCCAGCAGATCTGCACCGCCACCAACGTGCCCCCCGGCTGCGTCCCCGCGGCGAGCGCCGCCGCCTCGTCGAGTCCCTCGGTGACCCTGCCGCCCGCCGGCGGATCCGTCTCCCAGTCCGACCCCGACGGGGCCAAGGCCTCGTACGGCCCCGCCGTCATCTTCGGCGGCATCTGGCCCGATAGCCAGCCTGCGGCGCCGCCATCCGGGCCCATCACGGTCGGCTGCAACGGCACGACGGGCCCCCTCGGGTCGGTGACCTGCAACACCGCCATCACCCTCTTCTCGCCGGCGCAGGACCCGCCCGGCGGCGTCGGTCCCGGGCCGTTCATCGCCGACGTGGTGAGCAGCACCTGCACCGCGTCCGAGACGAACCCCGCCACCGGGGCCAAGACTGTCACCGGCTCGGCTTCGTTCGTCAACGGCATCCTCGAGACCAAGTACGACGTCAACACCCAGCTCCCCATCGTCACCGAACCGATCCCCGCCAACCCGGCACCGAACTACACCCGCAGCGGCACCATCGACCACGTCGGGGACAGCTACTCCATCGTCCTCAACGAGCAGATCGTGAACCCGGACGGTTCCCTCACCGTCAACGCCGCCCACATGAGCCTGCTCGGCCCGACGGCCGTCGGCGACATGATCGTCGGGTCGGTGACCTGCGGCGTGGCGACCACGCCGGTCACGACAACCAGCACGTCGACGTCGACGTCGACCAGCACCAGCACCAGCACCAGCACCAGCACGTCGACGAGCACCAGCACGAGCACGTCGACCAGCACCAGCACCTCCACCAGCACGAGCACCTCGACGAGCACGAGCACGTCGACCAGCACGAGCACCTCCACCAGCACGTCGACCAGCACGAGCACGACGCTGCCGCCGACCTCCAGCACCTCCACCAGCACGTCGACGAGCACCAGCACCTCCACCAGCACGAGCACCTCGACGAGCACGAGCACGAGCACGAGTACGACCCTGCCGCCGACATCGAGCACGTCGACGAGCACAAGCACCACGCTCCCGCCGACGAGCAGCTCCAGCACCAGCACGACGATCGCCCCGAACAACGCGTGTCGGGCCCAACTCCTGGCCACCCGGGCCTCGGTGAACGCCCAGATCGACGCCGTCCGGGCCGCCGTCATCCCCCAGGTGCCGCCGGGGTCGCAACGTGACGCCCTGCTGGCGCGGCTCAATGCCGTCCGGGCCGCAGCCAACGCCTCGATCGACGCGGCGCTGGCCAAGTGCCCGGCGTGACGACCGGCTGAATGAGAAACGGGATGCCTACCCGGGCTCCCGTTTCTCATTTCTGGTGACACGCGCCGGGTGATCGTGGCGCGACGGGGCGAAGTGCGCGACAGTTCCGGACGAGATCCCTGGCGAAAGGACGAATGCGTTCCATGGCGAAGTCGACCCAGACGGAGCAGTACGTCCTCCTTCCTCCGCAGGGCCTCCGGGCCCGGGGGACAACCGCCAGTCCCGAAGCCCAGGAGTTCCTCCGCGCCGCCGAGCCCGGCGGCAAGCGGTCCCTGAGCATCGACGGGGGCACCGTGCCCATGCAGGTCGTCGACTCGATCGGCCCGGACGGGGCCAAGCTCGTCGAACTGTCGGCGGAGGCGGCCCTCGCAGTGCGGGCCCAGCGACCCGACCTCCGGCTCGTCCCGGTCCACTACTACACGCCGGCCATGGTCGAGCCAGAGGAGGTGGTCGGCGGCATCAGGGCGGCCGCCGCCGCGGCCACCATCACCCTGCAGGTCGTGTCCAAGAAGGGCAACACCCCTGTGGCCAACGCCTTCATCGTGGCGTTCGTGGACTTCAAGGCCCGCACCGGCGCCCAGGGCGTCACCGGTGACGACGGCAAGGTGACCCTCGCCCTCGGCAAGGCCAGCATCACCCTCGACCGGCTGTACGTCTACCCGCTCGACGCCAACTGGAGCCTCATCAAGAAGAAGCTGGCCATCAAGACGGGCACCGTTGTGACGGTCGCCCCGCTGGACCTCGGCTACAAGGACGGGCTGCGCCACTTCTACGGGAACGCCGACCTCAACGTCGGCGCCGGCGTCACCGTCGGGGTCATCGACACCGGCGTGAGCAAGCACCCCGACCTGGTCATCGCCGGCGGCGCCAACACCGTGCCCGGCGAGAACCGCAACGACTTCGGCGACAACGGCAGGGCCCACGGCACCCACGTCGCCGGCATCATCGCCGCCCGCGGCACACCGCCGGCCGGGCTCCGCGGCGTGGCGCCCGGCGTCACCTTGCGGGCCTACCGCGTCTTCGCCAAGGGGTCGGGCTCGGCGTCGAGCTTCGCCATCGCCAAGGCCATCGACGTCGCCGTCGCCGAGAAGTGCGACCTGATCAATATGAGCCTCGGCGGCGGCCCGCCGGATCCCGTGCTCAAGGCCGCCATCGACGACGCCTACGCCGCCGGGAGCCTCTGCATCATCGCCTCGGGCAACGACGACCGCTCGCCGGTGAGCTACCCGGCGGCGGAGGGCAAGGCGCTGGCCGTGTCCGCCACCGGCCGCAAGGGCACGTTCCCGACCAGCGCGGCGGCCGCCGAAGAGGTCGCCGCGCCCTACGGCACCGACAAGAAGAACTTCGTGGCCGGGTTCTCGAACGTCGGCCCCGAGGTCGACCTCACCGGGCCGGGCGTGGGGATCATGTCGACCGTCCCAGGCTCGTACGCCGAGATCAGCGGCACGTCGATGGCCTGCCCCGCAGCGGTGGGCGCCGCGGCCCGGGCCATCGCCGGCACCCCGATCATCAAGATGAAGCGCAACGCCCGGCGGGCCGAGGCCATCGTGAAGGCGGTGCTGGCATCGGCCAAGCCGCTGGGCTTCGGGCCCACCTTCGAAGGCCTCGGCATCCCAAAGGCCGAGGGGTAACGGGCATCCCCCGCCGATCGACGTTCGTCCTGCGCTACCGCGGCACCGGCGCACCGCCGGCGGCCGACGTCGCGAGGATCCACGCCCTCCGCGGTGCCAAGGTGGTCGAGCAGTCGCCCCGCATGGTGGTCGTGGACGCGGACCCGGACCTAGTCGCCGCGCTGGTCGACGACCTGGGTGACTGGGTGGTCGCGCCGGAGCGCAGCTACCCGGTGCCCGACACGCGGCATCGGATCCAGGGTCCTCCGGAGTAGACGGCGGGGCTAGGTTTTGTTCAGCGGAAACGACGATGGGAGTGGCGATGGCCGGTAGTGGCGAGGTCTACAAAGGTGCCGAGGGCAAGTGGGAGTTCCGGGTAAAGGCCTCCAACGGCAAGGTGCTGGCCGTGAACGACCCGCCGGGCTACAGCTCCAAGGCCGAGGCCCGTTCGGTGCTCACCAAGCTCCTCAAGGGTGACTACAACGGCCCCATCCGAGAGCCCGCGGCCGTCGCCTTCGGCCAGGAGATCACGGCCAGCATCACCCTCGACGGGGACCTCTCCGGCAGCGGTGGGCCGGCGCTCATCGTGACCGCCGACAATGTGGTCGTCGACCTGGGTGGGTTCACCATCACCGGGCGCGGGTCCTCCGCCGCCCATCCCGGCATCCTCGTGCGCGACGTCAAAGGCGTCACCGTCCGCAAGGGCACCGTCACCGGGTTCGGCGCCGGCGTCGCCATCGCCGGCGGCTCGAAGAACGTGATCGAGAACGTGACCGCCCAGGACAACATCGGCTCGGCCGAGGGCGACTTCGGCGACGGCATCACGGTGAAGGACTCGACGGGCAACATCATCCGGGGCAATACCGTCCGCCGCAACGGACCCTTCTCCGGCATCTCGCTCGTCGGCGCCTGCACCAAGAACGAGGTCCGCGACAACACGGTCAGCGACAACAACATGCTGCCGGCCGACCCGAGCATGGGCCGCCAGGACATGGGCATCCGCATCGAGGGCCCGGGGGCCAACAACAACAAGCTGATCGGCAACACGGTCACCAACAGCGGCGCTGAGGGCATCTGCGTGCTGCCCACGTGCACCGACCCCCAGGTCGGGTGCGCGGGCACGCCCGGGAACGAGGGGAACGAGATCTCCAAGAACATGAGCCACAACAACGGGACCAGCGGCCAAGGCAGCGGCATCCGCCTCTTCGCCGTCCCCCAACCGGTGGCCGCCTCCAAGACCGTGATCACCGACAACGTGACCAACCAGAACGTGACGTTCGGCATCGCCATCGACACCGTGGGCAGCGCCAACCCCGGCCCGCCGAAGAACAAGATCAGCGGCAACAGCGGGACGGGCAACGGCCAGTTCGACGGCTACGACGGCAACACGCCGGCGTGCGGCAGCAACGTCTGGAAGTCCAACAAGCTCACCAAGGTGAACCAACCGTGCGTGGGGGCTTGAGGCACGGAAACCCCTGAGGTGTGATGAGAGGCACGCAGAGTGCCGCTCGTGGTACAGTCGGATGGTCCCGAACGGTGTGGGCCGGTTCGGTTGAGGGGAGACGGCGAGTGGACCACCCTCGTGGCGGTGGAGGGATCCTGAGGAAGCGGTTGATGGTGGTGATCGCCGGGTTGATGCTCGCCGCGTCGGCGACGGTGATCGGGCCGGCTCCCGCCGGCGCCGACGTCACCGTGGTCAGCGGCGGCGCGTTCGGCCACTGGACCAAGGTCGGCCTCTTCGGCGGGCCGCAGGTGGCCGTCGGGCCGCTGCCCGACGTGCGGCTGCCGGCGACGGGCGCCGAGCAGCCGTTGACCGCCTTCGAGGCGTCCGGCTCGGCGGTGTACGGGCCGGCCCACATCTTCGGTGGAATCTGGCCGGCCACCGGGGTCGACGTGGCGCCGCCGTCCGGCCCGACCACCGTGACCACCAAGGGCACGCTCGGCCCAAGGGGATCGGTCACCAGCACCGTCGACATCGTCCAGCGCAACCCTCCGGATCCGAAGTCGCCGGGCGGCTTCGGGCCGCTGCCGCCGACACAGGGCGAGGAGCTGCACGCCACCTGCACCGCGAACGAGACCGGCGCCACCGGCTCGGTCCGGTTCGTCGGTGCGGTCATGTCGCACTCCACGACGCCGGCCGGCGAGCCGCTCGACGAGGAGAAGCTCCCCGACAATCCCCCGCCCAACTTCACCCGGACCGGGATTCTGACCAACGTCGGGGACCGCTACAGGATCGTCTACAACGAGCAGTTCATCGACCCCGACGGCTCGATCACCGTCAACGGCTACCACATGTACCTGCTGGGCGACATCGCCATCGGCGACTCGATCGTCGGCCAGGTCCGCTGCTCGGCCAAGGGGAACGCGTTCCCGAACACGCCCCCCACCGTCAGGGTCGGGTCCACCACGGTCCCCCCGACGACGCTGCCGCCGTCGCTGCCCACGACGACGCTCCCGCCGTCTTCGCCGACGACGCCGGTGCCCGGCACCGCGGCGCCGGCGCCCATCGGCGACTCCTCCGGAGGCGGTGGGGCCGGCGTCCTGCTCGCGGTAGCCGCCGCGGTGGTGCTCATGGTGGTCATCGTCGCCGTGCTCGTCAACCGGAGGAGGGGCGTCTCCAGGGGCGCCCTGCCCCACGATCCGTGAGCGGCCCGGGAGGCCGCTCCGGGAGCATTCACGGGGCGGGAGCCCCGTGAGCCCGATGGCGGACGCCGGGTTGGCCGGAGAGGCTCCCGCCGGCCTCATCCTCGACGACGACGGCGGCCCGGTCGGCCTGGACAGCGCCCCGGCGCAGCGCCGGCGGGCGTGGTGGGCACCCCTTGTCAGCTACGCGGTCACGGTGTTCGTGCTGGTGACGTGCAACTTCGCCATCCCCCGCCTCATGCCCGGCGACCCCATCGACGGCCTGATGGCCTTCGGCTCGCAGACCTACATCCAAGACGACCAGACGCGGGCCAACCTCGAGAAGTACTACGGCCTCGACAAGTCGATCCCCGAGCAGTACGTCCACTACCTCGCCGGGCTGGCCCACGGCGACCTGGGCGTGTCCGTCTACAACAACCGCCCGGTGCGGGCCGACCTCGGCGGCAAGGTGGCCTGGTCGTTCCTGCTGATTCTCACCGCCACCGGGGTGTCGATGCTCATCAGCATCCCCCTCGGCGTGCATTCCGGATGGAAGCGGGGCAAACGGGTCGACCGCGGGCTGCTGGCCTTCTTCCTCGCGTACCAGAACCTCCCGATCTTCGTGATCGGAGCGGCGGCGTTCATCGTGCTCACGGCCAAGCTCGGTCTCTTCCCCTACGGCGGCGGCGCCGACCCGTTCAACAGCTACACCGGCGTGGCCAAGGTGGCCGACGTGGCCCGCCACCTGGCCCTCCCGGCCACCATGATGGGGCTCGACGCCGCCACCTACCAGTACCTGGTGATGCGCTCGTCGATGGTCAGCGAGCTCGGCTCGGACTACCTCCTCGGCGGCCGGGCCAAGGGCCTGCGGGAGCGGCGGCTCAAGTACGGCTACGCCGGGCGCAACGCCCTGCTGCCCGTCGTGTCGGTCATCGGCCTGCAGTTCAGCCTGGCCATCACCAGCGTGATCTTCATCGAGCGGATCTTCAACTATCCCGGCGTCGGTGGCTACATGTTCAACTCGATCGGCGTCCGCGACTACCCGGCCCTGCAGGGCGCTTTCCTCGTGCTGACCCTGACCGTGGTGACGGTGAACCTGTTCGTCGACCTGCTCTACCGCCGCCTCGACCCCCGCACGTCGGCGTGAGGTCGGTGCTGGGCGCCCTGCGCCGGTCGCCCACCCTCACCGTGGGCGTCGCCATGCTGTCGACCGTCGTCGCCGTCGGCGTGTTCGCCCCCTGGATCGCCCCCTACGGCCCCAAGGTGATATCCGAGGCGTCGTTCCAGAGCCCGTCGCGCCACCACCTCCTGGGCACCAACGACGCCGGCGCCGACATCCTGTCCCGGCTGGTGTGGGGCAGCCGGACGACACTGGTGGTGGCCGTGTGCACCACCGCCCTGGTCCTGTTGATCGGCATCGCCCTGGGGCTCACCGCCGGTCTGCGGGGCGGGCTGGTCGACAGCGCGGTGATGCGGCTGGTCGACGTCTTCCTCGGCCTGCCCCTGCTGCCCCTGCTCATCTTCGTGGGCGCCCTCGCCGGCCCCAGCCTGTCCACCTCGATCGTGATGATCGGCCTGTTCCTGTGGCCCCAGACAGCGCGGATCGTCCGCAGCCAGACCCTGAGCCTGCGGCACCGGGGCTACGTCGGCACCGCCCGGGGCTTCGGCGGCGGGCCGCTGTACGTGATCCGCCGCCACCTCATCCCCGCCCTCGGGCCGGTGATCGCAGCCAACATGGTCTTCGTGGCCGGCGTGGCGGTGGCGGTCGAGGCCGGCCTGAGCTTCCTCGGGCTGGGCGACCCGGCGGCGGTGAGCTGGGGGGCGGAGATGCAGCGGGCCATCAGCAGTTCGCAGATCAAGCTGGGCTCGGTGTGGGTGTGGTGGCTGCTCCCCTTCGGCCTGGCCCTGACGTTCGCCATCTTCGGCTTCTCCCTCATCGGCGTGGCCCTGGAGCCCCGCTTCAACCCGCGGTGGGGCCGGGCCAAGTGAGCGAGGCGATCGGCCGGCGGACGTTCCTGAAGGGCATGGGTGGCATGGCCGGCGCCGTGCTGCTCGGTGCCTGCAACCCGAGCCGGCCGCCGGTGAACGCGGCCAACCGCACGGTGCGGGTCAAGTCGTGGGGCGACCTCGGGTACCCGTCGCCGTTCATCTACGTCGCCGGTCCGGGCTACTGGCGGATGAGCCTCCTCTTCGACAGCCTCACGTGGCCCGACGCCACCGGTGAGCAGCTCCCCTGGCTGGCGAAGTCCTACAAGCGGTCGGAGGACGGCCTGCTCTGGTCGGTGGAGCTGCGCGACGCCAAGTGGGACGACGGCCGGCCGGTCACCGCCGGCGACGTCGCCTTCACCTACGAGTACTACACAGACCAGGTCTTCACCCCGCTGCTGACGGGCGTGCCCCGGCCCGGCGTCGACGTGCGCGCCACCGGCGAGAAATCGGTGGAGTTCCGGCTGGGCGCCCCCGAGGCGACGTTCCTCCAGCAGACCCTCGGCACCATGCCCATCGTCCCGGAGCACATCTTCTCGACCATCGAGGACCCGCAGTCGGTGTTCGACGACCGGGTGTTCATCGGCTGCGGCGCCTACCGCCTCGACTCCAAGAACGTCAACGCCGACACCGAGGCCTACGTCGCCAAACCCGACTACTACCTGGGCACGCCCTATGTGAAGCGGATCGAGATGATTGGCGTCCCCGACGACGACGAGATCGCCGCCCTCCGCATCGGGGTGCTCGACGGGGCCGGCGCCCGGGCCGAGGGCGTACGCGACGAAGTGCTGGCGCCGATCCGGGCCAAGCCGAAGGAGTTCGGGCTGATCGAGCGGCCGGCGGGGTTCGCCTTCCCACTCTTCTTCAACCTCACCAAGGGCGGCCCGCTGGCCGACCTGCGCTTCCGGCGGGCCTGCGTGCACGCGCTCGACCGCCAGGACATGGTCAAGCGCCTGCTCACGGGCAACGGCGAGGTCGGCAGCGCCGGCTGGCTCCCGCCCTCGAACCCGTACTTCTCCGCCGCCGGCGTTCGCACCTACCCGTTCGATCGCCCTCTGGCCGAGCGCATACTCGACGAGGCCGGCTACCGCCGGGCGGGCGCGAGCGGCCCCCGGATGGGCCTCGACGGCAGTCCGCTGCGCTTCACCCTGACCATCCCCGACCTTGTGCCGATCGCGCTGGCCGAGCTCATCGTGGCCAACCTGGGCGCCGTGGGAGTCCAGATCGACATCAAGCTCGAGCGGGTCGACCTCGTGCGCACCTACGGCGCCAAGCTGGCCGCCAACTACGACCTCGTCGTGCAGTCCTACCCGGGCCCGTCGGGCACCGGGCCCGGCGGCGATCCCGACCAGCTGCGCGGCGTCTACCACTCCAGCCCCCCGAGCCAGACCCACAAGGCCACCGGCTACAAGAACCCCGAGGTCGACCGGTTGATCGACGCCCAACTCGCCACGCTCGACGTCGAGGAGCGCAAGCGACTGGTCGCCCGCATCCAGCAGATCGTCTCCGAGGACCTGCCGGCGATGATGCTCTACTACACGACCTTCTACTTCGCCTTCCGCCAGAGCGTGTTCGACGCCTGGTACTACACGCCCGGCGGCTTCGCCACCGGCCTCTCCGACGCGTACAACAAGCACGCGTACATCACGGGCCGGCAGAAAGGCCTGGACTTCCGGAGCTGACCACCCGATTTGGCTGCAGTGGCCCGCGTATCCGCGGCCAACTGCAGCCAGTTCGGGCCCGGGATCAGTCCCAGGGGCGCCTGGTCGACGGCCGACGCGAACGGCTGACCCGTCGGGGCCAGCGCCGCCGGCGGAACCCGCCGTTGGGCAGGGGCTCGGTCCACTCCAGCTGGCCCGACACGTGCTTCACGTGGGCGCCGATAGCCACGAGCAGCATGGCGAACGCCACCGTGCGGAGGGCGTTGGTGCCGGTGCTGGCGACCCCACCGCCTGTCCCGGCCGTCGTCACGCCGCCTCCGCCAGTGCCGGACCCGCCGGCGGTGCGACCGCAGCGCGCCTGGGCGATGACCAGCTCGCCGACCGCGGTCGGCCCGAGAAGGAACATGTGGACGGCGTTGACGGTGATGGAGGTGCCGGTGGAGATCTGCTCGTTGTAGACGACCCGGAAGTTGTCCCCGACGTTGGTGATCACCCCGGTGCGGGTGTAGTTCACCGGCGGGTTGGCCGGCACCGGTTCGGTGACCAGGGGACTGCCGTCGGCGGTGGTCGACAACTGGAGCGTGCCGTTGGTGATGGTCACCGTGCCCGTCACCCCGGCGGGGCCGGCGGTGCAGGTGCTGCGCACCCCGTCGGCGACGATCGGCCCAGGCCCGACGCCGCGGGGCAGCGTGATCGACGCCGAGCTGGTCACTGTCCCGGCTGGGGTGCCCTGGGTGCTCACCGTGATGGGCCCCGATGGCGGCGCCGGCGCATTGGGGTCGTCGGGGTACTGGCCGCTGAAGATCTTCGCCGGCCCATACTCGGCCACTGCGCCATCGGAGTCGGTGGCGGTGATGGGCGTTGCCGAACCACCGGCCGGCAACGTCACCGAGGGACTGGCGTTGGTGGCGGGGGCGCTGGACGGTTGGCCACAGCCCCGTAGGTTCTTCGGCCCCCCGAAGAGGCCGACATCGGTGAAGTAGCCGCAGGCGCCGCCACTCACCGAGCCGGTCGCCGCCGTCGTCGTCGTGGCGCCCGCCGCCGTGGTGGTCGTGGCCGCGACCGTGGAGGTCGTGGTGGCCTGCGCCTGGGTCGTGGTGGTGGCCCCGACGGTCGTCGTGGTCGCCCCTGCCTGGGTGGTGGTCGTCGCCCCCGGCTGCGTCGTCGTGGTGGCGCCTTGGGCGGTCGTCAGGCCGCAGACCGTCTGCCCGATGATGAGGTCACCGACGGCGGTCGGTCCGAGGAGCGTCATGTGCACGGCGTTGACGGTGAGCGAGCCGTCGGAGTTCGTCGTCTGCTGGTTGTAGACGACCGAGTAGCTGTCGCCGACGTGGTCGATCGTGCCGCTGCGGGTGTAGTTGGCCGGGGGGTTCACGGGGACGTCCTCGGTCATGATCGGGAGCTGGGTGGTCGCGTCGTACTTGGTCTCCAGCTTGCCGTTGGTGACGGTGGTGGAGCCGGTAACGGTCTTGGCGCCGGTGGTTGCGTTCGTCTCGATGGCCGTGCAGGTGCTGCGAACCGCGTCGGCAATGATCGGCCCCGGACCGACGCCGCCCGGCGGCGTGGCTGCGGGCGAGAAGAGCGTGGTGGCCGAGCTGCACGTCACCGATCCGAGGGCGCCGGTCGTGCCGGTGCAGTCGACGGCGATGGGCCCGGATGGAGGCGCCGCCGGCAACGGGTCCGGCCAGATGCCGCCGAAGATCACGGCCGGGCCGTACTGGGCCTTGGCCCCGTCGGCGTCGGCCTGCGAAACCGGGCCGCCATTGGCGGGAAGGGTCACCGAAGGGCTGGCCGACGCATCCGCCCCGGCCGCCGGGACGCAACCGGCGGGCACGTTCGTGGCCGTGCAGACCTGCTGGCCGAAACCCCGGAGCATGGCCGGGCCCCCGAACAGGCTGACGTTGGTCAGGTAGCCGTACGCGCTGCCCTTCACTGACGTGACGTCGGCGACCGCCGGCGGCCCACCGCCGACAACCGTGAGGGTGGCCGCGGCGAGGACAGCCATGACCGCTCCGAGCCTGTACCCACGAGATCGTGACTGCGCCACTCCGCTAAACCTCCGAACGTCGGTGCCACGGCACCCGGTGTGACCGGACCGCCATGGTCAGGCCGCCTGGGCGTCATCTTCAGGGCGTGACGAGTCATCTACCCGCCCGCAACGTCGCCGCACCGAAAAACCGTAGCCGCGGTGCAACCGGCCTGGAACCTTCGATGGAACAGGTTACGCGGGAATACCCCGAGGCGTCACTCGTGCCTTCTCGCACGGAGGCATCGCTCAACTCGGTTCCCCCGCCGGGCGGAACGCCGGCGAGGCCTCGACCAGGAGTTTGGCGGTCGCGCTCTGGGGCGACGTCGACACTAGGGAGGACGGCCCCTGCTCGACCACCCGACCACCCTCGAGCACGACCATCCGGTCGGTCACCTTCCGGACGGCGGCGAGGTCGTGGGAGACGATGATCAGCCCCAGGCCCATCTCGACCTGCCGCTCCCGCAGCACCACGAGGAGGCGGGCCTGCTCCGACGCGTCGAGCATGGCGGTGGGCTCGTCGGCCACCAGGATCTTCGGCTCGCAGATCAGCGCCCGGGCCAGCGCCACCCGCTGCAGCTGCCCACCCGAGAGTTGGTGGGTGTAGGCGTCGAGGAAGGTGCCGGTGGACGGCAGCCCGACGCTTTCCAGCGCCGTGGCCACGGCGTCGTGGCGGGCAGTGGGGTCGACACCCACGATGGCGAGGGGCTCGCCGACGAGGGCCTCGACCCGCAGACGGGGCGACAGCGCGTCCGCTGGATCCTGGAGGATGAGCTGGACCCGCCGGCGGCGCAGGCGGTCGTCGCCGCGCCAGGAGTCAGGGAGGGGGCTGCCCTCCAGGACGACCCGCCCGGAGTCGGCGGCCAGGTGGCCGGCGAGTATCCGGGCGAGGGTGGACTTCCCGCTGCCGGACGGCCCCACGATCCCGACCGACTCGCCCTCGTTCACCGTCAGCGACACGCCGGCCAGCGCAGCCACCGCGTCCCGACCCCGACCGAAGGTCTTGGACACCTCCTCGGCGGCGAGCAGCGTCTTCAGGCCCCCGAAATGGCAGAGCACGAGACGGTCGCGCGAAATCGCCAACTCGGGATGGGACTCACTGCACACCGGTTCGGCCTGGGTGCAGCGGGGGTTGAACGGGCAGCCCGGCGGCACGGAGCGGGGGTCGGGCGGGCGGCCGCGGATCGGGCGCAGGTCCTTGGTGGTGGTCATGACGGGGTAGGCGTTGACCAGCGCCCAGCTGTAGGGATGGGCCGGCTCGGAGATCACGCGAGCCGTCGTGCCGTCCTCCATGACCTCGCCGGCGTAGAGCACGATCGTGCGCGACGCCAGGCTGGCCGCGTCGGGCAGGTCGTGGGAGATCACCACGAGGGCGAAGCCCTTCTCGGCCGACAGCCGGATGATCCGCTGGACCAGTTCGTGGCGGGTGGCGGGGTCGAGGCCGGCGGTCGGCTCGTCGAGCACCACGAGGGCCGGGTCGAGAGCCAGCACCATGGCCAGCGCCGCCCGCCGGCGCTGCCCGCCCGAGATCTGGTGGGGATAGCGGTCGAGCAGCTCGGGTTCCAGAAGCACCTCGCGCGCCAGCTCCTCGGCCCTCGCCCGGGTCTCGCGCCCGCCCATGTGGAGCCGGTCGCGGAGGGGCTCGGCGACCTGGTCGCCGATCGTGGTGACCGGGTTGAACGGCGAGCCCTGCAGGGCGAGGGCCACCGTCGACCAGCGCACGGCGCGCAGCGCCTCCTCCGACGCACCGAGCAGCTCGGCGCCGTCCACCCGTACGCTGCCGCGCGCTTCCGGCGGCTGGATCAGCCCGGCCATGCAATGGGCCAGCGTCGACTTTCCCGAGCCGCTCTCCCCCACGACGGCCAGCGACTCGCCCCGCCGGAGCGAGAAGGTGACGCCCCGGAGCGCCTCGACCTCGCCGCCGAAGGTGACCGCCAGGTCGACGACTTCCAGCAACGGTCGGCCGTTCACCGGAAGCGGCGCGGCCCCGTTGTGCTCCTCCATCGCCACCGTTCCTCGACCACGAGGTGGGACATCCACCCTTCCACCGGACCGACGGAGGCCAACGTCCCCCGCCCTTAGGCCGGCGTGGGCGCCGGCGATGCAGCGGCCATACCGGCCACCCTGCAATACTCTCGCACACGACGGACTCCCCGCCCCCTCACGCGTCGTTCGACCACCACGGCGGCAGCCGCCCCCGTGGGCTCGACAGCGTGCCGCGCTCGACCTCCTTCGACGGGCGCTACGGCCGCATGTTCCGTTCGCTACCGCCGTTTGCGCCCACCGACGCCGCCCTGACCAAGCTGGCGGACTCCATGGCCGATAAGCCCGCCGGCGCCGCCGGCGACAACCCCGACATCCCCTCGGGCTACACGTATCTCGGTCAGTTCGTGGACCACGACATCACCTTCGACCCGGTCTCCAGCCTCGACCGCATCAACGACCCGGACGCCCTCAACACGTTTCGCACGCCCCGGTTCGACCTGGACTGCCTCTACGGCCGGGGCCCGGCCGACAGCCCCTATCTCTACGACCAGGAGGACCCGGCCTCGCTGCTGGTCGGGCGCAACACCGGCAAGGAGGACGAGCCGGTCGACCTGCCCCGCAACCAGCAGGGCCGAGCGCTCATCGGCGACCCCCGCAACGACGTGCATTTCATCGTCAGCCAGCTGCACCTGGCGTTCATCCGCTTCCACAACGCCGTCGTCAACCACCTGCGCTTCGAGGTCGAGCCGTCCGCCCTGTTCGACGAGGCTCGCCGCGTCGTGACCTGGCACTACCAGTGGATCGTCATGCACGACTTCCTGGCCCGACTTGTCGGCCCGGACCTCCTGAGCGAGGTGCTCGTCACCAACCCGCGCACTGGCAAGGCCAAGGCTGCGCTGTCGTTCTTCACCTGGCGCACCCAGCCGTTCATCCCGGTGGAGTTCTCCGCCGCCACCTACCGGTTCGGGCACAGCATGGTGCGGGACCAGTACCGCATCAACGACACCCTCGAGGTGCTACCGATCCTCACCGACATCCGGGTGGCCAACCGGCTGCAGCACCTCGGAGGGTTCCGGCGACTGCCCAAGGGCTGGAGCGTCCAGTGGAAGCACCTGTACCCGGTCGGCGACATCACGCCCCAGCTCAGCCGGCGGATGGACACCAAGCTGGCCGAGCCGATGCGCAAGCTCCCGCCGCTCATCGACAACGCCCGTCGCTCCCTCGGACTGCTGAACATGCTCCGAGGCCGGGCGCTGCAACTGCCCTCCGGGCAGTCCGTGGCACAGGCCATGGGCACGACGATGCCCGATGCCGACCTCCGCCTCACCGGCGAGGCGCCGCTGTGGTTCTACGTCCTTCGGGAGGCGGAGGTCGTCAACGAGGGCCGCCGGTTGGGACCGACAGGGGGCCGGATCGTCGCCGAGGTGCTGGTCGGGCTGCTCAAGGGAGACCCCTCATCGTTCCTGCGCCAGCAGCCGGCGTGGACACCCGACCTGCCCGCCGCGCAATCGGGCCGCTTCACCATGTCCGACCTCATCCGCTTCGCCGGCGTGGCGTAGACACGCCGCCGCGGGTGTGCAGCACTAGGCTCAGCGACACGCAGTCGAAGTGCGGCGTGCTCGACCCAGGGGGGACGTGTTGAGAGCTCCGGCGCAACGGCGGCTCCGAGTGGGCGGGCCCAAGGTCCGGCGGGTCCTTGTGGCGACAGCTCTGGTGGCCGGGGTGCTGGAAGTCAGCACCGGCACGTCGTACGCGGTCGAGTTTTGCAACACGGCGTCGATCACGTCACCCTTCGCCGCCGGGCCCGGCAGCCCCTACCCGTCGGCCATCGTCGTCGCCGGCCTGAACGGCACCATCCTCGACGTCAACGTCCGGCTGCTGGGGATCACGACGTCCGGGGACAACAACGTCCCCCCACAGCACTGGATCGAGGACGCCGACATCCTCGTCTCGGCACCCACGGGTGAGAACGTCATCGTGATGTCCGACGCCGGCGGCGACAATGACACCTCGACCGGCCCGCTGTCCGGGATCAACCTGAACCTCGACCAGCAGGCCGCGAACCAGCTCCCCCCCGACACCGCCCTGTCCTCGGGCACCTTCCGCCCCGTCGACGACGACGACGACGTGGCCCCGCAGGCGGGCTTCGAGTCAGACGTGTTCGCGGCGCCGGCGCCGGTGCTGTCGAACAGCAGCTCGCTCAACACCTTCAACACCCTCTCGCCCAACGGCACGTGGAACCTGTGGGCGGTCGACGACCAGACCCAGGCGACATTCACCCTCACCGGCGGCTGGTGCGTCGACATCACGGTCACCGGGGGAACGACCTCGACCAGCACGTCCACCTCGACCAGCACGTCCACCTCGACGTCCACCTCGACCAGCACGTCCACCTCGACCAGCACGTCCACCTCGACGTCCACCTCGACCAGCACGTCCACCTCGACCAGCACGTCGACGTCCACCACCCTACCCACGAGCTCCAGTACGAGCTCGACGTCCACCACCCTGCCGTCCCCCGCCACATGTGCCGCCCCGCCGGCGGCCACGATCCAGGCGGTGCCGAACGGCGTGACCATGGGCACCCCAGGCAACGACGTGATCTACGGCACGCCGGGCGTCGACCGGATCTTCGGCCAAGGGGGCAACGACATCATCGTGGGCCTCGGGGGCGACGACCAGCTCGTCGGCGGCGATGGCAACGACCTCATCTGCGGTGGCGATGGGAACGACACGCTCATCGGCGACAGCGGGAACGACGTCCTTGTCGGTGACAACGGCGACGACGTGCTCTCGGGCGGCGCCGGCGACGATCGGCTCGTCGGTGGCGCCGGGCTCGACCGGCTCGCGGGCTCCTCGGGCATCGACACGTGCACCGCCGGCGGCCAGCCGGGTGACTTCTCCGTGCCGGCGCCTGATTGCGACAGCATCACCTAAGCTTGCGATTAAACCCTCAGGGCATGGTCAGGCGGCCTTCTTGACTGCCGGGTAGCGGGTTCGTGGCGGACGGCGGGTTCCTTTGGGGCGGCCGGGACCAGGCGTCTGGGATTTCG
>JAHFUP010000171.1 GCA_023265025.1 Acidimicrobiia bacterium | reverse complement strand
TGAGTATTCCGGAGTTTCCGTACACCCAGTCCGGAGTTTTCGTACACCCCGGTCCACCTGGTGTCGGAGGCCGCATGGCGGCCGACGCTTTAGGCCCTGATTCACCTCCTCCTGTGGTCGGTGGTCATCGAGGTCATCGGGATCTGGGAGCCCTTCTGGCATCCTCGCCGCGGCGAGGATGGTCCGGCGCCAGTGTGGCCGAGGGCTCTCGGGATTGGAAGGGCTCCTCGCCGGCCCCGTGGCCTTCGACCTCGTGATGTTGGGCGTGGGCGACCAACTGGTCGGAGGAGACGCGCTGGTGGCAGAGGGTGCAGCGGTGCTCGATCGTCCATCCCTCGGGGAGTAGGCCCAGCGGCGTGGCCGGAAGATGCAGGACGACGGTGCGGTAGGTGATCGTCATCGTGGCTTGCCGGTGCCGGCGGCGTCGGGGGCCGGCGATGAACTTGCGCCCTTCGCCCTGGCGCGGTCGTGGTCAGCATCGCCGGGCGCCTTCGGAGTGCCCTCTGGACGGCGCATCGACTCGCCCTCCAGCTCGATGCGGTGCAGGTTCTGGAGCACCCGGTCCAGGACGGCATCGGCGACGGTGGGCTCCCCCATGGCCTCGTGCCACAGGGAGATCGGCAGCTGGCTGGTGATGATGGTGGAGCGCAGCCCGGCCCGGTCCTCGATCACCTCCAAGACGTCGGCGGCCTGGTCGGCGGTGAGCGGCCGGAGGAGGTAGTCGTCGATGACCACGACGTCGATGCGGGCCCAGGAGGCGGTGAGGCGACCGAACCGTCCGTCGACGCGGGCCAGGGCCAGCTCGTCGAGCATGCGGGGCGCCCGCAGGTAGAGGGCGGTGTGGCCCCGGCGGATGGCGGCGTTGGCCAGGGCACAGGCCAGGAAGGTCTTGCCCACCCCGGTGGGGCCGACGACGGCGACGTTGTGATGGTTCCTCACCCAGGCGGACTCGGCCAGGGACAGGATCACCGCTCGCTCCAGGCCCCGCCGGCGGCGGAAGTCGACGTCTTCGATCACCGCGTTGGTGCGCAGCTTGGCCGTCTTGAGGTATCGCTCCCGGCGGCGGTCCTCCCGCTCGGTGAGCTCCCGGTCGACGAGCAGGCCGAGGCGCTCCTCGAAGCTGAGCGCCTGGTGGGCGGCCGAGGCGTCCTGTTCGGCCAGGCCGGCGGCCATGGCCGGAAGCTTGAGGGCGTGGAGGCCCTCGACGGTCTGGTGGTTGAGCACGTGGGTTCCTTTCATTGGTAGTAGCCCGGGCCGCGGAGGTTGTCGTGGTCGGGATGGGCGGGCACCGGTGCCGCTTCCGCCGGCAGCGGTGTCTTGTCCAGGCCGGTGCGCAGGATGGACTCGACCGAGCGGTAGCTATGGGCGCGGGCGGCCAGGGCCCGCTTGCAGGCCGCCTCCAGGCGCTCCGCTCCATAGCGGTCGCCGAGGCGGACGATGCCCAGGCAGGAGCGGAACCCCTGCTCGGGATGGCGGCGGGCGGCCAGGATGGCCTCGACCAGGGATGCCGCCGCCGGCCCCGTCTTGGCCGCCCAGGAGATGATGCGCCCCGGCGTCCAGGCCGCGTGGCGGCGGTGGGACTCGGGCATGTGGGCCGGGTCGGTGCTGTAGCCGGGGGCGAAGCGGCGCAGGTGGGAGGCCACCCGGCGGTGGCGGTGGAAGACCTCGACGACCCCCGCCGACAGCCGCAGGTCCACCGCCTCGCCGGCCAGGGCGTAGGGCACCGAGTAGTAATGGCGCTGGGCGCGGTCCTCGATGTGGTAGTCGATGTTGACCTTGGCCCGCCGCCAGGTGGCGAACTCATAGCGAGTCGCCGGCAGGGGCCGCAGCGCCGGGCGGTCGAGCTCGGCGAACACGCTGGCCCGGCTTCCGGCCAGGCGCTTGAACGGGCGGTCGTTCATCCATTCGGCCAACCGGGCGATCTCGACGTTGGCCTCGGCGAGGCTCCTGAAGCGCTGGTTGCGGACCCGGGCCATGATCCAGCGCTCGGCCAGGAGCACGCCGGCCTCGACCTTGGCCTTGTCGCGGGGCTTGTAGGAACGGGCGGGGATGACGGCCACGCCGTAGTGGGCGGCCATGTCCTGGTAGGTGGCGTTGACGTCGGGCTCGTAGCGGTGGGGGCGGGTCACCCCCGAGCGGAGGTTGTCGCACACCACGATGGCCGGGCATCCCCCCAGCGCCTCGAAGGCGTGCACGTGGGCGCTGACCCAGTGCAACAGCTCCTGGGACCGGACCGCCTCGGCGTAGAGGTAGCTGCTGGCCCCGAGCACGGCCACGAACAGCTCGGCCTCGAAGGCCAGTTCGCCGGTGCGCTCGTCGTAGATGGGGATGCGATGTCCCGGGAAGTCGACGAAGAGCTTCTCGCCCGCCTTGTGGTCCTGGCGCATGACCACGTCGACGTGCCGCCGCCACCGCCGGTAGAGCTCGCAGAACTGGCTGTAGGCGTGGGCCTCCGGGAAGGCCTCGCGGTGCTCGAGCCACAAGAGCATGAGGGTGACGTGGGGGCGGCGCAGCTCGACGTGCACCTTGGCCCACTCCGGCAGGGGACGGACCACCGTCGGCGGGGCCTCGGTGCTGAACAGGAGCGCTTCGAGGGCGTCGTCATCGAGGCCTTCGGGCAGTGGCCAGGTGAGCCCGGCCGCCTTGGCCCGCCGCAGGTGATCGCCGACGGTGGTGAAGGGCATCTGCAGCGATGCTGCGGTCTGGCGCAGGCTGAGGCCCTCGTGGAGGGTCAGCCGGAGTGCATCACGGATCTTTCGCATGCTGATATGGGGCCGGGGCATCGGCGCCTCCTTGAACGGTCTTGGTCGACGGTTCAAGTCAAGACGCCGTGCCCCTCACCTCACGGCGGCGCTACGAGGCCTCCTGCCCGGGGTGGGTGTACGAAAACTCCGGAATCGCTGTACGGATTCGACCGGAACGGGTGTACGAAAACCTCCGGAGCCATC
>JAHFUP010000035.1:39518-47745 GCA_023265025.1 Acidimicrobiia bacterium | reverse complement strand
CGGATGTCCAGCCGACGGCAGAAATCGGCGATGACCGGGAGCGAGCCCAGCACCTTGTCGCGCTCCCTGGCCGGCCCCAGAACAATGCGTTTTCTTGCCATACAGAAAAATTCGCGGCCGCTCCACGAATCTCCTGCAAGGAATTACAAGTTTCCTATTTTGCCCGAACCGCCGCTATGTGCGGAACCCGGGACTAGCCGAGGCTGTCCAGCCACGCCTGGACGAACCGCGCCTCGACCCCGGCGTGGTCGTGCATCCCCGCCACGATGGCCCGCTCGACCTTCGACGCCACCAGCGGGAACCGGACCGTGAGGTCGCCGTCGGCGGTCCGGCGGGTGCCGCCGGCGACGGGATCGAGGGCGATGGTGCCCGAACAGCTCAGGCGGTCGGCGTAGTGGTCGGGGTGGATGGTGAGGTCCGTGCGGTGGGTGGCCCGGTCGAGCTCGGAGTCCTCCACCCACGTCAGCCGGTGGGGGTCGAGCACCCTGGTCACCGCCGGCGAAAGATGTCCGGTGAACGCGTAGCGGACCTGCTGGGAGACCGACGAACCCCGGTCGACGTGGGCCAGCAGTACGGGGCGTCCGAGCTCGTGCCGTGCGGCCATGGCGGCCAGCATGGCGGGGTCGACGAACGCGGCCTCGACCGCGTCCAGCGGCGCCGCGAACCGCTGCTCGATGGTGAAACGCACGGCGGCCGGTCTACCCCGACAACGAGGCCGACGGGCGCACTGCGACCTCGTCGTCGACGATGCGGGTCTCGACGTCGATCCCGCCGGCCAGGCGACCGCCGGCCACCTTCACCACCCGTTCCAGGAACGACGTCCACATGTGCAGCTGCACCTCCTTGGCCATATGCAGCCGCTGGTACATGATCCGTGAGAACTGGTCGCCGCTCCGGGCCCACGACTCGATGGTGAACACGATCTCGCCGGCGCTATCGTCGCCAGGCGTCCTCGGCCCGGAACTCGATCTGCCCGGCCTCGAGGTGGCCGTCGAGGGTGGCGAGGCGGAACGAGGCCGGCGTGAGCTCGATGACGCGCACCGGACCGTCCCACGGCCCAGGCATGCGCACGACGTACTCGTCGCCCACTGCCATGCCGCCCCTCTCGCCGTGGACCTTGGTGAAGCGGGCGAACTCGGTGGGCGCCACCTGGTTCAGGTCGGCGGCGATGCGCGCCATGAGCTGCTCGGCGTCGAGCTCCTGCTGTGCGATCCGGGTGCGGTAGCGCCGGTGGAACAACTGGCCCACGCCGGCGTCCGAGAGCTGGGCCTCCTCCCGGGACGCGCCAGCCGGGAGCGGCGGCGGGGCGTCGCGGTCCATCGAGCCCGCCAGCTCCCGCCGGTGGAGTGGCGTGATGCGCCACATGTAGCTCCACGACGTCAGGGCGATGCCGGCCGGCCAGCCGGCGGCGGTCAGGAGCCGGCGGAAGCGGGGCGGGCGGCGTGGCACGGGCGGGTCGTGGGTAGGGGGAGGGCGTGCGAAGCCGGACGCTGTACGAGCGGGGCCTGAAGGGCTGGCACCTGCACGCCCTGTCGCTGGCATCCATCGGGCTCTGCATCGGCCTCTGGATCCGGGCCAAGACCGTTGACCAGGAGGCCCGCGGGAACGCCGAGCGCCGGGCGCTCTTCGTGGGCCTGTGGCCGCCGATGTTCTGGCTGATCGGCGACTCGGTCGAGAAGCACGAGTAGGTACATCGGCCCGCGTCTACCCACCTGGCGGGGCGGGCAACCCCTTCAGTCGACGCCGAGCTCCTGCACCCGTTGCTCGGCGTCGCGTAGCTCCTTCGCGGCCCGATCCGTGGAGTCCTCGGCCCGCGATGCGGCGTCCTCGGCCAACTGGGCCTCGCGCACGGCCTCCCGTCGGCGATGCCCGGCTGCCTCCAGCTCGTCTTCCAGCCGACCGATTTCGGCTTCCGCCTCCTCGACCGCCCGCCGGCGCTCGGCGACCAGGTCGACAGCCGTGCGGGCCACGGTCGAGCGCTCCTCCCAGCGCCGGCGGGCCTCGGCCGCGGCGTCCTCCGCCTCCCGCCGGGCCCGCTCGGCTCGTTCATCGGGCTCCGCCGTTTCGGGCTCCGACGCCGGCCGCGGCCGCTCCGCCCTGGGTGGCGCCGGCCCGGCGTCGTCGAACACCCCGAACCCCGACGGCGGCCGCATGTCCTCCGTCAGCCGTCCGGCCAGGACCGCGGCGCCGGCCTCCGCGTCCAGGGACGCCGCTTCGAGCGTTGCGCCAACATCGCCGGCGTGGGCCGCCCCGCCGCCGCCCCGCTCGTCGAAGAGGGCCTCGGCCATGCCCGCCAGCCGCGAGACCGCCTCCCGGCGCGCTCGCCCGGCCTGGCGCAGATCGGCCTCCGCTGCGCCCGATAGCGCCCCCTCCTGCGCCGCCCGCAGGACCCCGCCCAGGCGCACGAGCTCCTCGAGGTCGGCGCGGTGCCGGCGGGCGAGCTGGTTGACAGCCCAGGCCGCCGGCGACGGACGCTTCAGCTTCGCCACCTCGGCGGCCAGGGCCTTGTCGCCCTCCTTGCGCAGGCGCTTGGCCAGATCGTTGCGGGCGGCGACGAAGTCCTTCGGGTCCAGCCCGTACAGCTCGTCCCTGGGATCGTCCGGCATGGCCGACAGTTCTACCCGGCAGCACGGGTAAGAGTGGGCCGGTGACCTTCGACTTCGCCTTCGACCCCGTCTACCGCGCCATGGCCCTGGCCTTCGGTGTCACCGAAGGCCGGACAGGGGTCGACGTCGAGGACGGCCGGCTTGTCGCCCGCTACGGCTTCTGGCGCTTGGAGACGGACCTGGACAACGTGGCCGGCATCGAGGTCAGCGGCCCCTACCGCCTGCTCACCACCATCGGCCCCGCCCACCTGTCGCTGGTCGACCGCGGCCTCACCTTCGCCTCGAACCGTGACCGCGGGGTCTGCATCAAGTTCCGGCAGCCGGTGCCGGGCATCGAACCGACGGGCCGGCTCCGCCACCCGGGTCTCACCGTCACCGTCGCCGACGTCGACGGCTTGGCCGCCGCGCTCAGCGCGTAGGGTTCCCTCGCCACCCACCAGGAGAGGGAGACGTCCATGGGAACCGTCGCACGGGTCACCGAGATCAGCGCCAAGTCGTCGAAGAGCTTCGAAGACGCCATCAAGGTCGGGGTGGAGCGAGCCAGCCAGACGCTGCGCAACATCACCTCGGCGTGGGTGAAGGAGCAGCGGGTCGAGATCAGCGACGGCGCTATCTCCGGCTACCAGGTCAACCTGATGGTGACCTTCGTCCTCGACGACTGACAGGACCTACGTCAGGTCGACCTGGGAGTGGTCGCCCAGCATGAACCGGTTGGCTCGGGGCCGGCGGGCGGAGCGGGTGACGACCACCTGCTTGCCGATCAGGGAGTCCTCCACGCGGGGAATGTCGACGATCCGGCTGTCGTCGAGGATGACCGAGTGCTCGATCTCCGAGCGGATCACCTGGCAACGCTCGGCGATGGACGTGAACGGCCCCACGAAGCTGTGCTCGATCCGGGTGCCGGCGCCGATGATGGCGGGGCCGCGGATCGTCGACGCCACGACCGTCGCCCCTCCGCACACCACGACCCGACCCTCGATCCTCGAGTCGGCGTCCACCGTGCCGTCGACGCGCTGGTCGAGGGTCTCCAGGATGAGGCGGTTGCCCTCGAGGAGGGCGTCGAGCTTGCCGGTGTCGATCCACCAGCCGTCGACCACCTGGTGGTGGACGCGGTGGCCGGAGTCGAGCAGCCACTGGATGGCGTCGGTGATCTCCAGCTCGCCCCGGGCCGACGGCGCGATGGCGCGGACCGCCTCGTGGATCGTCGGGTCGAAAAGGTAGACGCCGACCAGGGCGAGGTCGGAGGGCGGCTCCTCCGGCTTCTCCACCAGCCGCAGCACCTCGCCGTCAGGCCCGATCTCCGCCACGCCGAACCGCTGGGGATCAGGAACCCGGGCCAGCAGGATCTGGGCCACCGCAGGCTTCGAGCCGCTGCGGGTCCGGCCCTCGCCCTCGAACCGCTCGACGAACCCCTTCACGCCCTGGCGCAGGAGGTTGTCGCCCAGGTACATGACGAAGTCGTCGTCGGCGAGGAAGTCCCGGGCGATGAGGACGCAGTGGGCCAGGCCGAGCGGGGCGTCCTGCGGGAGGTAGGTGACCTTGAGCCCCCACTGCGACCCGTCGCCCACCGCAGCACGGATCTCCTCGGCCGTGTCGCCGACGATCATGCCAACCTCGACGATCCCCGCCTCGGCCATCTGCTCCAGCCCGTAGAACAGGATCGGCTTGTTGGCCACGGGCACGAGCTGCTTGGCGCTGGTGTGGGTGATGGGGCGGAGGCGGGTGCCGGCGCCGCCGGCCAGGATGAGCGCCTTCACCGCCGGCCCCCGGACGTACGGCTCTGCGACATGCCGCCGGTCTAGCCGCTCAGGCCTGGTCCATCCACCTCGACAGCTCCTCGTCGGCCAGCCGGCCCCGGCCGGTCAGCGCCCGCCGGCCGGCCAGCGCCTCGGGCAGCATCCTCACATAGGCCCCATAGGCGCGCATCCGCCGGCGCACGGTTTCCACTGCCGGTGGCCGGCGGTGGACCAGCGGGACCAGGATGTCGCGGCGGGCGTACGAGCCGGTGATGAGCAGGTGGCGCCCGGCCTCGCGCAGCGCCAGACTCGTGGGGGCGTTGCGGGTGAGGGTGAGCAGCCGGTTGCGCTCGTCGTAGTGCTGGAATAGCCGCGATCCCTCGACCGAGGACGCCGAGTGGACGTGGCGGACCACCGACGCCGGCACGTAGAAGTACCGCCAGCCCTGGGCCCGGCCCCGCCAGGACAGGTCGAAGTCCTCGTAGTACAGGAAGTAGCGGGCCTCGAACAGGCCCACGCGCTCCAGGTACTCCTTCGACAGGAGGACGGCGGCGCCGCACCAGGCGAAGATCTCCTCGACCTGGTCGAACTGGCCCGCGTCCCGCTCCAGGTAGCCCCTATCGGCGCCGTGCCCGTCCGCCAGCACGACCGACCCGACGTTGTTGAGTACGTCGAACCCCGCAGCGTCGAGCGCCACCGGGTACCACGCCGGCACTGAGCTGACGTGCAGTTCCGTGCGGTGCGGGCCGGACGTCGCCACGACCGTCCGGTCGCTGTCGGCGGTGAGCCGAACCTCGCAAGTAAAACTGCCGGCGGGGACACGCAGGTGGGCCTGCCCGTTCGTCCATTCGTAGGGCCCCTCGCCGTTGGACCCGTGCTCCAGCCCCCAGAACCCCGAGACGAGCTGAAGGTCGTCCCAAACGTCCCGGCCGTCGACCCTCGCACCCGAGACCCGCACGCCGAGCGGGCGCCGGTCGCCCAGGCCGCGGGCCGCGGTAGCCGAAGCCAGGTGGACGTCGACGAAGCGGTCGGCGAACAGGATCTTCGGGTTGGCCGCACCCACCGACGGGTCGGCCTCCAGGACGTCGACCAGCGGCGCCAGCCAGTCCGGCTCCACCCGGGCGTCGTTGTTGACCAGCGCAACGTGGTCGACGCCGGCGAGGTCGGCCAGGGCCAGGTTGCAGCCGCCACCGAAGCCGAGGTTGCCGCCGGCGTCGATGACCCGCACCCGGGACAGCTCGGCGGTGACCCGCGCCGCCACCCCGTCGGTGGAGCCGTTCTCCACCATGACGACCTCGAGGGCGTCGGCCGGCCAGTCGGAAGCCAGCAGGCTCTGGAGGCATGAGATGGTGAGGTCGCCGCCGTTGTGGTTGACGACGACGACCCGGACCTTCGGGCGTGAGGTGTCAGTGGTCGACAGGCTGGTCCTCCGGGGTGCTCGGCGTGGTGCGGGGCGTGTCGCGTGGTGGGTCGGCCCGCAGGATCGCCAGTTCCTCGGCCAACACCCGCGTACGGGCGTCGAGCCGAGCCAGCTCCCAGGAGAAGTGAACGACGATGAGGAAGAGGACGGTGATGGCGCCCAGGAAGAAGATCCCTGGGCCGTAGGCGATGCCGAGCCAGTTGGAGAACCGGTCGAGCACCCGGGGGAACGTGGCCAGAAATGCGATCGCCGCGCCGATCGCGAGCCACAGCATGGCGTAGCGGGACGGCATCTGGTTGCGCCGGACCATGCGCACGATGAAGAGCAGGCTGATCGCGGTCAGGAGGAGGATGAACAGGTGCCCGCCGGTGGTCATGGATGTGTGCTCCGCATGGCCCGCTCCCGTCGGCGGATGGGTGCCCGGCTGAGTAGCGACAGCAGGGCCCGCAGGTAGTGGTAGATCAGCTTGAGGTTCTGGGTCGACGGTGTGCCCGCGGCCCGCACCCGCATGCTGACGGGCACCTCGACGACGCGGTAGCCGGCCTGGCACGCCAGCAGGAGCGCCTCCACCGTGTCGCCCAGGTACTCGTTGGGGTACTCGGCCGCGTAGAACGCCAGCAGCCGTTCCGAGAAGGCCCGGAAGCCCGACGAGGTGTCGGAGAAGCTCCGGCCCGACAGCAGCCGCACCGCCAGGCGGAGCACGCCCATGGCGCCACCGCGCAGCCGGCCGACGTCGTACTCGGAACCGGCTTCCGGCGCGGCGAAGCGGCTCCCGATCACCAGGTCGGCCCCCTCGTCGAGCGCGGCCAGCAGCGCCGGCACCTGGGACGGGTCGTGCTGGCCGTCGGCGTCGAACTGGATCGCCCGGCCGTACCCGTGGGCGACTGCGTAGCGGAAGCCGGTCTGCAGCGCGCCACCCACGCCGAGGTTGAAGGGCAGTACCGCCACCGGCACGCCCTCGGCCCGGGCCACCTCCGCGGTGGCGTCGGTCGATCCGTCGTCGACCACCAGCACGTCGAGCTGCGGGCAGGACGTGGCCAGCTCCCGCAGGACGTCGGTGAGGGCCTCGGCCTCGTTGAGCGCCGGCAGGATGACCAGGGTGCGCTCCGACCGGCTGGGGCCAGTGGGGGCCGGCGCCGCCTGCTCGACCACCAGCGCCCGGGTCACCGTGACCTGTCGATCCGGAAGAAGCTCAGGAAGAAGGCGGCGAACGCAGTCTGGGCCCCCACCATCATCAGCGTCATGGCCAGGAGCGCCGGCCGCAGGGAGTTGATCGGCCCGAGCCCCTCCCGTAGCCAGTGGAGGAAGATGCCGGCGTCGATCACGAAGCCGATCAGGAACATCGTCCCACCGCCGATGAGGCCCCGCTCCAGGCTGAAGTTCCGCTCGAACCAGTGCTGCAGCCGGTCGGCGGCCGGCCCGTCCTGGATCGGGACGCACGTCCGGGCGAAGACGCCGAACACCATGGTCTGGTAGCCCAGGATGGCGAGCAGGGCGAAGAGGACGCTGAAGTGCACGTCCAGGGCGTGGAAGCCCAGGTTCAGCGGCCCGGGCAACAGGAGGCCCTGGCCGAGCAGGCCGAGCACGAACATGGCGATGCCTGGCCCCATGAACAGCCAGTTGGGGCTGCGCAGGAGCATGAACCGCAGGTGGCGCCACCCGTCCCGCATGGAGTTGAGCTTCGACTCGCCCTCGCGTGGGTGATACGTGATCGGCACCTCGGTGCCCTTGAGCCCCGCCTTGGCCGCGTTGATGACGATCTCCGACGCCAACTCCATGCCGGCCGACTGGAGGCCCATGCGCCGGTACGCGTCGGCGGTGAACGCCCGCATCCCGCTGTGGGCGTCGGAGCTGTCGACGTGGAACAGCCGGTTGAGCACCGCGGTCAGGACCGGGTTGCCGATGTAGCGGTGGGTCCAGGGCATGGCGCCCTTGAGGATCTGGCCGGCAAAGCGCGACCCCAGCACGTAGTCGTAGGAGCCGTCGAGCAGCGGCTCGACGAGGCGGTCGAGCTGGGTGAAGTCGTAGCTGCCGTCGGAGTCACCCATGATGATGATCCGCCCCCGGGCCTCGGCGAAGCCCTTGAGGTAGGCGTTGCCGTACCCCCTGGCCGGCTGGCTGACGACGCGGGCGCCGGCCTTGAGGGCGATCTCGACCGAGTCGTCGGTGGAGCCGTTGTCGCTGATGACCACCTCACCGGTCAGGCCGGTGCGGCGGATGCCCTCCCATGCCTTCTCGATGCAGGTGCCCACCGACGCCGCCTCGTTGAGGCAGGGCATCACCACGGAGATGTCCGGCGCGGACTGCGAGGGCTCGCGGGCGCTCAGGTCGACCGCTCCAGTCGCGCTCATCGGGCCGCCACCGTCGGTGGCCGCCCCGACGAGCGGGGCACTCTGCCGCCTTGGTCGCTCGCCTGCGGCTCGCTCATCGGGCCGCCACCGTCGGTGGCCGCCCCGACGAGCGGG
>JAHFUP010000035.1:0-39508 GCA_023265025.1 Acidimicrobiia bacterium | reverse complement strand
CGCTCATCGGGCCGCCACCGTCGGTGGCCGCCCCGACGAGCGGGGCACTCTGCCGCCTTGGTCGCTCGCCTGCGGCTCGCTCATCGGGCCGCCACCGTCGGTGGCCGCCCCGACGAGCGGGGCACTCTGCCGCCTTGGTCGCTCGCCTGCGGCTCGCTCATCGGGCCGCCACCGTCGGTGGCCGCCCCGACGAGCGGGGCACTCTGCCGCCTTGGTCGCTCGCCTGCGGCTCGCTCATTGAAGCCTGAGTTTAGGCGGGGTCGCGGTCGCGCCACGTCACCGCGAGCCGCCGGACCCGCCCGGCGGCCTTGCGGGCGGCGAGGACCGGCCCGCCTTCGCGAAGGTGGTCGGCGGCGGTCTGCAGGTCGTAGGCCAGGCCCCGCCAGCGCTCCTTCACCTCGGTGAGGTCCTGGCGGAGGCCGGCGGTGACGCTCGGCTCCAGCAGGTCCGGCGCCCGCCGGGGGTGGCGGCAGAACGCCACGAGCGGCGCCAGCACCTTCGGCCAGGTCAGCTCTTCGGCGAGCGCGCCGGCGCCTACCGCCATCGTGGCCCGCATCCCGTCGTCGTCCAGGATGCGGGCCAGGGCCGCCTCCAGGGCGTCCACGTCGCCGGCGGGCACGGTGAGGCCGATCTGTCGGGCCTCGATCATGTCGGCCAGGGCGTCGCCGGCGGTGGCCACCGTGGGGAGCGACGCCCACAGGTAGTCGAGGACCCGGGTTCGGAACGAGAACGCCGTCTCCACGTGGTCGAGGTGGGTGCTGACGCCGATGTCGGCGTCGAGCAGATAGTTCTGGCGGTCGTCGTAGTCGACCCAGCCTTCGTTGAAGAAGGCGTGAGTGCCGGTCAGGCCGAGCCGGTCGGAGAGCTCCCGGGCGGCGACGGCCATGCGCATCTCACCGATGTCGGGGTTGGGATGCTTGAGGCCCATGAAGAACAGGCGCACGTCGGGCCGGCGCCGGCGTAGGCGGTCGACGGCGTGCAGCAGGGTCAGTGGGTCGAACCAGTTGTAGATGCCGCCACCCCAGAGGAGGACCTTGTCGTCGGGGCCGATGCCACCGACGACGCCCTTGATGGCGGGGCGGGTTCTCGTGGGCGGTTGTTCGGAAACGCCGAACGGCACCACGCTGATGAGCGTGCGCAGCGTCTCGTCGTCGTCGTAGCTCACGGGATTGACCCGGCCGAGCGCCGAGAGCTGACCGAGCCAGAAGTCCCGCTGCTTCTCCGATGCGCACATGAAGAAGTCGCCTCGGAGCAGTTGCTCGTTGAGCACCGCCGTCGCCGACTGCACGGCCAGGATGCGGCCCCGCCGGCCCTCGTCGCGGCCCTGCTCCAGCTGCTCGAGATGCAGGGGGTCGTAGACGTCGGCGACCAGCACCTTCTCGGACTCCAGCAGGAACGGCCGCTTGTGCACGAGCCAGCCCTGGAACACCAGGACGTCGCACCACCGCTCCTGCTCGGCCAGGCCGGCGTCGTCGGCCGCCAGCACCGGGAACGGTGCGCCCGGCAGGTCGGCGATGGTCGTGGTGACCAGCCGCACCTCGTGCTCGGCCGCCAGCGTGCTGGCAATGTGCCACGCCCGGATCCCCGGCCCCGCCATGCGGGCGGTCAGGGTGTCGGGGGTGGCGACGACGATCTTCATGTCGCGAGGAGACTACGGCCGGTCGCCGGTGCCGGTAGGGTCGGTGGAAGGCGATGACGGGGCGGGCAGACAATCACACCGGCATGTGGACGGTGGTCCTCGTCATCACCGCGTTTCTCACCGCCGGCTGTTCCGACTCCTATCCGTTGGCGACGACAGGCCGCAGGGAGCTCCCACGGGCTCCGGGCCCGCCTCCCGTGCTCGACGCGCACGACGGCACCGTCGTGCAGGACGGCGCCACGTTCTGGGTCTTCGGGACGGCCTACGACTGCGGCTTCGGCCTGCACAAGGTCGGCACGAAGTGGTGCGGCATCAAAGCGTTCTCGTCCACGGACCTGGTCGTGTGGACGAGTCGGGGCTACTCCATCGCGCCCGACGATCTCTGGCAGCAGCGCTGCGCCCCACCCCGGTTCGGGTGCTACCGGCCACACGTGGCAAAGTCGCCGGCGACCGGCGAGTGGGTGCTCTGGGTCAACAGCTACGACTCGCCCGTCGGTTACCACGTGCTCGTCGCCCCGTCACCCGCCGGCCCCTGGCGGGAGACCGCGGCGCCGACCCTGGCGGTCGGCGGGAAGGGCGTCCTCACCCGTGGCGACCACGACGTGTTCGTCGACTCGGCCGGGCGGGGATGGCTGGCGTACACGCTCATCGAGAAGGGCGTGCCGACGGACATCATCGTCGAGCACCTCAATCCCGAGCTGACGTCGGGCGCCGGCGAGACCGTCCGGCTGGGCCTCGACATTGTCGAGGCGCCGGCGCTGTTCGAGCGCGACGGTCGCTTCTTCCTGACCTACTCCGACCCGGCGTGTCCCTACTGCGCGGCCGGGACAGGCCTGGCCTCGGCTCCGTCGCCCCTCGGGCCGTGGACCATCGCGTCAAAGCTGTCGGCCAGGTCGTGCGAGGGGCAGCCCGCCGAGGTGAGCGAGCTGCGGCTGGCCGATGGGCCGGTCTGGCTCTACGTGGCCGACCGGTGGAACAAGGGCAACCCCAACCAAGCCGGCGCCAGGATCTGGTGGGAGCCGCTCACGTTCCGGTCGAATGGGCTACCGGTCCCACCCCGCTGTGTGCTCTCCTGGCCGGGAGGCTCATCGCAGTAGCGCCGGCGCCGTCAGGCTTCGAGGCCGCTGGGGTCGGCGGGTACGTCGACGGCGTGCTCCCGGAGGGCGGCGAGGGGGACGATGTCGGTGGCCCGCTCGTGGGTGGACGCCAGCACGACATGGGCGGCCGCGCCGTCGAGGTGGGCCCGGAACCAGTTCGCAGCCGTGACGCACCAGCGGTCGCCGGGCACGAGACCCGGGAAGCCGAAGTGCGGCGCCGGCGTGATGAGGTCGTTGCCGATGCGTCGCTGATGCTCGAGGAACTCCGACGTCACCACCGCGCAGATGGTGTGGCTGCCCCGGTCCTGCGGCCCGGTGTTGCAGCACCCGTCCCGGTAGAAGCCGGTCATTGGGTCGGTGCCGCAGGGCTCCAGCTGGCCGCCGAGGACGTTGCGATCGGCCATGCTGCCCTACAGCTCCTCGGCGAGCTTGGGCTCGAGCTTGGAGAAGACATAGACGCCGAGCGCCAGCGTCGCGGCCGACACACCGAACAGGTACAGCATGTCGAACAGCGGCGGGGAGCGCAGGTCGTAGAGGCAGTCGCGGTAGGCCTCGACGAAGCGGACCATGGGGTTCAGCTTGTACAGCGTGAACAGCTCGGAGCGGTCCTTGAGGGCATCCCGGACGTAGGTGATCGGGTAGACGATCGGCGTGGCGTAGAACCAGATCTGCAGCAGGATCCCGATGAAGTGCTGGACGTCGCGGAAGTACACGTTGAGGACGCTGAGCAGCAGGCCGAGGCCGACGACGTACATCGTCTGGATCAGCACCAGGCCGATCACCGGCAGCAGCCAGGGCAGGACCATGTTACCGGCGACCAGCAGGACGACCGCCAGCACGCCCAGCTCCAGGAGGAACGACACCACCCACGAGGCGATGTTCGACACCACCAGGATCTCCCGGGGGAAGAACACCTTCTTGATCAGGTTGGAGTTGGCGATCAGGGCGCCCATCGACCCGGACATCCCGTTCGACAGGAAGTTCCACGGCAGCAGGCCGCACAGCAGGAAGATGGCGAAGACGTGCAGGCCGCTCGGGTCACCCCGTGTCGGCTCGACCTTCAGGAAGAACCGGAACACCACGGTGAAGATCACCATTGTGGCCAACGGGTTCAGCAATGACCACGTCCAGCCCAGGACGGACCGCTTGTACTTCCCCCGCAGCTCCCGGAGGGTGAGGTTGACGAAGAGCTCCTTGGACTCCGTCAGCTCGGCGATCGAACTCATCGGCGGGTTCTCGGTGTGTTCCTGGTCGTGATTTGGCCCGAAAGGAGCGATTTCACGACCAGAAACACACCCGGGCCGTCGGAGGTCCTCACTCGGCCAGCCGGCGGGTCACGGCCGCGCCGTAGCGCAGAAGCCGCTTCGACGCCCGCCGAGCCACCTCGACCGGGCCGCCGGCCCGGAAGTACTCACGGGCCAACGCCACGTCCTGGCGCAGCCGGGGACGGCCCGACACCGCCTCGGCCAGCTCGGCCATGTTCTCGTAGCCGACGGGCGAGGCGAGGTCGGCGGCCCGGCGGGGCGCTTGGCAGAACCGCACGAGCGGGGCCAGCACCCTGGTCCAGGTGTGGTTCGGCATGACCTCGGCCAGGCGGGCCCGGCATTCCGCGTTGGCCCCCTCGTCGTCGAGCAGGCAGAACAGGGCCTCCTCGAGCGCCTCGACGTCGCCGGCCGGCACGGTGATGCCGAGACCCTTGCTGTCGATGAGGTCGGCGAAGGTGTCGCCGGCGGTGGCGACGATGGGGAGGGACGTCCACAGGTAGTCGAGGATGCGGGTTCGGAACGAGAACGCCGTCTCGACATGGTCGAGGTGGGTGCTGACCCCGATGTCGGCTTCCAGCAGGTAGTTCTGCCGGTCCTCGTACTCGACCCAGCCCTCGTTGAAGAACACGTGCTTGTCGGTGAGGCCGAGCGAGTCCGACAGGGCACGGGCGGTGACGGCCATCCGCATCTCGGGCACGTCGGGGTTGGGGTGCTTGAGGCCGAGGAAGAACAGGCGTACGTCCGGCCGGCGCTGGCGGAGCCGGTCGATGGCGTGCAGGAGGGTGAGCGGGTCGAACCAGTTGTAGATGCCGCCGCCCCAGAGGATGACCTTGTCGTCGGCGCCGATGCCGGGGACGACGCCCTTCAACGCCTGGCGGGTGTGCACCGGTGCCTCGTCGGGGACGCCGAAGGGGGCCACCGCGATGAGCGACGCCATGGTCTCGTCCGCGTCGTAGGTCTTGGGGTTGATCCGGCCGACGGCGGACAGCTGGCCCAGCCAGAAGTCCCGCTGCTTGTCGGAGGCGCAGAGGAAGAAGTCGCCGCGCGTCAGCTGGTCGTTGAGCGCGGTGGTGCAGTCGCTGACCGTGCGGGCCCGGCCCTCGGCGCCCTGGTCCTTGGCCTGCTCCAGCTGCTCCAGGTGGAAGGGGTTGTAGATGTCGGCGATGAGGACCTTGTCGCTGTCGATGAGCCAGCGGAACGTCGACAGGATCAGTCCCTGGAAGATGAACACGTCGCACCAGCGCTCCAAGCCCCGCATCTCGGCCAGCCCGGCCGAGCGGATGGAGAACCTCGGGTGGGTGATCGTGCAGGTGCCGGTGGTCACGAGCTCCACGTCGTGGTCGGCGGACAGGGCGACGGCCATGGCCCACGCCCGGATCGCCGGCCCGGCCATGCGGGCCGACAGCGGCTCCCCGGTGGCGATGACGATCTTGCGCCGGGTGCTGAACGCCTGCTCGATGCCGAAGGCCTCCAGGAGGACGCGGTGGGCGGCCTCGTAACGGGGGTGGGCGTACGCCGGCTCCAGGGTCTGGCGGAACAGCGGCAACAGCTCGGTGTCCGAGCGCCGGCGCTCGGACTGCAACCGCCGGCGGCTCTCGGCCAGCGTGGGGAGGTGGTCGACCAAGGCGTCGATGGCGAAGACCGGCGCCAGCGACTCTCGGGAGACGGTCACCGTCTCGTCCTCCGGGCCGGCGGCCGGCGGCTGTGAGGCGAGGTCGAGGATGAGGTTGTCGGCGTCGCCGCGCGACAGGCCCCGCCGCACCGCGAGCAGCAACGCGGCCGGCAGGGCCTTGGCCAGCAGGTCGTCGCCCAGGTTCTTGTACAGGCTGAACAGGGCGTTGCGCTCCAGCAGGTAGTGCTCCCGCCACGGCCCGTAGCTCTTCATCGAGGCGTGGTGGCGGTGGAAGGCGACGGAGGTCGGGACATAGCGCACCCGCCAGCCGAGCAGGTTCAGCCGCCAGCCCAGGTCCACGTCCTCGTAGAACATGAAGAACCGGTCGTCGAAGCCGTCGACGGCCCGGTACACGCCGGCCCGCACGAACATGGCCGCGCCGGTGGCGAAGAGGACGTCCTTGGGCTTGTCCCACTCGCCGGTATCGGGCTGCTCGCACTCGCGCTTGTAGCCCATGCCGTACCAGGTGAGGGAGCCGTCGACGAAGTCGACCTTCTCCCCCTCCCAGTCGAGCACCTTGCTGGCCACGCAGGCCACGTCGGCCTGGGTGTCGAGGACCTCGACCGCGGCGGTGATCCACTCCGCGCCGGGACGAGCGTCGTTGTTGATGAACGCGAGGTACTCGCCGCTGGCGTCGGCGGCGCCGAGGTTGCAGCCGCCGGCGAAGCCGCGGTTGCTGTCGGACTCGACCACCCGCACCCCCGGCACTGCGGCGCGGATGCGCTCGGCGCTCCCGTCGCCGGAGGCGTTGTCGACGACGACCAGCTCGAGCCGGTCGGCCGGCCAGTTCACGGCGTCAAACGAGTTGAGGCAGGTGATGGTGTCCTCGGCGCCCCGGTAGTTCACCAGGACGACGGACACCACCCCGGCGCGGATGGCCGGCGGCTTGTTCATGGCTCTCCCATCGGGCGGTGCAGCGTCGTGGGTCGTGCGATCATGCGTCGAAGCTGTCGGACGACCACTGCCCGCCGAGGGCCACGTAGCCGCCCGATTCCCGCGGCGTGCCGTGCTCCACGTCGAAGCGGAGGCACCGGCGCAGGTAGTCGTACTGGTGGGTGGTCGTGTAGTCGACCACCGATGCGGACAGGTCGTACGTGCCGGGCTGGAGCATCAGGTTGGGGACGTGCAGGTCGACGACGCCCTCGCCGGCGATCTCGTCGGGCACGAAGCCGGCGTCGCGTGTGTGGTGGGCCCACAGCCAGGTGCCGTCCAGCGTCTCCAGCGCCAGCCCGAAGACGGGCTTGGACACCGCCTTGTCCGCCCGGTAGCGCATCCGGAAGGTGACCGCGTCGCCGGTGGACGGGTGGCTGGTCTCCCGGCCGGCGGCGTCGAGCAGATGGACGTCCTGCAAGCGCACCTCGCCCGAGCCCCACCGGCTCTCCGCCACCTCGGCGGTGACCTCGACCCGGTCCTCGTGGCCCTGGTCGACGTAGTCGTCGACGACGTCCTCGGAGCGACCCTCGGCGACGACCTGGCCGTCCTTCAGCCACGCCACCTTGTCGCACATGGTCCGCATGGCGTCGGCGGCGTGGCTGACGATGACCACCGTCTTGCCCGCCCGGCGGAAGTCGGCGAACTTCTCGTTGCACCGCCGCTGGAACACGGCGTCGCCCACCGCCAGCACCTCATCGACGAGGAGGACGTCGGGGTCGATGTTGATGGCCACCGAGAACCCCAGCCGCACGTACATGCCCGAGGAGTAGTTCTTGACCGGCTGGTCGATGAAGCGCTCGAGGCCGGCGAAGCCCACGATCTCGTCGAAGCGGGCGGTCAGCTCCCGCTTCGACAGGCCGAGGATCGACCCGTTGAGGAAGACGTTCTCGCGGCCCGAGAGCTCGGGATGGAAGCCGGAGCCCAGCTCCAGCAGGGCAGCCATCTTGCCCCGGCTCCGGATCTTGCCGGCGTCGGGCCGGAGGATCTTGGCGATGCATTTCAGGAGGGTCGACTTGCCGGAGCCGTTCTCGCCGACGAGGCCGAACGTCGTGCCCTCCTCGATCTGCAGGGAGACGTCGCGCAGAGCCCAGAACTCGTCGTAGCGGACCCGCCCGCCCCGCATGATCGTGGCCTTCAGCGACCGGTTCCGCTCGTGGTAGAGGCGGAAGCGCTTGCTCACCCCCTCGACGGTCACCGCGGCGTCAGCCATGACCCTCGCTATCCACGGATGGTGCGCAGGCGGGAGTAGACCTCCCGAGCCTGCTTCGACCACCGCATCGTCCGCGTCGCCATCACCTTCTCGAGATGGTCCCGCGCCGCATCGGACTCGGTACGGGCGGCGTCGGACTCCGAACGGGCGGCGTCGAGATCCTCGCTCACGCCGGCCAGCCGGGTCTCCAGGTCGTCGGCTCGCTTCTCGGCCTGCTCGGCCCGGCCCTGGAGGTCCTCCACCGTCGCCCGCGCCACCGACAGCTCGCCGGCCAGGGTCTCGATGCGGGCCCGCTGGGACTCGGCGTCGGCCCGCAGCTTGGCGACCGCGGCGTCGGCGTCGTCGGGCACCGCCCGCAGCACGAACTGGTAGGTCGCCGACTCGGGGTCGGCCCGGACGGCGTCGATCACCTCGGCGGTGAACTCGGACTCCCGGACGGGGACCGGCGTGTCGAAGAAACCGGCGGTCGTCCGGCGCACGTCGATCGGCACCAGGCCGGCGTCGCGGAACAGATTCTCGACCGACGAGCGGGTGAAGAAGCGCACGTGGGTGCTGTCCAGCAGGCCGAGGTCCTGGTAGTCGAAGCGGCCGGCGAGGAGGGCGAGGCGCACGCTGCCGTGGGCGATGTTGGGGATCGACGCCACCACGCTGCCGCGGTCGGCCAGCAGCCGGCGGGCGTTGCGGAGCACGGCCAGCGGGTCCCGGAGGTGCTCGAGGACGTCGCCGAACACGATCACATCAAAGCGCTGATCGCCGAACGCCTCGACGAAGTCCATGGACTCCACGTCGCCCAGGACGAGTTGCTCGACGTGCGGGCGGGCCTCCTCGGCGGCCTCGGCATCGGACTCGACGGCCCAGACTGTGCAGCCACGCTCACCGAGCGCCTCGGCCAGGTAGCCGGTCGCGCAACCCACGTCGAGGACCCGCTTCGTGCCACCGACCAGCTCGACCATCAGCGTGTGGCTGTTGTTGCGGTTCGAGAGGTCGACGTCGGTGTCGTACCGGGGGCCGTCCATTCCTGCCCCCAACCCTACTCGTGGGGCCGCCCGGGCTCCCTTCGCCTCACGGCGCGCACGAGGACGACGCCGCCGGCGAGCATCGCCACGCCCGTCACCGCCCCGCCGGCCAAGAAGGAGCGCGGCAGGTAGTCGAGGGTCACGGTGTGGGTGCCGGCGGGGACGAAGACGCCGATCAGGGCGCCGTCGACGGCCACGATCGCGGCCGGCCGGCCGTCGACCTTCGCCCGCCAGCCGGCGGCCAGGTTCTGGGACACGACGAGCAGCGAGCCGACACCGCCCGTCACCTCGGCCCGCACGCCGTTGTCGGAGATGTCGAACGCCGGCACGGCCGGCGCCGGGCCGGCGACCCCCGGTGCCCCCGGCGGGGCGTGGCCGACGAAGGCGGCCACGTCGGCGTCCTCGGGCGGCCGGGTGGCGGCCCACGCCAGCAGGGTGGCCTGGTCACCGAATGCCTTCCAACGGGCGTGGGCGCTGACCAGCGGCCACGCCGAGGGGCGCTCGTAGATCCAGGACTCCGTGGTGGAGGCCAGGCGCACGGCCTGGTCGGGATCTTCGATCAGGAGCTGGCGGGCGGCGCGGGGGCCGTTCATGCCGACGTCGACGCGGCAGCCCGGCTGCGTCGTGGTGGCGGTGAACCGGTAGGGGTCGCCGGCGGCGACGGTGCGGGCCAGCACGGCGAAGCCCGTCCATCCCCCGCCCACGTCGAAGGCTGGCCTGGTGGTCGTGGCCACCACCCGGTCGCCGGTCAGCAGCGTCATGGTCACGAACGCGCCCCGGCAGCCTTTCCCGGCCCGGAGGGGAACGTAGATCCCGTTCAGCGGCCCTGGTGCCACCCCCGACATCACATCGGCGGGCAGGTCCCCCGCCGGCGCCCAGCGGTCCCAGACGAGGTCGGCGCCGTCGGCCACCCGCCCGAAGGGCAGCTCGTCGGCCCCCTCGGCGAAGTACCGCACGCCGAGGTGGTCGAGGAGGGGTGAGGTGAGGTTCCACTCCTCCCGGCGCAGGTTGACCTTGAGGGCGTCGCGGCCGAAGGCCCCTGGGTTGAAGGCGGTGATCAGCGCCTTGTACTCCCGAGAGTGCAGCGCCAGGCCTCGGAGGTCGGGGAGGCCGAGGGCCTGGCCGGAGTTCGGGTAGTAGTTGTACTCGGTGGCCGCAAAGCGGTAGCCGTCGTCGAGCAGCGCGCGCAGGGCCCGGTGCCCGGCCCGCTCGCCGTAGAAGTCCCCCACTGGCGCCTCGGGCGTGAAGTGGCGCAGCGGCCAACCCAGCTGGACGAAGAGCAGCGCGGCCAGGGCCAGCGTGGCGCCGGCGCCGACGCGGGCCGACGGCCGGCGCCAGGCGTAGTAGGCGACGCCGGCGGCGGCGCCGGCGAAGACGAGGGCCAGGGCGAAGTGGAAGGTGATGTGGCGGAGCAGGTTGAACGACGAGGCGGTGCGGAAGAAGTCCGGCGCGGGACGGAGGACGGCGACGGTCAGGACAGCCAGGGTGACCGCCGAGCCGGCCCGAGTCGCCGCCACGCCGTCAGCGCGCCGGGCCCACCACGAGTCGAGGGCCAGGGCGCCGAGCACGGCGACGGCGAGGCCGATGAGGAACCGGGAGCGGCCGATCGGGTTGCGCTCGATGCCCGGGAGGTGCTCGACGACGGTCAGCAGCGGTGTGCCGATGAAGTTCACCAGCACGCCGACCGCGGCCAGGCCGCAGAAGAACGGCCACGCCTCGGCGCCCGAGCGAGTGAGGCGGACCCGGCCGAGGGCGGCGCCGGCCAGGCCGGCGGCCAACGCCACCGCGGCGATCATGCCGACGTGGGACACGCTCTCCACTGGGTTCAGCCCGCTCCACCACGGCCCGGACAGCGGAGGGCCCGTGGCGCTGAGATCGAACAGTCCGAACAGCTGGATCGACGGGATGTGCTCACCACCGGGGCCGATGCGCACGTCGAGCGTCCCCCGGTCGAGGACCTCGGAGATGAACGGCACGAGGGTGACGGCGGCCAGCGCCACGCCCCAGACGATGCCGACTGCCGGCAGGACCACCCGCTTCGCCGCGTCCCAGATGCCCGAACCACCCCGCACCGCCAACCACGCCGCCCATGCCGCGGTGGCGTAGATGCAGAACACCCAGCCCGACGGGAACCCCTCGGCCCACGCCCACGCCACCAGCCCGCCGAGCACCACCGCTCCGGGTAGGCCCGAGCGGCCGGCGACGAGGCGGTGGACGGCCCAGAACAGCGCCGGCACCAGGAACACGGCGTCGACCCGGTGGATGAAGACCAGGTTGGTGCCGCTGAACGTGAAGGCCACGCCGGCGAGGATTGCCGGCCCGACGGCGGCGCCGAGGCGGCGCACGAGCAGGTAGGTGAACGCCTGGCAGAACACGAGGGCCAGGAAGACCTTGAGCCCGATGGCGTACCAGGCCGGCAGGAACAGGAACCCGATGCCGAACGGGGAGAAGAGGCCGTTCAACGGCAACGTCCCCGTCGGGAAGCCGGCGGCCAGGTTCGGGTCCCAGCGCTGGAACGTGCCGCTCCGCAGCGCCTTGAAGAACGAGACCGGGCCGGCCAGCGCCTCGGCCTGGTCGGTCTGGACCAGCGACTTCACGTAGGGCGGGCGGCCGAGGGACTCCCGGTACGGGGACTTGGCCTCGAGGAGGTCCACGCCGGCGTAGGTCCGCTGGCCGAGCATGGCCTGGGGCATCAGCAGGAACGCGCAGGCCAGGAAGACCGCTCCGGGGAGGACGGCCCGCCGGAGGGTGTCGCGGGTCATGTCGGCGGGATTCTTGCCGGTAGCGTGCTCATCCGTGCACCCGGGCCTGCGGACGGCACTGTCGCGGCGCCCGGTGATCTGGGCCGCCCTCGCCTACCTGGCCATCGGCACGCTCGCCCTGTGGCCGTCGATCCGGCCGGGCCGGACGCTGGTCCCCGCTGACGCCCTCAACATCGTCACGCCGTACTCGGCGCTGCCCACCGCCCACGAACCGCACAACCTGCAGCTCTCCGACGCCACGTTCCAGTTCTTCCCGTGGTTCAGGTTCATGGCCGAGGGCATGCGCGACGGCGAGATCCGCCAGTGGAACCCCACGCTGCTCGCCGGCGTGCCGGTCAGCCCCAACGGCAACGTGAGCCCGTACTACCCGCCGACCTGGCTGGGCGGGGTCATGTCGCCCTACGACGCCTACGACCTCTTCGTGCTCCTCCATCTGGTGCTCGGAGCACTGGGCGTCTACGTGCTGGGGCGGGCCGTGGGGATCCGCCCGCTGCCGGCGTGGGTGGGAGGGCTGCTGGCGTTCACCGCCGCGTTCTGGGTCCATTGGTCGACCCACCTGGTCCACGTCGCCGGCATGGTGTGGACGCCCTGGGTGCTGGCCGCAGCATGGTGGCTGCTGGCCGCGCCGTCGCGACGGAGGACGGCCGCCCTGGCCGGCGTCGCCGGTCTCTGGCTCCTGGGGGGCAGTCCGCAGTACGTCTACTACGGGGGGCTGGCCGTGGTGGCGGTGGCGGTCGCCGTCATCGCCGGCCGGCGCATCAGGGGGCCGGCGCCGCTCCTGCGGCCGGCGCTGGCCTTCGGCCTCGCCATGGCCCTGGGCGCCCTGCTCGCCGCGCCCGTCCTGCTCCCGACGCTGGCGACATCGGGGCGGGTAGTACGCACCAAGGAGAGCGAGCCCCAGAAGGACCACGCCCCACGGAGGGAGGCCATCCGGGCGGTCGTGCCCGACGCCACCGGGAACGCGGCCGACTACGTGTTCATCGGCTCGCTGGACGAGCTGCGCATGGACTCGCCGTTCATCGGCGTGACGGGCCTCCTTCTCGCCGGCGCCGCCGTCGCCGGCGTGCGGGCCCGGGGCACTTCGCGGGACCGGGCCCGGCTGCTGCTCGCCGCCGGCGCCGGCGCCGCCGTCCTGCTGGCCTTCACCGGGCTGCCCCACGTCGTCCTCTACCACCTGGTGCCCGGCTACGACCGCTTCCGCTCGCCGCCCCGGTGGCTGTTCCTACTGCCGGCGTTCGGGCTCCCCCTCGCCGCGCTGGGCCTGCAGGACCTCCTGGCTGGCGCCCGCCGGGCGCGGGTCGGCCTCGTCGTCACCGCCGCGCTGGCGACGGTCGCCGTCGCCGGCTGGTTCGCCTACGAGCAGGCCCAGCCCGGCGTGCCCGCGGCCTACCTCGGCCGGCGGGCGGTGCTGGCGGTCGGGATCACCGCGGTCGTCGCCGGCGCCGGCTGGGTGGCCCGGTCGAGGCCCCGGCTGGCGGTCGCCGCCGTCGTGGCCTGCGCCCTCGGCGAGATTGCCTTCCACACCCCGCGGTGGTACCCCAGCGTCCGCCAGACGTCGGCCTACCCGGCGACCGCGGTGAGCGACATCGCCGCGGCACGAGGCGGCCGGTTCGTCACCGTCGGGATACGGACACCGTTCCCCCCGTTCGCGCCGGACGTCTCGATGGCCTACGGCGTCGCCGACGCCCACGGCCTGTCGGTGCTGTTCCCGAAGGACTACGACCGGTTCCTCCGGCTCATCGACGACTACGGGCTGTACGCCGAGGAGCTCAACCTGGCACCCTCGCTGGCCCGGGGCGAACAGCTCGCGTCGCCGCTGCTCGACGTGCTCGACGTCCGGACCGTGATCGCCGAGCGCGACGTCCCGATCCCCGGGCGCTACGGGCTGCTCGTGCCGCCGGCCACCGAGCCCTGGGTGTACGAGCGGTCGACGCCGGGCGGGGCCATGGTCGTCGCCACCGCGGCGCCGGCCACGGAGGAGGCGATGTGGGCGGCGGTCGCGGCCGCCGGCTGGGACCCCACGAAGACCGCGGCGGTGGTCGGCCTCGACCGCCTGGTCGCCGGCGCCGGCGGCACGGCCGCCAGCAGGCCGGCGCCGGCCGACCGGGAGGTCTGGGACGTCGATGCCCCGGCCGGCGGGTTCGTCCGGGTGGGGGCGCGCTGGGACCCGGGCTGGTCGGCGACCGTCGACGGCGAGCGCACCCGGGTCCTGCGGGTCGACGGCGTCTTTCGGGGCGTGGTCGTGCCGGCGGGGCGTCACGAGGTGCGGTTCTCCTACCGAAACCCGGACGAGATGCACGGGCGGAGCATCGCTTTCGCCGGCTTGGTCGCCCTCGTCGGTCTCGTCGTTCCGGGACGGAAATCGCGCCGCCGGCGTCAACCGGAGGGGGGTGTGCGGCGTCTTCAGGAGTAAGCGATAAGGTTACGGCGCCCAAGGCGGCCGGCAACTCGCTTCGTTCCCACCTGTGCGGTCAGTGATCGCCTTCGATCGGGGATGCGGCTCGACAAGGAGAACTGCATGAGGAAACGCAACGTATTCACTACGTTGGCAGCGGCGGTGATGGTGCTCCAGCTCGTGAGTGGGGCGGGCCCGTCGGGCGCCCAGGTGACGCCGGAGGTGGCATTCACCTTCTCGCCGACCTCCGGTCCCGCCGGCACCAAGATCGTCTTCGCAGGCACCGGGTGCCCGCACGACGCCACCAAGACGCTCGACGGCCTGGTCTTCCTGTCGACGCAGGGCAGCAGCTCTGCCATCGCCGGCACGACGGTCAACTTCACCTCTGACGCCGACGGCAAGTTCACGCCCCAGATCGACACGACGGGGCTCGCCCCGGGCCAGTACGTGCCCTGGGCCGTGTGCGCGAACACCAGCAAGGGCGGCCCCGGAAGCATCTTCACCGTGAACGTGCCCGTCATCCCCGGCTCGACGTACTTTCCGCTCGTCCCGGCTCGTGTGCTGGACACCCGCACGGGCGCCGGCGTCGGCGGCGCCGTCAACCCGATCGGCACCGGCGGCCAGATCGACGTCAAGGTCACCGACACGCTCGGCGTCCCCGCCTCCAACGTGACGGCCGTGGCCCTCAACGTGGTGGCCACCAACGCCACTGGCCCGGCCAGCTACCTCACCGTGTGGCCCACCGGCCAGGCCCGGCCCCTGGCGTCGAACCTCAACTTCGTGCCCGGTGTGTCGGTGCCCAACCTGGTCATCGCCCGCGTCGGCGTCGACGGCAAGGTGTCGCTCTACAACAACCTCGGCAGCGTCAACGTGGCCGCCGACATCCAGGGCTACTTCCTGGGCGACGCCAGCGGCTCCAGCTACATCGCGCTTCCGCCGGCCCGCATCCTGGACACCCGCAACGGCACCGGCGGCACGGCGGCTCCCGTGGGCCCGGGTGGCACCATCGAGCTCAAGGTCACCGACGCCGGCGGCGTGCCGGCGGCCGGCGGCACGGCCGTGGCCATCAACGTGACCGCCACCAACGTGAGCGGCGTGGAGAGCTTCCTCACCGTGTGGCCGTCGGGCAGCAACCGACCGCTGGCCTCCAACCTCAACTTCATCCAGGGCCAGACCGTGCCGAACCTGGTCATCGCCCGGGTGGGTGACGGCGGGAAGATCGCCATCTACAACAACCTCGGCAACGTCGACGTGGTGGCCGACACCCAGGGCTACTTCGCCGCCCCGGTGGCGTCGGGTACCGCGCTGCCGGGCTCGCAGTACTTCCCGGCGAATCCGGCCCGCATCCTGGACACCCGTGACGGCACCGGCGTGCCCGGCAACGCCATGGGCCAGCTCGGCACGGGTGGCACGCTCGACGTGCAGGTCACCGGCGCCGGCGGTGTCCCCGCCAACGCCACCGGCGTGGTACTCAACGTGACCGCGGCGGACTCCCCCGGGCCGGACAGCTACCTCACCGTCTACCCGACCGGCTTCCCCCGGCCCCTGGCCTCGAACCTCAACTTCGTGGCCGGCCAGACGGTACCGAACCTGGTCATCGCCAGGATTGGCACCGGCGGCAAGGTGACGATCTACAACAACCTCGGCTCCACCGTGGTGGTGGCCGACGTGCAGGGCTGGTTCACGGCCTGACGCACTGACAACTCCAGGCCGGTCACATCCGGCAGCGGGCCGAGCACGCCCGCTGCCGGATGCCCCGGCCGGACGGCACGCCGGCGGTATCGTCCTCCCAGTGACGACCGGCCCCAGGCAATCCAGCCGGTTGGCCGTCGCCGCCCACGTGCTCTCGCTCGTGGGCGGCTTCGTCGTCCTGCTGGTCAGCAACCGCGACCAGTGGTTCTTCGGCGACGAGTGGGACTTTCTGGCCCATCGCGGCGTCCTGCGGGCCGACTACAGCATCTGGGCGCCGCACACCCAGCACTGGTCGACGGGCCCGATCCTGATCTACCGGGCCCTCTATTCGAAGTACGGCCTGCACACCTACGTCCCGTACGCGGTCGTACTCATCGTGGCCCACCTCGCCGTCGCCCACTTCCTCTGGCGCCTGCTGCGCCAGGCCGGCGTCGACCTGCCCGTCGCCAGTGCCCTCGCCGCGGTGTACGCGATCCTCGGCGCCGGCTACGAGAACCTGCTGTGGGCCTTCCAGATCGGCTTCATCGGCTCCGTCGCCTTCGGCATGGCCGCCCTCCTGCTCGTCAACCACGACGGCCGCTGGCGGGCGCGCGACGTCAGCGCCTGGTTCGTCTCCATCGCCGGCCTGATGTTCTCGGGCCTCAGCGTGACGACGGTCTTCATCGCCGGTCTCACCGTGCTCATGCGACGGGGCGTGCGCCAGGCCGCCCTCACCGTCGCCGTTCCCGGCCTCGTCTACCTGGTCTGGTTCTCGCTCATCGGGAACGAGAACCTCGGCTCGGACCCCCGCACCGTGTACGACGTCTACCGCTACCCCACCTACATCTGGACCGGCCTGCGGTTCGCGGTCGAGCAGATGGTGGGCTTCCCCGGTGCGGGCGCGGCCATCGTGCTCGGCCTGGGCGCCTACCTACTGCACCGGGGCGGCCGATCGTCGGGCCCGGCGGCGCCGGCCTTCGCCTGCGCCCTGGGCGCCCTGGCGCTCTTCCTCATCATCGCCGCCGGCCGTGCCGAGCTCGGCGTCGAGCAGTCGGAGACGTCGCGCTACACCTACGTCGTGATCGCCCTGGCCCTGCCGGCCATGGGGCTGGCGCTGGGCGAGCTGGCCGGGCAGGGCGATCGGGCTGCGGTCCCATGGCCGGCGGCCCCCACGTCCGCCCTGGGCGGCAACGACGGGCGGCCCCGGCGGGTCCCGGACGGGCGGGCGACCCCCGGCCGGCGGACGGTGGTGTGCGTGATCCTGCTCATGGTGGGGGTGCACAACGTCGGCCTGCTCGCCGAGGAGTCGCGGATCGAGAAGCACCTCGAGCAGCGCATCAAGGCCCGCATCCTCGCCGCCGCCCAACTGATCAACTCCCCGGCGGTGATCCTCGGGGGGAACCCCGAGCCGCAGTACAGCCCCGACATCGTGGTCGAGGATCTGCGCCGGATGCACCGCGACGGCAAGCTGCCGGCGCCCACCCGCATCACCCCCGACGACCGTATGGCGGTGGCCCAGGTGCTCCAATACGCCACCAGCCCGACGCCGCTCGCCACCCCGTTCGCGCCGACCCCTGTCGACGGCGTCGTCGGCGCCTCCGCCGAGGCCGATGTCGCCGCCGGCTGCATACGGCTGTTCCCAACGGGGCCCGTCGTCGAGCTGCACCTGGCCGGCGGCGAGCCGATCTCGGTGCGGGTGCGCACCGACGTGTCCGCTGACCTCAACGGCTACCTGCGGATCTTCACGCCGACTGTCCTCACGTCGGACCCCCACGTCGACAAGATCCGCGCCGGCGTCCCCCTCTACGTGAACGTGACCGCAGTCGTCGATCAGGTGGTGCTGCGGGTGCCGCCGTCCGGGACGACCGAGGTGTGCGGCATCCGCTGACGGCGGCATCTGTTTTGACCCCGGCGGGCAGCGCGTGCCTAGGGTGGTCGGGTCATCCCTCGACATGACCGAGGCCCGCGGCCGGTTCGGCGGGCAAAGTGCGGCGAGGCGGAGCCCCGCATGCGGTCCAGAGAAAGGAGAGGGCGCCCACGAGCACGTACGCCTCGGGATTCGGACCAGCGGCCGGCGGGGAGACTACCTCTGTGGACCGCGTCACCTCCTCCGGTCCTCGGATGTCGACGGTCTGGCGCCGGTCCTGGGCCGCAGTCGCCGGCGTGTTCACCGCGGTGCCGGCGGGCGCCGAGCCGGCGGTGGCCCTGAAGGCGGTCGACGGCGATGCGACCTTCGCATCCCGGGTCAGCGGCCACCTGCTGCGCCGGCCCGGCCGCCTGGTTGTCGCGTGCCTGGCCACCGTGCTCGGTCCCGCGGTTGTGGCGTCGGCCGGCGCCATGGACGCCCGCCCGGCCGTCGACCTGCAGCCTTCCGCCGGCCCGTCCGCCGGCCCGGTGCCGGCGCCGGTCCCCGGTGACCGGGCCAGCTGGCTGCCCCTGGCCCGCCAGGCCGCCGCCACGTGCCCGGGACTGTCCTCGGCCGTCCTGCTGGCCATCGGCTCGGTCGAGAGCAATCTCGGCATCCAGGTGGGCACCTCGCCCGCCGGCGCCGTCGGCCCCATGCAGTTCCTACCGTCGACGTGGGCGGCCTACGGGACCGACGGCGACGGCGACGGGGTGGTCGACGTCATGAATCCCGTCGACGCGGTCCACGGCGCCGCCCGCCTGCTGTGCGCCAACGGCGGCGCCGATACCGGGCAGCTGGCCTCCGCCATCTGGAACTACAACCACTCCGACGACTACGTCCGCCAGGTGACCACCCTGGCCCGCTTCATCCCCGGATAGCCGGCCGACGCTCGCCGCCGGCCGCACGCGCCGCCGCAGGCGGCCACATCGGCTGGCGGCCAAGAGAAACGGCGAAGGGCGAGCCGGCTCCGCCGCCGCCCGCAGCACCTTGTTGACTCGGGGAGCAAGCTCTGCTTGCGAACCCGAAACCTCAGATCTCGCTGGCGGCGATCGCCTTCTCGATCCAGGGGATGACCTCGTCGAGGATCTCGTCAAGGGGCGTGGTGGCCTCGAACCCGAGGACCCGCTTGGCCTTGTCCGTGGCCGGCACCCGGCGCTGGACGTCGTGGATGAACGGGTCGTCGGAGACGTAGTTGAAGGGCACGCCGGCGCCCTTGACCTTCCGCCAGATCAACTCGGCCAGCTCCAGCACCGTGGTCGACGTGGCGGTGGAGAGGTTGAAGTCGTCGTTGCCGGCGTCGGGGTGCTCCATGGCGGAGACGATGCCCTTGGCCAGGTCGCCGCCGTAGGTGTAGTGGCGGATCTGGGAGCCGTCGCCGAGGATGTGGAGCGGGTCCTGGCCCTTCAGCACCTTCTGGACCAGGTCGGGCACCACGTGACTCATGGCCAGCTTCACATTGCCCGACAGAACCTCCACGTCGCCCAGGGCGCGGCCCTCGCCGATGCCCACACAGTTGAACGGCCGGACGATGGTGAACGGCAGCTGGTACTGGTCCCAGGCGGCCTGGGCGAAGTATTCGACGGCCAGCTTCTGGAACCCATACGACGACTTCGGCGGCGGCACCTCGCGCTGCTGGCCCTCGAACGACGGCCACGAGTCCGCCGACTCGAACACCATCGACGACGACATGTAGGTGACCTTTTTCAGCCGCCCGGCCCGGTGGGCGGCGATGGCGGCGTCGCAGCTGGCGGCGGTGATCCGCTCGTTGGCCGCCAGCAGATCGTACGCGTAGGCGTGGAAGTAGGAGATCCCGCCGATCAGGGCGGCGCCGGCGATGAAGTGGTCGCACCCCGACAGCAGGCCGGTCATGAGCGCCACGTCGCGGCAGTCGCCCTCGACCAGCTGGTAGTTGCAGTGCCCGTCGTAGGACTTGGCCACCTTGCCGTACTTCGAGAAGTTGTCGACGCCGATGACCGAGTGCCCGCGTGCGAGCAGCTCCTCGACCACGTAGCCGCCGATGAAACCCGACGCCCCGGTTACCAGGACTCTGCTCACGGTGAAACCCTTCCGGTACGCCGGTTGAGCTCCTGCAGGTCCAGCTTGGGGCCGAAGGCCAGGAAGTACCAGCGGAGGTAGCGCGACAGCCACGCCGCGACCTTGAAGTTGGACACGCCGGCCGTGCGGTCGAGCCAGATGGTCGGCAGCTCGGCCACCGGCCGGCGCAGCCGGCGGGCCTTGGCCACCAGCTCGATGCCCATCTCGAAGCCGGCGTCGGACTGGATGCCGACGTCCTGGATGAAGGACTTCGAGTAGGCCTTGAACGAGTTGGTGGCGTCGTGGGTACCCACCCTCGCGAACCAGTGGAGCGTCAGGCCGGCGGCCTTCGACATGGCCCGCTTGATCGTCGGCACACCCACCTGCTGGCCGCCACGGGAGTACCGCGAGGCCGCGGCCACCACGACGCCGCGCTCGACGAGGCGAGCGAGGTCGTCGATCTGCTGCGGGTCGTCACAGCCGTCGGCCATGGTGACGACGACGACCAGTGCCTGTGCCTGGTCGACGCCGAAGCGCATGGCGTCGGCCGGGCCGCGGCCGTAGGCATTCAGCGTCGGCACGAGCCGGGGCTCGACCTGCGCGTACTTCTCCAGGTACGGCACGGTGGTGTCGTCGGGGGTGTCGAACACCACAAGGATCTCGCAGGGCAGCGTCACCGCTTCGAAGACCCGGTCGAGGCAGGCCAGGATGGAGTCGCCCTCGTTGTGGACCGGGATGACGACCGAGACCCGCGGTTGGGAGTCCGCCGTCACACCGCCACGCCGTTGCCGTAGAGATCCCAGATGTCGACGATGGGCTGGCGGGGCTTCAGGCCGGCGTAGGCAGTGTGCGGCGTGCCGATCACGAGGACGTCGGCCCGCTCCAGCACTTCGTCGAGGGGTACGAGGTCGCTGTCGGTGGCCACGTGGGCGTCGGTGGTAAGGACGCCGGCGGCCTTGAACTTGAGGATGCGCTTCAGCTTGTAGCTGAGGCTGTCGCGGGGGTCGTCGGAGCCGGCCTTGAAGCCCATGCCGAGGATGCCGACGGTCATGGTGGCCAGGTCGAACCGCTGCTCCATCCGGTGGACGAGGTACAGCGGCAGCCCCTCGTTGACCATCATCGCCGCGTGGCCGAGCGTGAAGTTGTTGTTGTTGAAGGCGGCGAGCTGCATCGTGTCCTTCAGCAGGCACGGGCCGGCGGCGAAGCCGGCGCGCGGGAGGTCGGCGGCCCGGGGGTAGTCGAAGGCCATGGCGCCGCGGATGCGCTCGAAGTCGAGCCCGTAGTCGTTGGCGATCATGAAGAGCTGGTTGGCGATGGCGAAGCGGATGTAGCGCCATGTGTTGGTGAACAGCTTGGCCAGCTCCGCCTCCTCGGGCACGAGCGGCACGACCTGCGACGTCAGGTTGCGGAAGAGCTTGGCCGAGCGGTCCATGGCCACGTCGGTGCGGGCCGACACGATCTGAGGCAGCTCGAACAGCTCGGTCATGGCCTTGCCCTCGGCGATGCGCTCCGGGCAGAAGGCGACGTCGACGTCCTTCCCCAGGCTGGCGACGAGCCGCTCGACCATGGCGGTCACGCCGGGGTAGAGCGTGCTCCGCAGCACCAGCAGCTGCCCGTCGCGGAGGTGATCCGCCACCGCGGCCACCGCCGTGGGCACCGCCTGCGGCACGGGGTTGAGGTGCTCGTCGATCGGCGTGCCCACCACGATGATCACGTGCTCGGCGTCGGCGACGCACGCCGGGTCGGTGGTGGCGTCGAGGGTGTTGCCGACCACCCTGGCGAGCACCCCGACAGCGCCCGGCTCGTCGAAAGGCAGGCTCCCGGAACTCACGCGCGCGACCGCGACAGGGTTGATGTCGAACAAGGTCACGCGGAGGCCGCGATCGGCGAAGGCCAGTCCCAGAGGGAGACCCACCCGCCCGCACCCACCGATGACGACGACGTCTCGGCTGAAGTCCTGGATACCGAACGATAGCGTGCTGGTCGTGGCCCGATGGAGCGACGTGGCGGCGGCCGACCCTGACCTCGCGGCCCACGTCCGCCGGTGCTTCGCGGTCCGCAAGCACGCGACCCTCGCCACCCTCCGCCGGGACGGATCACCGCGGATCAGCGGGACGGAGGTCTCCTTCGACGACGATGGCAACGTGTACCTCGGGATGATGGAGGGATCGCGCAAGGCCCTCGACCTGCGCCGCGATCCCCGACTGGCCCTGCACTGCCCCACCGAGGACGCACCCGAGGGCGATCCGTCGGCGTGGCTCGGCGACGCCAAGATCGCCGGCGTTGGGGTCGAGATCACGCCCCCACCGGGGAGCGAGGACGGGTCGCACCGGTTCTCCGTCGACGTGACCGAGGTCGTCGTCACGACTGTCGCCGGCGACCTCCTGGTGATCCGGTCGTGGCACCCGGACCGCGGCGTCGAGATCCGAGAGCGACACTGACCACGCCCGAGGTCACCGCCCTCTGCGGCGGGGTGGGCGCCGCCCGTTTCCTCCAGGGGCTGGTCGAGGTGGTCGACGCCTCCCGGGTGGTCGCCGTCGTCAACACCGGCGACGACGCCGTCCTCCACGGCCTCCACGTCAGCCCGGACCTCGACACGGTCACCTACACCCTCGCCGGTGCCATCAGCCGGGCGCGGGGCTGGGGGCTGGAGGGCGAGACGTGGACGGCGATGGAGGCGCTGGGCCGCTACCCGTCGCGGCTGGCGTGGTTCGGCCTCGGCGACCGTGACCTGGCCACCCACCTGTTCCGGACGCAGCGCCTCGGCGACGGGGCGCCGCTGTCGACGGTGACGGCCGAGATCGCCGCGGCATGGGGCGTGGACGTCTCGATCCTGCCCGTCACCGACGACCGCCTCGAGACCCTCATGGACGTCGAGGACGAGGGCGAGATTGGCTTCCAGGACTACTTCGTGCGCCGGTCCCACTCGGTCGCGGTCAAGGGGGTGCGGTTCCGCGGCGCCGAGACCGCGAGGCCGGCGCCTGGCGTGCTCGACGCGGTGCAAGCGGCCGGAGTGGTGGTGATCTGCCCGTCGAACCCGATCGTCTCAATCGGGCCGCTCCTGGCCGTGCCCGGCGTGCGGGAGGCGGTCGTGGCGCGACGGGAGCGCACGGTCGCCGTCTCGCCCATCGTGGCCGGCGCCGCCCTCAAGGGGCCGGCCGACCGGCTCCTGGCCGAGCTGGGGCACGAGGTGTCCGTGGTCGGCGTGGCCCGGCTGTACGCGCCCCTGGCCGCCACCCTGGTGGTCGACCACGCCGACGCCGCGTTGGCGCCGGCGGTCGAGGCGGTGGGCATGCGGTGCGTGGTCACGCCGACGGTGATGCGGGGGCCGGCGGAGGCCGCCGCCCTGGCCAAGGCGGTGCTGGCCTCCGCTGGAGAGGCAGAGCCATGAGGCGCCTGGAGATCACCCCTGTCGAGGGCCTGCCCGAGATCGGCCCCGGCGACCGGCTGGCCCCGCTGCTGGCCGCCTGCGCCGACCTCCACGACGGGGACGTCGTGGTCGTCACCCAGAAGGTCGTGTCCAAGGCGGAGGGGCGCATGGTGGCCGTCGACCCCGACGACCCCGCGGCCTACGCCGCCGTCGTCGAGGCCGAGTGCGTACGGGTCCTGCGCCGGCGGGGCGACCTGGTCATCGCCGAGACGGCGGCCGGGTTCGTGTGCGCCAACGCCGGCGTCGACCGCTCCAACGTGCCCGACGGCTACGTGACGCTGCTGCCGGTGGACGCCGACCGCTCCGCCCGCCGCATCCGCGACGGACTGCGGGCCGCCCCGGGGGTCGAGGTGGGCGTGATCGTCTCCGACACCTTCGGCCGCACCTGGCGCCAGGGCGTGACCGACGTGGCCATCGGCTGCGCCGGCATCGCCGCCGTGGTCGACCTCCGGGGCACGCCGGACGCACTCGGTCGCACCCTGGAGGTCACCGAGGTCGCGGTGGCCGACGAGCTCGCCGCGGCCGCCGAGCTGGTCATGGGCAAGGCGACCGGCGTGGCCGCCGCCGTCATCCGGGGCGTCGACCCTTCGTGGTTCCGCGACGCCTCAGTCCGAGCCGAGCTCGTTCGCCCGCCGGCCGAGGACCTCTTTCGCTGAGCCAGGTGGCTCAGGTGGGCGGCGCCGCCTTCCGGAGCAGTTCCCGTTCGACCGCCTCGGCCCAGGGCACCACCTCACCACGAGGCTCGCGCACCTGGCGGATCAGCTTCAGGTTGTTGGCAGTCGATTCCGCCTCCCACCCCTCCCGGACCATCGCCAGCGCCCCGCCGAGGGCTTTGCGCGCGCCCGCCTCGTCCTTGGCCAGCACCGCCAACTCGAGCCGGGTGGCATGGTCCCAGTAGTCGGCCTCGCCCGACGCCAGCCGGCGTTCGGCCGCGTACGCGACGACAGGGACGATGTCCCGCCGCCGGGGGTCGGGCGGGTCGGACAGCTCCATGAGCGTGACGGCGTTGATCCCCGGATAGGCGTCCCGCCAGTCCGCCTCGAAGCCCTTCAGGTAAGCCTCGACCGCCTTCTCGAGCAACCCGGCCGCCAGGAACGTCTCGCCCGCCGCTTTGGCCTCGGACCACTGGTCCTTGTACACCCGCCCCAGAAGCCCGTAGGTCTCGCTGCTGGGGCCGCGGTCCTTGATCAGATCGAGGAGGACGCTCTCGGCATCGGGCCGCCGGCCCAGCCGGTTGAGGGCCAGCCCGAGCTGCTCACGGACCATCGGCGTCCGCGCCAAGGGGCGGGGCATCCGCTCGGCCAGGGCCACCATCTCGTCGTAGCCCTTCACACTCCGGTACGAGAGGAACAGGTCGATCAGGATCCCCACCTCGACGTCGCGAGGCTCCCCGAGCTCCTTCTCGGCGGCTCGGACCGCATCGATGCCCTCGGTCCGCGCCCTGCGCAGCCGGTCCTTCCAACCCTCCGAGTAGTGCACCTGCTCACGGAACACGTCGGTCTTGAGGCGGTCGATCTGGGGGAAGCCCTCGATGAGCTGGAACACGGGGCTGTCCACCGAGGCGTCTCGTGCCGCGATCAGCCGCGCCGCCAGACGCTTTCTGGTTTCCTCGACGTTGTCGACGGCGCCGGTCGCCGAGAGCGTGTACGGCAGGCCTCGATCGATCTCGACGTCGAAGGGCAGGCGGGTCCCCGCGGCGAACAGCAACACGGTCGAGTACGGCCGGGCGGCGTGGCGGACGCCGAGCTCGTAGAACACGTTGGCGTTGGCGAGCGTCAGGTCGGCGACCGCGTACTCACACAGGATCAGCCGTTCGAACATGGGCTTGTGCACGATGCCGCCGGTCATCTCCTCGTCGGCCCGGATCGGCTCCAGTTCGGCGTCGCGGATCGCCGGTGCGATCAGCTGCTGGTACACCGCGTCGAAGTCGATCATCGTCCCGGTCGGGTCGGCCTTGCGCCCGAACGGCATGAGGACGAAACAGAGAGGGTCGGCCCCTGATGTCGCCGCCCCGCCGAGAGGAGTTTGCTCCGCCATCGTGTTCTCCTTCTACCCGGTTTGGGAGCCGAACCAGCGCAGGACCTCGCCCGCTCCCGCCTCCATCGTCGTCCACGACTTCCACCCGAGATGGATCTCGGCCCGGCGGGGGTCGAGGCACGAGCGGGCCAGCTCGCCGGGACGGGGGGGCGCGTAGATCGCCGGCAGGTCCGTGCCGGCGGCGTCCGCCATGGTGGCGTAGAGCTGGTTCACCGACGTCTCCACGCCGGTGCCGATGTTCATCAGGAGCCCACTGCCCTTGTTGGCGGCGCGGGCGAAGGCGTCCACGACGTCATCGACGTACACGAAGTCACGCGTCTGTTCGCCGTCGCCGAAGATCGTGCACGGCTCGCCGGCGAGGAGGCGGCCGGCGAAGATGGCGACCACGCCGGCCTCCCCATGGGGGTCCTGCCGGGGGCCGTAGATGTTGGCCAGCGCCAGGGCGGTGAACTCGATGCCGTGGAGCTCGCGGTAGGCGGCCAGGTAGTCGCAGGCCGCCTTCTTGGCCACCCCATAGGGCGACAGCGGCCGCTGTGGATGGGACTCCGGCACGGGAAGCTTCTCTGGCTCCCCGTAGAGGGTGCCGCCGCTGGCCGCGAAGACCACCTTCCGGCTCCCGGCCTCCCGGGCGCCCTCCAGCACGTTGAGGGTGCCGATGACGTTCACCTGGGCGTCGAACGCCGGCCGCTCCACCGACACCCGCACGTCGGCCTGGGCCGCAAGGTGGAAGACGACCTCCGGCTTGCGATGGGCGAGCAGCTCGATCACGGCCGGCTCGCTGATGTCGAGGCGGTGAAAGGTCAGCTCGTAGCCGGGGGTCGACCGGGCCTCGGCCAGGTTGGACAGCGAGCCGGTGGAGAGGTCGTCGACCACGTCGACGGCGTGGCCCTCGGCCAGCAGGCGGTCGACCAGCGTCGAACCGATGAAGCCGGCGCCGCCGGTGACGAGCGCCCTCATTCCGCGGCCGCCGGCAGCCGGGCGCCGTCGAGACGGGTGCCCGCCTCGACGACGTAGCCGTCGCCGAGCACCGTGAGCCCGGAGACCTCGGCTCCCGCTCCCACCCGGGCGCCGGCGCCGACGATGGAGCCCCGCACGATCGCGCCCTTCTCGACCACCGCGTGGGCCAGCAGGACCGAGCCCACGACGGAGGCGCCGGAGTCGACCCGGCAGCCGGCACCGACGACCGAGCCCTCGACCGAGGCGTCGGCGGCGACCGAGGCGCCGGCACCGATGAGCGACGGGCCCTGGACCGAGGCACCGAACCCGGCTTCGGCGACGTCTGGGCCGCCCAGATCGGGGTCGCTCAGCGTCCACACGCCGCCGGCGGCCTGGCGGGCGTCGGGCGCCGGCGGCCCGGGACGCCGTCCCGAGACGAGGTCGAGTTGGGCGTCGAGGTACTGCCGCGGCGTGCCCGTGTCGGTCCAGTAGTCGGGCGACTCGAAGCCGTACAGCGTGCCCTCGGCCGCCAGCACGGGAAAGACCTCGCGCTCGATCGAGACCCGCCGGCCTTCGGGGATGTGGTCGAGGACCGACGGCTCCAACACGTAGGTGCCGGCGTTGATGAGGCTGACACCCGCAGAACTGGGCCCCACGGAACCGGCGGCGGGCTTCTCGACGAACGCCACCACCCTGCCCTCGCCGTCGATCGGCACCAGGCCGAACGCCGAAGGGTCGGCCACCGCGGCGAGCGAGATGGTGGCCTGGGCGTGGCGCTCCTCGTGGAAGGCGATCATCGCCGTCACGTCGAGGTCGGTGAGGATGTCGCCGTTGACGACCAGGAACCGCTCCGAGATGCCGGCGTGGCGGGCGGCGAAGCCGACGGCGCCGGCGGTGTCGAGCGGCTCGGGCTCGACCGCGTAGGTGAGGCGGACATTGCCCGCCCGGCCCTGCGGGAACAGCGCCTCGAAGGCCTCGTGCAGGTAGCCGAGGGAGAGCACGACCTCGTCGACGCCGTGGCCCTCCAGGTAGGCGAGGACCCGCTCGATCATCGGGACCTCGACGATGGGCAGGACCTGCTTCGGGACGGTCAGGGTGAGCGGGCGCAGACGCGTGCCTGTCCCACCCACCAGCACGACCGCTTTCACGGGGCGGCGGTGGTGGTGGTCGGCGCGACCGTGGTCGAGGTGGTGGACGTCGTGGTCGTCGGCGTGCCGACGTCGCTCAGCGCGTCGAGGTTCTTCTCCGACGGAGGCTTCGGGATGTCGTCGGTCTTGGGCCCGAACGCGATCGTGATCAGCTGGCCGTCCTGGGGCCGGATCGACGACGGGTCGCCGGCCACGATGCGGCCCTGGTCGGAGGCGTCGCGCGTGTCCCAGACCTTCGTCTGTACGACGCCCTCCTTGCCATCCGGGCATTTGTCACCGTTGCGCTTGGTGTCCTGGCCCGGGAGCTCGATCTTGTCCGCCGAGATGTCGGCCTTGACAGTGTCGAAGTAGATCTCGAGCGTGGCGCGCTTGCCGGACGACGAGGCGCCGAACGGGTGGATGTGGACGACGTTGTCGCCGTGACCGTGGATGCCGAGGGGGTCGTCACCCTCGGCCAGGTCGGGCACGAACGCCCCGCAGATGTAGTAGCCGATGGCCGCGTGCCAGTGGTCGCCGGCGCGGCCGGCGGCGGCGGCCAGCGGCCGGGTGGTGTCCGGCTGGCGCTGGTCACGGCTGTAGACGATGCCGGCGGTACCGAGGATCACGACGGCGGCCATGAGGCCCGGCCAGACCCACGAGGTGGTGCCACGCCTGGTCCGTCCGCCACCCGTCCGGGCGGCGCGTGCGACCTTTTTGGCTGAAGATGCCTTTCCCATTGGTGTCCGACCGTACTAGGTGCCCACACCCCACTCAGGTCGACGGCGGGCCGGCGGGGGCCGGTGCCAGTGTGCTCGGGGTGGGGGTGTGGGGGGCTCCGCCCCCCACAAGAGGCCCGCAGGCGGCTTTGCCGCCGAGGAGCCTGAGTGCCGCCGGAGGCGGCTCGACGAACGGGAGGGGGCCGGGGGGAGGGGGCTTTGGCCCCTCCCCCCGCTACTACCGGTGGGCGGGGGTCCCCGTCCCACCCAGCGCGTGGTGGGCCCATGCGGCCAGGGTGCGCACCGCGAGGCCGGCGGCGACGACGGGGAGCATGCCCCGGCGGGCGCCGGCGGTCGATTTGGAGACGAAGCGCAGCAGCGAACGGTGGTGCTCGGCGATCATCCGGTAGGGCACCATCCGGCTGGAGCCACCGAGGGCGTGGACGACACGACCGCCTGGCTCGTAGCCGACCCGCCAGCCGGCCAGGGCCATCCGCCAGCACAGGTCCACGTCCTCGACATACATGAAGTACGCCTCGTCGAAGCCGCCCACCACGTCGAACGCCGCCCGCCGGACGAGGAAGCACGCGCCGCTCACCCAGTCGATGTCGGCCGCCGGACGGTCTGGGTCGGCGTCGAGCATCCGGTAGCGGCGGGTGTAGGGGTTCGCCGGCCACACCAGGCCCAGAAACGCGTGGCCGGCCGCCACCGTGAGGTCGGGGAACCGCCGCACGGAGGGGTAGAGGGTGCCGTCGGGGTTCTCCATGCGCGGGCCGACGACGCCCAGGCCGGCGTCGCGGTCCAGTGCCTCCGACAACGCCTTGACCGTGCCCGGCTCGACCACGGTGTCGGGGTTCAGGATCAGGACGTAGGCGCTGATGGTGGTGGCCACGCCCCGGTTGGCGGCGGAGCCGAACCCGAGGTTGGCGCCGGTCTCGACGATCCGCGCCTCCGGGTCGGCCCTACGCACCGCCTCGACCGAGCCGTCTGCGGAGGCGTTGTCGACGACGACCACGTCGGCGACGCCCTCCGAGCGCAGGCTGCGGAGGCAGTCGGGCAGGTAGCCGGCGGAGTTGAAACTGACGACGACCGCGCTCGCGGACGCGCTCACCGGAGCTTCCTCCACCGGTAGCGGACGAGCGTCGACAGCGCCCGCACGCCGTCGCGCCACGCGAACTTGCGGCCCTCGGCGGCCGCCCGGCCCGAGTACGAGACCGGGACCTCGTAGATCTTGAACCCCCGTCGGAGCACCTTGGCGGTGATCTCGGGTTCGAAGTCGAAGCGGTCGGACTCGATGGTGATGTCGTCCAGCACCTTGCGGGTGAACACCTTGTAGCCGCACTCCATGTCGGAGAGGCTGGTGTTGTAAAGCAGGTTGGTCACCAGGGACAGGAGGCGGTTGCCGACCCAGTCCGACGCCGCCATGCTCCCCCCTTCCCCGCTGAACCGGCTCCCGTAGACGACGTCGGCCCGTCCCCGCAGGATGGGGCGCAGGAGCCGGGGCCAGTCCTCGGGGTCGTACTCGAGGTCCGCGTCCTGGATCAGCACCAGCTCGCCGCGCACGTGCTGCAGGCCGGTGCGGATCGCCGCCCCCTTGCCGAGGTTGGCCGCATGGCGCACGACCTGGACGGTGGAGTCCTCGAGGGCGCTGAGGATCTGCGACGTCCCGTCGGTGGAGCCGTCGTCGACCACGACGATCTCGAGGTTGACGGGCAGCTCGACGCGGCGCATCCGGCGTAGCACCTCGACCACGGTGTTGCGCTCGTCGAAGACCGGCACGATGACGGAGAGCGTCCGGCCCTGGGGATCGAACTCGTCCTCAGCCATTGGAGCCCCGACCGAACCATTCCGCGGTGCAGGCCAGACCCTCGTCGAGGGAGATCTCGGGCTCCCAGCCGAGCAGCGACCGGGCGAGGGTGAGGTCGGGCTGGCGCTGGGCGGGGTCGTCGACCGGCCGGGGGTCGAAGCGCAGCTCCGACGACGACCCCGTCATCGCCAGCACCTTCTCGGCGAGCTCGAGCACGGTGAACTCTGTCGGGTTGCCGATGTTCACGGGCCCGACGTAGTCGGAGTCCAACAAGGCCAACAGGCCCCGCACCTCGTCGTCGACGTAGCAGAAGCTGCGCGTCTGCTTCCCGTCCCCGTGAATGGTGATCGGCTTGCCGGACTGGGCCTGCACGATGAAATTGGACACGACGCGACCGTCATCGGGCCGCATCCGGGGCCCGTAGGTGTTGAAGATGCGCACGATGCGCACGTCGAGGCCGTGGTGGCGGTGGTAGGCCATCGTGATCGCCTCGGCGAAACGCTTGGCCTCGTCGTAGACGCCCCGGGGCCCGAGGGGATTGACGTTGCCCCAGTAGGTCTCGGGCTGCGGATGGACGAGCGGGTCGCCGTACACCTCGCTGGTCGACGCCAGGAAATAGCGCGCCCTCTTCTCCTTGGCCAGGCCCAGCGTGTTGTGGGTGCCGAGGCTGCCGACCTTCAGGATCTGAATGGGGATCCGGTCGAAGTCGACCGGCGATGCCGGGCTGGCGAAGTGGAGGACGGCGTCGACCGGGCCGGGCACGTGGAGGAAGTTGCTCACGTCGGAGTGCACGAACGTGAAGTCCCGCTCACCGGAGATGCCCGCCAGGTTGTCGAGGGTGCCGGTGACGAGGTTGTCGACGGCGACGACCTGGTCGCCTCGGGCCAGGAGTGCTCGACACAGGTGCGAGCCCAGGAACCCCGCACCGCCGGTGACAACGACGCGACTCATCTGCCAACCCCCTCGTAGGAGAAGCCCCGCCGGCGGAGGGCGGCGGGGTCGAGGAGGTTGCGGGCGTCGACGACCCGGGGCTGCGCCAGCGCGGCCGCCACCTTGGCGAAGTCGAGCCGGCGGAAGTCGTCCCACTCGGTGAGCACGACCAGGACGGTGGCCCCGTCGCACACGCCGTACGGGTCGGTGCCCACGATGATCCCCTCCAGCCGGCGGTCCTCCGCCGCCTTCGCCGGCGTGACCGCCGGGTCGTACGCCCGCACGTCGGCGCCGAGGTCGGCGAGCCGGTGGAGGATCTCGAGCGCCGGCGACTGCCGCAGGTCGTCGGTGCGGGCCTTGAACGTCAGCCCCCAGCCGGCGACCACCTGGCCGTCGACCGAGCCGCCGGCCATGCGCACGACCTTGGCCACCACCCGGGCGAACTGCTCGTCGTTGACCTCGTCCACGCCCCGGAGCAGACCGAAGTCGTAGCCGGCGTCCTCGGCAATCCGGATGAGCGCACGAATATCTTTTGGAAAACATGAACCGCCGTACCCGGGCCCCGGTTTGAGGAACTCGAAGCCGATGCGCTTGTCGTAGCCCATGCCGAGCAGGACGTCGCGGACGTCGGCGCCCACCGCCTCGCACACGTTGGCGACGGCGTTGGCGAAAGTCACCTTGGCGGCCAGAAATGCGTTCGACGCGTACTTGATCGTCTCGGCCGAGGCCGGGTCGGTGACGATCACCGGAGCCCGCAGGGCGCTGAAGAGCTCGGCCACCTTGGCCGCCGCGACCTGGTCGTCGGAGCCGATGACGATGCGGTCGGGGTTGAGGAAGTCGTGGACAGCGGAGCCTTCGCGCATGAACTCGGGGTTGGACACGACCCGCACGTCGTCGCGACCCAGCACCTCTTCGACCACTCGGGCCGAGCCGACCGGCACCGTGGACTTGTTGACCACGACGCACTCCGGTGCCAGCAGGGGGCCGATCTCCGCCGCCGCGGCGCGGATGTAGGACAGGTCGGCCGAGCCGTCGTCCGACTGCGGCGTGGGCACGCACAGGTACACGAACTCGGCGCCCGCCACCGCGGCGCTGGCGCCGAGCACGAACGACAGGCGGCCGCCGTCGATCCCCTCCCGCACCAGCTCGGGCATGCCCGCCTCGAGAATCGGGATGTCGCCCCGGGACAGCCGCGCCACCTTCTCGGGGACGACGTCGGCGCAGATGACCTTGTGGCCGAGATGGGCGAAGCAGGCGGCGGTGGTCAAACCGACGTAGCCGGCGCCGATGACTGCGATCTGACTCATCGGGCCACCGCGACGAGTTCCTTGGCCAGGCGCTCGAGCGGCTCGTGGTGGTCGGGGAGGAGCGGCAACCCGGACAGCCGCAGGGCGGCGTTGTCGAGCACGCTATTGGCGGGACGGGGCGCCGGCCGCGGGGGTTGCATCTCGGCGGTGGTGATCGGGGTCACCAGGGAGACGTCCAGGCCGGCGGCCTCGACGGCGTCGCGGGCGAAGCGGTACCAGGTCGTCGAGCCCTGGTTGGTGACGTGGAAGAGCCCCGGGACGCGGCCGACGACCAGCCGGCGGATCATGCCGGCCAGGTCCTCGGCGAAGGTCGGGCAGCCGAACTGGTCATCGACCACGGTGAGCGGGTGGCCCTCGGCGGCCCGGGCCAGGATCGTCTTGACGAAGTTCCGGCCGTGGCGGCCGCACACCCACGACGTGCGCACGATGGTGTCGTCGGGGCCGAGCGCGACCTCGCCGCCGAGCTTCGACCGGCCGTACACCGACAGCGGGTTCACCGCGTCCCACTCGTGGTACGGGCGGGTGGCGGTGCCGTCGAAGACGTAGTCGGTCGAGACGTAGCAGACCCGCGCCCCGACGAAGTGAGCCGCCTCGGCGACGTGGCGGGTGCCGAGGGCGTTGACCGCGTAGGCCCGGTCGGGCTCGGTCTCACAACCATCGACGTTCGTCCAGGCGCCGGCGTGGATCACGGCATCGGGGGCGGCGGCCGCGATCACCTGGAGCACCCGGTCGCGGTCGGTGACGTCCATGGTGGCCGCGTCACAGCCCACGACCTCGTCGCCCGCCGCCGAGCAGACGTCGACCACCTCCCGCCCGAGCTGCCCGCCGGCGCCGGTGACGAGCACCCGCATCAGGTCGGGCCCGGGGAGTCTTCCCAAGCGGTCTCGACGACGGGCGCCCGGTCGCGCAGCGGCTCCCACCAGTCACGGTTGGCCTGGTACCACCGCACGGTGTCGGCCAGGCCCTCCTCGAAGGGAACCTGGGGCTTCCAGCCCAGCTCGTTGCGGATCTTGGAGGAGTCGAGCAGGTACCGGCGGTCGTGGCCCGGGCGGTCGGGGACGATGGTCTTCAGGTCCGATGGCTTGCCCAGCGCATCGAGCACCCCGTCGGCGATCTCCTCGATGCTGCGCTCGACCCCGCTGCCCACGTTATAGGTCTCCCCGATGCGGCCCCGCTCGAGTACCGCCTCGATGGCCCGGCAGTGGTCGATGACGTGGAGCCACTCGCGGCGGTTCTTGGTGGAGGCGTACATGGGCAGGGCGACGTCGTCGAGGGCGAACGTCGTGAAGAGGGGGATGACCTTCTCGGGGAACTGGTACGGCCCGTAGTTGTTGCAGCAGTTGGTGACCGTCACCGGCAGCTGGTAGGTCTCGTGGTAGGCCCGCACCGCGTGGTCGGCCCCGGCCTTCGAGGCGTTGTACGGGGTGCGGGGCCGGTACGGGGACTCCTCGCTGAAGGACTCGTCGGTGTCCAGGTCGAGGTCGCCGTAGACCTCGCACGTCGAGATGTGGTGGAAGCGGGCGACGCCGGCCTGGCGGGCCGCCTCGAGCATGGCCTGGGTGCCCAGGACGTTGGTCCGGAAGAAGAGGGCAGGGTCGAGGACGGCAAGGCTGTTGTGGGACTCGGCGGCGAAATTGACCACGACGTCGATGGCCTCGTCGCGCATTGTGTGCTCGACCGTGGCCTGGTCGCAGATGTCCCCCCGGACGAAGCCGACCGCGTCCTCCAAGCCGGCCAGGTTGGCCCGGTTGCCGGCGTAGGTGAGGAGGTCGTAAACCACGACGTGGTCGTCCGGATGGGTCTCGGACCAGTAGCGGACGAAGTTGGCACCGATGAACCCGGCTCCACCGGTCACGAGAAGTCGCACGCACCAACGGTAGGTGACGGCGCCGCCTACCTGCGACTCCGGCGCCGGCGTTCAGCAGGGAGGGACGATCGTGCCCTTCGGGAGCGGCACGGGGTTGATCTGCGACACCACCGTGGTCGTCGGCGCCGGCGCCGTCGTGGTCGTCACCGCGGCGCCGGAGGTGACGACCGGCTTGAGGCCGCTGTAGTCGGCGCCGAGCAGCAGGTTGACGTCGACCGACTTCAGCGTGGGATCTTCGCGGAGCACCGCCGGCGTGAGCAGGGCGCTCTGGACCAGCTCGGCCTTGGCCAGCTTGCCGGTGCCATAGGTGATGGTGGTCTTGGCGGCCAGGGCCGGCGCGTCGCCTTTGTCGGCCACGACGTAGCCCGCCGACGTGAGGGTCGTGGCTGCCTTGGCCGCCGCACCCGGCGTGCCGACGCCGTTCAGGACGCGGAGCTTCACTTCGGCGGGCTTCACGGTCGACGCCGGCGTGGTGGCCGTCGTCGGCGGGGTGGTGGTCGTGGGACCGGAGGCCGGCGTGTCGACCGGGCCCTTCCCGTTCAGCAGGTCGATCATGGGCTGGGCCTGCGCCGTCTGGAGCTTCAGGACGGCCTTGCCGTCGATGTCGGCGGGGTCGGTGGGCAGCGTCCGCAGGACAACCCGGTCGGGGTCGAGCGAGCTGAAGCGCCGGCCCAGGGAGGTGAGATCCTTGGTCGACAGCTCGGAGTCGAAGGTGACGTCCCGCACGCCCACATCGATCAGCCGGTTGAGCTGCAGGGGGTTGCTGATGCCGGCCGAGAGCGCCTTCTTCATCATCCGGCGGATGAAGTCCTGCTGGCGCTCGATGCGGCCGAGGTCTCCCCGCCCGTCGGCCTGCCATGCACCGTTGATCAGGAACTCCATGTTCCGGCTGCGGACCCATGACAGGCCCTTGTTGCCGTCGAGCTCCCAGCATCCGCCCCTGCCGAGGTCGAGCCCGCTGCCCTTGTCGCGCACGGGGTAGGGCACGTACATCGTGACCCCGCCCACGGTGTCCACGATGTCCTTGAAACCGCTGAAGTCCACCTGGACGTAGTGGTGGATGGTGATGCCCAGGGTGCGCTGGACGGTGGCGATGAGCTGGTCGGGGCCGCCGAGGGCGAAGGCGGCGTTGACGCGGTCGGAGAAGTTGGTGCCGGCGATCGGGACATACAGGTCCCTCGGGACCGACACGATGGCCGCCTTCTGCTCCTTGGGGTCGACGTGCAGGAGCATCATCGTGTCGCTGCGCTGGCCGGACACGAGGTCCTGGCCGAAGCCCTTGGCGTCGGCGCCGGTGAGGTTGGCCCGGCTGTCCGATCCCACGAGCAGGACGTTCATGACCGAACCGGATGTGTCATCGGCGAGGGAAGGCAGTTTGATGCGGGCGATCTGGTCGAGCTTGCGCTGGACGTAGACGTAGCCCAGGCCGACGAAGAAGGTGCAGAAGGCGGTGAACGCGGTGACCGCGACGAGCAGCCGGCGCCGGCGCCGGCGCTGGCGCAGGACCTTCTGGCGCTGGGAACGGGGGACGGCCGGGAGCGTCACGGTGTGCGCGGTTTCTGTTGACGCCGCCGCCACCCGGGCCCGCCGGCTCGCCCTGCTCTTGCCGCCGGCGCCGGAGTCGCCGGCGCCGGCGACTCCGGACGTGCCGTTCCCGGCGGCCCCCGAGTCGCGCCGGGCCTTCCGACCCGATCTGCCGCTCCGGTCGGCGGGGACCGTCCAGCCGTCGTCGTCGAAGGCCGGTTCGCCGGCCCGGGTGGCGGCGATCCGGACCCCTTGCGCCGGCCCGGGATGGTCGCTCACGAGCCGCTCCCGCCCGCCGCCCGCGCCATCCCTTCGGCCGGATGGCGATAGGCAGCGATCATGACCTCTCTCGTAGGCTCCATCGGGTGGACACGGCCGTCGTGGGCGGATGCCTGCTCACTGGCCTGCGCGACGTCACCGACGACCTTACCGTCCTTGATGCGCCCGGTCACGGACAGTGGGTGGTGGTGCTGCCGTTCGAGGCTTCCGCGGTCCTGGCCCGGTTCGACCGTGTGGTGCCCGCCGCCGGAGTCGCCCTACCACCAACCGCGCCCGTCCCCGCCGGCGACTGGACGTCGAGCCTCGACCAGGAGGGCTTCGCCAAGGGCGTCCGCGCCGTGCGGGAGGCCATCCGCAACGGCGACGTCTACCAGGTCAACCTCTGCCGGCGGCTGTCGACAGCGGTCCCCGCCGACTTCGACGTGCTCGGGCTCCACGCCGCGCTCGCCCGGGCCAACCCGGCGCCCCACGCCGCCGCGGTCCGGGTGCGGTCGGCCGGCGTGGAGCTGGCGTCCGCATCGCCCGAGCTGTTCCTCCGCCGGCGGGGCGACGTGGTGGAGACCCGGCCCATCAAGGGGACCGCGGCGCCGGGCGAGCCGTTCCTGGCGAAGGACCGGGCCGAGAACGTGATGATCGTCGACCTGATGCGCAACGACCTTGGCCGGGTGTGCCGGTACGGGTCGGTCGAGGTCCCCGATCTCTGCCGCGAGGAGCGCCATCCCGGGCTCTCCCACCTGGTCAGCACGGTGCGGGGGCGGCTGCGGGCCGGCGTCGGCTGGAGTGGCCTGCTCGACGCGACCTTCCCGCCAGGGTCGGTGACCGGCGCCCCGAAGCTGGCGGCCCTGGAGATGATCCGCCGGCTGGAACCGGTCCCCAGGGGGATCTACTGCGGGGCGATCGGTCGGGTGGACACCGAGACCGGCGACGGCGAGCTGAACGTCGCCATCCGCACCTTCTGGGTGGAGGACGGTCGCCTGAACCTGGGCACGGGCGGCGGGATCACCTGGGGCTCGACGCCCGAGGGGGAGTGGGCGGAGACCGAGCTCAAGGCCCGCCGTCTCCTGGCCGTCGCCGGCGGGGCGGACGCGGCGTGAGCGCGCTCTGGATCAACGGCGCCCTCGTCGACGAGGCCGACGCCCGGATATCGCCGTTCGACCACGGCCTGCTCACCGGCGACGGCGTGTTCGAGACGCTGCGCATCGCCGGCGCCCGCCCCTTCGCCGCCCGCCGGCACCTCGATCGCCTGGCCCGCTCCACCGCCGGCATGCGCCTGCCCTGCCCACCGGCGGCGGTCGTGCGAGACGCCATGGAACAGGTCATCCGGGCCAACGGCATCGAGGTCGGACGGCTGCGGGTGACGGTCACCGGCGGCCCCTCGGCGCTGGGATCGGACCGGGCCGCGACCGGTCCCACCGTCATCGTCGCCGCCGGCCCCCTGCCGGTGTGGCCGCCGGCGGCCGACGTCGCCGTCGCCCCGTGGCCGCGCAACGAGCGGGGCGCGCTCACGGGCATCAAGTCGACCTCCTACGGCGAGAACGTGGTCGCATTGGCCGACGCCCGCGACCGGGGCGCCGGCGAGGCGATCTTCGCCAACCTGGCCGGGAACCTGTGCGAGGGCACCGGCAGCAACGTGTTCGTGGCCATCGGGGGCCGGCTGGTGACGCCGCCGCTTGCCGCCGGCTGCCTGGCCGGCGTGACCCGGGACCTGGTCCTGGAGCTGGTCGACGTGGTCGAGGAGGACCTGCCGGTGACGGCGCTGGCCGCCGCGGAGGAGGCGTTCCTCACCTCCAGCACGCGCGACGTCCAGCCCATCCGCGCCGTCGACGGGAAGGTCCTCCCGGCCTGCCCCGGCCCCGTGACGGCAGCGGCGGCCGCCGCCTTCAGGGGTCTCCTGGCCCGCATCCTCGACCCCTAGGGCGGGAAGCCGGGCGGCCCGCTACGGACGGCGACCGGTGAGGTGGAGGAGACGATCCAGCCGCGATTCGCCGTCATCCAGGCGGGTGCCGGCGACCGACAGGCGCTCCCACATCTCGTTCACCAACGCGGGGTCGATCTGCTCGTCCGCTCCGATGGCTCGGGACAGGTCCCACGCGTGCACGGCGAACTCGGTGATGCGTAGCTCCAACAGCCCCTGACCCGATATGTCGCCCGTTGGGTGGTGCACGGTTCGCGAGAGCGCACCAGGTTCGCCGAAGGCCTGAGCGACCTCTTGCGCGCGCCGCTCGAAGGATCCGATCGGATCTCCCCCGAGGTGATCGAGGGCCACCGTCGCGACCACTTCGTCGGCGGTGGCACCGTGGAGGAGCATCGTGTACCGGCTCGCCCCGCCGACCACGTGGTTCACGAGCGCCCGAACGTCCCACTCGTCGCAGGGAGTGGCCAGCATCCAGTGCTCGGCGCGAACGAGCCGCAGCCGTATACCGAACTCGACGATCGACCGGTCGAGTTGCTCGAACAGGTCCATGGAGAGCCAACCTTAGGAGGCCGCTTCTCGCCGCGGCCGGAGGCCAAGGCGAAGGCCCGCGCCGACCGCCTGTCCCGCGCCAGGACCCTCGCCCTTGACCAGCCCAAGCTGGAGGCGTTCCTCGCCGCCCACAGCGGCGCCACCCGCGACGGTCTGATCGCCGGCGGGCATCTGGCCGCGACGGCGCCGGACAAGGGCACCGCCCTCATCGGCCGGGCCGAGGGTTTTGGCCCCTCCCCCCGAGACGTCCCTCTATGGGTTCCGGACGCAGGAGGACGGCGAAGCCGTGCCGCCCTGGTTGCCTTTCCAGACGTTGTTGTCGCAGTCCGGGCTCCGGTTGGAGTCCCAAAGATCGAAGCTGCCGTTTCCGAAGGCCCGGTTGCTGCGCAGGACGTTGTTCCGACCGTTCGGGTTGGTGGCCGGGAAGGAGCCCGCCGTCGGCGGCCGGCGGGCCACGCTGACGCCGCCGGCGGCGTTACCGCTCGCCGAGTTGCCCTCGATGACGTTTCCCGAGCCGAAGATCCGGATGCCGTCACCCGGCACCGCGCCCCGGAACCCGTTCCGGTCGACCGTGTTCCCGCTCACCACGTTGGCCGTGGTGAAGCCGAAGAGGGAGATGCCGTCCAAGCCGTTGCCCACGACCTGGTTCCCGATGATGCGGCTGCCCGGGCCGGGGCAGATCGTGGGACCGGTCAGGCACCCACTTCCGACCCTCGGTTCGATGCGGATGCCGTCGTTGTCACAGAAAGGCCCGACCCGGCAGGCGACGTTGTTGGTCACCCGGTTGCCCTGGATCAGGTTGTTGTTCGCCAACGCCGGCGGGACCCCGGGGTGGTCGCTGTCGCCGGTGATGACGCCGATCCCCGAGAAAGGCCCGTTGTTGTCGGTCCAGTTCTGGAGGATCGAGTTGTTCGACGAACCCTGGACGAGGATCCCGTCGCCGTAGAGGGTGAGGGACGGCCCGTCATGCCCGGCCGAGTTGCCGATGTTGTTCCTCGCCGTGATCCCCGACACGGTGTTGCCCGATCCGCCCAGGATCACCACGCCGCTGTCGAAGTCGGTCACCGTGCCGTTGGTGACGGTGACGCCCTGGCGGTACTGGACCAGCACGCCGGCCCCGTCGCCGGGGTTGGCGCCCCCGAAGATCCGGAAGCCACCGAGGTTGAAGGTGATGCCGTCGGCGCCGATGATGATGCCGTTGTTCGAACACGGGCCCACGTCGGCGGTCAGCGTCGCGCTCTGGGTGATGGTCTGGCCACAGGAGAGCACGGCGGCGCCGGCCCCTCCGACCGTCGGCAGGGTGGCGGCGACGGAAACGGCGAGGAAGGCCCCAGCCTTACGAAACGTGTTCATGGCGAAAGGTTCTACGCCGCTCCCGAGACTCGCTCCGCTCGCTCGTGATCGGTGGCCCCTTCGGGGCAGTTGGCCAGGCGGGTTTGTTCGACGGAGACCTACCGTCGCAGGGTGGTTGACGAATTCAGTGC